>NZ_CANLKR010000035.1 GCF_947491715.1 uncultured Shewanella sp. | reverse complement strand
GCCCTTAGAGGAACAGGGGCTGTGTTATCAGGCGTGGTTGGTGGCACGGCGATGGCAGGAGCCAGTGTTGTAGCAGGCTTGGGATTAGCTGGGACAGAATTGGCGGCCTTTGGTGGTGATGTACTCCTTAGAGGAGGGCAAAGTGGAGGAGCAATACTGGGAACACTTCCTCTTGCTGGCACTTATCTTACCGCTAAAGGTATGACAGGACTTACAGAAGTATTGGGGCATGGAGTTTTGGGGTTAGGGCACGCTGGTAGAGCTCTTACTTATCCTGTTGGTTTAGCTGTTGGAAGTTCATACTCACATATCAAAGGCCAAATGAACTTTACCAATATGTTTTTATTGGCTGATGAAATGGCACAAGCAGGTAATGAACGGGCTGTGATTGAATCAAATCGAAATGTTCATCAACAATCTAGTTTTGATCTGAGTAGCAGTGATTTCGCAACAGCATAACGGAGCAAAAGGAGCAGCATGATTTGAGTGATCAAGTTAAAGCTGCTCATTATCTGTTACATGAAAAAGAACCTTAATTATCATTTTTAGAGAATTATTATGAATCGAGATGAGATAAAAAAACTGGAAGCTCAAAAAGAGGTTTCTCTTCGTAAGTTGATTGAAGTGTTATTGTCTTGTACCAATGATATTCAATTGTCCGATACTGAAAAAGCGCAGCACGCGTTTGATGTATTACAAAGGCTAAATGCTGCTTGCATTGCTGAAGTTGCCGTGAGTTTGGATAATACCTCGCAAATATCAGATGAAGTTGCGCAAAAAATGAAAAGCTTAGCGTTAATGATTTTTGATGAGAAGAAAAAGTTAGCGGACAGCACAAATAAGAATAGTGCTGATACTTCAAGTAACAGTACTGCAAGTTTATCTAGGCCTAAAAGTTCGCAACAGTTGTCTTCAGTGATGAATAATTCAAGGCGATCTAGTTTTAGTCGCACATAAGTATATTTCTTAGTAGTTATAACTGATTTATATTAAAAGGTTTTATTGGAGTGAATTAATGAGTAACGTTGAAAAAAATTCTCAGGATACTGAGCTAAAAGATAAGGATAATGAGCTAATTGAAACTATTATGCAGTTGCTTATTTCTGCGGAAAAAAAAGAAGATGCTCCTTTAATTGATCGTATTCGTAAAAGTTTTCAAGTTTTAGAGATGGTTTCCGCTATTTGTATTGCTGAGGCTGCAGAGGATACAGAAAATTTAGCTGAAATAAGCACCCAATTACATGAAGGGGTGACCAGATTGGCAGTAATGATTTTTGAGGAAAATCAAAGAGCCAATCGTGAATTGAATGTCAGTAATGTACCTGATAAAGTCGAACATAAAAATGTCATTAGAGCATAATTTAATGTCAGCGAGTGGTATGCGGTAAGTGTTTGTTATTTTGTGTCATTCCTGTTTTTAACTATTGTACGGAAATGGCACAGAATTACGAACACTACCTACCTGCCACAACATTACTTACAGGCTCTTATATTGTTGTCTTCCATAAGCTAATTGTAATATTTGCCGACTATCTCGCTTTTGAGTGATTTCTTTAAACCAACCAAAATAATTTGATAAATACTTAATCGCAACATCTTTCATCTTTCCATTTATTTTTCATTTATCCAAGCCTTGAAATTTGCTATTTCATCATTAACGGTTTGAATAGGGAAGATGCTATCTATGACTCTCTGTTTATTACTGAGCAGCCGCTGATGCTCCTGTCTTTTTAGCTGTCTTGTTACTTGTTTTTTGTCTCGTTATTTTTGTATTATCTACCATAAAGGTTATTTTATGACGGAATTTTTACCGATCATGCTGTTTAATTGTCTTTAATGTGTATTAATACGTGTTTTTTATGTCAAAAAAAGGTAATTTGTCACCACATTAAATCAGCGGTATCTAATACAGTCACAGGTTAAGTTTTTTAAGTGGTTCATTTTGGTACTTCAAGATAATAACAATAGAGAATAATGGTGACATAACATTTCACTTCCGGCTTATTTTACCTAAAACACGCATATCCATGCATCAATGCTTTTTTAAAAAATAGAAGGTATTTAAGTGAGTAGGTTAAAAGAGGAAGACGGTTATCACCAAAGGCAGGAGTCGTTTATGAAAAATCGTTGGGCAGTGGCTATCTCAGCAGGATTGTTAGCGGTTGTTTGGGCCGGGGTGGCTGATATGTTCAACTGGGTAACTTGGCTTGGCTTCATGGGATGCAGTACCTTCTTTGCTCAGCCTTTATCTGGTCTTAAAGGTATGTTTATGGCTTGGGCGACCAATGTATCCGGTGTGCTCTGGGGCTGGCTGATTATTAGTGTCAGTGGTTTTTTTATCTCTCCTATTATTGGCTATGCAATGACGGGGCTAGTAACCGCGGCAATGTGTCTGCAAGCCAGTTACAGTCGTTTGGCGTTTATTCCGGGAACATTTATTGGTTGCTGTGTGTGTTTTGCTTTAGCAGGTGAATTAGCAGTGATTATTCCTCCTTTAATGATTGGAGGCGCTTTAGGGCTGTGTATGAGTATCTTGACGGGGCAATTGGTGAGTTTAAGTTCTAAAAGGTTAAATACGCAAATCACAGATTGATTGGATGTCAGTTTGAGTGATGTATAAATAACAATGCACTTTTGCGTTGATGACGTGAAAGTGCATTTTTTTGAATAAGACCTTAGTTAAAACTGCTCCAGATAGGCGCATGATCAGAGGGCTTTTCAATGCCCCTGAGGTTATAGTCCACATCACTTTCAGTCAATTTATCTGCAAGTGAGGTGGTGGCCAGTACCACGTCGATACGCAGCCCTCTATTATCAACAAAGCCTTTACTGCGATAATCGAACCATGAGTACCGCTCTGTTCTATTTGGGTGAAGCTGACGGAAAGTATCGATTAAGCCCCAGTCTAGTAAATTGGCTAACCATTCACGTTCTTCCGGTTGAAAACTGCATTTCCCTGTTTTTAACCAACGTTTAGCGTTAACGTCTCCAATTCCGATATCAAGATCGGTTGGTGAAATATTAATATCACCAATAATAGCAATGTCTTCTTCCGGATTATGGTACTCATTTAAATAGTGCATTAAATCTTGATAAAACCGGCGCTTAGCGGGATATTTTGTCTCATGATTAATGTTATCTCCCTGAGGGAAATAGCCATTCAATACCGTTAAAGGCCTGCCATCGTCTTGCATGAAGGTACCCATTATCATGCGCCTTTGAGCATCATCAAGATCGGTTGGAAAGCCTTTTTGGATTTTTTCTGGTGCTTGTTTAGAGAGCATTGCCACGCCGTAATGGGCTTTTCCTCCATGGAAGTGCACATGGTAGCCCATGGCTTCTACATCTGCTAACGGGAAGGCTTCATCATGAACTTTGGTTTCTTGCAGCCCAATGATATCGGGTTGATGGGTATCGATTAATGCTTGAAGTTGGTGCAATCTTGCTCTTAATCCATTGATATTAAATGAAACAATTTTCAAAACATGATTCCTTTGAATTAGGGGAGTACGCGTTTAAAAGGTTTAACGATAACACTGTGATAGACACCCGCGGCAAAATAAGGGTCTTGATTTGCCCACTCTTTGGCTTGTTCAAGGGAATCAAAGTCGGCCACCACTAATGAGCCGGTAAAACCCGCATCACCTGGTGTGTCGCTATCAATAGCCGGATGAGGTCCTGCGAGGAGTAGTCGACCTTCATTTGTTAGGTGCTGCAATCTTGCAAGGTGTGCTTCGCGAGCGGACTTTCTTTTTTCTAAACTATTGTCATTATCTTGAGATGAAATCATGTACCACATTATTTTAATTCCTTACGCTGCTCTTCAGACATGTTTTTATAAAGGTAAACAATGGTAACAACCGTATTGATTAGGGTCAGGGCGGTTAAGCCAAAGACTTTAAAATTAACCCAAGTCTCTTGAGGTAGGCTAAAAGCGACATAAATATTGAGTAGACCGCAGGCGATGAAAAAGAGCACCCAATACCAAGTAACATGGGTCCATATTTTGTCGGCCACTATCAGTTCTTTTCCAAGCATACTCTTAAGGACGGGCTTATTAATCAATTGACTGATGATTAACCCTATTGCGAATAACGCGTAAACAATGGTGACTTTCCATTTAATGAAGGCATCATCATGAAAAAACAACGTCATTGAGCCGAATACCGCGACCATAGCGAATGTGATGACATGCATTTTTTCAAGCTTTTTATACAGCATATAAGTGACGATTAATTGCAGGGCTGTGGCAACAATCAGTGCACCACTGGCCACATAAATATCGTAAATCTTGTAAAAAGCAAAGAAAATAACTAAGGGTAAAAAATCGAGCAACTGTTTCATAAAGTGATATCAATCAAAATAAGTAAAAGTAACCACGAGTGTAGCATGATGGCGAATGAGGAAAAAGCATAGGGAGTACAAGAGACGGCTAAGGACTGAGTTGAAGTATGCTTGTGCTGAGTTTATTCTGTGGATTATCTTGTGTGATTGATAGGTAAGTGTCTTGGCTAGTATTGGTCGAGATAGGTAGAGTATACTGACTATTTTCATGGTAAACATAGTTTGTGAAAGTGACGTTTCGAAGGTTTTTTTGTATGCTGTTTTTAAATGCGTATGAAGCAATCAACCTATCTGTTTCAATAGTATAACCTACACCTTTATATTCATAAGAGGTGGTTTGATTAGGCTCAAGAATACGCACTTGGCAATGTCTGTATGGATTTTCTGACATGGGATGGCTGTACCATGAATGGGCTGGGTGTCGTGGATGATTGTGTGATATTGAGCTGTTTTTCGTTATTGCAATTGTGATATCGGTGCAACCATCGGCTAAAAAGCTGATTAACATATCTTGTTCTGTATTATTTAATATGGTGACTTTGACATTTTGACTAAAGTCGGTTTCAAACTTTGCACCGACTTTAAAGGGAATAATCAATAAGGCAAAATAAAGCAATATACTAAAAACTATTAACCGACACATTTTGCCTCCTGAAATTTTACTACCTTTCTCATTAACCCTAGAAGTGCTTAGGTTTAAACGCAAAAACATTATTGTTACATAATATATGTTAATGGGTTATTTTTGTTTATTTATTTGCTTTAATGTTAGTCGCAACCGCAATCTGTTTCACTACGCCAGCAGCCACCTGGGCAAAAACAGTCTTTACTTCCGTCTCTGGATGAACAGCTGACTCCAACGGAACTGATGCCGATTTCTGTCATGCTATTAGTAATATTTTGCCGCGCTGATATTTCTGAAATCCATTCTCCTTGTAAAATGAGATCGGTAAAAACATGTTGTAATTCGTTCCAGTTTACTTCTGATCCTTGCTGTGTTGTTACAGTCTCTTGATTGGGGTTTGAATAGGCAAAACTGGCGACTAAGAGTAAGATAATCGTGAGGCTTCGAATGAGTATAGACATATTTATTCCTTATTTAAGTAAACAAAATAAATGACTTAATTGTTGATTGATCCGTTAATCACCAATGTTTCACTGGCGACAAGTATTGATTGTAGAAGGTGTTGAACATAGTGCTGCAATAATTATCCGATCGATTGAAATGTCGCTATTAAGGGTAGTTATTAAGATGTATGTTGGTAAACTCAGTGAAGTATCACAAGTATCGAATGATAAAAGGTAAGTGAAACGATGATAAAGTCGGTGAGTATTGTGGGATGTGGGTGGTTTGGTCTGCCTTTAGCCAAGGCGCTTGTGAAGGCAGGTTTTGACGTCAGGGGTTCGAAACGGACAGAAGAACAAGCATTGCTACTGCAACAAGAGGGGATCTCGGGTTTTTGTGTCGATTTAGATGATAGTGAGACACTTAGTGCTGGTTTGCCTCAGCTAGACAGCGATTGTTTAGTGGTTAATGTGCCTCCAGGGTTTAGGCGAGATCCTGATGCTTATTTAAGGCGGTTAATACGATTAAAGCAAAGGGTAGTGGACTGTCAATATCAACGTATTATTTTTATTAGCAGTACAGGGGTTTATCCTTCACAGAATCAAATAGCAACTGAAGCAGATGCAGAAATACACTCAATAGCAAGTCAATATTTACTCGAAGCTGAGCAAGTGTTTTCAGATATGGCGCCAACTTGTGTTCTTCGCTTTGCTGGACTGGTGGGGCCTAAACGTCATCCGGGACGCTTTTTATCTGGAAAGCAAAATATTTCCGGTGGAAGGACGCCGGTGAATTTAGTGCATTTGACAGATTGTGTGCAAGCGGTTCTGAAAGTTATTTCTGCTAAAAAAGTGCAGCCTGTTTATAATCTTTGTGCCTTAGAGCATCCGAGTCGTGCCAGTTTTTATCAAGCGGCATCGACTCATTTGAATGTGGCTATGCCGGTATTTAATAATGAGGATGTGGCGGGAAAAACAGTCGATGGTCGTTTAATTACTCAAGATCTCGGTTTTGAATACCAGTTTAATGCCCCCATTAATATGCTAGATTATTGTTAATTTTTATCAAGTTAATATGGTGTTATATATGAGAAAAACAGTGAAGATAAGAGCATTATTGTTTATTTTTTTGATGTGTTTCATGAGTGCAATGAGCTATGCAAATCAGACTCGTTATATTGAAGGGAAAGATTATACTCGTATTGCTGGGATCCCAGAAAAGCAACAGCCTGTAGTGCGAGAGTTTTTTTCTTATAACTGCCCACATTGTTATCGCCAAGATGCGACATTTGATGAAATGGCACGTTTATTAGGAAAAAATATCACTTTTGTCAGAACCCCTGTTGGGGCCGGTAGAGAACCTTGGATTTTGAGCCAAAAAGCGTATTTTTTGGCTCAAAAGTTTAAGGTCGTTCGTCAAGTACATAGCGCTATTTTTAAACGTATTCATATGCAGGAAGGTGACTTTAAAAATGAGCAAGATGTAGTCAATTTTTTTGTTAAACAAGGATTACAAGTCAATGAGGTTAAGGCTGCGTTAGCATCGGCTGATGCTAGTTTAGCCCTTTCAAATTATGATCTTCAAACTCAACTATCTGGTATTCGTGGCGTGCCTTCGTTATTAGTTAATGGTCAGTATCTTGTGAACTCGACTTCACAAACACCAGAGCAACTCAGTCAATTGATCCAGTATCTCAGTCAGTTGCCGCTTAAAAAGGACAAATAATAGGTGAGCCCATTGTCAGAATATATCGATTGTGGCAATGGGCGCTTATTAGGAATTATTTCCTGCTGCTGACATTGTGAGAAATGTATTCCTGTGGGGTTAAAATATACAAATCATCGGAGACAAATTCATGGCTCTTTGCTTGACTCCACCAATGATGCCATGGACCTAGATCATGAGTATCTTGAAGTAGCGCTTTAGAGGTTAAATGAGTCACTAAACTGCCGAGGGAAATCGCGAGTCCTGTTGGCGTGCGTTTTTTAATCATCTGAGGCATGAGCTTACTTGGATCGTCCAGCCCCATTGCTCCCACTAACTCATAGAAACTGTGTAAGGTGTTATTGTGAAAATGCATAACACGTTCACTTTTTAAATTGATATCGATTGCTTTACTGCGAACAGGATCTTGTGTAGCCACACCTGTTGGACATCGATTGGTGTTACAGTGTCTTGATTGGACACAACCGATGGCAAGCATCATGGTTCTTGCGGCATTGACTGTGTCTGCTCCTAAGGCTATTTTTGTCAGTAAATCGAAGCTGGAAGCGGTTTTCCCTGAGCCAATAATGCGAATTTTGTTGCGAAGGTCGACTCCTATGAGCGCATTATGAACAAAGTAAATACCTTCAAGACACGTCATGCCTAAATGATTACTAAATTCTAAAGGAGCGGCGCCTGTCCCACCTTCTGCGCCATCAACAGTGATAAAATCGGGCAGAATATTGGTTTCTAACATGGCTTTACAGATACATAAAAATTCTGCAGGATTCCCAACACAAAGCTTAAAACCAATGGGCTTGCCGCCACTTAATTGACGTAATTTTTGAATGAAGGTTAATAACGCGAGCGGGGTAGTACATTCAGGGTTAACAGCAGGAGAAACACAGTCTTGTCCTTTTACAATATGCCTTATTGAGGCGATTTCATCAGTGATTTTGGCGGCGGGTAAAACACCACCATGTCCCGGTTTTGCGCCTTGGGAAAGTTTTATTTCAATCATTTTTATTTGAGGTTTACAAGCCATAGCTTTAAACATCTCTTCATCGAATTGACCTTCTTCGTCTCGACAACCAAATAAACCTGAACCGACTTGCCACACCAGATCGCCATCATGCTTTAAGTGATAAGGACTCACGCCTCCTTCTCCGGTATTGTGAAAACAATGTGCTTTTTTTGCCCCTAAATTAAGGGCTTCAATGGCGTTGCGGCTTAGTGCTCCAAAGCTCATTGCTGAAATATTGAGGTAAGAGGCTCGATATGGTTGTGTGCAATCATCGCCGCCAAAGGAGATATGTTTGGCTTCAGATTTAACTGTTTTAGGACTGAGAGAGTGCCATGCACTCAAATAATTCTCTTCGATTAAATTTCGCTGAGTACCAAAAGCGATGGTATCTCTGACATTCTTGGCTCTTTGATACACTAAAGAGCGTTGCTCTCTATTGAAGGGCTTTTCTTCTTCATCATTGGCGATAAAGTACTGTTGTATTTCAACACGAAATGATTCTAAAAAGTAACGAATATAGGCCACACTAGGATAAAGCCTATTTAAATTATGTTTACTGAATTTTAAATCATAAAATCCCACTATCGTATAGAGTAATGTAAAGCAAAAGATGAGTGCGGAAGAAAGATCATTGATATGTAGCCAGAGAGTCAAAGCCAGTATATTCCCAAGGCTAGCAATAAACCAAAAAACTTTTTGCATAGGTGTCATCGGAGGATCCTTTATCAACATGCAAAGAATGTGATTGTTGTAACTATAGCAAGAGTGGCGTCAGTCTCATTGTCTTTTTTATTAAACCAGCTGAGTTTAGCGAATTAAATGATATCGCCTATAGTTAAAGGGTAGAAAGTTTGGGAGTATAGCATGGTTGTTACAGAGACAGATCGGTTGTATCTTCGCCGATTTACCCCTGATGATGCTAAAGCGGTTTTTTTACTTAATAGCATGCCTAAAATTTTAAGTCATTTGCCCGGCTCACCATTAAAGTCGGTCGAAGAGGCGAGGCAGGTTATTATCAATGTCGCTTTACCCACTTATGCTGAGTTTGATTATGGTCGTTGGGCCGTTATACACAAGCAAGATGAGCGTATTATTGGTTTTTGTGGTCCTAAATACCTTCGTTGTTATAATGAGGTTGAACTGGCTTTTCGTTATTTACCTGAGTATTGGGGGCAAGGTTTTGCGACAGAAGCGGCTAATGCTGCCATGGATGTCTGTAAAGACTACCATTTAGCTGGATTGATGGCTTTGGTATTGCCGGGTAATAAAGAGTATGAACAAGTGCTTAAAAAAATTAAGATGCATGAAACTAAACGTGATTATTATTTAGGTTATCATGTCAAAATTTTCCATCGCCTTTTTAACCATTAATTTATTATTCAAAATAGGGGATGATCTTTCTATAAAAAAACCAGCAATTAGCTGGTTTTCATTTTTTGATTATTTTGCTTCGTGGTTACACTGACCATCGGCACAAACACCGTATAAATATAAACTGTGGTTAGTCAGTTTTATGTTGTATTTTGCAGCAATTTCATCTTGGCGTTGTTCGATGATGTCATCGGCAAATTCGATCACTTTACCACAAGATAAGCAAACAAGGTGATCATGATGATGTTGGGTCGCAAGTTCAAATACGGCTTTACCGCTTTCAAAATGATGACGCGTAACAATGCCCGCATCGTCAAATTGGTTTAATACGCGATATACTGTAGCAAGGCCAATTTCTTCACCTAAATCCAATAGTCTTTTATAAAGATCTTCAGCACTGATGTGTTGGTTTTCGGGCTCTTGCATGAGCTCTAAGATCTTTATTCGAGGAAGGGTTACTTTTAACCCTGCTTTTTTTAGCGCTTGATTTCCATCAGTCATGATGCATCTCTTATTTGAAGAACGATTAGCATAAATGTTAATGGTTCATTTGTGGCCGTTGAAACCATTATATGTGTACCAGTAAAAAACTGAAACCTTTGATTTATCTATATCCCCTCAATTGAATAATAATTATAGGATATTTTTTTTTATATGAGATAAAACAATCAATTTAAGCTTACATTCCGTAATGTTATTGTGTTTATTGAGGAAATAATTGAAAGTGCGGAAAGTCATAGAGGCAATAAAAAACCCCATAAAGTAATTTATGGGGTTGATACAAATTAAAGAATGGCGCTAAATATTACTTCTTAGCGTTTCTTTCTTTAACTTCAGCAATCACTTTTTCTGCAACGCTGTTAGGACATGGTGCGTAGTGAGCAAATTCCATAGAGAATTGACCACGGCCAGATGTCATTGTACGTAGTGAACCGATGTAACCAAACATTTCTGATAATGGCACGTCAGCTTTGATACGAACGCCTGTTACGCCAGCCATTTGATCTTTGATCATGCCGCGACGACGGTTAAGATCGCCAATGACATCACCGACGTTGTCTTCTGGGCTGAATACATCAACGTTCATGATAGGCTCAAGAAGTTGTGCGCCAGCTTTAGGCATAGATTGACGGAAAGCACCTTTAGCGGCGATTTCGAATGCGATAGCCGATGAATCGACTGCGTGGAACGCACCATCAGTAAGCTCTAGTTCAACGTCAAGTACTGGGAAGCCAGCAACGGTACCGGTTTCCATCATTGAAGCGAAACCTTTTTCAACCGCAGGCCAGAATTCTTTTGGTACGTTACCACCAACAACTGAAGAGCTGAATGTGAAGCCTGAATTTTGCTCACCAGGACGGATAACATAATCAATTTTACCAAATTGACCTGAACCACCTGATTGCTTCTTATGGGTGTAGCTATCTTCAATGGTTTTTGTAATGGTTTCGCGGTAGGCCACTTGTGGCTCACCAACAATCAGGTCTACACCGTAAGTACGCTTAAGGATGTCGACTTTAATGTCTAAGTGAAGCTCACCCATACCTTTAAGGATGGTTTCACCTGAATCTTCATCAGTTTCAACGCGGAATGAAGGATCTTCTGCAATCATTTTACCGATAGCGATACCCATTTTCTCACTGCCACCTTTATCTTTTGGTGCAACAGCGATTGAAATAACAGGATCAGGGAAGACCATGGCTTCTAGTGTACAAGGATGTTTAACATCACATAAAGTGTGACCTGTTTGAACATTCTTCATACCTACGATAGCGATAATGTCACCCGCTTGCGCTGAGTCTAGTTCGTTACGCTCATCGGCTTGCATTTCAACCATACGGCCAACACGTTCAGTTTTACCCGTGAACGAGTTAAGAATGGTGTCACCTTTATTGATTTTACCTGAGTAAATACGAACGAAGGTCAGTGCACCAAAACGGTCATCCATGATTTTGAATGCCAATGCTTTAAGAGGCTCATCAATAGAGACTAATGCATGCTCGCCAGTTTCGTTACCTTCTTCATCGGTAAGTGGCTGAGGATCAACTTCAGTTGGTGATGGTAAGTAATCAACAACCGCGTCAAGAAGTAGTTGCATACCTTTGTTTTTGAAAGCACTACCACAGTACGTTGGGAAAAAGTCCATGGTACGTGTACCTTTACGGATACAACGCTTAATGTCTTCCATAGAGGGCTCTTCGCCTTCCATGTAAGCTTCCATTAGATCATCGTCTTGCTCAACGGCAGTTTCGATTAGCATTTCACGGTATTCTTCAACAAGATCAACCATGTCAGCTGGGACATCTTCAATTTTGTAGTTTTCAGCTTGTCCAGTTTCGTCCCATACCCATGCTTTACGAGTTAATAGGTCTACCACACCTTTAAATTCATCTTCGATACCGATAGGCAGTACCATAACTAATGGGTTAGCAGCTAGTACGTCTTTAGTTTGCTTAACAACGCGTAGGAAGTCAGCACCCATACGGTCTAACTTGTTTACGAAGATGATACGAGCAACTTCTGATTCGTTCGCATAACGCCAGTTAGTTTCTGATTGTGGCTCTACACCGCCGCTACCACAGAATACACCGACACCACCATCTAAGACTTTAAGAGAACGATAAACTTCAACAGTGAAGTCAACGTGACCAGGGGTGTCAATAACGTTAAAACGGTGATCGTTCCAAAAACAACTTACAGCAGCAGACTGAATGGTAATACCACGCTCAGCTTCCTGTTCCATGAAGTCAGTTGTAGATTCACCGTCATGAACTTCACCGATTTTATGGATTTTACCGGTTAGCTTAAGGATACGCTCGGTTGTAGTGGTCTTACCCGCGTCAACGTGAGCGAAGATACCAATGTTTCTGTACTTTGATAAATCAGTCATTTTTTTACTCTATTGGAGTTACGTTCTAAAATTCCGCGCAAGTATAGCAATACTTTTCGAATTTTTTTATCGATTTTTATCAATTTGCGTTAAATAACCCCAATAAAAATTAAAAAAGCCCTTAAAACCGTAGGATTATGGGCTGAATTATTTATGTAAAACTTGATAGTCTGCAGGGTTAAAGCAGCTTAATTGGCTTTTGCTGATTTAGCAAGAGGTTAGATATTTATTAATCATGTCGAATAGTTTGGCTTTTTGAATGGGTTTTGAGAGGTAATCATTCATGCCGACTTCAGCGCACATTTTAATATCTTGATCTAAAATACTGGCAGTCAGGGCCACAATAGGAATGGGTGGTATATGGTTTTCTTGTTCGTATTGACGGATTTCTTTAGTGGCAGTAAACCCATCCATTTCTGGCATCATGCAATCCATGAGGATTAAATTAAAAGGAAGGCCTTGTTTGACTTTTTCCAGGGCTTCCAACCCATTATTGGCTATCTCATAGCGGTAATTTTCTTTGGACAAAAATAGAGACACCACTTTTTGATTGACTAAGTTATCTTCCACAATGAGCACGTAATCTTGTTTATTTTCTGCGGATAAAGGATGTGTATTCGTTTCAGTGGCAGTGTCTATTGACGTATTTTCTGTTTTATTTTCACGCAAGTGACAATATTTGATGCCGCTGGCTAAGGTGTTGATGAGTCGAGTTCCCAGTAATGGGTATTTGATAATGCCATCGATTTGATCTTTAAAGTCAATACTGGGTGTAAGAATGTGCTGACAGACAATAAAAGGTATTGATGGATGTTTATCTTGAAAGGTATTTAATTCTAAGAAAAAATCATTGCTACTTTCGCCTTGGTAATGGTAGATGACTATATTATTTTGTGGGTAGGTGTGGGGATCACGAATATTGGCTAAACATTGATTGATTGTCACGCCATAGTAGCGAAGCTTATTGCTTAATGCTTGATTAATTTCATTGTCATCGCTAATAATAGTGATAGAGGCGTCGTTGAGAACTTGAGCAATAAGAGGTGGCTGCTCATCGATAAGCTCGGCATCAATGGTGAAAAAGAAAGTGCTGCCTTGGCCTTTTTTTGAATCAACCTCCAATTTCCCCCCCATTAACTCCACTAACTGTGAGCTAATACTGAGTCCTAATCCTGTACCGCCAAATTGACGGGTGATAGAGTTATCCTCTTGAGTAAAAGGAGAAAATATACAGTCTTGTTTGTCTTTTTCAATACCTGTTCCTGTATCGGTCACGGCAAAATAGAGTCGTAATTGATTTTGCTGCTTGTCGCTCAAACTAGTATGAATGGTAATTGTACCAGAATGGGTAAATTTGATCGCATTAGACATCAGGTTCATCAATATTTGACGTAATCGATGTTCATCAAGTCGAACATTAAAGGCGACATTATCATCAATGTTGACCTCTAAATTAATGGATTTTTCGATAGCTTTTGAGACGATGATGGCGAGTGTATCATAGGCGACTTCACGGACATTGGTTTCACTGCTGGTGATTTCTAAATTACCGGATTCAATCTTTGATAAATCCAAAACATCGTTAATCAGCATTAACAGCGTTTGTGAAGAGGTCTCTATGGTGTTGAGATATTCTTGCTGGGTAGGAGTGAGTCTGGTTTCTGCTAAAATGCCAGACATGCCGATGATACCATTTAAAGGAGTTCGAATTTCATGAGACATATTGGCTAGGAAAGCGCTTTTTGCTTTATTGGATGTTTGCGCTCGTATATTTAGTTGTCGTAAATCGTTTTCAACTTTAGTCAATGAACGGGTTAAATAAAATAAAACGGAGATCAGTGAAATAAAGAGTAAGAGGATGAGTAAACGGTTAAGGTTTTCTAAGTTGTCGAGCTTATCTGTGAGGGCCAATGGAATTTCTATGTTGAGAATATTGAGCTCATTTTCGACGGCATGAATGCTATGCCTAAGTGATCCTTTTAAGCCTGAATGTTCATCAATACCTGCAACATGTTTAAGTTCTGCTAATTGCAATAGAAGGGTGGTGAAGGTTTGAAGCTTATTGGTTAATACTTTACGATTGGGATGGGTGGAGAATAGCGATGTTAATTGAGCGATGTCACGAGTAAAGTTTTGTTGATATTGGGCTTCATGTAAAATAAAAAAATGATAAATATCGTCTTGTACCCGCCAAAAAGTGAGTTGAATATGACTATCTTGTGTGTCGATAATGTCTTTTTCCAGTGCCATAAGGGCGAGTTGAAATTGATGTTTTAATCCATCATTGTTGAGTCCGTTGATATTGAATAAGACAACAGCTAATTCATTAACTGCATTGAGATAAGCATCGATACTGGTAATGATATTGCCACTGTTATAATTAAGTACGATATTATTGGCCTTGAGTAAATTATCGATCTGTTTGACACCTTGTTTTAACTGTGCTCCCTGTTGTTGTAATAATAGCGTATATTGCTCATCCATCCTTGCCATAAAATCTTTTTCATGTCGCCTCATCATTAATAAACGATTTGAAGAATCGGATACATTCACTTCCAGAGACAATAAGTTGTTTTCAGTTTCGATAATTTGATGGTTAAAGTAAGTGTAAATGATCAGTAATATGATAATAGCGCTGGTGGCGAGTTGGAGTTGGAGTTTAATTGAATGGGTTATTTTATTGGGCATGATTAAATCGCTTTTATGTACATAGATTAAGTGAGAGCAACTTCCATGCTGTTGAGTATAGTTAAGTTCTTTTATTTTTGATGTGTTCTTTAATGCGTAATGAAAAATTGGGGTACATTTCTTTTAGGAGCAGAGAGTGCCCATTGATAAGTTTAGGGATAACACTCTAAGATGTCGGAATAGATGTGAGGCAAAGTGATGTCTCTTTTTATTTTTAGTCTGCGGGGGGAATGTTGGCGTTTTGGCGGAATAAATTCATTGGGTCGTATTTTTTCTTTATTTTTCTAAGCTTATTGTAGTTTTTTCCAAATACAGAAGGTAGCTGACCAATATGATCTTCTTCAACGCCGGAATGATTGATATAAATACGATGTTCATTTGAATAAGCGGCGAGTCTATCCCACAGTGCTCGTCCCCAGGCAATGTTAGCGTCATCAAAGTGTGCATCAATCCAAGCTAAATTGGACTCTAACATAAAGTGGGGCTCTCTAGAGCCAAATGCGGTGTCTTCTTCTGGCACGTCTCTAAAGGCACCTCTTAGGCATTGAATGACAAATGATACATTTCCTTTACAGGTGGAAAGCGGCCTTAATCGAAAGCCATTGATAAATTCTTTTAAAATTGGTTTATCTAATTGATTTGTATATATTGATTTGAAGTAAAAGCGTTGTGGCTGGACGTCATCATTATTCCAATTTTCAAACCATTGCTGCACTTGTTCAAAAGGCATGACTGAGGTGGCATCATGAAGTAGACCGTCAAAAGAGCAAAGATTTTGTATGTGTTTTTTTGCTTCTTTTTGTTTTCCTATATGGACGCCTGCGAGCATGACGACATCTTGATTATGTAAGTGTTCAGGAAAATGAGTACTGACGGGGACACGATAAATAAAGGCGACGGAGGTTAAATCTTGACTTGCTTTTGTCATAAAATCTCGCCATTGCACTAATACTGTTTCAGCTTTCTCAAGCGCATACAAAGGACTGCAAAAGAGTACATCAGGGCCGACAGGATGGGCTTGAAATAAAAAGGAAGTGATAATGCCAAAATTACCACTTCCCCCTCTGATAGCCCAAAATAAATCGACATGATTGTTTTTTGAAATGTCGCGTATTTCACCATCGCTGGTGATGAGTTGTGCTGAGATGAGGTTATCAATGGCTAAACCATATTTACCCGTTAGCCAGCCAAAGCCGCCTCCCAAAGTTAAACCCGCGACACCTGTTACTGATACTACACCGACAGGTACAGCTAACCCAACAGATTGAGTTTCATGATCTAATTTGTGTAGTAAGGCTCCGGCTTCTACTCGAACCTGTTGAGTGTTGGTATCGACATGAATACTTTGCATTAAGGATAAATCAATAAGAATACCGCCTTCACAGCTGGCATGACCCGCGACATTATGCCCCCCACTTTTTATGGCGATGAGTAATTGATGTTTTGCGGCAAATTTGACTGTGGTTTGAATATCTGCGGCCCCAGAAGGTTTGATTATGAAGGCAGGTTTACGATTGAAAATATGGTTGAAAATTTGTCTGGACTGTTCATATTCTGCACATCCTTCAAATAATAATCTTGAATCGAGCTTGGATGTAAAGTGTTGAAACTCAGCAGGTGAGATGTCGACATTGTCACCTTGTAAATTTTTAATGCTTATCATATTGCTGTGGCACCGTTTAACTGGTCATTTTCTATTTCAATATATTAGTTGATGATTGCAGCTTTTTACATTTTCATTATTTTTTTGAACTGAAGCTGAATGGTAATGAGCCGTTTTTCAATAAATAGGGCGGAGTTGTGAAGAGCTCACTTCATTAAAAGGGGTCAGAAAAGGGGAGTTGCAATCTCCTTAACTAACTTTATCTCAAAAAGAGATAAGAACGAAGAAGTCGATCCTTGAGCCTCTGTCATTTAAAATGAAAGCTTTTGTTATAAAAGAAAATGTGTTGGAGTCGAGATGTATCGCTGACTCCACTACTGGCTTGTAAGGATTATCGAAGAAGATTAATCCTTACTCATGGAAATGGACTTAATCGATCGACTGATATAAATAGGCAGCAGCGCCAATGAGTCCTGGTTGGGGCTCAGTGATGAGATATAAAGGTGCCTGACTGACATAGTCTCTAAATCGACCTTTATGAGCATAACATTGATTAAATTTTTCAACATTCACGTGTTTGATAATACGAGGCATGATGCCTCCTGCAATATATACTCCGCCAAATGCGCCATTCATCAGCACAAGATCACCTAGAAATTGTGCGAGAATATCTAAGAAAAGTTCAGTGCTTTCAATACATAAAGGATCGCTTTTTTGTATAAATCCTTCAGTGATGTCTTTTGCATTGTAATTTTGAGCCGGTTGTTTTGCTTGAGCTGCTAGGGCCTGATAAATATTGACGATTCCCTGACCGGATAATAATCTTTCGATTGATACGCGCTCATGTTGGCTGAATAGATAGTTAAGGACTTGTATTTGCCGCTCAGTGGTAGGAGCGAAAGCAATATGGCCTCCTTCTCCGCTGATACAATGATAGTGATCTTTGATCGGAACAAGCTGAGCAATACCTAATCCCGTGCCTGGGCCGCAAACCATTTTAGGGGCATTATCTTGGCCTTTTGCCCCACTCATTTTGATGAGCTGCGAAGGCGTTAAATAGGGTAAAGACATGGCGATGGCATGATAATCATTAATGAGGTGGACGGTATTGATGTTGCAATGCTGTTCAATAGAGTGAGCTGAAAAACGCCAGTCCAAATTGGTCATTTTGACGTCTTCATTATCGTTTACAGCCCCTGCAATACAGATGCAAGCTTTATCGATAATCAGCTTATTCTCTTTAATATAATGATTAATGGCCGCTTCTAAAGAGGGAAACTCGGCACATTCAAAGGTTTGAATGTGCTTAATCTCACTTTGGTTAGCAAGAGCGATACGAATATTGGTGCCCCCAACATCGGCGACTAAATGATTTCGTTGCATAATTCTCTCTTTATTTCACATTTCAGCATTTAGGGTATTGGATTTAAGGTCTCGGATTTCATGAAGGATGGTGAATATGTTCATAGTCTGGTCACTATCTTCTGTCTGGAAACTTTTGTCATAACATATAGGTTATAAATTTAATAAAAATAACGTAAATTAATGATCATAGAATTGCTTAATAAAATCGCTTTTTTTAATAATCTAATTGATTTTTATTATAAAAAAATACTATCTAGCAATGAAATCTAATAACCTAATTGTTGTTTTTTTATCATGCCTATCTCGCTAATGCAATATTGAGTATTGTATTCAGATTGAACATTAATACTCTAGGTGCGTGGTTGACATTGAGTTTATGGGGGATGGAAAAATCCAGTGAGCGATGAATTTTGAGGTGTCTAGACTTAACCTCTTTAGCACTTGAGGTTATACTGACGGCGAATTATTATCTGTTGCGGTTACCCATAAATGACACAAGACGTTCAAAAAGAAGCATCATCAACGATATTAGCACTTGATACTTGTACTGAGTCTTGCTCTGTGGCGCTCATGACTGATGGTAGAGTCTACCAACAGCAAGTGGATGCACCTCGAGAGCACAGCCAGCGATTATTGCCTATGGTTGAGAGTGTATTAAATCAAGCTCAACTGAAAGTCAATAATATCGATTATATTGCCTATGGCCGAGGACCGGGGAGTTTTACGGGGATTCGTATTTGCACTAGCATGACTCAAGGTTTAGCGTTAGGCCTTGATGTGCCTGTTATTGGTATTTCAACCCTTGCCGCAATGGCACAAATAGCCATTGAAAAGGAAGCGGCTAAGCAAGTGTTTTGTGCTATTGATGCTCGAATGGGAGAAGTCTATTGGGGGCAGTTTATTGACGTTAATGGCATTGCGACTTTAGTGGGGGCAGAGCGAGTGAGTCGCCCTGAAGAAGTGGAGATACAATTGGATATCTCGGCCAGTATTGACTGCGCTGGAACGGGTTTTGATGCCTATCCTGAGTTGTTAAGGTTAAGTGATAACATGACGCTATGCGAGCAAGCTAAATTTCCTCAGGCGAGTGCCATGCTAGCGTTAGCAGAGTTTGGAATGAGAAAGGGCGATGCGACAAGTGTTGATGAATTAGCACCTGTTTATTTACGCGACACTGTGACATGGAAGAAACTACCAGGAAGAGAATAAGCATTTAATCCGACCTTAATTGACTTTGGAACACTTGACTTTAAAGCGCTCATGGGGGTTTTAAAGTCCAATGAATATTCATCCTAAACGTTATGCTTTTTATTGCTGCATAATCAAGGGCTCGATATCATTGATAAAATAAAGAGTCATTCTCATTAAATAGGAAATATAATGCGTCAATCTAAAATTCCAACAAAGGGGCGTTTTTTTATCGAGTTGTTTGTTGCCGTTATCGTGACACGTTTACCCTTTATCCAAATTCCGTTTAAATGGCTCGAGAGTTATTTTCATGAATTATCCCATGGTCTAGCAACGTTAATGACCGGCGGCTCCGTGAGCCATATTCAACTGTTTCCTAATGGCGCCGGTTTATGTTTTAGTCAAGGTGGTTGGCCGGTGATCATTGGTTTTAGTGGTTATTTTGGTGCCGCTCTTTGGGGATTTTTATTATTTATTTTAGCCACTTCTTCACGAGGGATCAGGGCCAGTTATGCGCTGTTAGGAGCGGGGGTATTACTCACTATCGCATTGTGGGGACGGGACCTTCTCACCATTATTATTTTGTTAGTGCTTGCGGCCTTGTTTTTATTGCCATTGAAATTAAATGGTAAAGCTTATTTTAATACTGGGCTTAGGATCATGGCCTTGATGATAATGCTCAACGCCCTTGCAAGTCCAACTTATTTATTAGGAATTGGTGGGCGTGGTGATGCGGCGATGTTAGCGTCACAAACCTGGATCCCTGCCTGGATTTGGGTGGCGATTTGGTTGCTATTTAGTGGTTGGATGCTGTTTTTAAGTTGGTGTCGAGTCCGTGATGTTAAGCGACTTTAATAGATAAGTGTGAAAGACTTGGCTTTTTATTGAGTGACTGTTATTTTGATGGTTTATTGAACGTCATGGAAGAAAGCATATGTTTTTAAATACCGTTTTGAATACCCAAGTGTTTCATTTGACACTGACCAATATGAAGAGGGCATTGAAGGTTCAGCGCTTGTCGCAGGCTTCGCTGTTAAGTGCGGGCTTACTCGTTGCTGGCATGAGCTTTTCTGCTATGAGTAGCAGCGAGTCAGACAATGTCAATGATCAACTATTAGCTGCAGTGAAGAGTGACTTTAGAACGCCCAGTAATATGGCTCGCGATGTTTATCGGCACCCTTTTGAAACTTTGATGTTTTTTGGCGTGAAACCCACAGATACTGTTATTGAACTGTGGCCGGGTGGTGGCTGGTATGCAGAAATATTGGCGCCATATTTAAATAAAAAAGGGCAATATGTTGGGGCTATTTTTGACAGTAACCCAAGCGATGAAACAAAGAAAAACGGTTATCGTGCGACATCGGCAAAAAAATTCAAAATATGGCTAGAAGACAGTAAAACTCAGACTTCTCAAGCTGAAGTGGTCACCTTTGATCCGCCAACGCATTATTCACTTGGATCAGACGATAGTGTAGATGTCGTACTCACTTTTAGAAATTTACATAATTGGGCCATGAAAGATTATTTATTACCTGTGTTTCAATCGGCTTTTAACGTATTAAAACCCGGGGGGACTTTTGGGGTCGTTGAGCACAGAGGTAAAGAGGGCATGTTAGCCAGTAGTGGTTATATGGAGCAAGATGAAGTGGTCGCCTTAGCGAAGAAAGTGGGCTTTACCTTAGTGGCCAGCTCTGAGGTGAATGCCAACTTAGCTGATATGAAAGATTACCCTCATGGTGTTTGGAGTCTGCCGCCGACATTAAAAGGGGGGGATACGAATAAACAACAATATTTGGATATTGGTGAGAGTGATAGAATGACGTTAAAGTTCATCAAGCCGAATCGTTAGGTTAATATTATTTTACTGGTCGTTAATGGGGATACGTTTTAGTCTTGCTTTAATCATGTTTTAATGCCGAAAATGTGTAGACATTAAAGATTGAATAAAGAGTATGATTTATACCCGTGATACTTGAAGATGCAGGATTCAGCTGGAATTAAAAGCCTTTTAGACAAGGCTTTGAACGGCGTACCTAGTGATTCTAAGCTGGTGTTCAGTAACGCAGAATAAAAGGCTTTGCTCTTACATATAAAGAGGCCAGCCCCTTGGGAGTCTGTAAAATCACCTACTTCTGCGTTGCATCACCTTAAAAGGCAATAAGCATTCCTGTAATAATACGCCTTGAATTAGGCACTTTTACAGGCTCTGAAAACATGCGCCTTCAAGTATCACGGGTATCGCCATGGTTTATGGCGATGTTGTGCTCTTTGTTTTTGTCTAAAACTAAAGATTAAGTAAGGGGTGATATGAGTGTTGATTTGAACGTTGAGCATGAGGAGGTTCAAATTAAATTGCCTCATTTGTGCTTGTCTGGAAGGTTATGGGGGCGAGCAGATAAACCTTTGCTGTTGGCTTTGCATGGTTGGTTAGATAATGCGAATAGTTTTGAGCCTCTTGCGACTCATTTGAACGATTTTCAAGTGTTAGCTATCGATTGGCCAGGCCATGGATATTCCGATCATCATCCTGGGTATTACCCTTTGCATTGGGTTGACTATATTTTTGATTTACAGGTACTGCTTTCATATCTTGAACACAGAACAATACCTGTCGCTATTGTGGGGCATTCATTAGGAGGAATAGTCGCTTCCGCTTTTACTGCTGCTTTTCCAGATAAAGTCAATAAGCTTATTTTAATCGAAGCCTTGGCGCCTATTTTTGAATCGGCGAAGAAAAATAAAGCCAGATTAAACAAAAGCTTTAAAGCTTATCAAACTTACCTTGCCAACAAAGAGAAAGCAGCCAGTGTTTATGATAATGTAGAGATAGCAGTGGATGCGAGACATAAATTAACGGGGTTAGATAGGTCTTGGTGTGCCTTATTGACTCAACGCAATATGGTTCAAAATGACAATGGAGTGAGTTGGCGTAGCGATCCACGGTTGAGGTTAGATTCTCCCACTCGTTTGAGTTTTGAACAAGTTGATGCCTTGATGCAAAATCACAGCAGCCAAACGTTATTGATCACTGGGCAGGACGGGTATTCAGCATTACAAACCGCGTTGCCTCAGGCTAAGAAATGGTTTAATCAGTTATCGACAGTACATTTGAGGGGGGATCACCATCTTCATATGGGAAATGCGGCTGAAGTAGCTAAAGCTATTACGGATTTCATTAACAAAAGATAGAAAACGATATCTCTTGCACTGTGCAGATTTTATGAATGGATATTTTTCTTTAATGTCTTTCGTATGTAAATTTTGACTAGGTTTTTTGTTTCATTTATGTGATGATGTTCAAAAAATTAAACGCTTGTATGATTTTTATCACTGGCAATATAAATGCAATCATTAAGCCTGTTTATAAACGTGTGTAATACGTTTGATGACTAGGCTTTTGTTGTACTGCTTTCATCATATTGAAGGCATGAGGAGAAAGTTTTGGATCAGCCTTGGATTAATAATTTACCTGATGATGTACCTGCCGAAATAAACGTTAATGATTACGCGTCACTGGTTGACTTATTTGAAAGCTCAGCGACTAAATATGCGGACCAAGCAGCTTTTGTCAATATGGGGGCAAGTTTAACCTATCGTAAATTAGAAGAACGTAGCCGTGCGTTTGCTGCCTATTTGCAAAACGAATTAACATTAAGCAAAGGTGACAGAGTGGCGATTATGATGCCAAATTTATTGCAATATCCCATTGCTTTATTTGGTATTTTAAGGGCTGGAATGGTTGTCGTGAATGTCAATCCTTTGTATACGCCGCGAGAATTACAGCATCAGTTAAATGATTCAGGTGCGAAAGCCATTGTTGTTGTGTCTAATTTTGCACACACTTTAGATAAGGTCGTGAAAAAGACCCAAGTAGAAAGTGTTGTATTAACGGGTTTAGGGGATTTACTGAGTGCGCCAAAGCGGACATTAGTGAACTTTGTGGTTAAATACGTGAAAAAAATGGTGCCTAAATACCATTTACCCCATGCTATTTCGATGCGCCAATCTTTATCGAAAGGCCGCAGAATGCAGTATGTGAAACCGCATATTGATGCGTCCGATCTTGCTTTTTTACAATATACGGGTGGCACGACTGGGGTGTCTAAAGGAGCCATGCTGACTCATGGCAATGTTGTTAGTAATGTTTTACAAGCCGATGCGGCTTACTCTCCTTTATTGAATAACGGTGAAGAGTTTGTGGTGACGGCCTTACCGCTCTATCATATTTTTGCTCTGACAGTAAATTGTTTGTTATTTATACATAAAGGGGCGAATAATTTATTGATCACGAATCCGAGGGATCTGCCGGCTTTTATTAGTGAATTGAAAAAATACCCGATCACAGCGCTAACAGGCGTAAACACCTTATTTAATGCGCTAGTGAACTCAAAGGATTTTTCTGACTTAGACTTTTCGACCTTAAAGCTCTCTATAGGGGGCGGGATGGCGGTACAGCGTGCTGTGGCCGAGAAGTGGCAGAATATCACTCATACACGTCTGCTTGAAGGTTATGGATTAACGGAAGCGTCGCCGTTAGTGACTTGTTGTCCTTATAATTTAGAGGGTTACAATAGTTCTATTGGTTTTCCTGTGGCCATGACTGATGTGCAGGTTCGCAGCGATGAAGGCAGTATATTGTCTCAAGGCGAAGTGGGTGAAATATTTGCCAAAGGGCCGCAAGTGATGAAAGGCTATTGGCAACGTCCAGAAGAGACTCAAAAGGTGATAGATGAAACGGGTTATTTAGCCACTGGCGATATTGGTTACATGGATGAAAAAGGCTTTTTCTATATTGTTGATCGTAAAAAAGACATGATTTTAGTCTCTGGTTTTAATGTTTTCCCCAATGAAATTGAAGATGTCGTGGCCATGCATGCCAGTGTGATTGAAGTCGCTGCAGTCGGCGTTCCCCATGAGGTTTCTGGTGAAGCGGTCAAAGTGTTTGTGGTGAAAAATGATGAAGCCCTAACATCTGAAGATGTTATTGAGCATTGCCGAAGTCATTTAACGGGCTATAAAGTGCCTAAATGGGTGGAGTTTAGAAAGGAGCTGCCTAAGTCTAATGTGGGCAAAATATTGCGCCGAGAGTTAAGAGACGAGCAAAAAAACTGAATCTGTTCTTTCTTGTGTTAAGATAACACAAGCATGAAATAAGCTGGCATAGGTCGGCTTTTTTATTTGAAGCAGATTTTGGAGAAGATATTGTTAGCGTTTGAGTATATAGATAATAATGTGAGCCTTGAAGCGTTGGTCAAGCAGTATGAGCAAGCAGATTTATTGGTATTGGACACAGAATTTGTGCGTACTCGCACTTATTATGCAAAATTAGGGCTTATTCAAGCTTATGATGGTAAAACATTAGCGCTTATCGATCCTTTGGCTGTGACGAATTTATCTGTTTTCTGGGCGTTACTCACTCAGTCTAATTTGATTAAAGTGCTGCACTCTTGCAGTGAAGACTTGGATGTGTTTGCGCACTATGCTCAATGTCAGCCCGCTCCCCTTTTTGACAGCCAAATTGGTGCCAGTTTGGCGGGGTTTGGGCATAGTTTAGGCTATGCCAAATTAGTCGAGCAACTCTTATCGGTGAGTTTAGATAAAGGGGAGTCACGCACCGATTGGTTGAAGCGACCTCTGTCGCAAGCTCAATTAGACTATGCTGCGAACGATGTGTATTACTTATATGAGCTTTATCCTCAGTTAATTGAAAAACTGCGAAGCATGTCTCGTTTAGATTGGGTTATGGCTGAAAGTGAGCGAATAACGCAAAATCGATTAACGCCTGTTGAGCCTGCTGAAGCCTATTTAAAAGTGAAGAATGCTTTTCAGTTGTTGCCTAAACAATTAGCCTGTTTACGGGATTTGGCTAAATGGCGTTTGGATCTGGCATTAAAGAGAGATATGGCTGTAGGGTTTGTGATAAAAGATCATGCGTTGATCACGCTATCTAAAAAGCAACCTCAAAATATGGCTCAACTCGCTAAATTGACTGATTTAACAGAACAAGAAAAGCGCGTTCATGGCAGAAAAATCCTTGAGATCATTAGTCAGGTGAGCTTTGATTCTGTGCCAGAACCAATCGATGTCATTGCGCTTAAAACAGGCTATAAATCGGCCTTTAAAACCATTAAACAAGTCTTAGTCACTCAGGCTGAGTCGGCTCAAGTTCCCATAGAACTCCTTGGGTCAAAGCGTCATATTCATGAATATTTACGTTGGTTATGGGACGGAAAAAAAGGGGATTTGCCGTTAATATTGACAGGGTGGAGAGCAGATATTGTTGGTGAACACCTTAATGAGATCGGTGTTTAATCTATTGCTTTTACTTCTTATTCTCATATGGACACATATGAGAATAAGAACATGATGTACTAGCTTTGTGGCTCGGGTAAGGTTACATTTAACTCAAGCACTGAGAGTTTTTCATCATTTTGATCCAGTTGTACCGATATTTGATCCGGGCCAACGTTTACGTACTTTCTGATCACTTCTATAATTTCTTTTTTCATTTCAGGAAAATAGTCTGGAGCGTCCCTTTCTCCACGTTGATGTGCAACGATGATCTGGAGACGCTCTTTGGCGGTTGCTGCTGTATTCACTTTTTTGTCACTTTTAAAATAATCGAGTAAAGACATAGTTAATTACCAAGAAGTTAGTATCCAAAGTTAGTTACCAAAAATGCGCTTTAAAAAGCCTTTTTTCTCTTCGGTAATAAATCGTAATGCCACTTCTTCACCGAGAAGGCGAGCGACGCTATCACTGTAAGCGATACCGGCATCGCTCTCTTCATCCAAAATCACAGGGATCCCTGAATTGGATGCTTTTAACACAGATTGAGACTCAGGAATGACACCTAATAGGGGGATTGCTAAGATTTCTTCGACATCGGCAACGCTCAACATTTCCCCACTGTTGACTCTGTCTGGCGCGTAGCGTGTGAGGAGCAATAGCTCTTTCACCGGTTCTAAACCTTGTTCTGCACGTCTGGATTTACTTTGTAACATGCCTAAAATCCGATCGGAATCGCGTACTGAACTGACTTCGGGGTTGGTGGTGACAATGGCAAGATCGGCATAATATAAGGCCATCATTGCCCCATTTTCTATTCCCGCAGGGGAATCGCAAATGACATATTCAAATTGCTCTGTGAGCAAGTCTAAGACTTTCCCAACCCCTTCTTTTGTTAGTGCATTTTTATCTCGCGTTTGTGACGCAGGAAGAATGTACAGGTTTGCACAGCGTTTATCTTTGATCAATGCTTGATTGAGATTGGCTTCTTCATTGATGACATTAACAAAGTCGTAAACGACGCGTCGTTCACAACCCATAATGAGATCAAGGTTTCTTAATCCAATATCAAAATCAATCACGACAGTCCTATGTCCTTTTAGGGCTAATCCTGTTGCAATGGCAGCACTTGAGGTGGTTTTACCCACACCGCCTTTGCCTGAGGTGACAACAATAATTTGTGTCATGTGTTTACTATCCTTTTAATCTGTCGGTTGTTAAAGTGATAAATTATCGGCAGTTAAGGTATTCCCTTGTAAGCGAATACATGCACTTTGCGAAGTGATATTGTGCTGAAGGTTTTCCGTTAACCAATATTGACCGGCAATGGAGACTAATTCAGCTTCAATTTTTTTCGCAATGATAACGGCATGTTTGTCACCAGCGGCACCCGCCATGGCTTTGCCTCTTAATGTACCATAGACGTGTATGCTACCATCTGCAATGACCTCAGCACCATTGCCAACGGCGCCTATGATGATTAAATCACCACCTTTTGTGTAAATTTGTTGTCCTGAGCGAATATTTCGCTGAATAACCTTGGTGGTTTTAGGTAATTGAGGTTGATTGAGACTTTGTTTGCCTGATTTGACAATGGCTAACCCAAGCGTTTTGGCCTGTTCAATCAGCTCTGGAATGGCGGCGGTGATGCCGACAATGATTAATTGCCGTTGAGTGAGGATGTGTTTGAGTTTGGCAAGATCAAATAAGGGATCGGTAATGAGCTCGATATTTATCACTAAAGGCGCACCGATAAAAAATTGTGGCGCAATAGCAAGTTTATTATCAAGTTCAGCCGTGAGTCTGCTCATATCTTGATGCTTAATATGAAGGACTGACAGCGTAAAGGATGCGCCCTTTAATTCTAGGCTTGGTGTATACATTCCTGCTTTACTCTTTACAAATGATCAACTTTACGTCGATAAGCATTAAATTCCGATCAGTCCATGTTATAGTGTCAGTAATTAGCTGGCAAGTTGAATTGTTTGGAAATTGAGCCTGATATGATCTGTGCAGTATATAAAAGTAGTCGTAAGCAAGAAACTTACTTATTTATTGAAAAACGTGATGATTTTACAAAAGTTCCCGATGCCTTAATGGCTATGTTTGGTACGCCGATTTTAGTGATGATGTTGCCTTTAAGCAAACGCGATCATTTAGGATTTGCTGATATTGAAAAGGTGAAAAGTGAGTTAGTGGATAAAGGGTTTTATTTGCAGCTGCCTCCTCCTGTTGAAAATTTGCTCGAAGCCCATAAAACAGACATTGGCTATAATCCCGATTAATCGCATTTTGCCTTAGACCATAGACCATAGACCATAGAGCAATATCGTTATGCTATACCCGTGATACTTCAAGCTGCAGGATTCAGCTGGAATGAAAAGCCTTTTAGACAAGGCATTGAACATCGAGCCTAGTCATTCTAAGCCGATGTTTAATAACACAGTATAAAAGGCCTTGCTTTTACATATAAAGAGGCCAGCCCTTTGGGAGTGTGTAAAAGCACCGACTTCTGCGTTGTATCATCTTAAAAGGCAATAAGCATTTCGGCAATAATACGCCTTGAATTAGGCACTTTTACGCGCTCTGAAAACATGTATCTTGAAGTATCACGGGTATAACGATATTGCCTCAAGTTTTCTCCCCCTCTTTTCTTCTTCATTTAAGCAATGCGTTTAATCGTCCCTGATGTTGAGATTGTTGTCAATTATGATGCTGTAGTGGCTGCAATTTGAAAGTTTTTTACTAACACGTTAGCGATGTTGTAGCCCAAGTATAAGTAGTTTTGTAGATCTGGATGGACGTTATTATTGTACCCCAACACTGGGATAATGGATCCTGCGATGCTGATATGGCTTTTTGGATCATTGATGAGCACATCATGGGTTAAGCTGGGTGCTGAGGGGCTAACATTCTTATTTTGAATATAGCGATTATAGGTTAGATCGGCGCAACCATCTTTGGTGAACATTTTACAGGCACCACTGTTTGTAACAGGTGTGATAGGCGATACAATATGAAAGAGTGTATTGGTGCTGTTAGGATTTAAGTTTGCAGGCAAGGTGCGGGTAATAAAATGAAGTAGATCGCTTTTAAGTTCATTAAACGTATCGAATCCAAGCATAATGTCATTAGTGCCCGCTAAAGTGATCGCAAAAATATTAGCTTTATCAGGCAATGGTGTTTTCGCTTGTTGAAAAAGTGATGCAATGGGGAATGGGCAATTGTGCGTGCTATTACACAAGGTATAACCTTGATTGGCAAAATAAGGGGCTTTGACAGTGATGGTTTTACCATTGCTATCTGTTGCCTGAGTGTCGGTGAAGTAATCGATTCCTGGGGCCGCTTGGTTATTAGGATTGGTTCCAAATGGGTTTGGAGTTGTGTTGCCTAAGAATTTAATAGCATGTAATTGATTATTTCTGTCGATATAGTGGATCTTTTTAGACCTTGCATCGCATTGAAAATGACTGGCAATCGAGGTGGAGGGATCATTATTGACCGTTTGCGCAGGTGCCGTGGGATCAGTGGTAAAAGTGATGGATAAATAGGGATCGCACATCAGTTGTACCAGTGCTTCTCTATACCCTCCTGGAGCAAAAGTGGTGTTACTGACAAAAAGACTTTGATAAGTTTGTTTTGCTTTTAGCTTTCCTTGAATGATGGCATTTGAATAAGTGTAATTATCAAGGCTCTGTTGATTATTACCGTCGACACCCGCTGTGATAGAGTCGCCAATGGAAGCGATATAATAGGGGCTTGTACTTGCAAGGGCCGTTAAGTGAGTCAATGAACCAATCAATAGAAGCCAATAGGCAATCATTTTTTTGATGGGTGATACCCTGAATGAAAGTGTCATGTTCTTCCTTATTATTATTTGATGTTTGCTGATTTTATTATTATAGATTTATTGTTAATTTATATTGAGTTACAGCGTAATTGACAATCAAGTTTGCGATTATCCTTGTTGCTGAGGGTAAGTAAAAATATCGTACTTTGTCTATTCTTTTCAGGTTAATTTAATTTCATTTCAAACAGCCTAAAATAAGTTTATTTCATTTTAAATGAGTGAGTTATTCATTTACTGTTTTCTGTTGAATGGGATGCGATGTAAACCTTTCTCAAACTTAAATGATTAAATTTAAACGTTTTTTTGAATGAGCTTTATATTGTGGAATATGTTGACACTTAGTGAGGCATAATCGATATCATTTTAGTCGTTTGTTGCTTGTGTATCAGTAATTTTTACTGACTTTGTGTAAAACACCCTGCTAAAAATCAAATTTTCAACAATACTAATATTACTCACATTTCTATAGCCACTCATCAGAGTGTTTATGTTGTGAAATGTCAACTCCCACTCATTTGTAAAGAGTTGCCATGATGAAGATGACAAAGAAAGATTTGGTTTGGATTATTTCATTGCTTTTGCTAACGGGTTGCAGTCTAGGTGTGCTTGATTCCAAGGGGCAGGTGGGGAAAGATGAGGGAGCATTAATTATTACTGCGACCTTGTTGATGCTCATTGTTGTTATTCCTGTGATTGTTATGACCTTTGTATTTGCATGGAAATATCGTGAGCATAATGAAAAGTCAACCTATGCACCTGATTGGGCCCATTCAACTAAAATAGAGGCCTTCGTTTGGGGGATCCCTTTTCTTATTATCTTGGTTTTAGCCATTATTACTTGGCGAACAACCCATGAACTTGACCCGTATAAGCCGTTGAACAGCGATGCTGAGCCGATTGTCATTGAAGTTATTGCGCTCGATTGGAAGTGGTTGTTTATCTATCCTAAATTTGGCATTGCAACGGTTAATCATATCGAAATCCCCATTGATGTGCCGATTGCTTTTAAGATCACCTCAGATGCGCCGATGAATTCATTTTTTATTCCCAAACTGGGTGGACAAATTTATGCCATGTCAGGTATGCAAACCCAGTTACATTTAATTGCCAATGAAACAGGCACGTTTAGAGGTATGTCTGCCAATATTAGTGGTGAAGGCTTCTCTGATATGACATTTACCACCACCTCAACCTCTGGAAAAGGCTTTAAAGATTGGGTGAACAGCGTTAGGCAATCGCAGCTAAAACTTAATAAAGCACAATATAATAAATTAAGTAATAAGAGTGAAAATCATCCGATACAGTATTTTTCATATGTTGAGCCGCGATTATTTGAAGCTGTGATTGAAAAATACATGTTGCCAGGTAAACAGAATGCGGATCGCAAATTTATTTTAAGGCAGGATTAACTATGCTAGGGAAATTAACTTGGGACGCTGTCCCCTGGGATAACGGCATTGTGATGGGCGCCGTTTCATTTATGGCTGCTGTGGTCATTGTATTGGCATTAATTGTGACGCGATACGGTAAGTGGCGCTACCTTTGGAGTGAATGGTTTACGACTATCGATCATAAAAAAATAGGCATCATGTACATTCTTGTGGGATTCGTCATGATGTTAAGGGGTTTTAGCGATGCGATTATGATGCGTTCGCAACTCGCTTTAGCGGCCAGTGACCCAGGTTACTTACCTCCTGAACATTACGATCAAATCTTTACTGCTCATGGCGTGATCATGATTTTCTTTGTGGCAATGCCTTTGGTGATTGGGTTTATTAATATTGTGGTACCGCAGCAAATTGGTGCGAGAGATGTGGCATTTCCTTTCATGAATTCGTTGAGTTTCTGGCTGTTTTTTGTGGGCATGGCGTTAGTGAATATGTCTTTAGGGATAGGGGACTTTGCGCGAACAGGTTGGTTGGCGTATCCGCCATTATCAGGCATTGCCAATAGTCCGGGCGTGGGAGTGGATTATTATATTTGGAGTTTGCAAATTGCCGGTATTGGTACTTTGATGACTGGGATTAACTTCTTTGTCACGATTATGAAAATGCGCTGCCCAGGCATGACTTTGATGCGAATGCCCATTTTTACTTGGACTGCCTTATGCACTAATATTCTGATTATTGCTGCCTTTCCTGTATTAACGGTGACGTTAGCACTATTGACTCTAGATAGGTATTTAGGTTTTCATTTTTTTACCGCGACGGCGGGTGGCGATCAAATGATGTATGTTAATTTGATTTGGATTTGGGGTCATCCTGAAGTCTATATTCTCATTCTGCCAGCTTTTGGTGTCTTCTCTGAAGTGGTACCAACTTTCACCCATAAAAAGTTATTTGGTTATACCTCTATGGTGTATGCCACGGCGGTGATCACGGTTCTTTCCTTTAGTGTTTGGTTACATCATTTTTTTACTATGGGCTCAGGGGCGAATGTGAATGCCTTTTTTGGTATTGCGACGATGATCATTGCCATTCCAACTGGGGTTAAAATATTTAATTGGCTATTTACGATCTACCGTGGGCGATTACAAATGAATTTGCCTATTATGTGGACCTTAGCGTTTTTATCAACATTTACTATAGGGGGAATGACAGGCGTATTACTGTCAGTACCTGGTGCTGATTTCCTGTTGCATAACAGCTTATTTCTTATTGCGCATTTTCATAATGTCATTATTGGTGGGGTCGTGTTTGGCATGTTTGCCGGATACAGCTATTGGTTTCCTAAGTCATTTGGTTTTACGCTTGATGAAAAGTGGGGTAAGCGCGGGTTTTGGTTATGGGTGATAGGGTTCTATTTGGCTTTTATTCCTTTATATGCACTTGGATTTATGGGCATGACCAGACGTCTTAATCACTATGATATTGATACAGGGTGGCAGCCTTTACTTTTAGTGGCGATGGCGGGTGCCGTATCCATTCTACTAGGGATTATATGTCAAGCTATTCAATTGTATGTGAGCATTCGCGATCGCGAGCTAAACCGTGATACAACAGGGGATCCTTGGAATGCAAGAACATTAGAGTGGTCAACCAGTTCTCCGCCAGCCTTGTATAATTTTCCTTTTACTCCAGTGGTTGATGATATCGATGCTTTTTGGAAAGAAAAGCAAGAAAATTCTGTGAGGCCGAAGGAGACACGCCCTTATGTGGATATTCATATGCCACGAAATACGGGAGCCGGATTCATTATGTCAGCCTTTGCGCTTGTTTTTGGTTTTGCCATGATTTGGCATATTTGGTGGCTGGCTTGCGTAGGAATAATGGGTATTTTTGTGGCCTTCATTCATCGGTGCTTTGAAAAGGATGTGGATTACTATATACCTGCGGCTGAAGTTGAAGCCATTGAAAAGCTAAGGAGTCATAATGTCTAGTACTGTAATGGAGCCCCATGTTGAAGAGCTGGACGAGCATTCGATAACCGTTTTTGGTTTTTGGATTTACATCATGAGTGATTGTATTTTATTTGCGACCTTGTTCGCCACTCATGCTGTTTTGATGCCTAATTTTTTTGGGGGGCCGACTCCCAAAGAACTTTTTTCAATGCCATTTGTATTGGTGGAAACTTTTCTGTTATTAACCAGCAGTTTTACATATGGCTTGGCGATGTTGGCGATGCATCGAAATAAATCGACTCAAGTTATTCAATGCTTGGTGATTACTTTTTTGTTGGGGGTGGGCTTTATTTCGATGGAACTCTATGAGTTTCATGGACTCATCACAGAAGGTAATGGATGGCATAGAAGTGCTTCTATTTCTAGCTTTTTTGGCTTGGTGGCGACTCATGGCTTTCATGTGACAATGGGATTAATTTGGATGTTAGTGCTCATGTGGAGTGTTTGGCATGCCAATTTGACTAAGCAAGTGAAAACACGACTGACTTGTCTAGGTTTATTCTGGCATTTTCTCGATATTATTTGGATTTGTGTGTTTACCGTGGTTTATTTGATGGGAGCAATAGCAAAATGAATCAATCAAAGGTTACCAGTAGTGGGGCTGATCATGGGACTTATGCTTCTTATATTACTGGATTTATTTTATCCATTCTGTTGACCATTATTCCTTACTATATTGTTGTTTATTTGGACATTTCTACAGGGGTTAAAACTATCTCCATAGTATTACTTGCATTAGCGCAGTTGTTTGTGCAATTGGTTTTCTTTTTACATTTGAATACGCGATCTGAAAAAGGATGGAATTTTCTGTCATTTATTTTCACTATGTTAGTGGTCATTATACTCATTGGAGGCTCTCTTTGGATCATGTATCATCTTCGTGTCAACATGATGCTATGAAACTGAAATCATTCGTATCGATAACAAAACCAGGCATTATTTTAGGCAATTTAATTACCGTTCTTGGCAGTTTTTTTTTAGCTCAACATGCTGTGTTCAATTTTGGGGTATTAATATTACTCTTAGTGGGAATAAGCTTTGTCATTGCGTCGGGGTGTGTATTTAACAATATCATCGATAGTGATATTGATGCGTTGATGGCAAGAACGGCTGATCGCGTCTTAGTGAAAGGGTTAATATCAGAGCGAGCGGCGTTTCGTTTCGGACTGACTCTAGGGGGGATGGGTTTTTTATGCCTGCTTAGCATTAATTTATTGAGTTTTTTATTTGGTGTTATCGGTTGGTTTTTCTATGTCGTCATTTATAGCTTGTGGGCTAAGAGACAATCTGTGTATGGCACGTTTATTGGCAGTGTTTCTGGGGCAATGCCAATGGCAGTTGGCTACAGTGCTGGCAGTAATCATATTGATTCTGGATTAATTTTATTAGTGTTGATTAGTATTTCGTGGCAGATACCCCATTCTTATGTAATTGGTTTAGTCAGAAGTGATGATTATATCAAAGCCAACATTCCACTGTTCTCTGTTTTACATCATGATAAAAAAGTAAAACGTCATTGTGTTATGTATATTGTTACTTTTACCATATTGTGTTCGCTATTATATTTTCAAGGTTATACGGGGTTGTTCTACTTGATCATTATGATGTTATTGTGTGTGTATTGGTTATACTTATCGTTAAAGGGGTTTTATACTTCAAATATCAAATCCTGGGCGAAAAGTATGTTTCTTTTTTCCATTGTTATTATCTCATCTTTTAGCGCGCTCATTGGCTTTAATTATTAACTTCATTGTAATATCTGTTTTCTCACCTGACTTTTAATTTTACTTATGTATTTTTTTAGTTGATTAAATTTTATTTTAATTAATGTTTGTTGTTTATATTGCTGTGTTGATTAATTAAATAAACGTGTTTTTTATAAAATGGGTTTGTTCAAACATTAAAAATTGTTTATATTCTTATTGATTATTAGTATCAATCGATTGGTTTTTCTTTGCTTATATTTTTACTTATATTTTTACTTGGTTTTTTTGATTTTAATTTTGTAACTAACAGTTTAATTTGATGGGCTCGTAAGTTGAATGTGCTCCTGTTATGGTTCTGAGTAGGAGATTTGGCTCTAATTATCATTATGATTTTATTTTTATCATTTTATTATAGGTTATAAATTTTTTATAATATTTTATTGAGAAAATGGGAAGTTAATGTTGTTGATAAGAATTATAATAATATCTTTTTCTTTTATTCCTCTTGAGACATTTTCTTCGGTAGAGAATTCACAATGGTGGGACTATTCTATTGATTCTCTAGGTGTTGGATCTGGTTATAGTTATGCTTTTAACTCTCAAAATGTGGGTTCAGGAAGCCTTAATAATATTAATGAAATAAGTGTTCAAGGTTGGATTGCTAATGTTAATCTTATTTTAAAAAAACAAGATAACTCAATACTTAAACCTTATATGGATTATACTTTTTTATATCATAATGATCGTCAATTTAATGTATTAGGCTTAGGTATTCAGTTTGATTTTCCAGTCGAAAATACTCCCTTCTCATTCTATTTCTCAGGAGGGGGAGGCTATGGTACGTCTTATTGGACTGAGACTCCAATGTCAGGTTACCTCATTAACTCGGCACAATCATCCAGTCTGGTTGCGACGTTTAAAACAGGAATGGCTTACCAGCTTACCCCACGTTTATCTTTAGGGTTAGGGTTACGTTACGATCTTTATGATTTGGATGCTAAGGTGGTCGACAGTAATTTTGGCAGTGAAGATAACATTACGGTCATAAAAGATCATGGTTCAGTCAGTGCGTTATTTGAAATCAAATATTTCTTTTCTGATCGTTCTAGGAAATCGATTGCTTCATCATCTTTTTATACTCATAGCGAAACAAAATCGCGTATTGTCATCTCCAAAAAATACCTTGTTTATTTTGATACTCGGTATTCAACCTTTAGTCAAAATCGAGATAAGTTGCTTTTAAAACTAAAAAGTTTCATAGCATCGCATCAAAATTATCAAATACTCATTCAAGGGCATGCGGATGCTCAAGGCCCTAAAGCATATAATCAAATGCTTTCGCAGCAGCGTGCGCTGTCAGTCAAGAATTTCTTCGTTGCTCATGAGATCCCTATTAATCGAATTGATATATCAGCCCAAGGCGAAACCACTCCTATTGCGGACAATCGCACGATTTTGGGACGGCAGAAAAACCGTCGAGTATCTGTAACTTTTATTTCAAATTAAGGTGTTCGTTCTGATGACTTTAGTAAAACATTACTGTGTATTGATGATAGTTGCTCTCTTTTCAATGTCGCTAGTGGGTTGTGGTGAGAGTGAATATGCAACTTTTGAAAGTCCGTCTGTCGTGGGTTTACAAGTGGAGCCGACAAATGCAGTGATCCCTGCAGGTACCACTCAGGCTTACACGGCAACGGCTATTTATAATGATAATACAACCGTAGATGTGACTGCTCAGACGAGTTGGAGTGTAAGCAACCCTAATGATGCTTCTATTTCTACTTCTGGAATTGCAACAGGTATTAACAGTGATGATGAAATTGAAAAGATATCCGCTGTATTTCAGGATCAAATGGCCAATGTTGAGTTAATGGTGAGCCCTGCTGTGCCAACGGAGCTAGTGATAACACCGACCTCTTTGAATTTACCACAAGGCAGTACGACCCAATTAGTGGCGACGGTGACTTACAGTGATGGGACGACTTTTGATGCGACTCAAAGTGATACTATTCAATGGGATGTAGGTAATAATAATTTGTTGGCAGTTGATCAAAAAGGAGGGGTGACAGCAAATGTCACAATGAATGGTTCAACGTCAGTGTCGGCTATTTTCCAGAGCAATGGAGTGGTGGTCAGTGGTCAAAGCCAATTGACGGTCACAGATGCCATTCCGACTGAATTAGTGATCACGCCTGTCACAAGCAGTATTCCTCAGGGAACTGAGCAAAGCATGGTAGCGATGGTGACTTACAGTGATGGCACGCAAATTAATGTGAGTCAAAGTCAAGGTATGTCATGGCAAAGTAGTAATGCTGATATCGCTGCTGTGGATAGCAAGGGCCTTGTCATGGCGAGTAATGACAATAATGGTGATGTGAACATTAAAGGTGTGTTTAGCAGTGGCGGCGTATCCTTTCTGGCAAGTGCGCAGCTTAGTGTGATTGATGCCATCCCTGTCTCACTTGTTGTGACGCCGACATCAACGAGCTTGGCTCAAGGGATGACGCAGAAGTTCATTGCGCTGGCGACTTATAGCAATGGTCGAGTGGTGGATGTCACTCAAAATAGTCAGACCTCTTGGGTGAGCAGTAATGTGGATTTGGCGACTGTGAATTCGTTGACAGGCATTGCAACGGCAAACAGTTATCAAGGAGTGGGCGATGTGACGGTGACTGCGACGTTTGTTTTTAATAATAATAGTCAACCTGTCATTGTGAGTAATACCGCAGTATTATCAATTACTCAAGCTATACCAGTAGAACTGGTTATATTATCAGCAAATAATAATATTGCTCAAGGGCAATCGACTCAGCTTAGTGCCAAAATTACCTATAGCGACAATACGAGTAAAACGCTAAGTGAAAGCCCAAATCTTTCTTGGAGCAGCGATTCGAGCTCAATTGCCAGTGTGAATAATGTGGGTCTAGTGGTAGCAAATAGCCAGCAAATAACGGGTAATGTGACAATCACTGCTAATTATACTGATGTGAGTCAGCAGATCAGTGGCAATAAATTATTAACGGTAAGTGAAGCGATACCCGTAGAATTGGTTGTCAGTGCACTCAAAAGTCAGGTGGCTCAAGGACAGAGCACTCAGTTAACGGCGATGGTGACTTACAGTGATAATACGACAGCCAATGTGAGTGATGCCAGTCAAGGTGGCATTTCTTGGGTAAGCAGTGACAATACGCTGGCTACAGTCAGTGATACAGGCTTGCTCATGGCGAATAAACAAAAAAATACTGGTGATGTGACTGTCACTGCGACTTTTATGGATGTATCGACGAAAGTGGTGGGTTCAGTGTTGGTATCCATTACCGATGCTGTACCTATTGAACTTGTGATAGACAGTGATAATACTCAAATCGCTCAGGGACAATCGAGCCAATTGAATGCGATTGTCACATACAGTGATAATACCACTGCAACAGTGACTGATGGTACGTCAAATGCCATTTCTTGGCAGAGCAGTTCAGATGAACTCATGATCGTGGATCAAAAAGGGATCGTCACGGCAAACAGTAATGGTAAAGAGGGACAAGGGGTTGTGAGTGCTGTTTTTACCGATGCAGGGGAGCAAGTTGAAGGCAAATTGTCGATGACTGTATCTCAAGCTGTGCCAGTAAAATTAGTGATGAGCAGTGAAAAATCGACTCTTGCTCAGGGACAGACTCTTCAATTAACCGCCACAGTGATTTATAGCGATAATACTACTGAAGATGTCAGTGATGGTGGTAGCCTAGGGACTTCTTGGGTGAGTGACAACAATGAATTAGCACTTGTTACAAATGATGGATTATTAACGGCCAATAGTCAGCAACAAACTGGGGATGTCAATATTACTGCGACATTTGTGGATCTTGGGGTTACTGTTGCGAGTAGTATGACGGTTTCGATTACTCAAGCGATCCCTGTCAATATGGTACTTAGCGCGCTTAAGAAGAGTATCGCTCAAGGACAAAGCACCCAGATAACGGCCAAAGTGACTTACAGTGATGCAAGTGTTGTTAATGTCACTAATGGTGAGCTTTATGATACATCTTGGGTGAGTGGGGACGCCTCTATTGCGACAATCGATAATCAAGGTTTACTCACGGCAAACAGTAACGAGATTAATGGTGATGTTTCGGTCAGTGCGGTTTATCAAGATGGTGTTAATCGTGTTCAAGGGGAAATGATGCTAGCAGTGACGAAAGCAATTCCAATTGAATTAGTCCTTTCATCTGATAAAAGCAGTATTGCTCAAGGACAAAGTATGCCGCTAAAAGCGGTGGTTATTTATAGTGATAATACCACTGCGGATGTCAGTCAAGATAACGGTATTTCTTGGGTGAGTGACAATACAGTGTTGGCAAAAGTGAATGAAGACGGAATACTCACCGCCAATAGCACTCAACAAACGGGTGATGTTACCGTACTGGCAACGTATATTGATACAGGGATCAGTGTCAATGCCAGTATGAAAATTGCAGTGACGGAAGCTATCCCTAAGGCGTTAGTCATAACGCCAACTTCTGTTAATCTTGCTCAAGGCACTTATCAGCAGTTTAAAGCGATAGTGACTTACAGTGATAATACCAGTAATGATGTGACAACCCTTGTCTCTTGGATAAATAATACTGAGAGTCTGGTTGCTATTACTGGTACGGGGTTAGTGACAGCCAATAGTCAACAACAGCTAGGCGATGCTGAAATTAAAGCGACTTATACTGATATCAATGTATCAGTCGACGCGACGGCCGTTATCACAGTGACAGCAGCGACGCCTCAACGTTTAGTGATATCACCGATTGTCGTGAGTCTTGCCCAAGGTCGAACACAACAATACACAGCAACAGTTATTTACAGTGATGATACTACTGCCGATTTTACACAAAATAAGGCCTTGTCATGGTCAACTCAACCCAGTGAATTAGCGAGCATTAATGAGCAAGGAGTCGTCACGGCAAACAGTCAACAAAAAGTGGGTGAGGTGACGGTTTCTGCACAGTTTTTTGACAATGGTGTGTCGGTCACTAATAGTACAAGTTTAGATGTTACACCTGCTGTCCCAGTGAGCTTGGCACTTTCCCCTGATATAGCTTCAATTCCTATGGGTTATACCAAACAATTCTATGCTGTGATGACCTACAGTGATAGCAGTGTTTTGGATGTGAGTGATGGAAGGGTTTATGATATTTCATGGTCGAGCAGTAATAATTATCTTGCCTCAGTGAATAATCAAGGATTGGCTTCAACGCTATTTTCAGAAGGCACTGGCGATGTGAATATTACGGCTAAATTGATTGATAATAATATGCCGTTTGAGGCCACTGGAGTGTTAACAGTGGCAGATCCTATTCCAACTGAACTTGAAGTCACGCCCTCTGTAGCAAGCATTGCGCAAGGAACAACACAGCAATTTCAAGCATGGATGACATACAGTGATGGTGTGACACGGGACGTGACCACGAATATTGATTGGAGTAGTGATAATACGGCCATTGCGACAGTCGGGACTACAGGTTTTGAAGGACTCGTCACTGCAAATAAGAGTGTTAACGGCACGGCTAATATTGTTGCAACGGATACTAATAGTGATTTTAGTGCCAGCGCTTCACTTTCGGTGACTTCTGCTGTGCCAGAATCATTAAGCGTAACGCCGGTTAATGGCAGTAGTTATCAAGGACAAACAAAGCAATACACTGCAACGGTGACTTACAGTAATAACACCACTTATAATGCGAGCAGTGATAGTAAAATTTCATGGGTTAGCAGTAATCCTGCAATTGCAACGATTGATAAAAATGGAATAACAACAGCTTATTTAACGAAAGGCAGTATTGATATTACTGCTACCTATGTTGACAGTGTCAGCTTGAGTGATACAACGGGGTTAACCATTAAATCAAAAACATCATACCCTTTAAATTGTTATGCAGAATTGAATGACAGCAAAACATTAATTACTGGGTGGGCCAATACGAGTGGAGATGGGCCGACATTGAGCCGTAAAAAGAATAAGTATGCGTTCTGTTTACGCCCAGATTTAGCGGGGTTAGATGTGACCTTAAAAGCCCATTCGGGATGTGGCTGTCAGGTGTCTGTGCAAAAGCAGTCTGGTTGGAAGACAGTTAATGGCGAACAATTCAAAGTCACTAAAATTATAGCTAATTCATGTCCTGGTTCTTGTCCTTTATACAATGGCTATTAAGAGGGGGCTTTTATTGAAATTTAATCTTGATTTTATAATGTTTTTGACTGTTTTATATAAGGATAAGAACAGCGTTTTTGTGTCTTTTTATTGCGTTATCGCTTATTGATTTATCACCCCATGGATGGGGAAGAGAGAAGATGTCTGGCACCTAAATTAATCAAATTTGATGGCAAAACAACCAAACGCATTTATAGTGGCATTTTTTTGTTTACAGCAAGTCAGCGCAGAGGTATTATCCCTCCCGCTTGGAGAGATGGCAGAGTGGTCGAATGCACCGGTCTTGAAAACCGGCATGGGTTTGTAGCCCATCTAGGGTTCAAATCCCTATCTCTCCGCCATTTTAAAAATAAAAAAACCTATCTTTTTAGATAGGTTTTTTTGCATTTGGCTCTAACGAGCGACTAATTTATTTCAGTAACCCCAGGATAGTGGCTATCGATAGGCTTATCTGTGGGAACAGTTTGAGTGACGACGGCACTGTTTGATAATGTATAAGCAAATAATTTATCATTATGGCCACTGCCATCTGAGACGATTCCGACAATATCGCCGTTTGAATCTTCTGTTAAAAAACCGACGACACTGGTCACCCCAAAATCAGCGACTTGTAACGTACTGTCATTAGTCGAGTCGAAGCGCATTAACTTGCCACCTTGAGTGCCGTAGTAAAAATACCCATCGGAAGCTGACAGTAACGCAGTAGAAGGTAAGTCTGTTAAGCCCGTAATGGCATCACTAATGGTGGGGGCTGTACAGCTATTACTCAAGCGTTGGATGGTACCTTGCCCCGACATTGCATTGTCGCGAGTGGCAAAAAAGCCTTCTCCACCGGCGCTTTTAAAGGCAATCGCTCTAACGGGATCATTTGCACCTGCGGTGGTAAAATCATATGAGTATTGTTGATGGGTTAGTGTGTCATAGCAATAAAGCCGCGTATCATTAAAGAACCAAAGATGATCATTATCCATAATTACTTCATATTCGGGTACCACATCGACAGTCGAATCGAGATCTTTTAGTGATTGAGAGGCAAGCGTTGCGCCATCGAGTGAAAATAGTTGGTAATGTTTATAGGATAAATTAATCCCTAATCCGTAGAGTGTTCCCTGAGCGGATTCAGCGAGATTAATCCCTGGGCGGACTCGATCAGGCGTTGAAATTGAGTTCAACGTACCCAATGCAGAATCATAACGGAGTATTGAACCGGAGAATCGGCTGGTTCGCGCTGAAATAACGGAAAAAAGATAATCGCCAGTGGATGTTTTTACTGCGCGACCAAATGGAAAGCCCCCCGATTCAAAACCTAATGAAGCCATGCTTACCGATGAATTCCCCCTATCGTAGGTCAATACGGCACCGTGCCCATAACCACCGCCATCATAGCTCAATACCGACACATAGCGGTCGTTGATATTATCGGTAGGATCATTGATTATCGCTGGGTCACCAATAAAGTAGCTTCCTCGATCGCCCCCGCCGGTAATAACGGGGCGATCACTGTAATTGGGTTGCGTTACCTCACTGAGAAAAGGGGCTTTTATGGTGAATGATGAGGGTAACGAGCCTGCGGGGATATCGGCAAAGAGGCTGGCATTTTCGTCAGTAACAGTAATATACATTCTCGCACCGACCTCTGAGGCCACTAAGCCGTTAATAGCAATGTCAGTCCAATTAGAAAACCCACGTTCTAAGCTCGGTCTTGCTGCCCCTATATTGGTTTTATATAAAGCAGCGGCATTAATACTGTTACCTGTACAAATAATGAACACATCAGGGGCAAGCCAAAAAAATGCCCCAATAGGGTTAGAGCAATCACGGAGGTTATAACCGCTCCCTCCGCTGCGCGTCACGCCTTCGACTATTGGAGGATCAATGGATGTTACGTTGACAAAACTGTCATTATCAACAGCAATATGGCGTCCTCGGCTCCAAGCTCTATCGACAAAACTTGATATTTGCCAAGGCTGTGTCAAGTCGTTAGCATTTGACGCCGTAAATTCGAGAACGGGACGCGAGGGTTGTAAACGAGAGAACCCGAAAACCAGTAACAGCTTGTTGGTGCCATTCCACATTAAGTTACTGATCCCAGATGATGCCGAACCGACAAAACTGCCAATACTCGCCCCTATTTCACCTATCACGGAAACATCTCTATAGTTTGCATCTGTAGCGTCGGTATTAATATGAAGTAATAAGCCTGCATTGTTGATTCCGCCGTACCTTGAGTAAGCATAAAGAGACTTGCCATCGGGATGAAATAGCAATTTAGATTCAGCAAAGCGAATGCGATGTCCGTTGATGTCAAAAGGTGGAATACTGGTGAATAACTTAAGCGTTTGTGTTTTAGGATCTAAAGTAAAAATGGATCCACTACCATGGACGCCAGTCTCTGATTGTAAACTATACAACTCCATTGTATTGGGGTGCGCAACGAGACTTTGGCTGATTCTTTTTTCAAAGAACCCTGGCACGCCGTGAAAGCTGATAATTTCAGTGCTCTGCGATAAATCACTTTCTCGTAATGAAATTAACGCCCCTGTGCGGCTCTCTCCGCCTGTAGCACTCAGCATCATTATGTTATGGCCGTTTGGCAAGGGGATGGCTGAGCCTTTTGCAGGATCATTAACCGTGATTAACTTTGAGGTAGGTGATGACGTTAACTGTCCATCATTAACCCGTAATGTTATTAAGTAGTCACCTGCTAGATCAGGAGTGAAGTGTGGTATCGCCAAGGTGATATCATCTAATCTTGCACTACTCCCCGCGGGTTGACTGAGTAGTGCCCAGTGATAACTCAGTGTATCGCCATTGGGATCGGAACTGTGGCTACCATCGAGTGAAACGGTGGTTAATGTCACGCCCATCGATGTGGCACTAATATGCGCATTTGGTTGTAAGTTCTTTTTTGTATCATGAATGATAATCGTATCTGGAAAACTGGTACTTTTTGCATCACTTACGACTAACTGAATAATAAAATCACCATCGACATCGGGGGTGATTTTCGGGTTTCTAGTCGTATCATTGACTAATTGAGCGGTGCTGCCAGCAGGGCGGCTGACCATTGACCACGCATAATGAAGCGGATCCCCATCGGCATCAAATGAGCCTGAACCATCCAATACAATATTGGCGCCTAAATTGACCTGTAGATCGGTCCCGGCATCGGCGACTGGTATGGTATTGCTCGCCGCATCACGGATGATTAACACGTCAGATTTTTTTTGCCCAGCAGAGTCTTCTACGGTTAACTGCACCACATAATCACCGGCACTATCGGGTATTAATGATGCAATGGCGTTATTACTGTTAATGATGGCAGCCGTACTACCGATGGGACTGGATAATAATACCCAGCGGAAGGTTAAGGGTTGAGACTCTGGATCACTCGACAGGGTACCGTCGAGCGTGGCCATATAACTCGTGGCCACATTTTGATCGGGGCCAGCCTCAGCGATAGGAGGGAGATTGCTATCAGAGATGACGACTGTAGCAGGTAGACTGTTGTGGCTGCCATCAGAAACGATCAGTTGGAACACATAGTGGCCCGAGACATCAGGGGTGAAGCTGGGTGAAACGACTGTAGTACTAGAGAGTAGTGCAGTACTGCCTTTTGGGACAGCAATTTGGGACCAGTAATAGCTCAACGGAGCAGCTTCTGGATCGCTCGATTTTGAACCATCAAGGTTGAATAGTTGACCCGTGACAATGGTTTGATTGGTACCTGCATGGGCTGTTGGTGCTAAGTTATTTGTCGAAATGGTGACAGTATCAGCGATACTGAAATAGTGTCCATCATATACGATTAATTGCACTACATAATCGCCCGCAGAATCTGGGGTAAAGGTGGGCTGTAGAGTATGAATATCAGATAATATCGATGCCGAGTTTTTAGGCTTAGAAACAAAAGACCAACGTACCTCTAAGGGATCACCGTCTGCATCGCTTGAGCCGCTACCATCAAGGTGCACTAGTTGGCCAATTTGACTGTTTAAATCTCGTCCAGCGTTGGCGAGAGGTGGCTGGTTATCACTGTGTAAGGTGACAGAAGTCACGGGACTGCTGGTTTTCCCATCATTAACAACTAGTGAGATAACGTAGTCACCTGAAACGTCTGGTGTAATAGAGGCAATGACTGAGGTACTATTTAGCAGTGTCGCAGTGCTGTTTGTGGGGGCTGAAACGATCCGCCACTGAAATGTTAAGCTATCGCCATCCATATCAAAGGAGCTACTACCATTAAGATTAACAGCTCGTCCGATGACAAAAGTCGTACTTGTACCCGCGTTCGCGACTGGGGTGATATTTTGATCTGTTACGATCACGGTATCGGGCAAACTGGTATTGCTACCATCAGAAACGATCAGTTCAAATTCATAGGATCCTGAAGTGTCCGGTGTAAACATCGCATAAGGGGAAGTTGGCCGGACTAAGGTTGCTGAACTACCTGAAGGACTGGAAACCATAGTCCATTGGTAGTTTAATTGATCGCCATCGCTGTCAAAACTCAAGCTTCCATCTAGAATGATGGTATTGGAACCACTTGCTTTACGATCTGGGCCAGCATGAGCAACAGGTATCGAATCAGAATCGCTGATTAATACCGTCACAGGTATGCTATCTGTTGTTCCATTATTAACCATTAACTGTATTTCGTAGTCGCCAACGGCATCCAAATAAAGACTGGGATAGGTGCTTGTGCTATCGCTGAGCTGACTGGAACTATCTGTGGGTTGAGAGATAATTTGCCAATCTAAGGTTATGGAAGCACCATTAGGATCATAAGATCCGCTACCATCTAATACTGCGGTATCACCGCGTTGCAACATCATGCTATGTCCCGCGTCAGCAATAGGTATCGATAGAGACAGAGGATACTCTCTGTCAGAGTCACCACTGCAAGCGGCCAGTAATATTACGAATATCAATATGAGTGGGCGGCGTATAGTCGTTTCCCCTAATGATGGAGCATTTTATTAGAATATTTTGTTGTGTTCTTTATATTTGTTTCCTTTATGTTAAGAAACATAGTTGACATTAGAATGAGTTTCAAGGTCAGTTACTGAGTATTGTGGTTAGAATCGATTTATTCATTATTTTTATCGACTTGAAAATAAGTGACTTGAAATCGCGTGATCATAATAGACTCCGCTTTATTCTTTTTTATGTTTATATTGTTTGGGTCGTCTTTATATGTTTGTTATTTTTTAGGAGTGAAAAATAAAGTGTGTTTTCTGCTTCTTTGATACGAAAATGAACGTGTAGCTGAGATATTACCTAGGGTGCGCTCTTTTACTTGTTCATTTTTTGAGGAGGGGTTAGAGAAGACCTTGTATGAATTTTCTGCTAAGTGAATCGTTTACACTTTTATTGTATTTCATATGCTTAGCAATTGGTAAATTCTCCTTTCTAATTCATAATAGATGGGATAAATTACTTATAACTTATTTTTCGAGGCGATTGCCTCTACGCGTTTATGTCGGAAGGAAGAGATAATTTGATTTCTGTATATTTAGTCGATGATCATGAACTGGTTAGAACGGGTATCAGACGTATTTTGGAAGATGAACGTGGTATTAGGGTCGTTGGTGAAGCTTGTGATGGCGAAACGGCAGTGCAATGGAGTCGTCAAAATGAAGCCGATGTGATTTTGATGGACATGAATATGCCTGGGATCGGTGGTTTAGAAGCGACACGTAAAATATTGCGTTACCAAGCGCATGCTAAAATTATTGTGTTAACCATCCATACTGAAGAACCCTTTCCAACAAAAGTGATGCAGGCTGGTGCATCAGGTTATTTAACCAAAGGTGCAACGCCACCTGAAGTATTACAAGCCATTAGGCAGGTTGCGCACGGGCAGCGTTATCTCTCCCCTGAGATTGCTCAGCAAATGGCATTGAGCCAATTTAATCCAACTGAAGATAATCCGTTTCAATCATTATCTGAACGGGAATTACAGATCATGATTATGATCACTAATGGTGAAAAGGTGAGTGATATTTCTGAGCAATTGAATTTGAGTCCTAAAACAGTCAACAGTTATCGCTACCGTTTATTTGCTAAATTAGGTATTGGTGGTGATGTTGAACTCACACGTTTAGCGATCCGTTATAAAATGCTTGATACAGGTCAATTTTAGTCAGGTTGTACGTGTAAAAAGCGCTTATTCATAAGCGCTTTTTATTTTAGCCAAAAGTGAAAAGGTGACGATTCGTGTTGTTTTGTCATGTAGAGGGGGATTATACCCGTGATACTTGAAGATACAGGATTCAGCTGGAATTAAAAGCCTTTTAGGCAAGGTCATTAATTGCTCCTGCATAAATGACATTTCCATCATCCTTGATGGTCAGCTTGAACAGCGTGCTTAGTCATTCTAAGCTGATGTTCAATAACGCAGTATAAAAGGCTTTTAAACCAGCCCTTTGGGAGTCTGTAAAATCACCTACTTCTGCATTGTATCATCTTAAAAGGCAATAAGCATTCTTGCAATAATACGCCTTGAATTAGGCACTTTTACAGGCTCTGAAAACATGCATCTTCAAGTATCACGGGTATATTATGGATGAATTTAATCCAACAGATTTTTTAAAAACGGTGAGTTCCGCGCCCGGTGTTTATCGTATGTATGGCGAAAACCAGACCGTCATTTATGTTGGTAAAGCGAAAGATTTAAAAAAACGTTTGTCCTCTTATTTTCGTAAAAATATTCCCAATGTTAAAACTCAAGCCTTGGTGGCACATATTAAACATATTGATGTGACAGTGACACACAGTGAAACTGATGCATTGATTTTAGAAAATGATTATATTAAGCAATACATGCCGAAATATAATGTATTGTTAAGAGATGATAAATCATATCCTTATATTCTATTGAGTCAGCATAAGCACCCCAGATTGGCTTATCATAGAGGTGTTAAACGAGATAAAGGGCAATATTTTGGCCCTTATCCCAATGGGGGAGCGGTGAGAGAAAGCCTGCATTTAATGCAAACCCTTTTTCCTATTAGGCAGTGTGATGATCTGTATTATAAGTCCCGTTCGCGCCCTTGTTTGCAATACCAAATTGGCCGTTGTAGTGCACCTTGTGTTGATAAAATCAGTGAAAGTGATTATCAAGAACAAGTGACGTTAGCCAGTTTGTTTTTGAAAGGGAAAGATAAGCAAGTCATGACGGCTTTAGTGGATAAAATGAACTTGGCTGCAGCTGAGCTGGAATATGAAATGGCTGCACGTTTACGAGATCAAATTACTGCATTAAGGCGAGTCACAGAACAACAGGAAGTGTCTAATGCATCAGGAGATATGGATGTTATTGGGGCATATTATGCTTCAGGTGTGGCGTGTTTTCACTTGCTATTCATTCGTGATGGCAAAATTTTTGGGAGTCGGAGTTATTACCCCAGTGTGCCTGCCAAAACCGATTTATCAGAAGTATTGCATGGGTTTATATTGCAGTTTTACCTTAATACTGAAAGTCAACGCAGCGTACCAAAAGAGATTATATTAAACCCTGACTTTAAAGAAACGGTGTTATTTGAACAAGCGATTCATACTGCACTCGATAAAAAAGTGAACATTAAAACGAATGTAAGGGGCGAGCGATCGCGTTTTTTAAAATTATCTAATACGAATGCGATTCACGCAGTAAATACGCGTTTGTCGCATAAAAATACCATTGAGCAACGCTTTACGTTATTGGAAGAGGCATTAGAAACCACGCAAATCATTCATCGTATGGAATGTTTTGATATTAGCCATACGATGGGAGAAAGCACCGTTGCTTCTTGTGTGGTGTTTAATCGTGAGGGGCCATTAAAAGCAGATTATCGACGATACAATATAACCGATATTACCCCTGGTGATGATTATGCCGCAATGAAGCAGGCGATCAGTCGCCGATTTGATAAGATAAAGCCAGGTGGAAAAGTTCCCACCATTTTATTCATTGATGGGGGTATTGGTCAGCTTCGTATTGCGCAGCAAGTTGTCGATGAAAAGTGTACACATCTCGATAATCCACCTATGCTCATAGGAGTAGCGAAAGGAGAAGGGCGAAAACCGGGCCTTGAAACATTAATTTATGGTACTACGGAGACGTCTTTTAATCTGGCGCATGATTCAGGTGCTTTACACCTGATTCAACATATTAGAGATGAGTCACATCGTTTTGCAATCACAGGGCATCGTAATAAACGTCAAAAAACCCGTAATACATCTACATTGGAATCGATTGTAGGTGTCGGCCCTAAACGGCGTAAAGTGTTACTGCAATATTTAGGTGGGCTGCAAGGGGTGAAAGGCGCGAGCGTGCTAGAATTAGCCAAAGTACCTGGGATAAGTATCGATATGGCTCAACTTATTCATGATTCTTTAAAGGAGTGAAGTGAATGACATGTGTTATGATGACGCTAAGCTTTAAAAGTAAGATTGAAGTCGATAGCGTTTCACTCAGTGGTGAAACATGGTTAGAAATGAGGCAAAGCGTTAATATTCCCCGAGTATGCATTGCGGGTGCCTTGAAATTAAGGCAAGATTGACGCTGCTTTTTAGATAATAGGTTTTATCAATGCCCTTTAATGTACCCATCGCGTTAACCCTGTTCAGGTTATTACTTTTGCCTGTTTTTGTTGTGCTTTTTTATATTCCTGAGACGTGGGCATCATTTGCTGCGGCTTTTGTCTTTTGGTTAGCCGCTTTAACGGATGCACTTGATGGTTACGCGGCTAGGAAATTAAAACAATCGACACGCTTTGGTGCCTTTTTAGATCCTGTTGCAGATAAAATTATGGTGATCACAGCTTTGGTATTACTCGTAGGGCAATACAATAGCATTTGGTTGACGATACCCGCATTGTTTATGATTGGACGTGAAATTGTGATCTCTGCATTGCGAGAATGGATGGCAGAAATTGGCAAAAGGGGTAAAGTGGCGGTTTCTTGGATTGGTAAATATAAAACAGCTGCTCAAATGATAGCCATCATAGGACTCATTTGGCAACCTAATGATTTTATTATTTATACAGCATACACCTTGTTTTATATTGCCAGCATACTGACTTTTTGGTCAATGATTAATTACATTTGTGCTGCGTGGAGTGATTTAACCGCTGAATAGCGTTTGTGTGATGCGATTAAACGAAAAAAGCTCACTTAACGTGGGCTTTTTTCATTCAAGTTGAAGGGAAAAGGGCCTGTTCGTTGATTTTGTGCGCAGTCAGTTGGTTATCCCTGAATTGGCGATTGACTCTCTGTCATAAATCGGTAGAATGCCATCCCGTACTCAAGACGAAGTGAACAAAACAAGTTATGTTCATCACATCTTATGAGTCATAACCACATAAGGTTAAAGGCGACATTAGCTCAGTTGATAAGGTTGAAAGTTGATACCTTCAATTGTGTTAGAGTAGCAAAATAAGCGACATTAGC
>NZ_CANLKR010000034.1 GCF_947491715.1 uncultured Shewanella sp. | reverse complement strand
ATTGGGTCAGCCTAATTTTAAACACTGATTTTGAAACCCTTATGGCTATTCGAATAGCCGAAATCGCCTTATTTAAAGACTCAACCCCCGCCGAGATCATTGCAGCTACCTGTTGACGTCATTAAAGAGGAAGCTACTGACTATTGAGAAGCCGCATTGGGTCAGCCTAATTTTAAACACTGATTTTGAAACCCTTATGGCTATTCGAATAGCCGAAATCGCCTTATTTAAAAACTCAATGCCCCGCCGAGGTTATTACTGAAACCTAGGCTACTGCTACCTGCTGACGTCATTTATCAACGAGTCATGTCCCTTGTAGGGGTTACTTGCTATTAAGTGCATTAGCCACGTCGACATGAACAAATTGACTCACATCCCCGCCATGAAGCGCCACTTCTTTAACTAAGGTTGATGAAATGAAAGAGTTCTCCTCTGCAGGCGTTAAAAAAACACTTTCGAGTTCTGGGCTCAAACGACGATTCATATTGGCTAATTGAAATTCATACTCAAAATCTGACACCGCCCTTAAACCACGCAGTAGTACACTGGCATTTTGCTGTTTTGCGAAATCCACCAACAAACCACTAAAGCCAACCACCTCGACATTGTCTAAATGAGCGGTCACTAATTTTACTAAGTTAACCCGCTCTTCAAGGGTAAATCGAGGTTGTTTAGAAGGGTTCGACGCAATCGCAACAACAACATGTTGAAATAATTTTGCTGCACGTTCAATCAAATCTGTATGCCCATTAGTAATGGGATCGAAGGTGCCTGGATATATGGCTCGCTTATGCACGAAATGTTCCTTGTCACATTTAATATCGTTGCCGTTATCCTACCCTTGAATATCATTTTTGTGAATCATGGCACGTCGCTAAATACACTTATTTTCGCCTTGGCCAAGCTAATGATTCTGGGTTGCCAATATCCTGCAGCGCAGATTGCGTACTTGAACAAGTAAAGTAATGGCCTTGACTGGGCTCATCCTGAAAAAAATAATCATGGCCAGAATAGGTAAACGAGAGACAATAAGCATGTAAATAAGTGCGATCGGCGCCCTCTCCGCCATAAAGCTCATCACCTAAAATAGGCACACTCAAACTGGATAACGCCACCCTCAATTGATGGGTTTTACCACTATGAGGTTTCAGTAAATACAGCCTTAATCCATTATTCAAAGAATAAGAAAAAAACTGTGTGATAGCGGGGTTAAGCTGAGTCCGTAACAATTTATGCATACTTCTTCTCGCTTTGCCCATATCACCAATCACCCAACCTTGTTTTTTCTTAGGCTTACCTTTCGCAATAGCAAGATAATATTTTTGCACTTGATGAGTACTCAATAAGTGCGTAAATTCTGCGGCTGCTTTGGTGGTTTTAGCAAATAATAATAAGCCTGATGTGGGAGAATCCAAACGATGAACGGCATAAAGTTTAATGTTCAAATCCAATTCTAACTGCGCCATGATACCCGCAGTACCGGATTGACTATGAAAATGAACACCCATTGATTTTGAAACCACTATAAAGTCAATTTCATTTGCAATAACTCGATACATAAACCAAACATTCTCTAAAAAATAACAGTAACAACCAATCCTGGATGGTTGTCACTCAAAGTAATGCTGGCATTATGACGTGATAATATCGCTTTCACCATAGATAACCCCAATCCTGTGCCTTTAAAATGCCGGCTGGGGTCGAGTCTCACTAAACGCTCAAAAACACGCTCTTTTTCTTCATCTGGAATGCCTATTCCATCATCGGTGATGGTTAACGTATTAGCTTTTTGAATAATCTGGATTTTTGCGCCTTTAGGTGAATACTTAATGGCATTATCAACAAGATTAAACAAAGCTTGAAACAATAAGTACTTATCTCCAGTAATCACATGATCCTCTTCCATTTCTATCACAAGACTCTGCTCATTGTATTCAGTGATCGCTTCTGCCATTTCAAATAAATCACGACTAATAGCTTGCAAACTAAGCTCTTGCAGTTCAAGAGTTTGCTGACCTTCTTCAATACGCGTTAGGGATAACATGGCATCAAAAGTCGCCAAACAATGATCTAATTCTTCAGTGATAATCGCACAACTTTCAGGTAATTCCTCAGGAGACTTTTCTGGAAGCTGTTCAAGACCGATGCGTAAATGTGATAAAGGCGTTCTTAAATCATGGGCAATATTATCTGTGACACCACGCACGGCCGCAAGATTACCTTCTAGGGTATCTAAAACACTATTAAATTGCTGCGCTAACATGTCAAATTCATCTTTACGCCAGCTAATGGGAAGTCGTGTCGAATATTCCCCTTGCTCTATTTGTTCACTGAGTCGGTTGTATTGAACGAGGCGCCGCAAGAGAGTCTTAGAAAAAAGATAACCCAAAGCCAAGGTTAATACTATGGTTAGCATGAGAGCAGTAATGGCAGCATTACTGAATTTGTCAATCAAGGTGCCTAATTGATCGGTTCGTGTAGCTATAAGGACTGGACCATAGCGCGTCATCGCCAAACCACCGGTCAATATATGCAATTTATCCGAACCACCAGCAAAAACAGGAAATTCACGCTTTTTAGGCAGCATAGGCATATCATCAGGGATCATGCTGAGCGCCCCAATAAGATCCACTGAATTTCGCCAAACAATCAATGCCACTTTAGGATCGGCGGTTCTCACTTGCGTCGCAAAACTTCGACGGTCTAACGTTAATGCCATCTGTTGATAGCGTGCTTTTTCTGCCGCAAGCTGCTGATCGAGTTGCAGCTCTTGCTCACTCATTAGCTGCCGGTACATACCAAATAATAAAGTACCAATAATTAAAATAACCAATATTGAAAAAATAATGGTTATTCTCCATGCGCTACTTTGGTGAGGCTTAATGCCCTTGACGTAACCGATAACCTGCGCCTCTAACCGTTTCGATGAGTTCGCCATGACCCAAATCCTCGAGCTTTCTACGAAGTTTTGCAATATGTACATCGATTACATTTGTTCGAGGATCAAAATGATAATCCCAAACAGCTTCAAATAATAATGTTCGGCTAATCACTTGATCAGCATGCTCCATTAAGTATTTTAATAGCTGAAACTCTTTCGGTTGTAGCATAAGCTCATTATCATCGATCAATACTTTTCGAGTCAGTAACTCCATCGTCAACGGGCCAACAACCAAATCTGTTTTAGTCGGCTGCAACTCACCTCTTTGCATCAGCTTTTCGGCTCTCACTAGGAGTTCTGAAAAGGCAAAGGGCTTGGTCATATAGTCATCGCCTCCAGCCCGTAACCCTTTTACTCTTTCATCTACATGACTCAAGGCAGACAAAATTAAGACGGGCGTCTGACTGCCAGTTGCTCTTAAAGCGGCAAGAACTTTTAATCCATCCAATTGAGGTAGCATACGATCCAAAATAATCAGATCGTACTTCATACTCGTCGCAAGCAATAAACCTTGGTGCCCATCAGTCGCTGTTTCAATATTATAGCCTTGCTCTGCAAACCCTTTGACGACATAATCAATTGTTGTACTATCATCTTCTACTATCAATATTTTCATATGTTAATCCCATTTCAGCAAAGGTAATAAGCGTTGACTATTAATATTATATGCCAATTGGTGCTGACCTTCTTGCGTTAAAAATTCAAGTTCTAAATAGTTTATGCCCAAAGCATTATCTACGCTCGCTTTAATCAAATACCCTTTATTATTTTTACTCGCTTTTTGAACTAATTCAGAAAATGTCATATGGACACTTTTCAAAGCCAACATAGCGAGTACTTCACTTTTTTCCTTTTGATTAAAAAAAGAAGCCTCTTGTGATAATAGCTCCCCATCACTTGCACGATATGAATAATTCAATACTTCATTCGTCTTTGCATTAATAATTCGAAAAACATAAACCAATTCTCCTGCTTTATGTTCAACATCAAAACTGGATATATCACCTAAATGCGAATTTTCAAGCTTACGCATAACAAACATAGCAGGTTGATTATCTGCTTGATTGAGCAATAGGTATAAGTCTGGCTCTGCAACAACGTTCCCAGAAAAAAGTAATAAACCTATTAGCCATTGAGCCATGACTCCTCCATGATGAAAACCGCTGTGTATCATATAAACAATATCGATTGCTAAATTAGACGAGCACTATCAATTTCAATTTCAATTCCTTGCCAGCGATCTTCTTGTCGGCCAATCAACTTGACTTGACTGTTGCTTGATATTTCCATATCACGCCATAGCGTATCTTTAATTTCAACTTCAATATCACCCGCATTATCACGAAACAAATACGATTCATCATCTAAACTCTTAACCAGATAGCCAGAAAAAGCAACTGGAACGCAAGAAGCCATATTTTTATTGGTTGAGGATAGGCTCATTTCAGTTTGTTTATTTTCAGCATTTGCAGGTAAAGTTAATACACACGTTAATATAATGGAGCTCGCTAATGTTTTTGCCACTTTTTCGCTCCTAAACTAAATATGGCTAGGGTACAGAAGTATTAGTAATATTGAGGTGGCTGACAGATTAAACTTTGATCATCTGTTTATCACTCTTCAACATTTTATTTCAATCACTTGAAGAAAAAATATGAATACAGCTTAAATTTAACATGACCAGACTCTCTTTTCCTTCAGTTAACTCTAATTGCTTAACAATTTGTACTGGCAGCTCCAAATGTAACTTCTGTGCATTAGCATTCAAATTCAGTAATATTCGAGTCATTTCACCTATAGCCAGTAAAGAAACGATAGTTACCACAAAACAATTCGCCTCTTTCAGGAGAGATAAATCATTATGTAATTCAACACCTAAACTCGATATCATCCAGCGAACCTTCTGCCCTTGAACTAGAGAAGCTTGATAAGCAATATCCAGTTTTACCCCTTGCCAATCTAAACGGGAAACATGCTGTGATGACCTATCTTGAGTCACCACAGCATCAAACACATTTTTCTGACCCATCTGTTTGGCTACTATTTCTGATGCAGGTTGACTGAGCAACGTTCGAGGGCTGCCATGCTGCAACATATAACCGTTATCCATTAGCAACATATTGTCAGCCAATAATAATGCTTCTTTTAAATCATGGGTGACCATAATCACTGGAATATTTAAGCTTCTTTTTAAGGTAAATAACGACTCATATAAAAACTCACGAGTTTCCCAATCAACTGCTGAAAAAGGTTCATCCAATAACAAAAGCGTCGGTTCTCGGGCTAAGGCTCTTGCAAGTGCAATCCGTTGCTGCTGCCCACCGGATAAGGCGCTTGGACGTCGCTGAGCAACATGGGTTAAATTCATCTCATCTAGCCACTTCATTGCACGTGGTTTTCTCTCTGCTTTAGAAATATGATCTAAACCCGCAAGAATATTATCGACTGCTGTTAAATGAGGGAATAAACCAAAATGCTGAGGCACGTAGCCAACATGACGCTCTGCAGGTGAAAGATGTACATGCCGTTTAGAATCAAATAAGGTACGTCCATCATACTCAATATGGCCAGTTCGAGGTAAACTGAGTCCTGCAAGCATCCGCAATAATGTTGATTTCCCTCCACCTGATGGCCCCACGATGGCCAACAATTTTCCCACTTCACAGCTAAAATCAACCCATAATGGAATAGGTGTCGATTGCTCTATTTGACAAAACAGTGCGGTATCGCGGTTAATGATCATGCCTATTACCCGAGGTAAAATGACGCGATAAACTCGTCGTGAACGCGAGCACACTTATTGCAAAAACCAATAACACCAGTGACATTAATCCGGCACTCTCAAAATCAAAAGCTTGAACATTGTCATAGATAGCAATAGCAATAGTTTGTGTTTCTCCCACAATATTGCCCCCCATCATTAACACCACACCAAATTCACCTAACACATGAGAAAAACACAAAACTAATGCCATCAATATTCCAGGCCAAATCATAGGTAATTCAATTCTTAGCAATATTTTTACTCTACTCATACCACAACATTCAGCGGCATCACGCACCTCCGTGGGGATCGCTTCAAAAGCACGTTGGATGGGTTGAACAGCAAAAGGAACATTGACTAAAATAGACGCAACAACAAGACCAGAAAAATGAAACACGAGCTGCACGCCAAACCAGTCTTCTAGCTGTTGTCCTAACCAAGACTGCTGGCCCAGTCCCGATAACAAGTAATACCCAACAACCGTTGGTGGCAATACCAAAGGCACCATGACTAAAGCTTCAATCCAAGCTTTACCTTTAAACTGCGTATAAGCCAGTAGCCTGCTAAAAAAAATGGAAAATGGAATGAGAATGAATACTGTCACTGCACTTAATTTTACCGATAAATATAATGCTTGCCAATCCATCATATTGACTCAGCTTGAGCAAAACCATACTGCTGAAAAATAGACTGAGCCTTAGGTGATAATACATACTGATAAAATAACGTCGCCGTCCTATCCGCATTATTCAATAATGCCATGCTCTGCTTTAAGGGGGGATACAAGTTCATGGGAAGAACGACATAGTCCACTTTTTCTTGAAATTGAGGCCTAACAGTCAATGATAAAGCCACAATGCCGCCTTGTACCACTCCTGTTAATACAAACTGTGCGGCTTGAGACACATTCTCTCCAAGCACCAAATGGGGTTGAATACTCTCCCATAGCCCAAGGTGCTTCAGCAATGCTTGGGCCCTTTCTCCATAGGGGGCATGTTTTGGATTGGCAATAGCAAAACGATCTAACTCTCCTGAATTGACAAAAACTGCCAGCGCCTTTAATGAGCTATCTAATGGCAAAGAAGACGTTTTGGGGGCAACTAAAGCCAATTTACCTACCGCATAAATTTGTCCTTCACCTTTTATAAAACCTTTCTGCTTAAGCTCTGAAACATAAAACTCATCGGCAGATAAGAACAATTGAAAAGGTGCGCCATGGCGAATTTGGGACACTAAGTTTCCTGATGATCCATAAGAAACCTTGACGGTTAATCCAGTATCATTTGTAAATTGTTGTATGACGTCATCCAAAGCAAATTTGATACTGGAAGCCGCAGCAATCAATGGAATGTCGGTTTTTGATGCATGATCTGACGCAGCATGAACTGAAAAAACCATAAAACATAAACTGAGGCATAAAAAAAAGACGTTAAACATTCGTTTCACTAACATGACCTCCCCATTCGCCGCATAAACCTTATTTTGACTTCAAAGTTCACTCGCTCTGCCACTGCTTTGCAGCGAGATCATCAGAGATCTTAGCATCAATCCAGCGTTGATTGCTTTCATTGGCTTCGAGTTTCCAAAATGGCGCTTTAATTTTCAAAAAATCAATCAAAAATTCACACGCATCAAAAGCCGCTTTTCTGTGTTGACTGGTCACGCCAATAAAGACAATTTGCTCACCCAATGCCAGTGTACCCACTCTGTGTATGATGTTAACCCTATTAAGCGGCCAACGCTCTCGCGCTTCATCTTCTATTTGAGTTAATACCGTTTCAGTCATACCAGGATAATGCTCAAGCGTCAGCTGACTCACATCACTTCCATCATTAAAATCTCTCACTTTACCAACAAAAGTCACAATAGCTCCATCACAAGCATCTTGATTCAACTGTTGATATTCATCCGCTAAACTGAAATCTTCTGTTTGTACTCGAATCATTATTAATCACTTAACCACCGGTCACAGGAGGAAAAAAGGCGACTTCATCACCATCTTGTACACGAGCATCCCACTGACTGATCGTTTGATTGACGGCGACTAATAAACGCTCAGACTCTAATGCTTTCGCCCACCTATCCCCTTTTTGGGATAAATGCAATCGAAGCTCATCGGCTGTTTGAATCGCCTCATTTTTAGGAACCAACAAATGGCTTAACTGTAATTGCTCTCGTACTTGAGCAAAAAACAATACATTAATCATATTGAAACATTACCTCAATTTCGATGCCATATATCTGGGACCAATGGCTCTCTACCATCTTTGATGCAAGATAAATTGACAAAGCCCACCTCATTATCGCATAAAAGTAGGCATAATAAGCACAATGAAGTATCAACTAGACTCATTACAAGCTCAATTGACAAACATCACACTGAATAAAGTGTTACCCCTTCAAAAAAGACTTATTTTATATGGTAATCACCGGACTTGCCGCCCGTTTTTTCTAATAAGCATATTTGAGAAATAAGCATGTCTTTTTGAACAGCTTTACACATATCATAAATCGTCAATACTGCCACAGAAGCCGCTGTTAACGCCTCCATTTCAACACCCGTTTTTCCCGACAACTTACATAAACTCGTGACCTTCACTCTTTGATTATCAAGCTCAGCTTCAATATCGACTTCCACTTTGGTCAGCATTAAAGGATGACATAAGGGAATAAGATCTGACGTTTTTTTTGCCGCTTGAATACCCGCAATCCTCGCTGTCGCAAACACATCCCCCTTATGGTGCTCCCCTTGAATAATCATCTGCAATGTTTCTGGCGCCATTTCAATGAAAGCTTGCGCTCTCGCTTCTCGTTGAGTGTTACCTTTATCGGTAACATCAACCATATGAGCATGACCTTCGGCATTTATATGGGTAAAATTCTCTGTCATTATTTTGTAACCTAATTCAAGCTGCACATCAATTGGTACATAACTTTAAAACGCTAAAAATCAAGTATATCTGTTTACATCAATTTATCCGCCAATAGACGCTAAATGTTGAGTAACCCCTGTAACACCTTGATGCAAAAAGTGAGTTTGTTTTTTTGTTTCTAACTGTTCATGTAATCGTGTTATTAAGGCTTCTTGTTGAGAGTTCGACGTTAATAAATCTCTTAAATCAATTCCATTTTCAGTAAACAAGCATAAATGTAATTTTCCCTTCGCTGAAACACGCAAGCGATTACAACTCACACAAAAGTTTTTTTCATAAGGCATGATCAAGCCAATTCTGCCTAAATAATCAGGATGACTAAAATTCTGAGCGGGGCCATCGTCGACATGAATAGGATCTAATTGCCAATCCTGTTGCTGTAACCAGCTTTTAATCTCTCGACCCGCCACATGATATTGCTTAAAATAATCACGCCCAAGCCCTGTCTCCATCAATTCAATAAAACGAAGATCAATAGGAAGTTTTTTAATCCAGTTTAAAAACTGAGGTAAAGCGCGATCATTGATCCCTTTAAGCAATACGGCGTTCACTTTAACCCTGTCAAAACCTGCCTCTAATGCTGCATCGATGCCTTTCATCACTTGGTAAAATTTATTCTCACCCGTTATTTGATAAAATAAACGAGGATCAAGGCTATCCACCGACACGTTGATTTTTCTTAATCCCGCTTCATGCCAAGCCTTAGCCCGTTTAGCTAAACGATCACCATTAGTCGTTGTTGCCACAGTTTGTATTTTCTCATTATCAGCAACAAGTCGAATAATATCCGTAAAGTCACGACGTAAGGAAGGCTCACCACCGGTGATACGAATTTTTTTGGTGCCCACTTGGGCGAATGCATCCACCAAATGAGATATTTCATTTAAGGTTAAAAATGAAGGTTTGCCACTCGATTGATACCCATCTGGCAAACAATACCCACATTTAAAGTTACAAACATCAGTCACAGACAAACGTAAGTAATGAAATCTTCGACCAAACCTATCTTCTAATTGAGACATTCCACCCTTCCTACTGAGAGGTAAAAAGCCCCCTCCCAAACGCGACCACCATTATTTAACAATTAAACTTCCCAAAATTTACATTAAATACAAAAAAGAGAGATTTCATTATGCCGATTATAGGCTGAAATACCCTTGCAACCCTAGCGTTAAAAGGAAATTTATTATGCCATAATCAATATGCGTAGCGATTATTTGACACTTATCGCCAAATAGTCCTGTTCACGCTAGCAATCCAAATACAGAGATCACTGTGCCGAAGTTAAAAATTCAGGTAAGGTAAGCAATAAATTAAAACACCCGTTTATATCCAATATCTCTTAAGATATGAGTGATAGCCACCGGGGAAAAGTAAGGATGAGGTGAACTGATGGAACGTGAATCAATGGAATTCGACGTTATCATAGTTGGAGCTGGCCCCGCGGGATTAGCGACAGCATGTCGATTAATGCAAATATCTAAAGATTGCGGTCAAGACATTTCCATTTGTGTTGTCGAAAAAGGCTCGGAAGTAGGGGCACATATAGTATCAGGGGCCATTTTTGAACCCGATGTACTAGAAGAGTTATTTTCTAATTGGCACGAAATGAACGCGCCTTTGACTACAGCTGTTACCAGTGATGAAATTCACTTATTGAAATCAGCAAGCCAATCAACTCTTTTGCCCAATGCTATCGTCCCTAAAACCATGCATAACAAGGGTAACTATATTATCAGTTTGGGTAACTTATGTCGCTGGTTGGCTGAGCAAGCTGAAGCATTGGGTGTCGAGATATTCCCTGGATTTCCAGCAAGCCAATTATTATATAATGATGATGGCAGCGTTAAAGGGATCCTCATCGGTGATATGGGTATGGCGGCCAATGGGCAAGCCAAAGACAGTTTTGAACCGGGTATGGAACTTCACGCTAGATACACAGTATTAAGTGAAGGTTGCCGAGGACACCTAGGTAAAGAAGTCATTAATAAATATCAATTAGATAAAGATAAAACACCACAGCACTATGGGTTAGGTTTTAAAGAAATTTGGAAAATTCCAGCCGAGCAACACCAACAAGGGAAAGTCGTACACACCGCAGGTTGGCCATTAACAGAAGGCGCATCAGGTGGAGGGTTCCTTTATCATATAGAAGATAATCAAGTTGCTGTTGGCCTTATCATCGATCTCAATTATAAAAACCCACACTTGAGTCTATTTGATGAATTTCAGCGTTACAAAACACACCCAGTTATTGCGCAAACACTGAAAAATGCCGAACGTATCACTTATGGAGCACGTGCTATCACTAAAGGAGGGCTAAATTCATTACCTAAAATGAGCTTTCCGGGTGGACTGATCATCGGCTGCAATGCTGGAACCCTGAACTTTGCCAAAATTAAAGGCTCTCATACTGCCATGAAAAGTGGTATTTTGGCAGCAGAAACACTTGCCAGAGCTTTCATGGCAGGAGTTGAAGCCGGAAAAGATTTAAACAGTTACCAAGAGCGGTTTGAAGAAAGCTGGCTTAAGGATGAACTTTACCGTTCTCGTAACTTCGGTCCAGCTATGCATAAACTGGGGACCTTTTTTGGCGGCGCGTTTAACTACATTGATCAAAACTGGTTTGGTGGTCACTTTCCTATTACACTCAAAGATCAAACACCTGATTTTGCCCAAATGGCTCCCTCAAGTGCCTACGCTAAAATCGATTATCCTAAACCTGACGGGAAATTAAGTTTTGATAAGGCTTCTTCTGTCTATTTGTCAAATACCTACCACGAAGAAGACCAACCTTGTCATCTACAATTGGCCGATCCAAGCATTCCTTTAAACATCAATTTAGCAAAGTTTGACGAGCCCGCTCAACGCTACTGTCCAGCTGGTGTTTATGAAGTCGTTCAAGAACAAGGTGAAAACAAGTTTGTGATTAACAGCCAAAACTGTATTCACTGTAAAACCTGTGATATCAAAGATCCGAGTCAAAATATCACTTGGGTGACACCAGAGGGCGGTGGCGGTCCTAACTACCCCAATATGTAATCAATAACCTAGCATCGAAACGGCATGCATCCATGCCGTTCTATCTTTCTGCCTCAACTTCCATATAACCGTGTTTGCCAATCTTCAATCGTACCTGTCGCTAGGCGCTTTTCTAACTTATTTTTCCAATTTACAGCAAGCCCTGGACACTTAGCTAATACTTCATAGCCTTGTTCATTAAACACTTCAGAAAAATACCATTTAATTGCTGTGGCAACACTAATAGTCGATATTCTGTCTTGTAATACTAAGCTATCGGACACTTGTATTACACCAGGGGTTATGACGCGATACAGCCAACCGCAACGCTGAGTTCTTTGCATGATTAGTGAGAGAGTCTTGTCATCAAATTGAAAGTTGACTTTAAAACAGGGCGATCTCGGCTGAGACACTTGTAATACAGCCCCACCGATTTGAATAACATCACCTATGTTAAGATCATTTTCCGTCAGTCCTTGTGTACTCATATTCTCACCCATACGTGGCGCATCGTCAGATCCACTAAAATCATGCATCTGACGAAAATAAGCATAATGTTCAAGGGGATAATGATATACGACCCTATCTATACCACCATGAAAATGTTTATCGGCCTGAGAATCTCCCACAATCTTCTCAACCTCCACATTTAATGAACTAACCGCAATTTTCTGATCAATACTTGTCTCTACATTTAATAAAAACTGTGTATTTTCACCTCGATATAAACCCAAATGACTGACTTCTAATTGCTTTCCTTCCATTGGCGCTCCATTCATTTAGCTTGCAAGTACTCTTTAAGTTCAACACTGGGTATCGAGGTATTAGAGCCCACACTAAAAGCGGACCAAATAGCCGCTTCTTCCATCGCCCTTTCAATACCGTGTCCACCAAGAAATCCATGAATAAGCCCAGCAGCATAGGCATCTCCTGCACCAGTCGTATCCAATACATTGGCCTCTTTTGCATCGAGCCTTATCATGCCATTCGCAGTAAAGAGCGTCGCCCCTAAGTGTCCATTAGTGACGATAAAATAACGTAATTTATGACCCGCTATATCGAGTGCAAATTGCCAAGGCGATCCATGACAACGTCCCTTTAAATCACTTTCTGAAGTGAGTAAAATATGTGCATCACGTTTACGATTATCTTTCGCTAACTGAGTCACCACTAAACAATCCATCATCGCCGCAGCGGTCCAATTATCGAGTCCATCAGCCGATGAGTTCACGTATAAAACATCAATGCTTTCCCAACATGGCATATTAGGTAAACATAAAGGAGGCCGCACTGGACGTAAAATCGTTCGCTCGCCATCGGGAGTCATCATTAACATCATCTCACATGACAAGGCTTCTCTGCGCGCAACGAGTTGACAGTTGATGCCATAAGACATGGCCTTTTGTAACAACCAATCACCACTGCTATCAACACTCACTTGACTCACAAGCTGTACATTATGCTCAGCCCAAACTAAGCCTATTCCAGTATTGGCCCCACCACCACCAAGACGCCGACCTTTTTCACTGTAGTAAAATCGACCACCTGTCTGGAGTGTTGCAGGTAATTGCATTACGCGATCACAATTTAAATTAGCAACAAGCAAAATATTTGCCATGTGGGCACCCTGATTAATGCTTTATATCAATAAATGGTAAGGGATTTACATATAAGAACCAAGAAAAAACATCACAAAATATGGTCATTTCAACTTTAATATTCCACAATGAAATTCTCTTTCAAACATAGAGTGAAAATAACATGACGAGAAAAATCATTCTCGATACCGATCCAGGGATTGACGATGCAATGGCAATTTTGTTTGCACAGGCCAGCCCAATCCTTGAACTTAAAGCACTCACAACAGTATATGGCAATACAGACATTGAACATGGCACAAACAATGCACTTTTTTTAAAAAATAAATATCATCTCTGTGCCGATATTGTAAAAGGTGCCAGCCTTCCTCTTTCTGGTATTCCAAAAGCTCCTGTCGTTAAGGTCCATGGTCAAACAGGCTTCGGTCACATTAAAGTCAGCCCACAATCCCACACAAATTTGGATAAGCGATCCGCCGCGCAATATATCATTGATTCCGTTAACGCTGAGCCCAATGAAATCACCTTAATTGCCGTCGGCCCACTTACAAACTTAGCTCTGGCTTTACAACTTGAGCCCCAAATTTCCACGCTTGTAAAGGAAGTGATCATTATGGGAGGGGCTTTTGGACTGAATGATCATCGTGGCAATGTGACACCTTATGCAGAAGCCAATATTCATGCAGATCCTTTGGCTGCAGACATCGTTTTTGCCGCCAACTGGCCCATAACAGTCATTGGCCTTGATGTCACGAAAGAGACCCTTTTTACTGAAGAATACTTAAAAGATATAAAAAACAATACGGAAGAAGTAGGCCAATTTATTTGGGATATCAGCCAATATTACTTAGAATTTTACCGACAAATTACAGGTTCAAAATCTTGTCATGTACACGACCCATCTGCAATTGCTTATGCAATTTCACCTGAATTATTTTCATTCCGTGAAGGTCCTATTCATGTGATCACTTCAGGTCCCGCAAAGGGACATACATTGCAAAAATTCGACAACATCCCTTATATGAACGACCCTTGGTCAGAAAGACGCTCTCATCAAGTCGGCGCCAGCGTTAACAGTGATACCTTATTAACTCTGTATAAAAATACTCTCCTCGATTACGATAAAACGCTGTCTTCTCAAGACGAAAAATAACGCTGACAATAGACAATCTTTTTGCTAATAGATTGCCTATGCTTATACCAATCTAAGTCAATAAGTGTTCATTCAGCGGGAATGAAAAATACGATAGGCAAGGCTACTGTTTGAAGCTAATAGTTGCTCTATATCGAAAACAGTTAACGTAGCATAGCGTATTCTTAAACCCGCACAAGGTGAGCCACTCAGGCATTCCACTTCTGTGTTGCATTCATTTGAAAGGGATCACCATTACTGCATAAATGCACCTTTAATTGAAACGCCTGAGCGACTCTGAATGGACCATTTATTAACTTGAATTGGTATTAAACCCACGTTCAAGAAAACTCAGTAATAATGAGTTGATGACAACACGAGGAATCATTATGTTAAAAACACTCAGTATTAGCTCACTTCTTCTTTCATTAGCTTTCTTATCTGGCTGCTCTCCCGCTGAAAAAGCACCAGAGCAACAAAAAGAGAATTTAGGACAAAAAAATCCAGCTTCACAATACTGTATCTCACTTGGAGGCACCTTAGAGATCAAAACAGAACAAAATGGACAAGTGGGTTACTGCACCCTTCAAAATGGGGAAGTGATTGAAGAATGGGCTTTATTTAAACGAGATCATCCCGTGGATTAATATTTTAACGATAAAGTGCCATCAAATAAGGCACTTTATCGAAAATCATTTCTTTTAATGGATAAAAGAAATAAAACCTTGCAGTACGATCAAGTTCGCAATATCAATAAAGAAAGCCCCCACAATCGGCACCACTAAAAATGCCTGTGGAGAAGGACCATTTCGAGTAACCAGTGCCCCCATGTTCAATACAGCAGTAGGTGTTGCACCGAGACCAAAACCACAATGCCCCCCCGCCATCACAGCAGCATCATAGGTCCCTCCCATAAGTCTAAAGGTGACAAAGTAAGCAAACAAAGCCAATACCACTGTTTGTACCAAGAGAATAATTAATAAAGGAATAGCGAGATCTAAAATTGCCCATAATTTCAAACTCATCAAGGCCATTGCCAAGAAGAGTGAAAGGGTCACAGTACCAAGTACATCAACACATTCTTTATTTATGCGGTAACCTTTAATAAATTCACTGATATTGGTAATCGCCACCCCTAAAAATAGGGCATAAACAAAATCAGGAATTTGTAACCAACTAATATGAAAACTACTCACTAACTGGTCAACCCAATGAGCACCTGCAACACAAAAAAGAAGGATAAACAATGTTTCAGTGATGCTTTTTGCCGTGACTTTATCCTCTTCTAAGGGATCAAATGTCACCATATCAGGGTTATCAATATGGTGATCTGTCCCCTTTCCAAACGCAGATTTTAAGTTGTTTTTATCAATCAGACGTTGAGCCACAGGGCCACCAATAATCCCTCCCATCACTAAGCCAAATGTCGCTGCAGCCATGGCAAGCTCTAATGTGTTTAACCCATACTGCTCAGCAAACGTCTGTGACCAAGCGGCGCCGGTTCCAGCTCCACCAGATAAAGTTATCGATCCCGCAATGAGCCCTAATAGAGAATCTAGACCTAAGAATTTAGCTAAACTGACGCCAACCAGATTTTGAACCACAAGAAAAACAGAAGCTATGCCTAAAAAAAGCACAACTTTAAGCCCGCCTTTTAATAATAACTTATAGCTTGCTGCTAAACCTACCGTACTGAAAAACATCAACATTAATGTATTTTTCATGGGCAAGGAAAATTCTAAGTCGATATGATTAAAATGTAACAGGGTAATTAAAGCAGCGATAACTAACCCGCCAACAACAGGTTCGGGAATATTATACTTTCTAAAGCAACTGACATTGCGATTCACCGCATGTCCAATGAATAATACTAGAATTGCAATTAAGAATGATTCTAGTTCACCTATAAAATATACCGTATTCATGTTGCTCCTACTCTTAAAAATAGTGATGAATAATGATGCAAATACTTATCTCACTAAGTTAATAATGGTTAGTGTTTTCGATATAAAAATTCGATTAAAAATGAATGCTATGCTAATTATAATAAAGAATTGTAGATTCAATTGAAAATAACCCAATAGCAAAAAACAAAGCGAGCTTATGTAAGGCTGTCATCTACATGTCCAATCACTTTATCTGTTGCCACATCAATGGGCATCCGATCAGCTTTGGCAATGTAAGGTGGTTTACTGCGTCCATTAAGCTTAGCATTGGCTTTTCGAGTTTTACTCATAAATTTCTGAGTAATTTTTTTAGTGCGGTTCATAGTGATGCCCAAACAAAGCGTATTCTGATAAACGAGACATTATACGCAAATATTAATAAACTCTGGAATAGCGCGCAAAAATATCCACTGCCAAAAAACTTAGTCCCCCGATATAAACCAAAAACAAACACTAAAATCACTTTTTTAAAACACAAAGCAGAACAAAAAAAACAAAAATCACTATTGAAAAACACAATGTAAATATTAGTCATGTAAGCTGTCAGAAAAAGAAACACATGCAAGTAACAGCTAAACATAATATCATGTCTAAAAAAAAGACACTTGATACTGAATTAAAAAATAAATTTGCAAATAAATACCGCTTATTTAGATACAAACAATTTGATGGGTTAAAAGTAATAACAATATTCTCAATTCTGATTAAATAACCTCCTTCATAGACTAACCTTTTGTAAAAGAACAAGGTAAAATGTCGATATATCCTCAAATCAGTTAGAATGCCTTGTGCCACTTAAATGTACTGAATACTATTTAATGGGCCAATAATATACCCACTTGCCATTCAGCGTTTACAGAGAATCGAGAGTATTTGAATGAAAAAAATAGCCATTTTTTGCCCCAACTTACTTGCAAATGGCACTGTCAAAGTTGCCCTAAGTCAAGCTGAAGTCATACAAGGAACGGGGCATGAAGTTCATCTCTTTATTTTTAATAAGGGAGGAGACTTTACTCCTCCTGATAACGTCATCATTCATTATGTTTTTGATGATAAAAAGATGTCACTCAAAAACCAGCAAGCTAAATTACAACAAGTCGTAAGGGAACAAGAAAAACTGACAGGGAAATTTTCTTTATATTTAAGTAACTCAACAGACTGCGATATTATCGTCAGTGGCTGTGATTTTGATCCTTGTTACTACTTTTGTCACTGCGCCTTAAAGCAAGAGTTATTGATGGAGCTCAAACGGGGGCCCATACATTTTTTCAGACGCTGGAAAAAAGCCAAAGCACTCATTGGCAAAAATATTATCACCGTTTCTAATGGCATTACTCAAGAGCTTAAAAATACACCTTGGTTAAAGCCTAAAAGCGTTCGTACCATTTATAATCCTTTCAATATCGAAAATATACTTGAAAAAGCTAAACTTGATATAGCTGAAATTCCAACCGAACCTTACATCATCCATATTGGTCGGATCACACGACAAAAACGATTAGATATTTTATTTCAAGCGCTTAAGTTAATGCCAACAGCGCCAAAGCTTGTTCTATTAACCAATCGTCCAAAAAGAGCATTGAAACTCGCAACAAAATATGGCGTTGCCGATCGAATAATCACCCCAGGGTTTCAAGACAACCCCTATGCTTGGATTGCTCGCGCTCAGATGATGCTACTCAGTTCTGATTTTGAAGGATTTGGCATGGTGTTAGTGGAAGCTTTAATCTGTAATACGCCAGTCGTAAGCACAGACTGCCCTCATGGTCCCAATGAAATTCTAACAGGTGATCTGAATCAATATTTGGTTCCACCCAAAGATCCAGTAAAACTCGCTGAAAAAGCCCTCTACTGCTTACAGTCCTTACCCAATGTGGATAAAGCTGACATTATAGACAAAGTAAGAGGTGACTATATTGCTGAACAATATCTATCTCTGTGTGAGAAATAATTGTCGCTATCTGAAGGGCTGATCGTTCAAGATTATTTCTGACGTTGTTTATTTGAGACTCAAAAAAGGCCATGTTCTCTAGAATATGGCCTATTTTCCATCATCAATCTAAAAGCTATAACTTCCAATACCTTAATTTTTTCCTCATTTTAAAATGACGAATTAAATTTAAAGGTTTAGCTTTTAATGTACTAAGCCCTTGTTCAATTAATTCATCAGTCGCATTCAGTACCCTTTGACTCGATAACCCATCTCTTTCAGGGTGAATATGAGCACAATACGTCTCTATTTTACGCATCACTTCTTTCGGCCGTGACAAAGCATACTCAAGTGCTTCTTCGATATCTTCTTCATCCTTGATATGAATGAGATGATCACTCTGCGTACGATTATTAAACGCAACCACGGGTTTACCTTGCAATAAAAACATGATCAGCACAGATGAGGTATCGCACAACATCACGTCTGCCGCTTGCAATAACGGTAAAACATCATCCGTTTCAATAAAACGTAAATTATCACTTTCAATTGACTGATATTGAAGAATAATATCTTTACTCATTTTAGGGTGAAATTGAACTAGCCAACGATAATTCCCCTTCAAAGCAAGCGCCTTAATTTTTTCAAAGATCACTGGCGCGCAAGAGAGCCTTCTTGAAAAAGTGGAACACAATAAAATAGTTGGTCGTGTATCAGCTTTATTTTGATAAGGATTATCTTCTTGAGGCTGGAACATAGGATCTAAAGCAGGCCACCCCGTTTCAGTGACTTTAAACGTACCAAATTGATGTGCCAAATGGATAAAAGGTAACGTCGTAGCAGGCCCTTGAGTACAATATAAATCGAAACAAGAACGAATTTCAAAATGATCCTCGCGGCCATGATGATTCATTTTTCCCGCATTAAACCCGTGAAAAACACCCACTTTAATACCGGGAATAAAACTTGGCACAACATTGCCAGGTACAAAAACCGCATCGGGTTGCCAATGTTTCACATCATCAATGGTCATTAACCTGTGCTCTTGCACAGTTAAAAAAGCAGAGGTAACTTCATTTCCCTCTAAAAACCAACATACCTCATCGCCTCGCTTGAGAATAACATCTTGTAATGGCCTCAAAATAGCATATGAATAATTCTGTGCTATGTAGAACAAATACCGCTTTTTACTTCGTTCCAAAACAACCCCTTCATACTTTTCGAATCTTTTACTTATTCACAAATCAGCCTTTAACACTCCATTGTCTTCAGCACTCCACCTATTCACTCAGTCGTACTTAACTTGATAACTCTAGATATTGCTTTGCAATTCTATTTGCTTTCACCTTAGACAGAATATCAATACGACTCATATCAGGCGGGAAGGCTATCACTTCATCAAATTTTTCAGCCAGCAAACTGGGATCTCTTCGTGGTACTAGAAAATGTGATAACGCCCCAGTTAAAATTTCTTTGGGTCCATGAGGGCAATCTGTACTCACCACAGGAGTACCACAAATCAATGACTCAATTAATACTGTCGGGAGTCCCTCAAAATCTGAACTTAATATCAATGCCTTAGCATTTTTAATCCAGGGAAAAGGATTAATCTCAAATCCTTTAATAATGACCCTAGCTTCAACATTAAATTCACGCGCCAGCGCCTTGGCTTTATCAGGCTTGTGGCAAAACAACACCACTTTAATAGGGTGTTTCATCTTGGCAATCGCTGCAAATAATACATCATGCCTTTTTTGCTTCACAAACCGACCAATGTGAATAAGATAATCTTCTTTGGGTAATTCACTGGGTCGAGCTTGAGCAAGTTCTTGAATGGTGTCAAACTCAAAAGGATTATAAATTGTTTGCAAGGAAGCTGGGTGAAGGCGCTTTTTGGCGGTAATTTCATTCGCAATACCTTCAGATACCGTGACTAATCGTTGACCGTTTAACGCTTTTTTAGCCCTTAACTTCTTGAAATAGGCAAAGGGCCCCATTTTAGCATGACGACGTAACTCTTCTTCAACAGAGGCATGAACCACCACACATAATGAACGCACTTTGGTATTCACCATAAGGTAATTCGTTAAATCTAAATTGGATATAAATAAATCAAAATAACCAACATTTGACTCAATATCATCAATACGCGCTTTCAAATGCTTAACGGCACTTCCCAATCGCAAACGACGTAACAATTTAGCATCATTACCGACAAAGCAAGTATGCACTTTAATCGACTCAGGCACGATAAAATCAGCATTATCTTTCATGACTAAAAAATGCACTTCATGACCAATAGCAACAAACTCTTCTGCTAACGTCAACATCACTTTCTCTGCACCACCACCCACTAAATGATCAATGGCTATCGCAATACGCTTCATATTGTCCCCAACTTTTCACTCAATAAACGGTCTATTTCTTTTAAACCAATGTCGAGCCCGTTCACACATTCACATAAAGACAATGATTGATGTTGTTTGTTCAATCTATCGATTTCAATTAACCTTATCATCCCATCAACGATACTTGGTGCGTGACACTCACTCACAACGGCTAAGTCATGATCTTGACAAACATTTAATCGATAATGTTGATCTTTAGAAACGGCTACTGTCAATACCGGTTTTTTTAACGCAATCGCTTGTAATAACGTATCTCCACCACTTAATACAGCCGCTTTTGCCGCATTTAATAAATTAATAAAGTCGTCGTGACGCATACTCTTAATCGCAATAACCCCCTCGTAACAAGGTAAACTTTTAGGATAATTATCCCCAAAAACCATTAAACAAGGTAACTGCGTTTGCGCATGAATACGTTTGGCGGCCAAAGCAAGTTCATCGGCCGCGTAACCCTTATTAAGTTGATGCCCACCAGAGCCTGCATTAAAAATCAGGTATTCACCTTCTATGAGCTGATATTTTTCTAATAACGCTTTTTGTTTCATTGCATTAGGATTAACAAAAATCGGTCCTGTTACAATAGGTTCCATTCTATTAATCAGCTTCAACTTAAGTTTATCAAACCAATTAATAGGGCTTATCATAAAATTAGGCTGAACAACCCAGTGACTGTCTGTCATGATTGCTCGACGAATTTTCATGCCTCTACTGCGTTTACGCTTATGTTGACTCAAAAAAATGACTTTCGCCCCCAACTGCTGTGCATGCTCTAATTGAGAACGTCTTCCTGATGCATCAAACAGCACGACATCAGGTAGAAAATCTGACATCAACAAATTAACATCTTTTACACGCTTCGTCGGTGTTTCATCAATCAATTTAACCGGGTGATGGCAAGTGCTGGCATAAGGTGCATGTCGACTCAAAATGAAACAAATTTGGGCATCGGGTCTACGTTTTTTGACTTCGTCAGCAATGATTAAGGAACGCATATACTCCCCCATTCCCTCAGGAGAAGAAACAGGTATAAACAATAGCTTAGGAGCTAAAATATTCATGATAAAACTCTTGGTCCTTGAGTAGAATAAAAAGGGTAGAAGTCCGTCATAGAGCCAAATCGCTTATTAATCGGTCCATTGCCTCTTTCACTTCAGCTACAGAGATCATCTCCATTAAGTTTTCACCTTTGGCTCGAGTCCCCCATACATTAGGGTCTAATTGTTGCATATTTATTGCTTTATCATAAGCACTAATCACGTAATTAAGATAAAGATATGGACCTGTCCGCTTAGGGTTTGAATGGGCATACAAGCCAACAACAGGCGTACCTTGAGTCACCGCCATATGAGCAGGCCCAGTATCGGGCGCCAGTACCAGTGTTGCCTCCTTTAATAATCCTAATAATTGTGTCAATGATGTTTGCCCCACGAGATTATCAACACACACCTTAGATGCAGCCACTATGTCATGAGCCAACCTTTTTTCCTCTGCAGAAGGCCCGCCACAAAGACATACTTTAAATCCTTGACTAACAGCATAATCAGCAATGGCTGCATAACGATCCGCTAACCAGTTTCTTTCCACCTTACTGGCAGCAGGACAGATCACTAAGACTTTATCTCTTCCTATCCGCTGTGAAGCAAATATTTTATCCCGCTCAGAAATAGGAATATTCCATGACGGATTAAGATTTTCCACTCCAATAGCCTTAGCAAAACCCATAAATCCCTCTAAAACATGGGGCGACGCTTGCGCATCGATGCGATGATTAGTCACTAACCATTGAGCCTCTTTAGCCCGTACCCGATCAAATCCTAATCTGACTTTTGCTGAAATCGCTAACGATGCTATCGTGGCTCGTAAGGCCACTTGCATGTGGAGCAAGACATCGAATTTTCGATGTTTTAACTGGGCATATAATTGGAAGTAGCTGCGCCATCCTTGAGATTTATCAAAAATAATAAATTCAACTTGAGGCAAATGACGCAATAGTTGGTATTCGACTTTACCAATAACCCAAATGATAGATAACTGAGGGTATCGTCTCTGAATAGCTTGCACCATAGCCACGGCATGGCAAACATCACCAATAGCCGATAAACGTAACAAACATAAAGATTCAGCCTTATCTAAATTTAAACTCATAAAATTCGCAGGTTATTTAACGCAATGACGTGATCTTAATGTAGAATGCTCTCAGGTACCACGCTTTCGCTAATAATTATTCATATGCAACTAATAAAAACCGATATTGGCTACATTGCTTTTCATAACGATCTATTAGAAACTCCATCCCAAGCTTGGTTTAACGTAGAATTTTGGCGAAAAAAACAAGCCATTACAGGTTCATCTCAAGGTCGATATACCACTTGGTTTATGAAGTATATCGACAAAGAATGGGTGCTGAGACATTACTATCGTGGTGGGCTCATTGAAAAAATATCTCATGATAAGTACCTTTTCTGCGGCCTCAATAAAACACGTCCGATTACCGAATTCCAATTACTCGACACCCTTTACAATGAAGGCTTTGCCGTACCTAAACCCATCGCCGCCAATATCACCAAACACGGACCTTTTTATCGAGGCGATCTTATCATTGAACGGATCAAAGAGGCTCAGGATCTCTTAGCAAGACTCGAATCGAGCCCCATGACAGATCAAGAGTGGTACACATTAGGGAGCTGCATTGCACTTTTCCACAAACGAGGCGTTTTTCATGCCGACCTCAATGCAAAAAATATCTTACTGGCCAAGAGTCAATTCTATCTCATCGATTTTGACAGGGGCGCAATAAAAAAAGCCAACACAAGCTGGAAGCAAGCCAATCTTAAACGCTTACTTCGCTCCTTCAATAAAGAAAAAGGCAAGTCGCCGACATTAGCATTCACATTTGATAATTGGCAACAGCTATTAAAGGGCTATCAATCCGTCAAACAATAACATTTCATTATATTTTCCAATAATGTAATTTTTTGCGCATTTTTAGGTGACGAAGTAAATTGAGTGGCTTAGGTTTTAGGTCACCGACTCCTTTTTCGAGCAAATCATCCGCCGCCTGTAGTACCCTCTGGCTTGATAACCCATCCCTTTTAGGGTGGATCTGAGCACTGTAAGCTTCAATTTTACTCATCAGATCTTTCGGATAAGATAATGCATATTCAATTGCTTGCTCTATCTTTTCTTCGTCATTGACATGCACAAGATGCTCACTTTCTGTTTTATTATTAAAAGCCACAACAGGCTTGCCTTGCAATAAAAACATAATCAATACTGAAGATGTGTCACACAACATGACATCAGCAGCTTGAAGCACAGGCAAGACATTGTCCGTTTCAATAAAACGTAAGTGAACACTTTCAATGGACTTATACTGAGCTACAATCTGCGAGTCCATTTTAGGATGAAATTGAACGAGCCACCGATATTTTCCTTGCATCGATAACATTTTAATTCGTTCAAAAATCATTGATGCGCAAGATAGACGCCTTGAAAAAGTCGAACAAAATAAAACCGTTGGGCGAGGATCATTATCGTCTTTATAAGGATTTTCCTTTGAAGACGCAAACATAGGATCAAGCGTAGGCCACCCTGTTTCAACAACGTGAAATGTCTTAAACTTTTTTGATAACTCAATAAAAGGCAAAGTCGTTGCAGGGCCTTGGGTACAATATAAGTCAAAACAAGAACGAATTCTAAAGTGAGATATTTGACCATCATGATTAACCTTTCCAGCATTAAACCCATGAAAAACACCAATTTTCAATCCTGGAATAAAACGAGGAACCACATTACCAGGGACAAATACCACATCGGGTTGCCAATGCAGAACCTCATCCACTGTTTTCAAATGCTGCTCTGTAGCAGTCAAAAATACAGAACTCACCTCAGTCCCTTCTAAAAACCAAGATACAGCATCCCCACGCTTCACTATAATTTCTTGTAGTGGCCTCAAAATAGCATATGAATAGTTCTGCGCTATATAAAATAGATAGCGATTCTGTTTTTGCTCCAAACTCCCTCCTAGAATCCATGGATCATCATGCTTAATGCAATTGACTGTTAGTGCTTTCCACTAAACCCTATTTACCTATAACAATTGAAACGCTACGCACCAAAAATAAAGAAATTAGTGGTAAACACATCGCAATGAAACATCAATTAGGCGGCTCAATAAATGAATGAATTAAATTCAAATGATTAGTGAGTGAACCTCTATTTTCATCCACCACACCCAATGCGGCCATACAGGCTTTACGACAAGCCTCATTGTCTTGCAAATAGGTAATCAATGACTGTGATAAAGATTCAGCAGAATCAATAAACCGTAACCCGCCAGCCTCATAAAGTAAATCCGCAATTTCCGCAAAATCCCAATAATGCGGACCTAATAACACCGGTAGCCCCAAAGCGGCTGGCTCCAAAGGATTATGTCCACCATTTTCAATTAATGTGCCACCCACAAATGCTTGTTCTGCCGCACCATAAAATGAAAGTAATTCCCCCATAGTGTCCCCCAATAGCACTTGCGTAGCCAAATCGACTTCCACTTTATCACTACGGCGAACACTCGATAATTGATGCGCAGTTATCGCGACAGCTGCAGCATTAAATTGCTCAGGATGTCTCGGTACCAAAATCAAAAGTGCATTTGGCTGAACAGCTAATAATTGTTTATGCGCATTTAAAATATCATCAAACTCTCCAGGATGCGCACTACCCGCAACCCAAATAAAACGCTCTTTTAATTTTAAAATCTGCCTTAACTTAACTGCTTTATCTTGCTGATCTGAATCTATATTCAAGTCAAATTTTAGGCTACCACAAGCAAAGAGCTTTTTATCACTAACACCTAATGAGGTAAAGCGCTGACTAATTAATGGAGACTGCGTGGCAATAAGATCCACTTTATTGAGCATAGGTAAAGCTAATTTAAGATATTTCTGATATTGCCTCATAGATTGCTCAGATAACCTCGCATTCACTAACATGAGTTTAGTATCCATACCAGCAGCGAAATGAATAAGATTCGGCCACAACTCTGTTTCCATAATAATGAGATACTTAGGCTTAAGTTTTTTTAAAAATAAGTAGACACAAAGAGAAAAATCAAATGGTAAATAGCAATGCTGAACACTTTCTCCTAAACTTTTCACAACTTCAGCCGATCCAGTGGGACTCGTGGTAGTCACCGTAATACTTAGCTCTGGATAGGCACATTTTATTGCCCTAATCAGAGGCAATGCAGCCAGAGTTTCTCCCATAGAAACACTATGAATTAATAGGTCTGTTTGTGAAAGACGTTTTAACCCAAAACGCTCAAGCCAGCGGTGACGATAATCTTTACTTTTAACGGAGCGAAACACTAAGTACAGAACCACTAAAGGAGACAAACAATATAAAAGTAAGGAATACAAAAAGCGAGCCATAAGATAAATCACTCAAAAATGAAAAGGGCAATATGCCTTCAAATAATAACATAAGCACTTAACATAAAATAAGTACAGCCTTGAAATAATCATTTTTAACACTTTTTATTACATGAGCAGCATCATATTAAAGTAATGATATTAAACAATATTCATTAATAATTACAGACTCTGTTTCTATTCAATACTATGCTTAAAACCACAAAAGCAAGATAACAGACTATTATTTAACCAATCGTTAATTAGAAAAGCTAAAATGATTGAATATTACTGCAGATATTGGAGTAACCATGAAAACTCGAGAACGGATTATTCAAGCAAGCTGGGAATTATTCAATAAACATGGTGAACGCAACATCACCACAAACCACATTGCTGCCCACCTTAATATCAGCCCCGGCAACCTCTATTATCACTTTAGAAATAAAGAAGAAATTATTCGTTGTATTTTCAACTTATATGAACAACAGTTACAGGAACACTTCCAACCTTATATCGCTGAAACCGTTGATGCTGAACTTTTTATTAGCTATTTTGATGCATTATTTGACACATTATGGGATTATCGCTTCATGTACAATAATCTTGCCGATATTCTCAGCAGGGATGATAACCTTAAAACCAACTTCCAACTGTCTCAAAAGCAATGGGCACATCAATTAGCTCAAAATTATATCCAATTACAGCAAGACGGCATACTCAATATTGAAGAAGAAGACATTCCTCCCTTAGTCGACACTGTCATTATGGTAGCAAATTTTTGGATCAGCTATAAATTTACGCAATCCTCCTCTCCAATAGGTTCAATCAGTAAAGGGTCCTTATATGAAGGTATACTGCGAGTATTACTGCTCATGCAAAGATATGCCGCCCCTGGCACCGAGAAGATATTTGCTAAAACAGCTGAGTATTATCATTCTCAAGAAATGTCAAATAAGGTTAATGAAGAAACAAGAGGTATACTTGAATAAGTAAGCGTAAAAAATGAAATAATTAAATACCTTAATCACAATATATTATATGATTATACCAAACCAATATACTGTATAACACATCGTTTAATATTGTATTTTTGGTATGTTAATGTTCAATTTATTTAGGAATTTGCATGAAAACCCGTGATAAAATCGTTCAGGCAAGCTTAGAGTTATTTAACAAGCATGGCGAAAGAAATATCAGTACTAACCATATCGCAGCCCATTTGAATATGAGTCCAGGTAACCTTTACTACCATTTTCGAAATAAAGAAGACATTATTCGCTCCATATTCACACTATATGAATATGATATTATTAGAGATTTTAAACCTTATCTTGATCAAGAAGTCAATAGCGAATTATTACTTAACTATTTTGATACCTTATTTAATATTCTATGGAGTTACCGTTTTTTATATAATAATTTAGCGGATATCCTGAGCCGTGATGAAGTCCTAAAAGTACGCTATCGTCAAACTCAAGAACAAGTCTTGAGTCGCTCAAATTACATCATCGCTCAGCTCAAAGACGACGGTGTACTGATTATTGATGAAAATGACATTAGTCCACTCGCCGATACTCTGAAATTAATGACCAGCTTTTGGGTCAGTTATAAATTGACACAATCTAAGTCACCCATAGGATCGATTAGTAAAGCCTCTTTATATGAAGGTGTACTCAGGGTCTTACTTATCTTAAAAACCTACGCATCCCCCAATTCAATCACAACCTTTGATAAACTAAAAGCACATTATCAGAAGCAAGCCGACTCCTCTCTTCAGTCAGAGGAACAAATAAAAGAATGAATATTCTCTAGAGAGTACAATACAACAATAGACATAATGGGGAGGCAGCCTCTCTCCTATCACATTAGTTTAAGTAATCAAAGTGGCTCCCATTCCCTAAACTATGTAATTCTATGAAATAAAGCTGTAGAGCAAACCACTTTCCCGCTAAAATATCATCCTATTTCGATCTGCACTCATTCCCTCGATGGAGAAAAAGATGGCTAAAAATGCATTCTATAGTCAAATTAATCAGCAAATTGCCGATGTCAAAACGGAAGGTTTATACAAAAGTGAGCGAGTCATTGTTTCTCCTCAACAAGCGTCCATCGAAGTTAATGGTACTCAGGTTATTAATTTCTGTGCGAATAATTATCTTGGCTTAGCCAATCATCCCCAACTCATCGAAGCCGCTAAAAATGGGCTAAATGAACATGGTTTCGGTATGGCATCCGTCCGCTTTATTTGCGGAACACAAGACATTCATAAACAGCTTGAATCTAGTCTCAGTGATTTTCTCGGTATGGAAGATACCATTTTATATTCTTCATGTTTTGACGCTAATGCCGGTTTATTTGAAACCCTACTGAGCGCAGAAGACGCCATTATTTCTGATGCGTTAAACCATGCCTCTATCATTGATGGAGTTCGTTTATGTAAGGCTAAACGTTTTCGTTATGCCAATAACGATATGCAAGATTTAGAAGCCCAATTAATTGCTGCCAAAGAAGCTAATGTTCGCCACATCCTCATTGCGACTGATGGTGTTTTTTCTATGGATGGGGTTATCGCTAATCTACAAGGGATCTGTGATCTAGCCGATAAATATGGTGCTTTGGTCATGGTTGATGATTCTCATGCAGTAGGGTTTGTCGGTGAAAATGGCCGAGGTACTCATGAATTTTGCCAAGTCATGGATAGAATTGACATTATTACCGGTACTTTAGGTAAAGCATTAGGTGGCGCATCCGGTGGATTTACCTCAGCAAAAAAAGAAGTAATTGAATGGCTGCGTCAACGTTCTCGTCCTTATTTATTTTCTAATTCACTGGCTCCAGCAATTGTCAATGCCTCCATTCAAGTACTCGAGATGCTAAAAAATGGCCATGCATTACGAGAAGCCGTATGGGAAAATAGTCGATACTTTCGTGAAAAAATGTCCGCAGTAGGTTTCTCTCTCGGGGGGGCTGATCATGCTATTATTCCCATTATGATTGGCGACGCAAAAATAGCCAGTGACTTTGCTCAACGTTTACTTGCAGAGCACATTTATGTCATTGGGTTCTCCTTCCCTGTTGTGCCTAAAAACCAAGCAAGGATTAGAACTCAAATGTCTGCGGCCCATACTCGCGAGCAACTGGATCATGCCATTGAAGCCTTTACTCGAATTGGAAAAGAGATGGAAATAATCAAGTAGGAAGCGACAATGAAAGCACTCAGTAAATTAAAAGCGGAACCCGGCATTTGGATGATTGATGCGCCTAAGCCACAACTTGGCCCCAATGATCTTTTAATCAAAATCCGTAAAACAGCTATTTGTGGTACTGATGTTCATATCTATAAATGGGATGAATGGTCACAGAATACCATCCCAGTACCTATGATCATCGGCCACGAATATGTTGGCACTGTGATTGAAATTGGTCAAGAAGTTAAAGGTTACGCTGTTGGGGATCGCGTTTCAGGTGAAGGTCATATTACTTGTGGCTATTGCCGAAATTGTCGAGGAGGCCGTACCCACCTATGCAGAAATACTTCGGGTGTCGGTGTTAACCGTGATGGTGCCTTTGCTGAGTATTTAGTGATCCCAGCCTTTAATGCATTTAAAATACCAAGTGATATTTCTGACGATCTCGCCGCAGTATTCGATCCTTTTGGTAATGCCGTTCACACTGCATTATCCTTTGATTTAGTCGGAGAAGACGTGCTCATTACGGGCGCAGGCCCCATTGGCATTATGGCTGCTGCAGTCTGTCGCCATGTCGGCGCAAGACATGTAGTGATCACCGATGTGAATGAATACCGGCTGGCACTGGCTGAAAAAATGGGCGCGACAAAATCGGTCAATGTGGCGAAAGAAAATCTCACAGAGGTAATGACTGAGCTTGGCATGACTGAAGGCTTTGATGTGGGCTTAGAAATGTCTGGTGTTCCCAGCGCCTTTCATTCCATGCTAGAGACGATGAACCATGGCGGAAAAATTGCCATGCTTGGGATCCCTGGCGCGGAGATGCCCATAGATTGGAGTAAAGTCATCTTTAAAGGGCTAACCATAAAAGGAGTTTATGGAAGAGAAATGTTCGAAACTTGGTATAAAATGGCAAGCCTTATTCAATCAGGTCTAGATCTCTCTCCGATTATCACTCACCACTTCCCGATTGATGAGTTTCAAGCAGGCTTCGACGCCATGTGTTCAGGACAATCAGGAAAAGTCATTCTCAGCTGGGATTAACCCTATAAACCCATGGCAATAAAGAACCATTCACAAAACACACCCCACTGATTACAGTTGGGTGTGTTATTATGTGCTCATCAGTATTCGTTAGCATTAGAACACAGGTTTACCATGTCAGACTTCACACATTTAAGCGTTAATCAACTTATTCAAATGAAACAGACCACTTGTGACATACAAATCGTCGACATTCGAGATAATATAAGCTTTGAAAAAGGGCATATCCCCCAGTCTTCCAATTTGAATAATGAAAATCTCGCTCACTTCATTGGTGAAGCAGATATGGATCAACCATTAATTGTTGTATGTTATCACGGGATTAGTAGCCAAAATGCCGCTCAGTATTTACATCAACAAGGATTTGATCAAGTGTATAGCCTTGATGGCGGATTTGAAGCGTGGCAGCAAGCACACCTTTAACGCATAACCTAAAAACTGTTAAGGATATTCATTGATGATTGAAATAGGTAAACTGCCCAACGCAAGAGCCGCTCAAGCACTGGTTGATTATCTTAAAGGTAAACATATATTATGCGAAATTCACCCATCCGAAGAAGGGGTGACTTTAGTTCTCCTGCAAGACGAGCACGTATCACTTGTTCAGCGAGAATATAATGATTTCATTAATAACCCCTATCAAGATAAATATTTAGAGGCCTCTTGGAATAATGGCGATAGCCATACTCAAATAGATTATGGTTCACCCGGACTGCATTTAGTCAGTCAATTCATGACAGGAGCTGGTCCATTAACTCTCACGGTTATGATATTATGTGTTGTTATCTTTGCCGCAATGAACCTTGGATTATCGAATCCTATTTTTGAAAATTTATCTTTTTTTGGCGCAACGGCTAATGCTTCCCCTATCGAGTTTTGGCGACTATTTACGCCTAGTCTGCTTCACTTTTCTGCATTACACATTATCTTCAATTTAATATGGTGGTGGTATTTAGGCGGAAAAATTGAAACCAAAATCGGCTTTACTCCGTTATTTATATTATTGATTGTAGCAGGTACTCTCCCCAACATATTGCAGTATTTCATTGCAGGCCCTTATTTTGGGGGCTTATCAGGCGTCGTGTATGCACTACTTGGATATACTTGGTTAATGGGACTAAAAAAGCCACAAGCTGGAATTGGGATCCCTCCATCTTACATGATCTTCATGCTAATATGGTTAGCCTTAGGTTTTACTGATATTTTTGGTTTTTCTGTTGCCAATGGCGCTCATATTGGCGGGCTTATCATTGGCTTATTACAAGCCAGTATTGATAGCCGAAGAAAGACACTTTAACAGTCATTAACAATTGATTTGCGAATGACTGTTACCATAAAAAGCTTATACTATTCCAACACACATCTTTGAAACTTGCTTGATCAAGGCCTTAATGCTTGAATGCACCTGAGAAATGTTTTCAGCTAACATATAAGCAGGCGTACTAGCAATATTATTGACTTGATCAACAACGACCTCGTCAACAGAAGCATTTTCATGTACCCCGCCCATTTGATTAAAGGCTGATGCCGTTTCTACATCAGAGCCTATTGTCCCTATTGCTTTTTCTCCAAAAATTTTCGGGATCATCACAGGCGAAATACACATAAAACCAATCGGTTTTTTATTTGTGGCAAAATCATGAATAAAATCGTTAACTTGTGGATCGATTTCATGATCAGCTTCTTTAATAGCAAAGTCACACAAATTCTTGGCCGCACCAAAACCACCAGGGATCACCAAAGCATCAAACTCATCAATATTCAACTTATCGCAAGCGAGTATATTGCCTCGTGCTATTCTCGCCGACTCGACTAAAACCCGCCGCTTTTCATTAATATCAACCTCCCCTGTAACATGATCGACCACATGCAATTGCATGATATCAGGGGCAAAGCATTGATAATTCATACCCTGTCGCTCTAACTCCAACATGGTTAAAACCGACTCATGAATTTCACTGCCATCAAATACACCACAACCGCTTAAAAGAATCGCTATTTTTGTCATTAAAAATCTCTCCTATATACTATTTTGTTTTAAAAGAAGCAAAATAAAATGCTTGATCTGGTTATTTTTCATGCTAAATTAGATAACTTACCCTCTATTTGATGAATAAATAATCTAATAGTGACTTTAGCAACAAAAAATAATAAAAAAATCCACAAAGCTTGATTTTTTAATCTACACTATAATCTAGCTTCAAAATAAATCATTAAACTATTATTTTCATATACTTAATGTAATTGCAGTATTCGTTTTGTCTTTGGTCGTACGATTATTCCATTTTTAACTAACAGACTTATCCACAAGGGTAGTCTGAATTGATCATGGCTGAAACTAGCCTTATATGGCATGCTATCACTCTTTTCGCTCCCCAATTGATACTGACTATTATGCCCGATCTTACAGAAACCCCTTTAGTGCTTGTTGATGGCTCTTCTTACCTCTATAGAGCTTATTATGCACCGCCACACCTTACCAACTCAAAAGGCGAAGCCACTGGGGCTGTCTACGGCGTGATTAATATGCTTCGCAGTTTATTGAAACAATACCAACCTACACAAATGGCCGTCGTTTTTGATGCGAAAGGCAGCACCTTTAGAAACGAAATGTATGCCCAATACAAAGCACAACGTCCCCCCATGCCGGATGATTTACGTTCGCAGATTGAACCACTACATCGCATTATCAAAGCGCTTGGCCTTCCACTTATCAGTATTCCAGGAGTCGAAGCCGATGATGTGATTGGTACGCTTTCGACTCAGGCTAGTTTAGCTGGACGCTCAGTGCTGATCAGCACAGGGGATAAAGATATGGCACAGCTGGTCAATGACAAAGTCACCCTGATTAATACGATGACTGATACGACCATGGGTATCAGTGAAGTCACTGAAAAATTTGGTGTAGGACCAGAGCTCATTATTGACTTATTAGCCTTACAAGGCGATAAAGCAGACAATATTCCAGGCCTTCCCGGTGTTGGTGAAAAAACAGCGCTTGCCATGCTGCAAGGGATTGGTGGAATAGAAGATATAATCAAACAGGCTGAGAAGATCCCAGCATTAGGATTTCGCGGCGCGAAGACCATGCCAGCAAAACTGGCAGAGCATGCTGACATGCTCAAACTCTCCTATGAACTGGCGACCATCAAACTGGATGTTGAATTAGATCAAACTTGGCAACAACTCGACATTCAACCTGTCGATCAAGATGCACTTATCCAATGTTACAGTGAAATGGAATTTAAACGCTGGTTAGCAGAAGCATTAAATAAAGAAAGCGACTCAAGCAAAGCAACTCAAAGCGATAGCACAGAATCGACAACCAATATCCAAGTTGAATATGAAACCATTTTAACAGAGGAAGTACTCGACCACTGGCTCAAAAAACTCACTGAAGCTCAACTTATTGCCATTGATACTGAGACCACCAGTTTAAATTACATGGAGGCTAAATTAGTTGGTCTCTCCTTTTCAACTGAAGTCGGTAAAGCCGCCTATTTACCTTTACGCCACGACTATCTTGATGCGCCCGAGCAATTAGACTTTAAAGTCACACTACAAAAGCTCAAGCCTATTTTAGAAAATGCTGACATACGTAAAGTAGGTCAAAACCTCAAATATGATATGAGTGTATTGGCTAATCACGGTATAAAATTGTCCGGTATTCAGTTTGATACAATGTTAGAGTCTTATGTCTTTAACTCTGTTGTGTCTAAACATAACATGGACGACTTAGCCCTTAAATATTTAAGCCACAAAAATATAAAATTTGAAGATGTAGCAGGTAAAGGCGCAAAACAACTCACTTTTAATCAAATTCCCCTTGAAACGGCTGCGCCTTATGCGGCAGAAGATGCAGATATCACCCTTAGGCTACATCAAACCTTATGGTCGAAATTAAGCTCTGAAAAAGAACTGATCCCCGTCTTTAATGACATAGAGTTACCTTTAATCAGTATTCTTTCGCGCATAGAACGTCATGGTGTTCTCATTGATAGCATGCTACTTAGCCAACAAAGCACAGAACTTGCTCAAAAAATAGATGAGTTAGAACAAAAAGCCTATACCATTGCCGAAGAGCCCTTTAATTTAAGCTCCCCGAAACAGTTACAAACATTATTCTTTGAAAAACTGGGTTATCCTGTTATTAAAAAAACCCCTAAAGGTGCCCCCTCGACAGCAGAAGAAGTATTAGTCGAGTTATCCCTAGATTATCCCTTGCCTAAAATTATTTTAGAGCATCGTAGTCTTTCAAAGCTCAAAAGTACCTACACAGATAAACTGCCTTTGATGGTCAATCCCCAAACAGGCAGGGTTCACACTAGCTATCATCAGGCTAATGCAGCAACTGGCCGTTTATCATCTAGCGAGCCGAATCTACAAAATATTCCAATCAGAACCGAAGAAGGCCGTAAAATCCGTCATGCTTTCATCGCCCCCAAAGGTAAGAAAATCCTAGCAGCAGATTATTCTCAAATTGAACTGAGGATCATGGCTCACCTTTCCCAAGATAAAGGCTTGTTAACTGCATTTGCGGCAGGGAAAGATATTCACAAAGCAACTGCTGCAGAAGTCTTTGATGTTGATTTTGATGACGTCACATCCGATCAACGTCGCAGAGCCAAAGCGGTTAATTTTGGGCTCATTTACGGCATGTCAGCCTTTGGCTTAGCCAAACAACTTGATATTCCTAGAAATGAAGCTCAAATGTATATTGATACCTATTTTAAACGTTATCCTAGTGTCTTAACCTACATGGAAGAAACGCGTGCAATCGCTGCTGAACAAGGTTATGTCTCTACACTGTTCGGAAGAAGACTCTATTTACCAGCCATTAAAGATAGAAACGCCATGCGCCGCCAAGCGGCCGAAAGAGCTGCTATTAATGCACCTATGCAAGGGACTGCAGCAGATATCATTAAGAAAGCCATGATATCAGTGGATCAATGGATTACAGATGAAACACAAGGTGAAGTTGCGCTGATTATGCAGGTGCATGATGAACTCGTCTTTGAGGTTAATGCCGATAAAGCCGATATTTTTCAAGAAAAAATCTGTGATTTAATGGCCAAAGCAGCAAACTTAGATGTTGAACTGTTAGCTGAATCAGGCATTGGTGATAATTGGGAACAAGCTCATTAATCCCCTCTCTTTTTAATAAGGCATTATGTTGATTAAGATAGTGCCTTATCCTATACACTTTTCCTATACTGAAATTATGAAATAAATAAAAATTTATGAAATTTTTAGATCAAAAAAAGAATGTTTTTCACTCATTTATGCGATTGACTGGCTAATGATTGTATTTTTAAACGAAAAACAGTTTTTCATATTCAGTTTAATGAGGTAATATTACACTTGTAGGGTACAGAGGTTAAGATGTTCTATCTTTTAAACCTTTTTTATTCGCTAGTGATTCGAGCGAATGCCAAATTATGGCGCCCCAGTAATTTATTTACTGGGGCTTTTTTTCATCCAAAATCTTTTTTAGAGTAAATACTTTAATTCTAACAGAAATACCGTTATCATAGGCTTACTGAGAACTATCTACATCCATTGATAGCACTTAAGTCTTGTTGAATTTAGCTTCTCCCCAAAAGAGCTAATATTTGAGCCGATGGTCATTCCATCGGCTATTTTTTTGCTTAATTTGTTCTGTGAACACTGAGAGAGATAAATAGATTACTGACTATTGATAATTTAACGAGTGTGTAACACACTATTCATCGGTTGCTTCTAATGCATCCATTAGCCATTGCGGTTTGCACCATCCATCTAAAATCCCCAGAACCTTGGCTTTTCCTATACCTTTAAGTGAAGAAAAAGGCTCAACTTTTACAGCATCATCAAAATCTGCTAACGCCTTTCTGACCTCATTGACTGTTTTCATACGCGCACTTTGAGCTAACTTATCCGCTTTTGTTAGCAAAGCCAGCACAGGAATATTGCTTTCTACTGCCCAAACAATCATCTGCATATCTAAGTCTTTTAGTGGATGCCTAATATCCATCAACACAACCACACCGCTCAAACAACTCCGTTCCTGTAAATATTGCCCTAACGCTTGTTGCCACTTTTTCTTTAATGTTAATGGTACTTGGGCAAAACCATAGCCGGGTAAGTCCACTAAACGACGATGTTCGTCTAATTGAAAGACATTAATAAGCTGCGTTCTACCAGGAGTTTTACTGGTTCTAGCAAGCCCTTTTTGTTCCGTTAACAGATTAAGAGCACTCGACTTTCCCGCATTTGAACGACCAGCGAAAGCAATTTCCACACCAACATCACCCGGCAAGTGTTCATCAAGGTGCGCAATATCAGGGGCGCTAATTAAAAACTTCGCTTTTCTAAAATCAATACGAGATCCTGACACAATTTACTCCAAAAAATTTTTCAAATTACTGTTTAAATATCGAAGAATTGCTTACATTTTTACATTTTCGTGTAAAATATTACCCCGATTACATAAAGACTATTTTATCATGCTTACGGGTCATCCCAGTAAGCTCAGGACAAATATTTTAATAAGAAGTTGGAACGCCATGAAAAAGTTAGCAATTGTGCTGTCTGCATTAGCCACTATCTCTTCTCCTGCTATAGCTGAAGGTAATGCCGAAGCCGGAAAAACGAAAGCCATTGTTTGTTCTGCTTGCCACGGTGTTGACGGCAATAGCATGATAGACATGTACCCAAAAATTGCAGGGCAACACGCCTCCTATTTAGAAAAACAATTAACTGATTTTCGAAGTGCAATGAAAACAGGCGGTAAAGAAGGTCGCGTCGACCCTATTATGGGCGGCATGAGCTTTGCCTTAAGCGATCAAGATATCGAAGATTTATCAGCCTTCTATGCAAGCCAAGTTCAACAACCTATCGACGTGAATAATATACCGGAACTCGGAGAAACCTTATATAAAGTGGGTGACGCAACGCGTGGGATCACGGCGTGTATTGCCTGTCACGGTCCAAGTGGTAAAGGTATGGGGCTTGCAGGGTTCCCAATGATTGGCGGCCAGCACGCCAATTATATCAAAATTCAATTAAATAAATTCAAAGATACAAATCGTAACAATGATCTAAATGGTATGATGCAAGCAACGTCGAAGAAGCTGAACGATACCGATATTGAAGCGTTATCTCAATATATTTCAGACCTTAAGTAAATTTAACAATAACAAGTTAAATTTAACAAAAGGCAGCCTAGCTGCCTTTTCCACTCTAAATATCTTACCTTAACGTAAACTGATTTAGATTATTTATTGACATGAATATTAGATTTAGGTTTAATACTCTACATACCGAGACAAACCCAACTGTTAGTAAAAAAATAGTTAAGAATAACTTTCAGATGTCGGTATGTTACATTTAAGATATAAGAATAAGAAACTCAATAATAATAATAATATATTTAGGCCATTCATCTTAAGATGAAATAACTTTACTTTGGAGTTCTGGTCAAACCATTACGGTGAAGAACTAGGTAGGATACCTATTGGCACTTTAGCATTTAACTTTACCTAACAGTCTAGCATAAACCATAGCCTGCACCCTTTGAGTTGTAAGGATAATAAAAATGGTAACTTGTTGTTCTGATTTAAATTTTACTGATATGGATGGTTACTTAGGCGTCATAGATAGGCGATAAAGGATACTGATTGAGCACGAAGCTCTTCTACGGAAGCGATAATCAGGATGATAATGGAAAAGTAATAAATGTCAGTGATGACTAATAACAATAAAAATGCAAGGAAAGCAGGCTCAAAAAAGAAGGATACCGACCGGGAAGTTGCATAGCAAGCAAGGATACTTGGAATCAAAATTAAGTGTCAATTGACACTCTTTTATAAGGCGACAGCACTTCTGTCGCCTTTTTTTATTACTTTATATTAAAAATAGCTTTAGTCAAAAAAGCATTTTTAAGCTATTATTTGCAGCAAACGCTCACATTGTGATGCAAAAAACATCAAGATCTGGTATAAAGCGCGATCTAACTTGGATTATAGCGCACTTCAATACGCCAATCTAAAACCCAGTCTTTTCAGTTATCGAGATAAAGCTATGTCCCGCAGTAAAAAAACACGTAAAAACAATCAAAATCCTCCGCAATTAAAAACAAGAACCAAAAAACAAGAACGTGTTCTTTCGGGCAAGAAGCAAGACTCAGGTAATAAATCCGGTAGCCGGCACAATGAAAGCATGATCCAAACGCATGCCAGCGGTAATCAACAAAAAAATATGGATCCCCGTCATGGTAGTAAAAAACCGATACAACTCGAATTGAAGACGGAAAAACCAACCCCTAAAAAAGTCAAATCACCTAAGCTTAGTGATGAAGATGCATTGTTAAAACTAGAAGAAGATCCTAGGTTGAATAGCTTATTGGATATGCTAGAAGAAGGGAAAAATTTAACCGCTGACGATCAAAAGTGGCTTAATCAGCAACTGACCAAAGTTGAACAACTCATGGACAAACTCGGCATTACTGATGAAGAAGAAATGCCAGCACCTAAAGTCAAATCGACCGATGACGATTTATTTGACCAATTTGAATCGGGTGCCGATTTACTTAAAGAATATCAGCAAAAAGATTAATCTTTAGCTCATTGTATTTATATATAATGCCAACATACCGTATGTCGGCATTATGAGTAGAAGGCCCCAATCGATGCCCATACTTTACACTGAGTGAGGACATTCAATGTACACCATTTTTATTATCTTAGGTTTACTCATTATCACGGCATTATCTGCCTATGCCATTTACTTGTTACTCAAAGTTAAACAACAAAAGCAACAGGCTATACAAGCCAAAAAAGAGCAAGAAAAAACAGTAAAAGAACGGCTAGATAAATTACTCGACAATATTCGTTATATTGCGCAAGCTATGCTTGAAGATCGCTGTGAAGTATCAGAAGGTGTCATCAGAATCGCCAAACTATTCGATATTTTAGGCCTCACAGATCAAGTCATAGCTGACTACCCTTCACTCTTTGAACATTACAAGGTTATTAAAGAGCATCCCATTAAAGAGCAAAGAAAATCTTTGCATAAGCAACAACGCATGCAATTAGATTATCTGCGTATGCGATCAGAATCGAAATTAACAGTGGCGATTTTAGACGAAGCTAAACGCTTAAGTCAGTATCAAGGCTAACTCGATATTCTACTGCCTATTAAAACATTAAATGCCACTTTCATAATCTAGATCAAGATCCGCTTTACCGTCTACTGGCATACTCTTTACACATTTATTAACGTTAAGAGTATGCTTTTATGCGCTGGGATCAATCCATGATCGAAAAATACAACCACAGTGGACCTCGTTATACTTCCTACCCGACAGCGCTGGAATTCAATGAAACATTCAATGAATCACATTTACTCGATGCAATAGCCAAAAGCAGCAGTAACACTTTATCCTTATATATTCATATTCCTTTTTGCGCCAAACTTTGCTACTACTGCGGCTGCAACAAAATAATTACGCGTCATCAACATAAAGCCGATCAATATTTAGCTTACCTAAAAAATGAGATCATCAAACGCGCCCCGTTATTTTCAAGCTATCAAGTCACACAAATACATTTAGGCGGTGGCACCCCCACATTTTTAACCCCAAACCAAATCGAAACTTTATTTACCTTACTCAATGCGCACTTTAAAATTGCCAAAGAAGGCGAGTTTTCAATTGAAGTCGATCCACGAGAAATTGAGCTATCAATTTTACATACCTTAAAAAAAGTGGGCTTTAATCGGTTATCGATTGGTGTTCAAGATTTTAATCAAAAAGTGCAACGAGCCGTCAACCGTGAACAAGATGAAAGCTTTATCTTCGATCTGATTAACACAGCAAAGAAAATGGGCTTTAGCTCAACCAATGTCGATCTCATTTATGGACTACCTCATCAAACTGCAGACAGTTTCTCCAAAACGATAAAAAAAATTATCGAACTAAACCCAGATAGATTATCTGTATTCAACTACGCCCATTTACCTTCACGGTTTGCAGCACAGCGTAAAATATACGATAAAGATTTACCAAACGCCGTTCAAAAACTCACTATATTGAAGCAAACCATCGAACAATTAACGCAAGCAGGCTATCAATACATCGGCATGGATCATTTCGCCAAGCCTTCTGATACACTGGCTAAGTTACAAGACCAAGGAAAATTACATCGAAATTTTCAAGGTTACACAACCCAAGCGGAATGTGACTTACTAGGATTAGGGGTGTCTTCTATTAGCCAAATTGGGCAATGTTATGCGCAGAATCAAAAAGACATCAAACACTATTATGATGCTATTGACTCCCAAGGACATGCATTATGGAAAGGATGTGAGTTAAACCAAGATGACATTATTCGACGCCAAGTGATTAAACAGCTCATTTGTCATTTTTCACTTAATATTCAAGCGATAGAAAATGAATTCAATATCAATTTTAAAGAGTATTTCAAAATAGACTTGACCTTATTACAACCTTTTATTGATGATAAGCTCATTCAAATATCGACAGAAGCGATCACAGTATTACCGACCGGGCGTTTATTAATCCGTAATATTTGCATGTGTTTTGATATCTATATGCGCCAACATGCTAAACAACAGCAATTTTCAAGAGTCATTTAGCCCAATGCTTCTTAAAAAAACAAAAAACCGGCTTTAGCCGGTTTTCTTCTGTCATCAAAAACTGAAATTTTTACTTAATTTTTGATTGATATAAGGCTTGACGCTCACTATCTGATAAGAAAGCCATTTCAACACCATTGCGTTGTAATTGCGCTAACTCTGCTGCGCTAAAGCCCATTTCTTTGTGAACAGCTTGATATTCATGTTTAATATCAATCGCACTCACGCCAGGATCATCCGTATTTAATCCAATTAACACACCCGCTTCCATGAATTTGCGTAATGGATGAACTTGGTAATTCGCCACAGTCGAAGTATGTAAATTACTGGTCGGGCAAGATTCAATGCCTATTTTATTCTTCGCTAAATAATCCATAAGCTTAGCATCTTCAATGGCATTAACACCGTGACCAATACGCGTAGCGCCTAAAGACTCTATCGCTTGCCAAATACTCTGAGCGCCCGCAGCTTCACCCGCATGAGCCGTAATAGCTAAACCCGCATCACGTGCTTTTTTAAAATGCGTTGTGAATAAATCGCCAGGGAAACCTAATTCATCACCTGCAATATCCATCGCCACTAAATGCTGCTTCTGTGTCAATAATGCATCTAATTCTTGCTGGCAAGCTTCTTGGCCATATGAACGTGACATAATACCGATTAAATTCACTTTCACTTGATGATCTTTTACGCCCGATCTCACACCATCAATCAATGCTTCTACAACACCTTCCAGCGGTAATTTATGACTTAACGCCATATAATAAGGGCTAAAACGCAGTTCCGTATAATCCAAACCGGACAATGCTGCATCGGCAACATTTTCATAGGCAACACGCTTTACAGCGTCCAAATCGGCTAATACTGCAACCATCCAATCTAACTTTCTTAAAAAAGCGACTAAATCGTTTTCTTTACCTTGTATTTGTACAAATGGTGCTAGTTCGTCCAATGAATTCGCCGGTAAGGCGATATTATGCTGGTGTCCCAAATCCCAGATTGTCTCCACCCTAACATTACCGTCTAGGTGTCGGTGGAGATCCACCAGTGGAATAGATGTATCGATCATTTTTAACCCCTATGTCTACCACTCAACCAAGCATCTTTTAAATTGGTATTGAGCTGAGCGCAATGATATCACGGCTTACACCTGTGTTTCTGGCTTTCTCGAGATCTTTTTAACCAATTAACATTAAAAATTAAATAAGCGAATATTATTTACATTTAACATCGCGCATAATAGCCACACAATAGAAATAAATCTGAGCGATTAAAATGCATCGATTGCTACTGACTCCCTTCTTTATTTTCAGTTTAAGTGCTTGTCAATTAAACTCATTACATACAAATAATATTATAGAAATAGAAGAGAAAATGGCTTCAAATTTAGCACTCTCTAATATTGTAGAACAAGCATGGCAATTAACACTACAAAGCGATCCCGATCTCGCCTATCGATTAGATAACACCGCCACAGTAAAACTGCCCGATCTTTCTCCCCAGTTACTGTTAACACGTAATCAACAGCAACAAAAATTACTCGATCAACTGACTCAGATCCCCGATACTGCGTTATCACGATCGCAACAAATCAACAAACAGATCCTTGCCAGTCAACTGCAAGATGCTATCGATCGTTATCACTTTAAAATGCATTACCTTCCTTTAACCGCAGAAGGAGGATTTCATAGCGACATAGCCCGTATTAGCCATCGACGCTTTATCAACGAACAAGACTATAAAAGTTATCTTCATCAACTCAAAATGCTCCCTCGCTACTTTCAGCAGCAAACCTTTTGGTTACAACAAGGAGTAAAAGAAGGCATAACCTTACCCAAAATTACGCTCAACGGATTTGAAGACAGTATCAGTGCCTTTATTGTTCCGGTAAATGACAGCGGCTATTTCACGCCATTTAATACTTTTCCTCAGCATTTTACTGAGAAACAAAAAATCGCCTTCAAACAAGAAGGAAAACAACTTATCCAGCAAAGTGTTATTCCTGCATATCAAGCTTTTTATCACTTCATGACGCAAGATTATATTCCCAAAGCCCGTATCAATCTTGCCGCCTCAGCGCTACCCAATGGCAAGGCATTTTATGAAAATAGAGTCCGCTACTATACAACACGTGATATCAGCGCCGATGAAGTACACACCTTAGGATTAAACGAAGTCAAACGTATTCGTGCAGAAATGCAAACCGTTATTGAAGATCTTGCCTTTAAAGGCAATTTTGCCGATTTTTTACATTTCTTACGTAACGATCCACAGTTTTATGCCACCAGCTCGAAAGCATTATTAAAAGAAGCGGCTTTCATTGCCAAAAAAGCCGATGCAATACTGCCACAATATTTCACCCAATTACCCTCGACTCCTTACGGTATAGCAGCTGTTCCTGCAGAAATCGCCCCCAAATACACCACAGGTCGATATTTAGGCAGCAATAGTGACGATGAACCCGGTTATTATTGGATCAATACCTATGCCCTCAATAAACGCCCACTCTATGAACTGGAAGCCTTAACATTACATGAAGCTGTGCCCGGTCATCATCTACAAATCTCCCTCAATCAATCATTAACTCAGCTCCCTAACTTTCGCCGCTATAGTTACATTTCTGCATTTGGAGAAGGCTGGGGGCTATACGCCGAATACTTAGGATTAGAAGCCGGTTTTTACCAAGATCCTTATAGTAATTTTGGCAGGCTCACTTATGAAATGTGGCGAGCCGCACGCCTGGTTGTTGACACTGGCATACATGCAAAGAATTGGAGTCGAAAGCAAGCCATCGATTTTATGGCAAGCAATACCGCCTTGTCATTACACAATGTCACCACAGAAATAGACCGCTATATTACTTGGCCAGGCCAGGCGCTTTCTTACAAAATAGGCGAACTCACCATTAAAAAACTGCGTCAACAAGCTGAAATCGCATTGGGAGCTCACTTTAATTTACGGCGTTTTCATGATGCTATTCTAGCCAATGGTTCAGTGCCTATGACAATATTAGAGCAAAACATACAAGACTTTATTCAAGCGGAACAACAAATACAATCACTCTAACGTATCGTGTCCCAGTCCTCTTTCCAGATAGACTGGGACACATTTGTATTGCCACAAAATACGTTAGCCATTTCACAGTTTAGGCATGATGATACCTTAATTTGAGTGAATTTAATGAATACAAGTCATCCTGATCTTTGTTACACTGCGCTAAGCATACTCAATTACGTTATCCATCATGCCCAGAATTGCTCCTCGCGACCCCAAAGCTGAGCCCAGTGCTGACCATGTGAGAACATTTTCTTCAGCAGCCCAAATTAATCGCCAAGAATTACAAGTATTTTGGCAGCAAGTGACTCAGTCAAGCTTACTGACAACCAATAAATTGCATATCGCTTACTGTTTTATCAAGCACCCTGATACTACACGCGCTATCGTGATCAGTAATGGCAGAATCGAATCCTATTTGAAATATAAGGAATTAATATTTGATTTATATCAGCAAGGATATAGTGTTTATGCCATCGATCATCGGGGTCAAGGACTATCCAGCCGCCTAACCTTGAATCCTCATCAAGGACATATTGATAAATTTTCGACTTATATTAATGACTTCAGCCTCTTTATTGATCAAGTTATATTACCCCAACAGCACAATACATTGTTTCTTCTTGGCCACTCGATGGGCAGTACCATTGGGACACTGTATATGCAGCAAAAACCCAATACTTTCAATGCAGCAGCCTTTGTCGCCCCCATGTATGGTATAAAATTACCTATCAGTCGCCCATTTATTCGTTGGTTAGCCGAAAAATTGGATAATCGCTGTAAGCGGCGAGAGCCAAACTATATTTTAGGTGGTAAAAATTATGAAGCAGGTTCATTTAATAAAAACCAACTCACGCACTGCCTAGAACGTTATGAAGCCACTTTACAGTGTTATCAAGCCATGCCACAAATACAACTCGGCTCTCCAACTAACCATTGGTTAATTGAAGCAATTGATGCCGCAGAAGAAGCCGTTTTGGCAGCACAAACACCTCCAGCTCCTTTATTAATTGTTCAAGCAGGAAGAGACACAATCGTTGATAACCGCTCTCAAAACCGAGCTGCCGGCATATTATCAAAGGTCTGTAGGAGCTCTGCACATCAACAAAGCCAACTCATTTCCATTCCCGATGCAAGGCATGAGGTGTTAATGGAAAAAGATACGCCAAGAAACTTAGCCCTCAATAGTATCCTTGATTTTTTCGAACAACATACTCCATTATCTTAAGATTAGCCTATTACAGGACTTTCTTTTCTAAAGCAGCAAATGCTTGCTGCTCTTTCATTTCATTCAATAACTGCACAAAGCCTTTTTCTTCATGTATAAACTGAAAGCTAGGATGATTTAGCGTCAAAGTATAAAATAGCCAACCTTGGTTTATCGCCTGAATGAGATAACGATAACAGTTTGAACTGTCTTTTTGTTCCGCATAAATCACTGCTAAATGAAAACTGTCCTCGGCTCTGTCTGAGCCTCGCTCTAACCTGTGTTTAATACGCGCAATCAGTGCTTGATTATGACCAACCTCTTGCTGATTTTCAGCCAGAAGAACCAATAATTGCACCTTATCTTGTATTTGGGTATTTTCTGGAATGTTCAAAGGCTTAATGACTCCCTGAATAGCAGAAAACTGGTTTAAATAAACATAACTTTGGGCTAAACCTAAACGAAATTGCCACTGCTGAGGCAAAAGCGAGAGCTGTTTTAAATAATGCATTTTAGCCGCTTCAAATTGACCTTGTTGTAAATACCACAGCCCTAAAGCATCATTAGCAAAAACAGAATCAGGCTGTAATAACAAAGACTTATCTAACCAGCGCTTAGACTCAACAAATTGACTTAATGCCATAAAGTTCAAGGCTTGGTGTACCATACTCACACTGTTATTAGGCTCAATTTCAAGGGCTTTCCCCGTCCAATGAAAAGCCTGTGCAAGTAAACCCATTTCGCGATAAATAAACCCCAAATTAGACATAGCTTCATTAAAATTCCCTTCCTTACGCAGGGCTTTTAAATTCGCCATAACCGCTTTGGCAAGCCAGCCTTTATTATAATAAGCCAAGCCTAACGCTTTATAACCTGCGGCTAAATCAGGATCCAGTGCAATCGCCTTATAAGCCGCTTCTACCGCTTTCTTTTGCCACTGTACAGGACCATTGAACTGAAATACCCCTTGGCTATAAGCATCTGACAATCCAGCATAGGCGGGGGCCAAGTCCTCATCTAACTCGATCGCAGAATGAAATAAATCGATGGCATGACGGTTATCTTCTTCTCGATATCGATGATAATAAATAAGGGCTTTTTGGTATAATTGATCAGAAAAACGGACTTCTTTCTTCTTCACTGCAGGAGCAGGCTTTAAAGGTTCCACAAATGCCTGAATATCAGCATTATCATTGCGCTCAACAATGTACCAAACAAATAAACCCACTAAGGGTAAGAGACTCATGCTGAGCACCAATAACATCATTCGCCAATAAGCCAATACGCTGGCCGTAGCAGAAAGCTGTTCATCATCTTTGTTAAGCCTTTTTACGGGTCTATTGTCCTTTGGTAATATTTGCCGTTTATCAAGATGATTTTCGACATCAATAATTTGAGCCACAACTTCAGGTAAAATTCGATAACCTCGACCTCGAACAACTTCAATATAGATAGGTGAACTGGCACTGTCATTTAACGATTTTCTCAGCAATTTAACTCGCTGTTTTAACGTTTCATCACTGACAATAATATTTGGCCATACGCACTTCATTAACGTATCTTGACTCACAATAGCGGGCGCAGCATCACATAACACACACAGTAATTGATAACTCAATTTAGGTAACAGAATTTCACCCTGATCTTCTCGAACCAAGGTGCCCAATTGTGTGTTAAGTACTAAGTCACCAAATGTATATTGAGTATCAATAAGCCTATTCCTTTACCTTATGCATTACTTATACTTTACCTTTTTTACTTAGTAAAACAATCTGTTTCACTTATTTTCACCTTATCTTCCCCCTATTTTCACGCAAACTTCAAGTGCAAATTATTAAACAGGTTAATGTTAAACACACCCTAAAAAACACAAAAAGCATTATGATCAATAACAGCATTACTATTGCCACACATTCCGATACAACACATTCCATAGTCCGACATCCTAGAGGTTTATATGTCTGCTTTTTCACTGAAATGTGGGAACGATTTAGCTTTTATGGATTAAAAGCATTACTCATTTTCTATTTAACTGAACACTTCCTCTTTAGTGATAAAGAAGCCACTCAGATCTTTGGTAATTTTTTTGCCCTTGTTTACGCTCTACCATTACTCGGTGGACTCATTGCCGATAGGTATTTAGGCTATAAAAAAGCCGTCATTTTTGGTGGAGTCCTGTTATGTTTTGGCCATTTAGGCATGGCCTTTGAAGGCACTCTAGCCTATATCAATGACGCAGGCATAAAAGTTGAGAGTACAGGATTAACAGCCTTTTATGTCTCCTTGTCATTTATTATTGTCGGTATTGGTTTTTTAAAACCGAATATTTCCACTATTGTGGGCCAACTCTACTCAACCAATGATCCAAGAAAAGATGCAGGCTTCACGCTATTTTATATGGGCATCAATCTTGGCGCCGCACTTGCCGCAATTATTTGTGGTTATGTGGGTCGCCAATATGGCTGGCATTATGGCTTTGGACTCGCGGGTATTGGTATGCTCATCGGGCTATGTATTTTCATCCTTAATCAGCGCCATCTCACCAAGGCTTCTGAAAATAAAACAACGCCCAAAAAAATAAAACCGCAACGCCTAGGTAAGGTAAAAGTCACTCATCTCGTTTACCTTGCAGCATTCGCTCTCATCACCTTCATTTCACTTTGTGTCAGCAATCATCAAATAGTGGGTTCTTTATTAGGTTTCACATTGATTATTGCCAGTTTAGGACTCATCATTTACTGCCTATACGAAAAATCACAATCGGTAAAAAGGCACCTCTACGCCGCTTTGAGTCTTATCATGATGTCAACCGTGTTCTTCTTATGTTTTTTGCAATCCGGCAGTTCAATGAACTTATTTGCCGAAAGGATCACCGATAGAACATTACTGGGAATAGACATCCCTTCTCCCATGTTTCAATCCTTAAATGCCATTTTTATCATATTAATGGCGCCCGTATTTTCTAAACTTTGGCTGACTCTCAATGAGCACAATAAAGCGCCCAGTACCCCAGCCAAGTTCGCCATTGGGCTTTTCTTAGTTGGCCTTGGATTCGCCGCACTCCTTTTAGGCCTGTATTTTTCTCATCAACACGATCCCGTCGCAATGATTTGGTTAATCATTGCCTATTTCCTCCATACTCTCGGTGAACTGTGTATTTCTCCCATTGGTTTATCCATGATCACCAAATTATCCACGCCCAAAATGGCAGGACTCATGATGGGACTGTGGTTTTTAGGATCCGCTATCGCCGAGTACATTGCCGCCTTTTTAGCCGGCAGTGCTGGCGACATCGCAACACAAACAACAAGGTTAGTCGAAGGGACAACTGCAACATTGACTCAACATCAAATGTTCACCTCACTCTATACCGATATTATGTGGATTGCTTTTATCGGCGCAGCTGTCACCTTACTGCTCACGCCATTGATTAAACATTGGATGGGGGATATTGATTAACTCAAAGCAGCAATGAAAAAACATGACGATTCGCTATGTCACTTCTTAATAAGTGCGTAGCGAATACAGAACTACTTATCAATTAGTTATCTCATCGACTCCTTCGTTATTTTTACTGTTAAAACAGCTTTACACTTTCATTGACTTGTCTATACCTGTGCTTCATACAACATAAAAAAGGTAACAAACAAGACAACAACTAAAGTAACATTATAGCTACAGTATTTAACATTCATGTCGCTTTAGTCTATCGCAGGTATGGTCAAATACAGGCGAACATCAAAGACAAGTCATTAATATCAATAACGCCATCATTGCCTAATTTCTATGACAACAGGGATGGCACCCAGAGATATATCAAAGCATAAATTAGGGATCGCGAATGCAGGATGAATTTTACCTACCTTTTAATGTCAATGAACTCATTATCATTTCATCTTGTATGACGAGTATTATCGTAAGCTTGGGGCTTCTTTTTCTTTATCACGCCTCTTTGAACAATAAATTGAACACACGAGTCCAGCTCATTATAACCAAGTGCCTGAATAATCGCGCCAGCATCAGCGCCTATCAACAACATCAACAGCTGCATGACATTTACCTTGACTCAATGAATATTCGGACGTTAACAAGAAATATTGATTATATTCATGTCATCAAGATCTACGCTCAATATCAACACATCTATAAACAAGCCTCTCCATTTATGAAAAATGATGACAAACTGCGTATCCAAGAAAAACAACACCAAGGGACCAAATACCTTGCTTTATTAGCCTATCGGCACTCAAACGGGTTAGTCATCACCCAAGAACACGTTAACAAGATAAAAAAATTAAAAATAATGTTTATTCAAGAAACGCAATACGCTATCGCCAAAAGCTTAGATTTACTGGCTGTCTATTCAAAGACACATCAATCTAACTCATTATCTCAATTTCGTCTAAAATAATAACTAACAAAGCCTTTAATACTCGCCCTCCACAAAAAATAGAGTCTCAAAAAGGCACTCAATCATGGTTTAACGCTCAAGGATGATGCCCATGCCAATTTGCCACCACTGCCAAAAACATTTTCACTCCTCATTAAGTCTCTGTCCTCACTGTCTTTCTCCAAGAACTCAACAAACACTTCAAACAACTCGCCCTAATAAGACAATGACACCCGCACTGGCCTTAGCTATTTTTCTATTACCCCTTATTTTTGCTTGGTTCACACTTCAAAAAGGCTATAGCGACTTAAGTAAAACACTCGCCATTAGTTGGTTAGGCGTCTTTGTTTTCTCATTCTTATTAAACCTGTCCAGTGTCAATGCAGCCATCAAACCTATCAGTTCAGCCATCAAACAGCATCACTTCCACTCACAGCAGTTTGACCAACCAACAAATGATGAACCTTCAATACAGAAGTGACCCAATAGCTTATTGTTTCTTTCCAAGCTTTTTCAAATTAGCTTTACAGAAGAGAAAAACAACTGATGGCTGATAGACTCACAGGGCAACCTTTTACCACACGATCTGAAGTGATTGCCCAACACGGCATAGCTGCCACATCTCAGCCTTTAGCGACACAAGTCGCAGTCGATATTCTTAAACAAGGGGGAAATGCCATCGATGCGGCGATTGCCGCCAATGCATTACTTGGACTCGTTGAACCCACTGGCAGTGGAATAGGCGGAGACTTATTTGCCATTATTTGGGAGGCGAAATCACAACAACTTTTTGGTCTCAATGGTTCAGGCCGCTCACCCATATCATTACCCCTTAACTATTTTATAGATCAGAAGTTAACCGCCATCCCCCCTTTTGGCCCCTTATCTGTTTCCACGCCAGGCACTGTTGACGCTTGGTATGAAATGCATACAAAATTTGGCTCAATGCCGATGAGCACATTATTACAGCCAACAATTGATTATGCAGAACACGGTTTTCCAATGACTGAAACCATCAGCATTGAAATGACACAAAGCGCCAAGCATTTAAAAGGATTTCCAAATTTTGCCCAAATTTATATGCCTAATGGTTCTCCCCCTGAGAAAGGGACACTTTTTAAAAATCCGCACTTAGCGGACACACTCAAACACATCGCAAAGCATGGCAGAAATGGCTTCTATCGTGGTGATATAGCCAATATTATTGCCCGTTACATGAAAGACTATGGTGGCTTTTTAAATGAAGAGGATCTCTATCAACACAGCTCAGAATGGGTAACCCCCATTTCCACGCAATATCGCGGTTTTGATGTGTGGCAGCTCCCTCCAAACGGGCAAGGAATAGCCGTACTGCAAATACTCAACATGCTTGAACAACATGATATCGCACACATGGGTTTTGGCAGCGAAACATTAATACACACAGTCATTGAAACCATAAAGCTCGTCTATGAAGACAGAGCGAAATTCTATTGCGATCCTGATTTTAATCACATTCCCATTAAAACACTGCTTTCAAAAGATTATGCTCAAAAACGCAATACACTCATTCATCATAGAGCTAACCAACAAGTCGAGTCAGGCCTTAACCTTAGCGCATTAAATCATGGTGACACTGTCTATCTCACTACCGCCGACAATCAAGGCAATATGGTCTCCTTAATTCAAAGTAACTATCGTGGTATGGGCTCTGGCATGACCCCCACCAATTTAGGATTTGTGCTACAAAATAGAGGACAGCTTTTTAGCTTAAACCCACAAGATTATAATGTATACCAACCCAATAAACGGCCATTTAATACCATCATCCCCGCCTTTGTAACTCACCACAACAAACCTTGGCTAAGCTTTGGTGTGATGGGCGGCCCAGTTCAACCACAAATGCAAGTTCAAATACTACTCAATCTCATCGATTTTAAAATGAACTTTCAAGAAGCCGGTGATGCTCCCCGTTTCTTACATGCTGGCACCAGCCAACCTACTGGCAAAAAAATGACGCAAGGAGGCTGTATAAGTTTAGAAAGCGGATTCAGTGCCAGTGTACTACAAGGCTTAATTGACCGAGGTCATGATATACAAGATTTGAGCGGTGAGTATGGGGGTTATCAAGCCATTGCATGGGATGATAACAAACAAGTCTATTTTGGCGCCTCTGAAAGCCGCAAAGACGGACAAGCATCAGGATATTAAATTCAACAAGGGGATTTATGAATTATTTATCATTAGCAAAACA
>NZ_CANLKR010000033.1 GCF_947491715.1 uncultured Shewanella sp. | reverse complement strand
CTGCTGAATAATTTGACATATTTAAAAGCGAAATGAAATCGTACTATATTAGATCATATTTGAGTGCAGATTGGTATGAGTCACAGATCATAAGAAAGGAATAAAAACGAAGAACAAAGATAAAATCAATACATTGAGTGGCTATTGATAAGATCTTATAGCTAAATCAATATAAAATGACATACTCAGCCGGAATGAAAAATAATTTAGCTATAGAGCTCCCCAACCCAGACATAAAAACAAGGATTCTCTGAATTGGGTATACAAGAAAAATTAAATCTTACTGAGACGTACGTGATAATCTCGAATAACATGCTGCATGATATCTTGCACAGATGTATCTTTTGTTTTTCTATCAATATAAATTTTAATTGTTACAAGAGTATGGAAGTCTTCCTTAAACCGATCGCTTTGCAATGAAAAATAAGCGTCTTCTTGCTCTGCTTGCCTCACCGTAAATCCTTCATACTCAAATACACGCGTTCCTGAATGATTATGCCATTTTTTAATACGATCAAGGGCTATCTCAGAAGAATGATTTATTTCAATATGATTTAGCCAACTGGTTGGATGGGCGGGATCTTTAACGTGGGGACATCGAATGGTGTAGTTGTAAACATGAGTGATTGCTGTCATACATTACCTATCTATTCGCTTGACTTCATTAATAATAAGCATGATTTTTTTTATCGGTCAATCTTTTCTTATCCTTCAACTAAAGTTTGTGATTAAGTTCATTATCTCTGTTTTTTTGTGATGAAATAAACAAATAAGGCAAAGACCACTTCGCTTTGCCTTATCTATACCCGTGATACTGGATGATTTACTAAACAGCGGCTCTATTCATTCCTAAGCATTCTCAGCTTGCTTTAGCATCTCAGCCATTTTTTGTTGAATAAGATGCACACCTTTAAGTGGCCTGATCATGACTTTAAATTCAACAATTTTTCCCGTTTCATCCCACCGAATCATATCCACACCATTAATACTGATCCCATCAATTTCAACTTCAAACTCTAAGATGGCATTATGACTGTCAACGACTTCTCTAACATATCGAAAAGGCGCATTCAAAAAAATATAAAATGCGGCACTTAAATAATGTTGAGTCATTTTTTTCCCCGCTTGAGGGGTATGTAAAACGGGAGAATAAAAAACAACATCATCACTGAGTAATTCTGACAAACCACTAGGGTTTCTGTTGCTCACTAATTGATGCCAAGCTGCTAGGGTATTAATAGACATTCATTCTTTCCTTGTATTAAGTCTATGCTTTTCATTAGGTTAACCAACTCAATAATATAAGCATTGTAAAAGGATATATGAACATACGTCATCTCGCTTCATTGAGCAATCTCTAACCTTATGTAACCAATAATAAGCACAGAAACAGGAGGAAAATCAAAAACCGACAGTACTTCTAGCGCTTCATTGAACAATCTCTAACCCCATGTAACCAATAATAAGCACAGAAACAGGAAGAAAATCAACAACCGACAGTACTTCTAGCACTTCATTGAACAATCTCTAACCCCATGTAACCAATAATAAGCACAGAAACAGGAGGAAAATCAAAAACCGACAGTACTTCTAGCGCTTCATTGAACAATCTCTAACCTTATGTAACCAATAATAAGCACAGAAACAGGAGGAAAATCAAAAACCGACAGTACTTCTAGCGCTTCATTGAACAATCTCTAACCCCATGTAACCAATAATAAGCACAGGCACAAGAGGAAAATCAACAACCGACAGTACTTCTAGCACTTAAGTGAGCAATCACTAACCCCATGCAAGCGATAATGTACACAGGGAGATAAGATAAAATCTACAGTGCTTCTAGCGCTTGAGTGAGCTTACTGACACCAATAATGGTCATACCCGCAGGGATTTTTTTAGGCACGTTCGCATCTGGCACAATGGCGCGTTTAAACCCATGTTTAGCCGCTTCCGTTATCCTCTCTTGACCATTCGGTACCGGCCTTATTTCACCCGATAAACCCACTTCACCAAACACGACCAAATCGCGGGCTAACACATCTCCTCGAAAACTGGACACCATGGCTAATAATAACGTGAGATCGGCACTGGTTTCTGTCACTTTTACCCCACCAACCACATTGACGAAGACATCCTGATCCGCCATCATCAAACCACCATGACGATGCATCACAGCTAACAACATAGCTAATCGATTCGCATCCATGCCCACAGCCACTCGTCTTGGGTTTCCCATAGCCGAGCTATCCACTAACACTTGTAATTCCACCAGCAAAGGGCGCGTGCCTTCCCAAACAACCATCACCAAAGATCCCGATGCATCCTCATTCCCACGAGAAAGAAATATCGCGGACGGATTTGCCACTTCTTTTAACCCTCTTTCCGTCATGGCAAAAACCCCAAGCTCATTAATCGCACCGAAACGATTTTTGTGAGAACGCAAGGTTCGATATCGGCTGTCACTGTCCCCTTCAAACATCACAGAACAATCAATGCAATGCTCCAATACTTTAGGACCTGCAAGACTGCCATCTTTTGTCACATGCCCAACCATAATGACCGCAATCCCATTTTGTTTAGCAAATCGTGTTAAATAGGAAGCGGATTCTCTCACTTGGGAGACACTGCCAGGAGATGACTGCACTTCACTAATATGCATGACTTGAATGGAATCAACCACGATAACTTTGGGTTTTTCTTGCATCGCAATTTGGCAAATTTGTTCAACGCTGGTTTCTGACAGCATTTTTAAATTAGCTGTTGGCAGCCCTAACCGATTAGCCCGCATAGCCACTTGCTGTAATGACTCCTCTCCGGTCACATACAACGCAGACATAGACTCAGCTAACAAGCATAAAGTTTGTAATAATAACGTACTTTTACCCGCCCCTGGGTGACCACCGATTAAAATAGCCGAACCGGGAACAATGCCACCGCCAAGCACTCTATCTAATTCGGTAAAAGAACTGGCGATACGAGGGAGCTCATCCAAATCAATTTGATTTAACGTTTTAATTTCACTTGAACCTTGTCCTGCATAACCACTGAAAGAGGCCGATTTCCCCGCAATGGGTGGGCCCAAACGGACTTCAGTTATTGTGTTCCATTCTTGACAGGCACTGCATTGACCTTGCCATCTCGGAAAATCTTGTCCACATTCATTGCACACATAAGCCGTTTTATTTTTTGCCATAATTTTTTAATATTCGTCCGTTACATTCATCCCTAGCGAAGCGATGAGATTTAAGCGCCATAAATTGACATAGATAATAAAATTGTAAAAACAATCGCGGTAATGCCGATAACCCCTTAACCTATAAAGTAAAAAATCTTTACTAAATTACAGTGTCCTCTGACTTTTAGGATTAATATATTAACCCATTAGAGAGAATAATACCGCCAATGATCCCAGACTTACCGGCTTCACTCATTCAGCCATTGCTCCCCCTTAACGCCGAAAACCCATTTTAAACCGATTTTTAATAAACTCACTCAAAAAGAAACAACGAGAAGCACAATTATGGCGTATTATAGGAGTTAGAGAACTAATTGATATAACTGAAGAAGTAAAATTAAGGTATTCTAAACGGAAGCAAGTTCAATCATTGCTAAGCTTTCCATATGACTGACAAGATTTTTTTATGGCACTCTGCCACTATTTTCTAATAAGGCAAGTTACACGAGCAACAAGATGCAAGCAATTTTACCCATTATTATCGCAGGGGGGACAGGCACAAGACTCTGGCCATTATCCCGCGAACACTACCCAAAACAATGTCTGTCACTATTAGAAGATACAAGCTTACTACAAGGTACCCTTGAACGTTTAAAAACATTGCCCCACTTACCTGCCATTATCATTTGCAATGAAGCCCATCGATTTTTAATTGCCGAGCAATTACGAGAAAAAAACATACCTCACAATGGGATCATTTTAGAACCCACAGGCAAAAATACTGCTCCAGCTACCGCATTAGGTGCCTTGCATGCAATAGCATTGAAAGAAAATAATAAAAATGAGCAAAATAACGTCGACCCCTTGTTATTAATTTTGCCTGCCGATCATCACATTCAGCATGCAGAGGCTTTTTGCCAAACATTAGCAAAAGCCTCAAAACTAGCTCAAGCTGATCATATCGTCACTTTTGGGGTTTCTCCTACGCACCCAGAAACGGGCTATGGTTACATTAAAGTCGGTACAAAAATAAAAACATGCCATGAGCAGGAACTTGACAGTTTTACCGTCAACAGTTTTACAGAAAAGCCAGATTTAATCACTGCTAAAACTTATTTAAACGACAAGCAATACTTCTGGAACAGTGGCATATTTTTAATGAAAGCCAGTGTTTACTTAAATGAATTAAAACAATATCAAGCAGCTATATTGACTGCTTGTCAACATGCGATGGCAAATGCTCAACAAGATTTAGATTTTATTCGCATTGATCCTCACGCATTCAATGCTTGCCCAAGCAACTCTATTGATTACGCGATTATGGAAAAAACACATCGAGCAGTCATGGCTCCTTTACATCATTCTTGGAGCGATGTCGGCAGTTGGTCTGCACTATGGGACATCAGCGATAAAGACAAATCCGGTAATAGCCTAAAAGGAGATGTGATTAACATCAATAGCCATAATACCTTCGTTCAGGCTGACAATAAACTCATCGCTATTGTTGGATTAAAAGATCTTATTGTCATTGAAACCAAAGATGCGGTATTGATTGCCAAAAAAGATCAGGTACAGCAAGTCAAAGAAGTCGTTGCCCACCTAGAAAAACAAAATAGAATAGAACATAAGCAACACAGAGAAGTCTTTCGTCCATGGGGGAAGTATGATCTCATTGACAAAGGTGAACATTTTCAAGTTAAACGCTTAAGTGTTAAACCTGGGGGCAAGCTGTCCACACAACTGCATCACCATAGAGCTGAACACTGGATAGTCGTATCCGGCACAGCCAAAATCACTAATGGAGACAAACAATTATTACTCAGTGCCAATGAGTCCACTTATATTCCTATTGGCACTATCCACTCTCTTGAAAACTCAGGTAAAGACGATCTTGAAATAATTGAAGTACAGTCGGGTACTTACCTAGAAGAAGATGATATTGTTCGCTTCAATGATCACTATGGCCGACAATAATGACAGTACAATCACGCTCCCTCACTTGCTTTAAAACTTATGATATTCGAGGAAAACTCGAAACAGAGCTAAACACCGAAATCGCCTATCGAATAGCAAGAGCTTTTGCAGACGTGATTAAACCTAAAACCGTGGTGCTTGGCGGTGATGCACGACTCAGCTCGGTGAGTCTAAAACGGGCGTTAGCAAATGGATTGATGGATGCAGGTGTTAATGTACTCGACTTAGGATTAACCGGTACAGAAGAGGTTTATTTTGCCACTTTCCATCTTCAATTAGACGCTGGTATTCAAGTGACCGCGAGTCATAACCCCATTGATTTTAACGGCATGAAGTTAGTAGGCAAAAATGCCGAACCTATTGGCCCAACCAACGGATTATTATCAATAAAAGCATTGGCTGAAAGCCAAAATTTTTCAAACCCTCATCTCACAAGAGGTAACTGCCGCTCACTCAATCTTATGTCGGACTATATCAGTCACCTTTTGTCTTACATTCAACCTCATCATATCAAAGCACTCACGATCCTTGTTAATGCAGGCAATGGCCCTGCGGCACAAATTATCGATGAGCTGGAATCACACTTTAAAAGACATAGCGTGCCTCTTAAGTTTATCAAAATGAATCATCAGATTGACGGGCACTTTCCTAACGGTATACCCAACCCGTTACTGAAAGAGAATCGACATGACACACAAAAAGCAGTCAAACGTTATCAGGCAGATCTAGGTATTGCTTGGGATGGAGATTTTGACCGCTGCTTTTTTTTTGATGAACAAGGTGAATTCATTGACAGCTATTATATTGTGGGTTTACTCGCCGAGGCTTTTTTACAAAAAGATCCCCACTCAAGCATTGTGCATGATCCACGTTTGATTTGGCATACGCAGCAGATTTGCCAATCCTTTTTAGGGCAAACTATACAATGCCGAACTGGACATGTTTTTATTAAACAAAAAATGCGACAAACCAATGCTGTTTATGGCGGAGAAAATAGCGCCCATCACTACTTTCGAGACTTTTCTTATTGTGACAGTGGTATGATCCCTTGGTTATTACTCATTGAGTTATTAAGCCTAAAAACCATCCCCCTTTCTGCAATGGTTGCCAAAGGCCAGCAAACTTTTCCAAACTCAGGTGAAATTAATATAAAGGTCAACCAGCCCGTTGAAGCCATCAATAGAGTCAAAGCACATTATCAAGAACATGCCTCAAACCTAGACACATGTGACGGGGTTAGCTTTACTTTTATAAACCAACAACAAGCATGGCGCTTTAATTTACGCCATTCTAATACTGAATCCGTCATTCGACTTAATATAGAGTCAAAAGGTGATAAGTCACTCCTTGAGCAAAAAACCAATGAGATCATTTCTTTAATTAACCGTCAAAACACCAAATCATAAAACACATTTTCCAACAATGTCTTGCTCGTTTGTATGATTTTTCTGAGCATTAAACACTAAACTTTCGATTGCCTGAATAATCAGATCATTATCAACCGTATTAATATCATCTGGGTTATCAGACACCAATACTTTTGTCGTGATGGCAAGAGGATCACATCTTGCCCGCCAAATTTGATCTTCTCTTAAAATTAATGCAGGTTTTAGTAATGCGCTACTTAAATGGCCGATAGAAGTATCTGTAGTGACAATAAAATCCATCATTCTAATGATCTGTGCACCTTCATAAATATGGGCCGATGGCATAAAAGTCACCTGTGCCTTAAGGTTTTCCTGAATAAATAGTTTGGTTTGACTCGGTAAATCAAACACAAAAACTTGGCAACCAAGCTTAACCAGCGTATTCACTATCCATGCCGATTTTTTTTCTGATAATGTATTACCGGGTTGGGTACCTGCAGGGTTAAATAAAACAGCGGGTTTTGATGAGTTAAATGTATAATCAAGCTCAACAACCGGTATATAAGGTGAAAAATCCATTTCCTCCTTCACATATTCAGCACCTTGACTAACAGAACTAAACATTCGTAATGCAAAATGAGGTTCTTGTTGATGATTTTTGCCCACAACACCATCAAAAAGAGAGTAAAAAACCGCCTCCTCAATCCGTTTTTTAGGATCGGTTTTCAAAGAATAATAAGGTAAAGTTAATAGCTTACCTGTTGTGAACTGCTGTAAACGAAATAAACTTCTAAAGTTACACTTTTCAGCTAAATAAATAATTTTTGTGAAAGAACGAGTGTATAGTTCTTCTCGTTTTTTTTGATCATATCGATTACGAAAGAGTTTAGCATTGATATTCCAACACCAAAGCCTATCAACAAATGGATATTGCGCTAATACTTTAACACTCCGCTCATGGCATAACACTTCTATATCCCAGTCGGGATGAGCCTTTTTAATTGCAGAAAACACAGGTAAGGTCAGTAACATATCACCAATGGCATCATAGGGTATCACTAATATCCGTGGCTTACTCAATGCAATACTACTTCTCTTTTTTCTTCGAAAACATTGATATTTAAGTAATAAATTAAAAAGTTTAAGCATATTTTAATATTCCATGGATCATAAGCCCCCCAAAGCACTCGCACTCAATACATACTTCTATTTAATACTAAATCAGTCATTGATAAAAAGACACCTTTTATTCTATTCTGAAAATAACATATAGAGAACAATTCAAGAGAAGTAATAATAATAAATATCTCTAAAAGTTAACATTTAAAAAACAAAGAATACAACAAAGCCGATGATAAATGCAGAGTTCAATATATTAATATTTTAAATGCGTAAATATTTACTTTTAATCATGTCTATATGCTATCGTTATTTTATCTAAAAACCAATGCTTAAAATAGCATTGACACATAGAGCATTTATTACGATATGAATACAAAGGAAGTCATTTCCAGCTTATTTACAAGAAAAAGAAAAAACTTAAGTAATATTAACGAATTAAACAAGTCACCTAACGTCATTATCAATTATAACTTACCTATCGGTGACTACCTTTCGCTTTCTCCAGTTATTGATGCAATACTCTATAAATGGCATAGTGCAAACATCTATATCATTTGCTCCAACAATACCTTATGCCTTGTTAAATCGGATCCACGTGTTAAACCCCTTTGCTTTCCTGATAAAAAAAGAGCCTGGCAATATCCAAGTTATTGTAAAAAAGTAGCATCGAATGTCGGTGATATTGACTTGCTTATTGAGCCTTGTAAACTCAATCGAAGTTTTCGTTCTCTCATAGGCTATTGCTTACAGCCTCATTTAACCATTGGTTTATACTGGGATAAATATAAATCGATAGCACAACCAATACACCTGAACCCCGAATTGCGATTAACACAGTTATCTAAACCAAAAATGTACTGTAAAATGCTTCAAGATTATGGGTTTGATGTTATCAGTAATAGCTATAAAGTCTATGAAAATAATGAGTCTAGAAGAACTGTAGAACGCTACCTTAATGAAAATAATATTCAATCATATATTATAATTAACCCATTTGCTTCAACAATAAAAAGAACATTAAACCTCTCACAAGTAAAAAATATTATTGTCAAACTCAATAAAACTAATAAGTCTATTATTTTATTAATCCCCCCTTATATAGAAAACAGCCAAGTATGGAAGAATCTTGATAACAATATTATCTGCCCACCTATTAATAATATTATGGATTCAGTTTCTTATGTTAAAAATAGTACCTTAGTTATTTCCGTTGACACATCAATTGTCCACATCGCAAGTTCTTTTAATAAACCAACTATTGCACTCTATAGAGAACAAGATCTCGCCAAATCTTGCTGGCTTCCAACAGCGGATCAACATGAAACATTTTCTCTTACTGTAGAGCCAGAATTAATATTAGAAACTGTAAACCAACTCTACAATACAAAAACCTATCAATCATGAATATTTTATTTTGACTCTATCAAAAATACTCTTCACATATGAACCGTACAAGGATGTAATAAAAATGGCATTTGGCATGTTATTGAATATACGGATGTACGGATATAAAAACAATAAAGCTATCTTAACCTCGCTCTCCTTCCATCACCAGTCTATTTGCTAAAAATCACTCAAACCAACTGAAACCAATGTCTCGTTCCACTTTATTATTCTCCATAATAATAAAGTAAATAGTATTATTCATATTAACTTACAAAACCAAAAGACAAGCACTTTATCAACAAACTGAAAACATAAAACATGAATAAAGCGGTTATATCTATAATTTTGACACGTATAAGTAAAGAAAGATAAAAATAATTGAATGATTCAATAGAAATGTTCAAAATGAAAATTAAATAAAGTTAATACTTGTAAACAATATTTTTATACTATGAGGCTAAACTTTGGACCCTACTCTAAAAAAAACTGCCACAGGAAATAAAAGTCAGCAAAGTAATGATATAAAAAATAATTTTGGTGAACAGCTCATTTTCATACTCAGTCAGCCTCGTACTGGCTCAACATTACTGACTCGGTTACTAGAAGGTCATTCCGATATCGATGCTTTAGGTGAAACTCGCTTATTACAAACAGCATTAATGACCATTTCAAAACCTTGGCGTGAAAAAGATAGCTACGAACTAAAATATTCAAGAGAAGATACAAAAATATTTCTAGACTCTTTTCCCAGTGGTCAGTCTCATTATTTTGAAGGAATGAGGTTCATGTTTAACCATATTTATAACGCAAGACTGTCACACTCGAAAAAGATTTACTTTCTTGATAAAACCCCACGTTACGCCTACTTTATTCCTGAGCTCTATCAATCATTCCCCAAAGCAAAATATATTTTTTTATTTAGAAACCCATTAGCCGTTCTCTCATCGATTACGCGTAACTGGACACACTATAAGCCCCCTTTTCCCAATGATGATTTAGAGATAGTGCCTTCAGCATTATTAGCAGGGCAAAAGCTCATTGGTGATAATGCTATTTCGGTTAAATATGAAGATCTTGTGACCTCTCCAGAAGCAACGTTGAACCGATTAAGTACATATTTATCACTTGATTTTGAAAGCAATATGCTCAAGTATAATCAAGCTAGCCAATGGAAAACCGGCGATAAGTTCATATACGATCATAATAAACCTGCAGCAAATATGACAACAGAATGGGAAAAATACTTATCCCATCCAAAAATCTGGAACTATTCTAAAAAATATTTAGATATTTTAGGAACCGAGACCTTAAGTCAAATGGGCTATCAATATAGTGATATAGAAAAGACACTTAAAAAAAATCGTCCAAGTATGATCGCAACTTGTATAAGTCGCTTTAAAAAAGGGCGCTAAATTGTCGTTCAAATAGTACTAAACTGTTGATACCAATCACTAACACTAGGAAAGAACTCTTTTGCAATATCTTGATGGATTAACATTCCAGCATGATCATAATCATGCTTAAAACCTTCCTTTTTGGCTAAGAGAGTATAATGGGGTTCTTGAAATTGGCACTCCTTGATCATACTTTCCACATCAGCAGGATGACCGAGCACTTTATCGCCTTGTCCTGCAATAAACCATGTTTTAGGCCACTGGGTTTTTTGTGCAGCTTTGGCATAATCGAAACCATCATCAGTATCGATCCAGTCACCATTGACCCATTGAATACTTTGCTTCAGCGAAGTTTGACTCTCACTATCCATGCCTACTCGCCATTTTTCTGCCGGAAAATACCCTTTCCTCCATGCAATAAAGCGCGCTAAATATCCCCAGCCGAATGTGATCACTAGCCACTTTCTTAAGGAGTTAACATTCACTTTTCGTTTACTGCCAAAAGTCACCAATGAAGCCACATTCCGTTGAAAATAGCCATAACGAGCGATCGCACTCGCCATTAATACACCGCCCCATGAGTGGCCACACCAATGCACTTGGCTAATTTCAGGGTGTTGAGTTAGAATATATTGCTGTATTAGAGGCAGCTGCTCTCTGATCACTTCTCCTTGCCCCAAATGAGAGCCTCGACCAAGTTTAGGTGCACTTTTCCCGCGCCCTTCAATATCCATCACATAAACGATAAAACCTCGACTGGCTAAATAACTAGCAAGCCCTTTATTTGACTCACTATAAAAAACTCTACCATTGGAGATGGCACCGTGTAACATCAAAATAGGGATCGGATGTTTGCTCTGCTTAAATGGCATAATCTGCCGTAAATGCAAATGACCTGTATGATAAGGAATAAATAAGGATTGTTGATTTATGTTCACAATTTAACACTAACCGCAAAAATTTTATAACTAAGTTACTGAGTTAATAAAACAAAAACAAGAGCAATGACTCTAATTTAGATAAATAAAAAACAACAAACAAGCACTGTCATTAACTTATAATAATTTCAACAACATAAATTCATTATTCAAACAGAGCTTTTTAGTCTACCTTAAAACTAAAAAAACTGTATCATATTGTTTATACGCATAAAATTAAACATAGCCCAAACCATTTACAACCCAAGTTTGGGCGTGAATTCAAGCTAAAAGCAATAAAAAAGGCAACGCCTTTAAATCCATTTTATGGATGGCAACATCAGCGGCTTGTGTCAATTTAGGTTTACCATGGAAAGCAATACCAAAGTCAGCAGCTTGGATCATAGGAATATCATTCGCCCCATCGCCAATCGCTAAGCGTTGGCCAGACTCTATCTTCCACCTTTTTGCACACATATCTAAAGTATTCGCCTTAAATTGTGCATCCACTACCTGCCCATTTACCTCACCCGTTAACAGCTCATTTTCAATGACTAATTTATTAGCAAATGCAGCATCAAGATCCAGCTCATTTTTTAAATGTTCAACGAACGCCGTAAAACCACCTGACGCCAAAACGACGTACCAGCCATGAGATTTAAGCTCTTCCACCATATCCACTAATCCCGGCATGAGCGGTAAACGTTGGCATAATGTTGCTATAATACTGGCTTTTGCCCCTTTCAGCTGCGCGACGCGCGCTCGCAAACTTTCTTCAAAATCGAGTTCTCCTTGCATCGCTCTTTCGGTCACTTCACTTACAGCCTTCCCTACCCCCGCCATTTTAGCTAGCTCATCAATACATTCTATTTGAATAGCCGTCGAATCCATATCCATTACCAAAACGCCCGCTTGGTTTAATAATGGCAACTTATTGGGTAAGCTAAATAATTCAATCGTATTGTCAGACGGAAATGTATTCAATACCCTATCAGTTAATGCAACTTCTAGCGCAATTTCAACACAATGATACTGAGACAGCCTTTCAATAACAGCCATTGAAATAGCTTGATTTATCCCTACAAGCCATTGCAGCAACATACTTTCATCTTTTGAAGTTTGAAAAATAACACGATATCTGAATGCCCTTGTAGGAAAACCAGCTTCCTCATAACGAGTAAAATGGACGTCATTAATCACACATTGAGACACAGTCGTATCCCGTAACCAAGGTAACAAGGATGCTTCAGTCAAACTTTTCATTACTTTATTTCTCTCCAACTATCGAGGTATTGCAAAATCATTTATGATGGAATTTGCATACAATAAATTAAGGCGCGGCGTGTTTTTTCTTAAAGGTTTAAAAAAGAGCCACAGAATTAGTCGACTTATTCAGATCATCATAGCGGTCCTGTTGATGATTAGTTTGTTTCAACTCTGGGAAACAAGCCTACTACAAGGTCAACAGCTTCTAAAGTCCCAAACAGAAAAGATGGCACGTTTATTTATACAACAAACAGCCTACGCGGCCGCACCTGCACTTAAATTGAACGATAAACAGCAATTAAACTGGTTAGCGAATGCCTTGATCCAAGATCCTAAAGTCATGTCCGCCAGTATTTTTAACCATGATGGTGTTCGGCTCGCATTTGCTCAGCAAGTCAGTGACACCCCATTAAGCCCTAACTCTCATACACTCACGAGTATACTGAATAGCTATCCTCCTTATGTAGAGCCTATATTACAAGACAATGAGAACTTAGGTTATATCGAATTAAGACTTACACCTAACTCTTTTCTGAATGACATCAAAGCGGCTCATGAGCTTAATATGGAACAACAACAAATTATGCTGCTCATTGCAGGAATTATCGGAATGTTGCTGTCACGCTCACTCTCTTATAAACGTGTCTATGTTGATAGACGTAAAGCCCGGCTCAAATTAATTAAGCGATTAAGGAAACAATCAGGCTCCAAGCAGAATAAGCAGGATAAGCAGGACAAGCAGGACAAGCAGGATAAATGAATAAAGTGAAAGTACACAAGTGAAGATGGCTCATGCCATCTTCACTATATAACAATTACAACGTAATAGCCGCTTCTAACGTCATTTCAATCATGTCATTGAATGTTGTTTGACGCTCATCAGAAGAAGTCACCTCACCGGTACGGATATGATCTGATACCGTCACTACACACAAGGCTTTAGCACCAAACTCTTTAGCGACACCATAAAGACCTGCCGCTTCCATTTCAACGCCTAGAATATCCATTTTCTCCATCACATCAAACATCTGTGGATCAGGCGTATAAAATAGATCCGCAGTAAAAACATTACCGATACGCGTATTAATACCTTTAGCTTTAGCTGAATCTGCAACAGCAGAAAGCAGGCTATAATCACAAATAGCAGCAAAGTCATTGCCTTTGAAACGCAAGCGATTCACATTTGAATCAGTACATGCGCCCATAGCAATAATCACATCACGTACTTTTACATCTGTGCTAATCGCGCCGCAAGTACCAATACGAATTAAATTTTTAACGCCGTAGTCTTTAATCAACTCAGTGGCATAAATTGAACATGAAGGGATCCCCATGCCAGAACCCATAATAGAAATACGTTTTCCTTTATAAGTACCAGTAAAACCAAGCATATTACGAACATCAGTGACTTGCTCTACATCTTCTAAAAATGTTTCTGCAATGTATTTTGCACGTAATGGATCGCCAGGAAACAATACTGTTTCGCCAAAAGCACCGTCTACAGCATTGATATGTGGTGTCGCCATGGATATAACCTCTAATAGTAAAAAATATAAGTCTTTTGATTGTATAACCCTTGCTCACTAAGCTTATACAATCATAATGTTAGTCAATTAAATAAAAGATTTACCATAGTCCATCGGTGATAAATCAAAATAGGTTGCAATAGACTGCCCCATATCGGCAAAGCTGCTTCTAAGACCGATAGAACCCGCAGTCAATCCACCGCCATAGGCCAAAACAGGTACTCTCTCACGAGTATGATCGCTGCCCGGCCAAGTAGGATCGCAACCATGATCTGCCGTCAACAAAAGCAAATCATCATCATTGAGTAATGCCAGCAACTCAGGTAGACGAGCATCAAAATATTCTAATGCTTTTGCATAACCCGCCACATCGCGGCGATGACCATAATGGGAATCAAAATCGACAAAATTAGTAAACACAATGCTTTTGTCTGTCGCCAGTTTAATCTCTTCAAGCGTTGCATCAAATAATGCTTCGAGTCCCGTCGCCTTGACTTTTTTGGTGATCCCACAATGGGCATAAATGTCAGCAATTTTCCCGACACTTACCACTTCTCCATTCGCATCCTTCAATTTATCCAATACGGTTTTTGAAGGTGGCTTGACAGAATAATCACGACGATTTCCCGTACGCGCAAAATCATCGGAACCTGTGCCAACAAAGGGGCGCGCAATCACTCGGCCAATATTATAATCACTCAAGGCGTCGCGCACAATTTGACAAAGGGTGTAAAGATTTTCTAAGCCAAAGGTCTCTTCATGGCAGGCTATTTGAAACACAGAATCGGCAGACGTATAGAAAATCGGCTTTCCAGTCCGCATATGCTCTTCACCCAACTGCTCTAAAATCGTGGTACCCGATGCATGGCAGTTTCCTAAAAAGTCTGACAAACCGGCCTTTGCCAGAATATCATCCGTCAGCGCTTTGGGAAAAGAGTTCGTTAAATCCGTAAAATATCCCCAATCGTACAAGACAGGTACGCCTGCCATTTCCCAATGACCACTGGGTGTATCTTTTCCAGAACTGAGTTCATCGGCAAAACCATAAGTCCCGATAACATCTACATCGGCACATTGTTCAAAACCTGCTGGAAAATCGCCAACACTTTCTTTAGACGCATGGGCTAAGCCTAAACGAGTAAGGTTAGGTAACTTAAGCGGGCCCTCTCGCCCCACATTGGCACGCCCTTCGGCACACTCTTTGGCAATATGTCCAAAAGTATCCGAGCCGATATCACCAAATTGAGCTGCATCACTTGCAGCACCAATACCGAACGAGTCCAGCATTAAAATAAATGTACGTTTCATAATCTTACTCCGTTATACATCCGACTGACGAATATAACGATAAATTTCAGGAGCCAAATCAGGCTTTTCTTCACTAATCATCATAGCTTGCTGTACAGCTTGTTCAGCCTGCAAAAAGGCCTCTTTTGACTGAGCATGGACAAAAGCAAGCGGGGTGTCTAACGTCATCGCCTCCCCAAGGGAAGCCACTTTGGATAAACCCACGCTGTAATCTAATACATCGCCGAGCCGATGACGCCCGCCCCCTAAATTAACAACCGCTAAGCCTAATTGCCGTGTATCCATTGCCGCCAAAAATCCAGATTTTTTAGCATAAACAGGACGAATAATACTTGATTGCGGTAAATAACGCTCTGAGTGCTCAACAAAGTCACTGGGACCACCGAGACCTGACACCATGCGCGCAAAAATCTCTGCTGCCATACCATTATCGAGTACAGCATTTAGTTTAACACGAGCTTGCGCTTCATTGCAGGCTAATCCGCCTAACAGCAGCATTTCGGTGCATAAACCCATGGTCACCTCAAAGAGACGAGGATGTCGATACGTTCCTGTTAAAAAGTCCACCGCTTCTTTCACTTCTAAGCCGTTACCGGCACAAGTGGCAAGTACTTGATCCATATTGGTTAGCAACGCACTGGTTTGCGTACCACTGCCATTGGCCACTTGGGTAATACTGCGTGCAAGCTGTTCAGATGCCTCATAAGTGGGCATAAAAGCGCCATTACCGACTTTGACATCCATCACTAACGCATCTAAACCTGCCGCTAACTTTTTTGATAAAATAGAAGCCGTGATCAATGAAATTGATTCCACCGTCGCCGTATTATCACGAATCGAATAAAACCGTTTGTCCGCGGGCACTAAATCTTCAGTTTGGCCTATTATGGCCACCCCGACCTCTTTTACCAGCCGTCGAAATAAGCCGCTATCAGGTTCGGTCTGGTAGCCTGGAATCGCATCAAGTTTGTCCAGTGTTCCCCCCGTATGACCCAATCCTCGACCAGAGATCATAGGCACATAGCCACCACAAGCCGCAACCATAGGCCCTAACACAAGACTGACTAAATCGCCCACACCACCTGTGCTATGTTTATCAACAACTGGACCATCAAGGTGTAAACTTTGCCAATTAAGCACATCTCCTGAATCTCGCATCGCTTGGGTTAACGCGATCCGCTCATCCATGTTCATATCATTAAAATAAACAGCCATGCCCAAAGCGGCAATTTGTCCCTCAGAAATGGTATTGTTGCTGATCCCATTAACAAAAAAAGCAATTTCTTCTTGGGACAGAATTTGCCTATTACGCTTCTTTCTGATGATTTCTTGTGCTAACAACATATTTACCCCCCCTTGTTATGAATAACAAAGTCATTTCGACTGGATAGAGTCCACGCTCTTATCAATAAATCTCTCTAATATCCGCTTTGAGACAGATCCGTTGCCGAGGCTAAATCTAATGTTGTTAATAAATTGCTTAATAAGCTGGATGCACCAAAACGAAACGTCTCAGGCGTTGCCCAATCTTTACCTAAGATTTGCTCAGACAAGGCTAAAAATGCTTTTGCAGCCGCAGCATCACGTACACCACCTGCTGGCTTAAAGCCCACTTGAGGGTTTTTCTCACTGATCACCGTCATCATGATCTCTGCCGCTTCGAGAGTGGCATTGACTGCTACTTTGCCGGTTGAGGTTTTGATAAAATCGGCACCTGCATCAATAGACAGCTCTGACGCTCGGCGAATTAAATCTGGCTTTTCAAGTACCCCTGATTCTATGATGACTTTAAGTTTAACCTCATCAGCGCAGGCTTCTTTACAGGCTTTTACAAGCTCAAAACCTAGTGTTTCATTACCTTCCATTAAGGCACGATAAGGAAATACCACATCCACTTCGTCGGCTCCATAAGCCACAGCTGCGCGAGTTTCTAATACTGCAATGGCAATATCATCATTACCATGGGGAAAATTCGTGACCGTCGCAATACGGATATCTTCTGCCCCCAATTCATTGAGTGTTTTTCGAGCTATGGGAATAAAACGTGGATAGATACAAATGGCTGCCGTATGGCCTGCTGGCGTTAAGGCTTTATGGCACAAATCAATAATCACTTGATCGGTATCATCATCGTTTAGGCTGGTTAAATCCATTAATTGAATGGCAGTTTGGGCTGCTTGTTTTAAATCGCTCATAATCGTGCTCCGAAATAAATTAAAATGAGTAAATTGGTTCATAAGGCCATAAGCCCTATGAGTAAAATCCATCATCTGAAAGCAACAGAAAACACAGGCAATTTGTCATTATTATTAATGCCAAATTCTGCTGCAATCGAAAATTATTAGAGTGTACATTATGCATAAGCAAGGCATAGCGATGTTGAGTGCGCTACGGATACAACCTGGATCGTTCAATAAATCAATAAACGACTTGGTTCCTTGAAGATCGAAAAGCAAAGATCTCAGATGAAATCTTAAGGACCGAAAAATTCCATTTAACGTAAAACATTAATTCTTAGTCAATAGGTTTTTCACTATAATGGATAACATCCATAAAAAACCTATTCAATAAAAACTCGTCTCTGGCGCATTACAACTCATTTTACCCCATTGAACTGTGACCCAACTAACAAAATTAAAAAGCCGTGTTAGACACGGCTTTTCTGCTAACCACTTACACGTGATTAGAACTTGTAAGTCGCACTGAAGTAATGTGACCAACCTGTTGAATCTAAACCAGTAGCCCCATTATCAGCCAATAAATAAACATCTTTGAAGCCTTTTAGACCATAACCCAGTGCATAACGATCACTGTGCCAATATAGACCGAAGAAGATGTTACCACCCTGAGATGTCAAAATTTGGCTACCAGTATCGGTATAAGTTGAGTCAGCACCAAACTGCCAATCTAAGTAACCTTGAAAGGCTAAGAAGCTACCGTTATCAAAGTTCACGAAAGGTTTAAACCAGTTGGCTGAGAACTGATAACCATTCCATTCTTTAGTATTTAAGTTGTAGTGAGCATACAGGTTCATGCCAGTTTTACCCAACCAAGGCACCATGACATCAGCGCCTAATCCCCAAAATGAGGTATTTACTCCTTCTCCATTTAGGCCATCCCAGTTAAACAGAGTGGCAAAATACAACTCTTGTACAGGACCGAAAGATAAATCTTTACCTGTAATCGCATCTAGAGATAAACGTGGGGCAAACTTCATGAATAATTTACTGGTACCAGAGCCTGGGTTTTTATCGCCGTTTTCGCTGGTTTCATTACCTAGATTAAAAATATCCACATAACCGTATAGATCCACAATCCCCGAGCGGCCGCCAAATTCCATTTCTAGGTAGTTATGATGATTATTATTTCCATCACTTGTCGGTACAGGTCTTTCACCTACCGAATACATGGCATTAAATTGAAGCCATTTGTAATCATTTTTATGAATATCATCGCCGTAATCGGTTGCGAAACTTGGCGCAGAGACAGCCACAGCTGCAGTTGCCGCTAAGGCAAGTGTTTTAATATTTTTCATCATCAACCCCATTATTATGGTTTACCGCTCTTTCTTTGAAGAGTCAGCATTTTTTATAATTGTTATTACTTTTATTTCGGTTGAGACCGAAATCATAAAAGTTGACTGCTCATTTTGATAACGTCAGTTCTTATTTTATTGTGCTTTATTTTACTTAAAAAAATCATGATCACAACATTATTTACAGAAAAAAACACTTTTTTTAATTAAAAAATCTCTTTTTTTATCAGCATGTTAAATTCAAAACCTGTTTAGCTCTAACTAATTTAGCCATAAGCAAACCATAAAGGTTTAATAATATTGTTAACATTTAAAATGGAAAACGATTGAGTAAATATTGACTCTTTAACTTGATATGGATCCTATGGATTTATCAAAATAGAGAGCCAATATTAATCACCTTACACAAACACCCAATCGGGATTACATTGCAAGGAAAAGACCCGCCAACGTTGCACTCATTAGGTTAGATAAGGAACCAGCGATAACCGCACGGATCCCTAATCTTGCTAAATCATGGCGACGATTTGGTGCCATTGCACCTAAACCACCTAAAATGATGGCAACGGAAGAAAGGTTTGCAAAACCACACAAGGCGAATGAAATAATCGCTTGTGTTCTTGCTGTCATTGGCAGACCTGTTTCAGCAACAACCATACCGCCATCAGCAACATCTTTTAGATAAGGCACAAAGTTTAGGTAAGCAACAAATTCATTGACGACAATTTTTTGTCCAATAAATGAACCTGCAACCAAAGCTTCATTCCAAGGTACACCAATTAAGAAAGCCAATGGCATGAAAACATAACCTAAAATAAGCTCTAACGTTAGCCCTTCGATACCAAACCAACCACCTACGCCACCAATGATGCCGTTTAACATGGCAATCAAACCAACGAACGCCAGTAGCATTGCACCTACGTTCAAGGCTAAATGCATACCTGAAGATGCACCTGCTGCAGCCGCATCAATCACATTGGCTGGCTTATCAGGATCTTCTGGTAACTCGTCCATATCATTTTTAGGTGTTTCCGTTTCAGGGTGCATCAACTTAGCCATTAACAGGCCACCTGGCGCTGCCATGAAAGAGGCTGCCACAAGGAACTCAATAGGCACACCCATTTGCGCGTAACCCGCTAAAACAGAACCGGCAATGGATGCAAGGCCACCTACCATAATGGCAAACAACTCAGAGTTTGTCATAGTCGCGATAAAAGGACGCACGACTAATGGCGCTTCTGTTTGACCCACAAAAATATTTGCCGTCGCAGACATAGACTCTGTGCGACTGGTGCCAAGTGCTTTTTGTAATCCACCACCAATGATTCGAATAATCCACTGCATGATGCCCAAATAATAAAGAACGGCAATAAGAGAAGAGAAAAAGATAATAACAGGTAATACGTTTACAGCGAAAATGAAGCCTAATTTAAAGTGAGCTAAATCACCAAATAAGAATCCAATACCGTCAGACGCGTAGCCTATTACACTCGATACTTTATCAGACACAGCTTTAAGTATGTCTTTACCCACTGGAACATATAATACAAAACCACCAAAGGCGGCTTGAATCGCTAACGCACCAAAGACAGTGCGCTTGTTGATTGCTTTTTTGTTATTCGATAACAAAAAGCCAATCAAAAGTAAGGTGAACACCCCTACTAAGCTCATAAGTATATTCATTAACCATCACCCTATTGTTAACATTTTTTTAATTATGTTGTTAATCAACCTTTTTCCAGCAAGGATTATACCCGAGCAAACAGGGAAAAACCCTGTTTAGATCAATTTTTTGACGCTTTATTTCATTAACATGACAAAAGCAACAAAATTAGCAAAGCATTATATAAAAACAAGTTATTAGATATTATAGAGTTTACAAGTATTTCTATAAATTTGTTTCGAAATAAGAACAGGTGATTTTTTATGAATTTTCGCCATTTCAATAATAATTGAATGTAAAATATGTGCAATATTTGTACTGTATGGTAATTTTATTGACGCTTCTTGACTCAAGTCCGTCTCAATAACAAAGGCATTTAAGGGTAATTCATGAACGGTTTTTCGAAGTTTTTTAGCGTTACTATTCAGTAAAAGTGGGCCTATACCTAATTTATAGCCCAATGCAAAATAGGCTTTCGCGACTTCAGGCGCGCCAGAAAAGCCATGGATCACCCCTGTATTTTGATGCTTAACAGACTTTAATATAGACAACATTTCACCATCTGATTTAACAGAATGTAACATTAGAGGTAAATCATAGTCTTTTGCTAAGGCAATTTGTTGATGAAATACCCTTAACTGAAGCTGCCAATCCGTTTGACATCGTTTGTCTAACCCACATTCACCTAATGCCACTAACCTATTATTTAGCTTATTTCTGTCAAGTAATTGTTCCAGTGCTTCGAGATCACTTACACTGTTTTCGAAAGTCAAATACCATGGGTGAAGACCTAAGGCAAAAAAACAATGATAGTCATTAGCCACCTTCAATTGCTTTTCCCAATGCAAGGAAGAAACACCCGCTATTACAATGTTGCTTAAACCTTCTTGGTGCATTTGTTGAAACAGCTGCGCTCTGTGTTCATCAAACACATCAAAGTCTAAATGGATATGACTATCAATAAGAGAATAGTGTTTTGACATGGTGATGACTCCTTTTCAAGGATGCAACAGGACAAACCTGACTTCCACAAAATATGCGCCATAAACAAAAACAGAGCAATATTGCTCTGTTTTTAATTCAATATAGATGCGACATTAATTTTCCCGTGTTTTGGCAAACTCAATATCAGGATAACGCTCCATGGATAAATTTAAGTTAACCATAGTCGGCGCAATGTAAGTGAGGTTATCACCGCCATCCAGTGCGAGGTTAGCACTGCATTTACGCCTAAAATCTTCAAGCTTTCTTTCATCATCGCAATAAACCCAACGCGCAGTCGCCACGCTAATGGCTTCATAAATCGCCTCAACTTTGTACTCAGACTTTAAGCGACCGACAACCACTTCAAATTGCAGTACTCCAACGGCCCCAACAATCAAATCGTTGGTATCGAGTGGACGAAAAACTTGTACCGCACCTTCTTCAGATAACTGCACTAACCCTTTTAATAACTGCTTTTGTTTTAACGGATCTTTTAAGCGAATACGGCGAAACATTTCAGGGGCAAAATTAGGGATCCCAGTAAAACGAAGCGTCTCGTTTTGGGTAAAAGTATCACCAATACGAATGGTTCCGTGGTTATGTAAACCAATAATGTCACCGGGATAAGCCGCTTCTGCACGATTACGATCCCCCGCCATAAAGGTCAATGCATCACTCACATTCACATCTTTACCAAGACGAACGTGTCGCATTTTCATGCCTTGCTCATATTTGCCTGAGCATATACGCATAAAGGCGACTCTATCTCTATGTTTAGGATCCATGTTGGCTTGAATTTTAAATACAAATCCACTGAATTTTTCTTCATAAGGTTCAACACTGCGTACTTCTGTTTCACGTGCTTGCGGTGTCGGGGCCCACTGCGCAATACCATCTAAAATATGATTAACACCAAAGTTACCTAATGCGGTACCAAAGAAAACAGGCGTCAGCTCACCTTTGAGAAAAGCCGCTAAATTGAATTCATGTGATGCACCAGCCACTAACTCCATTTCATCACGTAATTCGTCAGCATAGCTACCAAGTGCCTCATCCAATTCTGGATTATTCAAACCTTTTATTATTCTTGAATCTTGAATGGTATGCCCCATACCATTTTGGTATAAGATCACTTCATCACGAAGCAAATGATAAATTCCTTTAAATTCTTTACCCGCACCGATGGGCCAAGTAATAGGCGCACAGGCGATATTAAGCACATCTTCGACTTCATCCATCAAATCAATAGGATCGCGAATGTCACGATCGAGTTTATTCATAAAAGTCACAATGGGCGTATCGCGCAGCCGAGTCACTTCCATGAGTTTAATCGTACGTTGTTCAACCCCTTTTGCCGAATCAATGACCATTAAACAAGAATCGACTGCAGTTAATGTACGATAGGTGTCCTCAGAGAAGTCTTCGTGACCGGGCGTATCCAATAAATTGATCAAGGCATCATTATAAGGAAACTGCATAACAGAAGTCGTAATGGAAATACCACGATCTTTTTCCATTTCCATCCAGTCAGATTTCGCATGCTGACCTGATTTCTTTCCTTTTACCGTTCCTGCTTTTTGAAGTGCATTTCCGAATAAAAGCACTTTTTCTGTAATGGTCGTTTTACCCGCATCGGGGTGAGAAATAATCGCAAACGTGCGACGCTTATCGACCTCAACTTTATTGGCTGACATGTTAACCTTGAAATTCATGGAGTTCACAAAGGCGGCAATTATAGCCGCTCCCTCACCGAAAGACTACCGAAGGAGCAAGATTTTACAGCCAAAGCAATTCAAGTAACTTGAATCACATTGAAAGAAGAGAACAATAGAAGCAATGTATACATAAAAAAATCAATTTATTGCACAAATAATATTAACCAACTCCCATTGACGCCAATAAGAGTTAGTTAACACTGCTCACTTACTGTTGACCGACTTCAGTTTTTTCAGCTTGCTTACTTAACATCTCACCAATTCTAGCCAGCTCTAAACGAGAATAACGATATTCTATAAAATCATAAATATTGGTGGCTAAAGCCAATCTGAAATAATTGGCTGCATCAATTGTTTTTCCTTCAACCAATGCCATTTTTGCCATATAAAAATAGGCTTCACACAGACGTTCAGCATATTCATTAGGGTAAGTTAACCCTTTTTTTGCGTCTGCAAATACGGTCTCTTTACTGACTTTACCCAAATAATAATCCACCAATATCGTTGACCAAGCATTATTAGCCAAATGCTGACGATTATGCTGCATGCGGGTCATCGCTTTTATCGGGTCGACTTTACGCTCGGCTAAATATAACCACAATGCACGATAACCATCTTTTAGATTAGCAGCATAAAATAGCTCCATATCATCAGTCGCTAATTGAGCACGTCCGCCATAATATAACGCAATCCCTCTGTTCAAATAGGCGTACTCATAGCTTGGTTCTAACTCTAAAGCAGCATCAAAAGCTTCGTAAGCAGCTTCATATTCGCCTTCTTGAGTATCATATATCCCCAAGAAATTATAAGCATCTGCCAAACTAGGTTGTATCTTTAAGGCTTGCATAAAATCAATACGAGCTAATATACGTAGACCAACACGATCATAGATGACACCTCGGTCATAGTAAAAACGTGCTCGCTGAGCATCCGATAGTTCCGCTTTCGCTAAAATCTCATTTAGCTTCGCTAAAGTAATTTCAAGTTTATAATCCGGATGGACCGGCGCAACCAATAACCGACCAGTTTGACTGTCTACTTTATCTGCTGTAGACACACAGGCCGTTAATAAAAAGCTCATCCCCATCATGGCGATAACTGCAGCAGCTCGCATTTTTTGATTCATCCATTTAACCTTGTTTGTTTGCTCATTGCATCAATCATAGCAACCCCTATGCTTAAGAGCTATGAAAGTCATGACAATCCGTAGCAATTATTTAATTTTAGGCACAAAAAAGGAGACGCTAACGTCTCCTTATCATTAAAACTACTTATTGATTACTCAGCAGGCGCTTCCGCTTTAGGTTGCGCTTCTTTCATTGACAATCTCACGCGACCTTGACGGTCCACTTCCATCACTTTCACGTCAACTTCTTGACCCACTTCTAAGTAATCAGACACATTCGCGACACGTTCTTCAGCAATTTGAGAAATATGCACTAAACCATCTTTACCTGGAAGGATCGTAACAAATGCACCAAAATCAACGATACGAACCACTTTCCCTTTATAAACCGTACCAACTTCAACTTCAGCAGTAATTTCTTCAATACGACGTATGGCTTCTTTGGTTGCATCAGCACTTGAAGAGGCAATTTTCACCGTACCGTCATCTTCAAGTTCAATCGTTGTACCCGTTTCTTCAGTTAAGGCACGAATAGTCGCTCCACCTTTACCGATAACATCACGAATTTTTTCTGGATTGATTTTAAAGCTTGTAATACGAGGAGCATGATCTGAGATATCTGTACGGTGCTCACCTATGGCTTGATCCATTACATTAAGAATATGAACGCGCGCGCCATAAGCTTGTTGCAATGCAATTTGCATAATATCTTTAGTGATACCTTCAATTTTGATATCCATTTGTAAAGCAGTAATACCGTCACGGGTACCCGCTACTTTAAAGTCCATGTCACCTAAGTGATCTTCATCACCTAAAATGTCTGAAAGAACAACAAAGTCATCGCCTTCTTTCACAAGGCCCATTGCAATACCCGCAACAGACGCTTTAATTGGCACACCCGCATCCATTAATGCTAATGAAGTACCACATACCGACGCCATTGAACTTGAACCATTTGACTCAGTGATTTCTGACACAACACGTACACTGTATGGGAATTCTTCAGCTGAAGGCATCACAGCATTCATGCCGCGCCAAGCTAGCTTACCGTGACCAATTTCACGACGCTTTGGTGAGCCAACCATACCAGTTTCACCCACAGAATAAGGTGGGAAGTTATAATGCAGCATAAAGCGGTTAGTGTATTCACCCATGATGCTATCAATTTTTTGTGCATCACGCTCGGTACCTAATGTACAAGTCACTAATGCTTGAGTTTCACCACGTGTAAACAAAGAGCTACCGTGCGTTCTCGGTAATACACCCGCCATGACACTCAGTGCACGCACCATATCAGGCTCGCGGCCATCAATACGTGGATTACCCGCAATAATACGGCTACGAACCACTTTCTTTTCTAAACTGCCCAGTAGCTTGTCCGCTTCGCGTAAATCAGTCTCTGGGTTTTCTTCAACAAGCTTAGCGATAGCTGCTTGCTTTAATGCACTCACTGCATCACGACGCTCATGCTTAGCCGTAATTTGATATGCAGCAGTTAATTCCGATTCAGCTAGTGCTTGGATTTTTGATACTAGATCTTGATCTTCGCTCGGTGCAGTCCAATCCCAAGTCGGCTTACTCGCTTCAGCTTTCAGTTCCTTAACGGCATTAATCACCACTTGTTGCTGGTCGTGTCCATAAACAACACCACCTAGCATAACTTCTTCAGGTAAAGAAGCGGCTTCTGATTCAACCATCAATACTGCGCCTTCAGTACCTGCAACCACTAAATCAAGATCACTGTCTGCCAATTGGCTGATATCAGGATTTAGTACATATTCACCATTAACATAGCCAACACGTGCCACACCGAGTGGCCCGTTGAACGGAATACCAGAAATCGATAACGCAGCAGAGGTACCGATCATTGAAATCACGTCAGGGTTAATTTCTGGATCCACTGATACAACAGTAATCACCACTTGCACTTCATTTTTAAAACCATTAGGGAATAATGGACGAATTGGGCGGTCAATCAAACGCGCAATCAATGTTTCGTTTTCAGAAGGACGTCCTTCACGTTTGAAGAAACCACCTGGGATTTTACCAGCAGCGTACGTCCTTTCCTGGTAATTAACGGTTAAAGGGAAAAAGTCACGTCCTGGCTCTTCAGCTTTCTTCCCTACAACAGTAACCAAGACTGTGGTATCGCCCATACTGGCTAAAACAGCAGCGTCTGCTTGACGTGCAATAACCCCAGTCTCTAAAGTGACTGTGTGCTGACCATATTCAAAACTCTTTACGATTGGATTCACGTGAACCATTCCTTAAATTTAATTACCTTAATTACGCGCGTTAGTATACTTCATTCTGACTGGATAGATAAAGAGCAGAGATTAAATGACAAAGGCAGAACTTTTCTCTAAAGTGATAAATTGAACGCAAAAGGAAGCTATTCATGGAAAATCTGTCGATTGAGCGGTGAATAAAAGGACCCCAAAAAATGAAACGTCAGTTCAAATCGCTAACATGGAAACAAACAATGTTGGTTATCACAACCGCATTATTTTTCGCTATTGCCATATTTTTAATAGAAATTATTTTTGTTGCAGTTGATGCAAGACGTTCACTTATCCAAGAACAAAGCGAATTACTCAACTCAATTGAAGAACCTATCGCAAATGCCGTCTGGGTATTAGATGATGACCTCGCAAAACAAATCATCAACGGTATTTTAAAAGTCCCCCATATCCAATCCTCTAAAATTGAGCTTGAAAATGGCGAATTATTTGTCTCAGCCAGCAATCCCACTGGAGAAAGAACGTTTTTTATTGGCCTAAGTGATAAGCTATTTGGCGATCTAGCCGAATTATCTCAACCCATTTATCCACCCATATATGTACAGCGCACCCACAAAGACTTCATTATTGGCACTGTCTATTTTACCTTTGATATCCAAGATCTCACCCATGATCTTTTTGTACAACTCCAATTAAGCCTATGGGCGACCTTAGCGGGAGCCTTACTGCTCACTTTAGTCTTATCCATCGTTTTCCACCGCTTTCTCACTAAACCTATCGCGCAAATAAGTGAGTATATAGATCAAATTAACCCCGAACGGCCAGATCATCACTTACTCTCTTCATCAACAGAGCATGCCAACGATGAACTGGGTTTAGTTATTGCGAAATTAAATCAGATTCTTATTCAATTTGGGCAAACCCAAAATAAACTGAAAAAAATGGCAACTCGCGATCCCCTCACCAGCCTGCCTAACCGTGTACTCATGCTCGAAAATATCGCCATCGCTATTCAAAACGCCAAAGCTGAACAAAAAAAGTTTAGTTTCTTTTTTATTGATTTAGATAGATTTAAAAATGTTAATGACTCATTAGGTCATATTCTTGGCGATTTATTCTTAACCCGCATCGCTAAAACCTTACTTGAAGCTGTTGATAACAAAGCTTCTGTGGCACGAATAGGAGGGGACGAGTTTGCTATTCTAGCGCTAAATGTTCACACTCCCGAACAAGCTGCAGATTTTGTCGATGATATAATGACCCAATTAAACCAACCTCTACAGCTTAATGAGCACACCATACATCCTGCTGCATCCATTGGGATCAGTATTTATCCTGATGATGGACAACATGGAGAAGATTTAATTCGTCATGCTGATATTGCAATGTATACCGCGAAAGATAAAGGTTCCAATCAATGGGCATTTTTTAAACCTAAGATGACAGAGCGAGCATCATTACGACTAAAAACCGAAGGCGCCTTACACAAAGCCGTCACAAACAAAGAATTTATCCTCTACTTCCAACCTAAATTTGACTTAACCACAGCAAAAATTATTGGCTGTGAAGCCCTCATTCGCTGGAAAAAAAATGACCGTGTCATCATGCCAACCTCTTTCATTCAAGTGGCAGAAGAAACGGGGATCATTATTCCTATTGGCCGATGGGTCATTGAAGAAACCTGCAGGATCATTAAATATTGGCAAAACACTTATCACTGCTCGATCCCTATGGCCGTCAATGTTTCCACTCAACAATTTGAAGATGATAATTTATTAAATGATATCAAAACACTGGTCACACAATACCAAATTGAGCCCCATTTATTAGAAATTGAAGTCACCGAAACCTCATTAATGAACGACATTGATGTGGCCATTTATAAGCTGCAGCAACTCAAAAAAGCAGGTTTCAGTATTGCACTCGATGATTTTGGTACAGGTTACTCTTCACTGGCTTATTTACGCCACTTGCCTATTTCAACATTGAAAATTGATCGAGAATTTGTCATCGATCTCCCCAAAAATAATGCACTCGCTTCCACAATCTTAATGTTAGGAAGAGAGTTGAATCTGCATATCATTGCAGAGGGAATTGAAAATAACGAACAGTTTGAGTGGTTAAAAAGCAATGGTTGCCACACTGGACAAGGCTATTATTTTAACCAACCTTTATCCCAAGAAGAATTTGAAATGATATACATTAAAGAAGGAGCGATTCGGTAGCTCATAGGCACAAAAAAAGGAAGCGAATAAGCTTCCTTTTTCTTTGATCTTACATCGTGATTAACGACGTAGACCTAACTTCTTGATCAACTCTTGATAACGTACAACTTCTGTACGCTTTAAGTATGCTAGAAGCTTACGACGGGTATTAACCATACGTAATAAACCACGACGTGAATGATGATCATGGATGTGCTCTTTGAAGTGACCTTGTAGGTGGTTGATTTGTGCAGTTAACAAAGCAACTTGAACTTCAGTAGAACCTGTGTCATTTTCGCCACGACCAAATTCAGCTAGGATTTTAGCTTTCGCTTCAACACTTAGTGACATTTCTATCTCCAAAATAATATATAAAAAAGCTTTAGCCAATCACTAACTCAGCTAAAGCAGGCGCGCTATTTTAGCGATTTATGACTAAAGACGCAACCTGTTAAAATACAATATTCGAGTATTAATCATCATTTTCGTTAAATGATGATTACAATGACAAGATTAATCGTGCAATACCACCAATCGCTTCGGCGCTAACAGCCCATCATTATTCATGCAACCAATGCCCACAAATCGTTTGTCATCACCAATCGTGATCCGCACAAGTTCTTCAGGCACTAAACCTGTTGCTTGTACAGCTTGCCCTTGCATCAGATAAGCGGCGCTAACCTCAGGTAAATTAACTTCCGCTAACCCACTGACCGCAGTATCCATAGGCAGTAATAAAGGATCCAATAAGGTACTCGATTTGATTTCTTGCTCATCGGCTTTAGCGACTAAACTTTCAAGCTCTGCTAAAGACACCATTTTATCACTTGGGTAACCCGCTACTTGTGTTCGGCGCAACATGATAACATGCGCACCACAACCCAGCATTTCACCCAAATCATCAGTAATGGTTCGAATATAAGTCCCTTTAGAGCAATGAATATCAAGCGTTAATTCATCACCTTCAAGCGAGACAAAATTCAATTCAAATACCGTGATAGGACGTGCCGTTCTAGGGACTTCGATGCCTTCGCGAGCGTACTTATACAAAGGTTGACCTTGATATTTAAGTGCGGAGAACATAGAGGGGACTTGCATCGTCTCTCCTCTAAAGTGCTCAAGGGCATCGTCTAGCTGTGCCTGAGTAAAATCGATGGACCGAGTTTGTACCACTTCACCATCAGAGTCACTGGTATCCGTCCGTTGACCTAATTTAGCCGTAACAAGATAACGCTTATCGGCGTCTAATAAATGCTGAGAAAACTTAGTCGCCTCTCCCAAACAAATGGGTAACATGCCTGTTGCCAAAGGATCCAGTGCGCCAGTATGGCCCGCTTTCGCCGCCCCAAATAATCGCTTCACTCTTTGCAAGGCAAAATTAGAGCTCATGCCTGTATCTTTATCTAACAGTAAAACACCATCGATAAAACGGCCACGAGAACGACGTGCCATTATTCTTCACCCTCACCTTTATTCACATCAGTGTCTGTTTGCTTTTGCTGCTTTGCTTCGTCATTACTGATCACTTTGCTCACCAGATTTGACATACGCATCCCTTCCACTAATGATGCGTCATAAATAAACCTCAATTCAGGCATGACTCTGAGCTTCATACGTCCAGCAACTAAAGAGCGAACATAACCTGCTGCTGCATCTAATGCCGCTAGTTTATCTTGTACTCTTTTCTCATCTTCATCGAAAAAAGTCACATACACTTTTGCATAATTTAAATCCCGTGACACGTCTACATCATTAACCGTTACCATGCCAATACGAGGATCTTTCATATCCCTTTGCAATACTTGGGCTAATTCTTGCTGTAGTTGTTGTGCGATTCGACGGGTACGACTGAATTCTCTTGCCATAATATTTTCGCCATAATAATACCAATTCGCTTTGATAGATGCTCAACTCAGAGTGACTCAGGCTTTTCAATTCAAGGCGCATTAATAAAAAAAAGCTTATTGCCTTTTAAGTTAATGTAACACAGAAATGGAATGTCTGAGTCTCTCACGAAGTGCGGGGGGCAAAACACGCTATACTGCGTTAGATGCTTTCGATATAGAATCACTATTAACTTCAAGCATCAGTCTTGTCTACCGCGTTTTGAACTCCCGCTGAGTGACTATATATCAATGCAGATTGGTATAAAGAAGGCGGCTTACGCCGCCCTTCTTTCATGATTAATCTTATAAAGTACGGGCTATTTCAACAGTTTCAAAAACTTCAATTTGATCGCCAACTTTGACATCATTGTAGTTCTTCACACCGATACCACATTCCATACCGTTACGCACTTCGTTGACATCGTCTTTAAAGCGACGAAGTGATTCAAGCTCACCTTCGTAGATAACCACATTATCACGTAGAACACGAATAGGCGCGCTACGCTTAATCAAACCTTCAGTGACCATACAACCGGCAATCGCACCAATCTTAGGTGATTTAAACACATCACGTACTTCAGCAAGACCAATGATTTCTTGCTTGAATTCAGGTGACAACATGCCGCCCATTGCCGATCTGACTTCGTCAATCAAGCTATAGATGACGCTGTAATAACGTAAATCAACACTTTCGCTATCAACCACTTTACGGGCTTGTGCATCGGCACGAACGTTAAAGCCGACCATAATAGCATTTGACGCTGCAGCCAGTGTTGCATCCGTTTCAGTCAATCCACCGACACCACGAGCAATAATATTCACTTTAACTTCATCGGTTGACAGTTTATTCAATGAATCAGCAATGGCTTCAAGTGAGCCTTGAACATCAGCTTTCAGTACAAGATTCAATTCTTGTACTTCACCTTCAACCATGTTCGCAAACATGTTTTCAAGTTTCGATTTTTGCTGACGTGCAAGTTTCACATCACGGAATTTACCTTGACGATAAAGCGCCACTTCACGTGCTTTACGCTCATCACGTACAACCGTTGCTTCATCACCGGCTGAAGGTACACCTGATAATCCTAAGATTTCGACAGGAATAGATGGTCCAGCGGTTTTAATGGAACGACCATTTTCATCGCGCATGGCACGGACTTTACCGTATTCTAATCCACAAAGAACGATATCACCTTGGTTCAATGTGCCTTCTTGAACAAGAACCGTTGCCACAGGACCACGACCTTTATCCAGTTTAGACTCAACAACTACGCCCGCTGCCATGCCTTCTTTAACAGCTGTCAACTCCATGACTTCCGCTTGAAGTAAAATACCTTCTAGTAGTTCATCGACACCTGCACCTGTTTTCGCAGATACGTAGGCAAACATGTTGTCTCCGCCCCACTCTTCAGACATCACTTCATGCTGTGCAAGCTCAGTCTTAACACGGTCAATATCGGCCGCTTCTTTATCCATCTTGTTTACTGCAACGATAAGCGGTACGCCACCGGCTTTCGCATGCTGAATCGCTTCGATGGTTTGTGGCATAACGCCGTCATCGGCTGCAACCACTAAGATCACGATATCCGTTGCTTTCGCACCACGTGCACGCATTGCTGTAAATGCCGCGTGACCTGGTGTATCAAGGAAAGTGATCATGCCGTTATCTGTTTCTACATGATACGCACCGATATGCTGGGTAATACCACCGGCTTCACCCGAAGCCACTTTCGCGCGACGAATATAATCAAGTAGTGATGTTTTACCATGATCGACGTGACCCATGATGGTAACAACAGGTGCACGGGTTTCCGCTTTAATATCACCGTCACGATCGGCAAGAACTTGGTGCTCCAACTCATTTTCACGAGTCAGGATCACTTTATGGCCCATTTCTTCAGCAACAAGTTGCGCCGTTTCTTGGTCCAATACTTGGTTAATCGTTACCATAGACCCCATCTTCATCATTTGTTTGATGATTTCAGTGGCTTTTATGGACATTTTTGATGCAAGTTCTGATACAGAAACCGTTTCACCTATGCTCACATCGGTTTTAACCGCTGCAACAGGCTTAGTGAAAGCGTGATCCATCGACTCAGGTGCATTACGCATCGTGTTACGTGAATTACGTGAATTACGTGAATTGCGGTCACGACGATTGTCTTTACCACCACGCTTATTCTTGCCAGAAGGCTTATTACCGCTATTGGCATTATCATTGCTGTTAGCAGCCGCGCCAGATGCTGGCTTGCGTGGACGACGTCCGCGCTTTTCAGCATTCATATCGGCTCTATCTTCAGCTGCACGCGCTTCAGTCGACGTCGTCACGTGGTGATCAGCACTTTGCTCTGACTCTTTACGCGCTTTTTCTTCTTCAGCCCAACGCTTTGCGTTTTCTTCGGCAAGACGACGTGCTTCTTCAGTTGCTTTTAAGGCTTTCGCCTCAGCTTCTGCTTTAGCCACTTCATCTTTCGCTGCTTGTAATCTATCTGCTTCTGCTTTTTCCGCTGTTTCTTCAGCACTTTGTTGTACTTGCACTGTATCCTGCTTAGCCGATTTGACTTTTACTTCTTCTTTAGCTTTAGCCTTCGCTGCAGCCGCTGCTTGTTCTTTTTCTGCTTTAATTCTTGCCGCTTCCGCTTTAGCCTTCGCTTCTTCTTCAGCTTTTGCCTTGGCTTTCGCCTCCGCTTCAGCAGCCGCTTGCGCTTCTGCTGCTAACTTGGCTTCTTCTTCTGCTTTCGCAGCCGCTTCTTGCGCTTCATCGCGTTTAACGAAAGTGCGTTTCTTACGGACTTCAACTTTGACATCTTTAGATTGTCCGCCACTGCCAGCAACACTTAACGTTGACACAGATTTGCGTTGCAATGTCATTTTTGTTGGGGTGGTATCCCCCCCATGTTGCTTTTTCAGAAAATCAAGCAGCTGCTGTTTTTCCCCTTCAGACACAGTGTCCGTATGTACTTTGCTAATACCAGCCTGAGAAAACTGTTCGACAAGTCGATCAGTACTTTTCCCTACTTCTTTGGCTAGCTTCTCTACTGTCATATCTGCCATCTGTAAACTCCCCCTCTGTTGATCGACTTATGCATCTTCGCCAAACCAACAGATATTACGGGCAGCCATGATCAGCTCACCAGCTTTTTCTTCTGTCAATTCTTCAATTTCGATCAAATCGTCAATGCCTTGTTCGGCTAAATCTTCAAGCGTAACGACGCCTTTACTCGCCAATACGAATGCTAAATGTCTTTCTAAACCTTCAAGCGCCAATAAATCTTCACTTGGCTGTGCACCATCTAACGCCTCTTCAGTCGCTAGTGCACGAGTAGAAATGGCCGCTTTGGCTCTTTCTCTTAAAGATTCAACAATATCTTCATCAAATCCGTCTATTTCTAATAACTCATTTACAGGTACATAAGTGATTTCTTCTAATGAAGTGAACCCTTCATCAGCCAAGACTTGAGCAAAGTCCTCATCCACATCTAATGCCGTTACAAATAAATTAATAATTTTTGCACTTTCCGCTTGATGCTTCGCTTTCATGTCATCAACCGTCATGACATTCAAAACCCAACCGGTCAATTGCGTAGCTAAACGGACATTTTGACCGTTACGACCAATAGCTTGTGCTAAACTATCCGCTTCAACTGCAATATCCATTGAATGGTTATCTTCATCAACGATAATAGAAGCCACATCCGCAGGAGCCATGGCATTGATCACAAACTGCGCAGGGTTATCATCCCAGAGAATAATATCAACACGCTCGCCACCCAGCTCATTAGATACCGCTTGCACCCTAGCACCGCGCATCCCCACACAGGCACCAATAGGGTCAATTCTTTTATCATTGGATTTAACAGCAATTTTTGCGCGCGAACCCGCATCGCGAGCCGCCCCCATGATCTGAATAAGCTCATCAGCAATTTCAGGGACTTCAACACGAAATAACTCAATCAACATTTCAGGCTTAGTGCGGGTTAAAAATAACTGTGCACCGCGCGCTTCAGGGCGAACAGAATAAAGCAGTGAACGCACTCTGTCACCTGGGCGGAAAGATTCACGTGAAATCAAATCTTCTTTAAACAACACGCCATCGGCATTATTGCCTAAGTCAACCACGACACTTTCGCGATTACTTTTTTTCACTACACCCACAACTAACTCACCCTCTTTGTCGCGGAATTGATCCACAACTTGGGCGCGTTCGGCCTCACGGACTTTTTGAACAATCACTTGTTTTGCCGTTTGCGTGGTAATACGGTCAAAAGCAACGGATTCAATTTCATCTTCAATATAAGCGCCAAGTTCAATACCAGGCTCTTCAAATTGAGCAGCTTCAAATGTAATTTCACGAAACGGGTTTTCTAATGCTTCGCCTTCATCTTCAACCACCATCCAACGACGGAATGTTTCATAACCACCGGTTTTACGGTCGATAGCAACACGCACTTCAATGTCGCCTTCATATTTTTTCTTTGTAGCTGTGGCAAGGGCAATTTCCAACGCTTCAAAAATCTTTTCGCGAGGAACACCCTTCTCATTTGAAACCGCCTCAGCGACTAGCAGAATTTCTTTATTCATCCTCTTGCCTCGTTCACCTGAATCCATCAAAACTTAACGATTAAATTGCTTTTACGGATATTATCCAAAGCGATTATCAATTCTTTACCTTCTACCATAAGAGAAAGCATTTGACCTTCAATGCCAGTAATCGTGCCTTTTAAGTTACGACTACCTGCCACAGGCATGGTCACTTGTACTTTGATTGTCTCTCCCAGATAGGCTTCATATTGCTTGGCATTAAACAAAGGACGTTCAACACCTGGGGAGGAGACTTCTAATGTATACTCTGTTGAAATTGGATCTTCGACATCTAATACAGCACTTACTTGACGACTCACATTTGCACAATCATCAACAAAGATACCTTTTTCATTGTCTATATAAAGGCGCACAACAGAATGCTTGCCTGCTTGGATATATTCTATCCCCCAAAGCTCATGCCCTAAGGCTTCAACGGGTGCGGTCAGCATTTGTTCCAATTTGCGTTCTAATGTAGCCAAGGTTACCCCCAGAAAAACAAAAAAGGGCTTAAAGCCCCAGTACAACCCCACGAATGCGGCAATTTGATAAGTCACAGATAACAAAAAACCCCGTAATGACGAGGTTAACATGTGTATCACCTGTAACAGGTCTAAGTGAAAAACTCAAAAAAATCACTTAAAACTGGTTGCGGGGGCCGGATTTGAACCGACGACCTTCGGGTTATGAGCCCGACGAGCTACCAAACTGCTCCACCCCGCGTCAACTGTTTGCAAGTATATTGATAAATATTGATACTTGCAATAATAAAGCTCAAAATCTTTTCACTTTATTAAAATTTGATTTTATTACCAATAAAATCCTAACTTTGGTGCCGAGAGCGGGACTTGAACCCGCACGACCGTTAAGTCACAGCCACCTCAAGGCTGCGCGTCTACCAATTTCGCCACCTCGGCGACACCTGGTTTAATCAGGAATACTTGAATTATTTTCAGTATTCTCAGATTTATCTGTTTTCTGTTGCACTTGCTCTGTCGCTGGTGCAGCATTATTACCTAAATCATTCCACTGATCCTCTGCTTTAGTATGATTAGCACTTAAGTTACCAATCGTTAAACTTAAAGCAAAAAATGCAATGGCTAAAATTGCGGTCGAACGGGTTAAAAAATTACCCGATCCTGAAGACCCGAATAAAGTTGCAGAAGCACCGGCGCCAAATGAGGCTCCCATATCTGCACCTTTGCCTTGCTGAATAAGGATTAGACCAATTAGCCCTAATGCCACCAACAAGTAAACTACCATTAAAACTTCATACATATTACACGCTCATCGCTATTGTACATAAACTGAGAAAATCGGTAGGTTTAAGACTTACACCGCCAATTAAACCACCGTCTACATCAGGTTGAGCAAATAAATCTGCTGCGTTACTCGGTGTTACGCTACCACCGTACAATATCCTAATGTTTTCTCCAATTGATGGAGATCCTTCTAGCAGACGCTTGCGAATAAACCCATGCACTTCTTGTGCCTGCTCAGGCGTAGCGCTGTTACCCGTTCCTATGGCCCAAAGTGGCTCATAAGCGATAACGGCTTTATCAAAAGCATTAATACCATTTCTTGCGATAATGGTATCAATTTCATTGCTTATGACGTTAAATGTTTGATTTGCTCCTCGCTCTTCGGCTGATTCTCCCATACACAGTATCGGTATCAAGCCTTTTTCTTTTGCAGCAGCAAATTTTTCAGCAATCACATCACTGGTTTCACCAAAATGATTGCGTCTTTCGGAGTGCCCAATAATCACATATTGGCATCCTGAATCTTTTAACATTGACGCTGATATCTCGCCAGTATAAGCACCTTTGTCATATTCACTGACAGATTGCGCACCTAGCTTTATCACACTTGACTTGAAGTCAAGTTCTGAAGCATCAAACGCTTGCTTTACGCTTCCAAGATAAATTGTTGGCGGACATAACACTACTTCTGGACTTTCTGCTGACAACTGTTTAGTAAACTCCACAAATAAAGCACTCGCTAAATTTGCATCGCCATTCATTTTCCAGTTACCTGCAACCATCGGACGTCTTTGTGTCATCACCATCTCCTCTGAAAGCGGCGTGAATAATAGCGAACCCCTAGTTAAGTTACAATAGCTAAAAGCATTATTTTTGTTTAAATGGGCTCGTACGGCTACTTTTTATGCGAAGCGGGTTCAATACATGATAAAACCCGTTCCTTGATCTTCTACGATACAGCAAACTCTGATATCGGTTAAAATTGGATCATACTAAACTTCTTACCGCTTCTGCAATAAAATGAGCATGTTCCATCACTTTTCCTTTTTCATCACCCTCAACCATAACACGCAATAAAGGTTCAGTTCCTGATTTTCTAAGTAAGACTCGCCCTCGTGCACCTAACTGAGTTTCAACTGCTTCTTTCGCGGCTAAAACTTGATTGGATGATAAGGGATCGCTCTCTCCCTCAAAACGAACATTCACAAGCACTTGCGGTAGCATGCTCATTTTCGCCGTCAATGCTTCAAGACTTTTACCACTGCGCTGCATCGCAGCCAAGACCAAAATACCCGCAACAATACCATCACCTGTTGTACCATGATCTAAATTCAGAATATGACCCGAATTTTCACCGCCAATTCGCCAATCGCGTTCTTTAAGCAGTTCCATCACATAACGATCGCCCACTTTAGAACGAGCGAAAGGAATATCTAATTCTTTTAGGGCCAACTCGAGCCCTAAGTTAGACATTAAGGTGCCAACGACCCCTCCTTTTAATACGCCACGAGATTGAGCATCACTGGCTAAAATATATAGAATTTCATCACCATCAATGACACGACCTTGCCTGTCGACCATCATGATGCGATCACCATCACCATCAATGGCGATGCCTAAATCTGCATGCTCTGCAATCACGGTTTCACAAATTTTCCCCATGGATGTGGCACCCACCTCATGGTTAATATTAAGTCCATCAGGTTTATCACCAATGGCAATAACCTCTGCCCCTAGCTCTCTAAAAACATTAGGGGCAATATGATAAGTCGCACCATGGGCGCAATCGACCACAATTTTAAGTCCTTCTAGTGTGTGCTCTGCTGGAAAGTGACCTTTACAATACTCAATATATCGCCCGGCAGCATCATCAATACGAGAGACCTTACCCAGCAAATGTGATTCTACACATTCTAAAGGCTTATCCAGTTCTGCTTCAATCGCCAGCTCAACCTCATCATCTAATTTACTGCCGTCATTTGAGAAGAACTTAATACCATTATCGTAGTAAGGATTATGGGATGCACTGATCACGACCCCCGCTTCAGCGCGAAAGGTTCGTGTTAAATAAGCAATAGCAGGAGTCGGCATCGGGCCGACTAACATGACGCTCAAACCTGCAGCACTTAATCCCGCTTCCATTGCCGATTCAAATAAGTAACCTGAAATTCGAGTATCTTTTCCGATAATCACTTTTTTTGTGCCTGCACGAGATAAAACTCGGCCTGCTGCCCAGCCCAACTTTAATGCTAGCTCTGGGGTCATTTTTCCTGCCCCAACCTTGCCACGAATACCATCCGTACCAAAAAATTTTCTCACGTTTTTCTCCATTAGTGGCCTTCTCTCATTGAAGCCCACTTAACTATATTCATTATTGAAATTAATGAGTCAGCAAAGGCCCAAATTAACCTAATAATATTTCATACCACAAAAATAAAATGTTATCTTGATCATCAATTCATGTTTAGTTATTTACAAACTTGAATTGCTGACTCTCATTTAATACCGATAAGACATCTTGCGTCTCTAATACATCATGTACCCGTAAAATATGGGCGCCGGCTTGAGCGGCCAGCAAATTCCCCGCTAAACTCGCCGACAACCTTTCAGAAACATCTCGATCAAGTAAATGACCAAACATACTTTTACGTGATAAACCAATTAACAAAGGAAAGCCTAATACATGAAATTCTGATAAACGTCCCAATAGCTCGAAATTATGCCCTAAGCTTTTACCAAAGCCAAATCCGGGATCAATAAGGATATTTTCACGCTTAATACCTGCCTTCAAACACGCTTGCCCCCTTGCTTCAAAGAAGGCTTTAACATCTTGGATCACATCTTGATATTTGGGTGATGCCTGCATATTTTTAGGCTCGCCTTGCATATGCATTAGACACACTGGTACCTGTAAACGCGCCGCAACCTCTAGTGCATTAGGCATTTGCAGCGCGCGAACATCATTAATCATGTCAGCGCCCGCCATAATCGCTTGCTCCATCACCTCAGGTTTACTGGTATCAATGGATATCCAAATATCTTGATGTTTATTCTGTACATATTCAATGAGTGGGATCACTCGCGCCAATTCCTCTTGCAAGCTCACTTCATCAGCACCTGGTCGAGTAGATTCCCCACCCACATCTATGAGCTTGGCGCCTTCTTTAATGAGTTTATCGGCCTGCTGACACGCTTTTTCAAACTGAGAAAAACGGCCACCATCGGAAAAGGAATCCGGTGTCACATTGATGATTCCCATCACTAAAGGAGACGTTAAGCTTAATGCTTTTTGCTTATTTTTTAATTCAAACACTGAATACTTTCCTTCAAAAACACTTAAACCACGGGATATCACATCGATAGAAACAAGAAAACCCCAAAATGGGGTTTTCTTCTATTTAGATTACTCGCTTAAACAGAGATGCTAGGCAATAAGTCTCTGATTATTTTGCAGGAGACTCTGTCGCATCCCCTTTATCATCAGGCTTAGGATCTGAAGATGTATCACTGGAAACAACTGGCTCTGCTGATTGCGTAGAGGCTTCCTCACCATCGGCATCATTTGTACCATTGTCATTTGAGCTATCTTCATCCTTTTGCCATTCAGCAGGCTTGCGTACTTCACGTCTTTCCATTAAATCATCAATTTGATCAGCATCAATGGTCTCATATTTCATTAACGCGTCTTTCATCGCGTGTAATATGTCCATATTGTCATTAAGAAAACGACTGGCTCTGTCATAGTTTTCTTCAATGATCTGCTTCACTTCAGCATCGATAATACTCGCAGTGTCATCTGACATATGTTGGGTTTTACCCATGCTACGCCCTAAGAACACTTCATTATCATCTTCAGCATAAAGTACAGGTCCTAACTTCTCAGAAAACCCCCACTGAGTGACCATGTTACGAGCAATTGACGTCGCATATTTAATGTCTTGAGAGGCACCTGTGGACACCTTCTCGCTGCCATAAATAATTTCTTCGGCCAAACGTCCACCGTAAGCAACCGAAATTTGACTCTCAAGTTTACGTCGACTTTGACTGATCTGATCCGCTTCGGGTAAGAAGAAAGTCACCCCGAGTGCACGGCCACGTGGAATAATTGTCACCTTATGCACAGGATCGTGCTCAGGCACTAAACAGCCCACGATGGCATGACCGGCTTCATGATAGGCGGTCATTTCTTTTTCTTCTTCAGACATCACCATAGTGCGGCGCTCAGCGCCCATCATGATTTTATCTTTTGCGCTTTCAAACTCTTCCATGCTCACCAAGCGGCGGTTACCACGGGCAGCAAAGAGGGCTGCTTCATTTACAAGGTTGGCTAAATCAGCCCCTGAAAATCCGGGTGTACCCCGTGCAATCACGCTGGCTTTTACACCATCGGCTAACGGCACTTTACGCATGTGCACTTTCAAAATTTGTTCACGACCACGAACATCAGGTAAACCCACAACCACTTGACGGTCAAAACGACCTGGACGCAGCAATGCGGCATCCAATACGTCTGGACGGTTAGTCGCGGCGATCACTATCACCCCTTCATTACCTTCAAAACCATCCATTTCAACCAACATTTGGTTCAAGGTTTGCTCACGCTCATCATGACCACCACCAACACCGGCGCCACGTTGACGACCCACAGCATCGATTTCATCGATAAAAATGATGCAAGGCGCTGATTTTTTTGCTTGCTCAAACATGTCACGCACGCGAGATGCACCCACACCGACAAACATTTCAACGAAATCTGAACCTGAGATCGTGAAGAAAGGCACTTTAGCTTCGCCTGCAATGGCTTTTGCTAATAAGGTTTTACCTGTACCTGGTGGGCCCACTAGCAGCACGCCTGTTGGAATACGACCACCCAACTTTTGAAAGCGAGTCGGCTCTTTTAAGTAATCCACCAATTCTTTCACGTCTTCTTTGGCTTCGTCACAACCTGCAACATCGCCAAAGGTGGTTTTAATTTGTTCCTCCCCCATCAATTTGGCTTTACTCTTACCAAATGACATCGCGCCTTTACCGCCACCACCTTGCATTTGGCGCATAAAGAATATCCAAACACCGATCAACAGCAGCATTGGGAACCAAGAAATAAAGATTTGTGTTAAGAAGCCTGATTTCTCAGCTTCTTCACCTTTCATCTTGACGCCTTTACGATCAAGATCATTAATTAAGTCTTGATCATAAATAGGCATAATAGTGGTGAATTTATCACCATTGGTTTTCACGCCATCAATCGTACGTTGATCACTTTGTATTTGGACTGATCCTATCTGTCCAGTACGCACATCATCTAAAAAGGTAGAATAATCCATCTTCTGCGTCGATTGCGAAGAGGGGGAATAGCCCTGGAAGACTGATATCAGCACCACAGCGATAACAACCCAGAGAATTAAATTTTTTGCCATATCACTCAAATTACTAGACCTCATTTTCAGTCTTTCGGTTACTAAGCTTAGGGTACTACAACTTGTACCCTGTCGCCACTAAATAGACTTCACGAGAACGCGCACGTGAAGAGTCCGGCTTACGTGTTTTTACGGTTTTAAATGCTTGCTTTACTGCTTTCATATAGTCATCAAAGCCTTCCCCCTGAAAAACTTTAACGGCAAAACAACCATTTGGTGCCAAAACTTGATGACACATATCCAATGCTAACTCAACTAAATACATGGCTCTTGGCTGATCAACGCCACCCGAGCCACTCATGTTCGGTGCCATATCTGACAGCACCACATCCACTTTTGCATCACCGACTCGCGTTAATAATGCGTCAAGGACTTTCTCTTCTCGAAAGTCCCCCTGCAAAAAATCAACGCCAACGATAGGATCCATAGGAAGGATATCACAGGCAATCACTTTACCTGAATCTCCTGCTAATTTCACTGCCACTTGAGACCAGCCTCCCGGCGCAGCCCCTAAATCCACCACAGTCATGCCTTGACGGATTAATTTATCCTTGTCTTGGATTTCTTCTAATTTAAACGCGGCACGCGAACGTAAACCTCGTTTCTGAGCTAATTTAACATAATGATCATCAAAATGTTCTTGCATCCAACGAGACGAACTCGCTGTTCGTTTTTTACCTGACATTTAAAAATCCGCAACAAATGAGAGTTACATAAGGGCTATATAAGGGTAGAATAGCGTCTTTTCAACAGTAACTCAGCATAAAGTTGGTATAAATGAACTTAACAACCAAACAAAAACAACACTTAAAAGGCTTAGCCCACAGTTTAAAGCCTGTAGTGATGCTTGGTTCTAATGGTCTAACTGAAGGTGTACTGGCTGAAATTGATAGCGCACTCTCTCATCATGAACTGATTAAAGTGAAAGTAGCCTCTAGCGATAGAGAGCTAAAAAATGCAATCGTCGATGCCATTATCCGTGAAACACAAGCCGTAAAAGTCCAAATGATAGGTCATGTGCTCGTTTTATTCCGTCAATCTGAAGAAATGAAGATCGCGGTCCCACAAGCGCGTAAGTGATCGACTTAGATCAATCAATAAAAAGCCGCTATCGATAGCGGCTTTTTTGATGAAAAACAAAAGATCAACAGCCACTATAAATTACGGCGTTTCTGGTAACGCTTCAATTTTATAATGTTCAGGTAATAAGCCTAATTTTTCTGGCAACACGGTTCCTACCGAAATGGATGACCAAGTGCCGGTCAAAATACCAATAAACATGGCAATAGAGAATCCTTCTAGTGGCGCTCCCCCCATGATCCACAATGCCACCACAGTCAATAAAGTCGTGCCAGAGGTCACCATAGTACGGGAAAAGGTTGCTACCACAGCTTCATTATTTGAATCCGCCGTTTTTGCATTGGGTTTAGCAATCAAGACTTCTCGAATTCTATCGGCAATAATAATCGAGTCATTAAGTGAATACCCTAGAATAGCCAATATGGCGGCCAATACGGTTAAGTTAAATTCCATCTGACTTAATGAAAAGAAAGCCAGCACAAAAATGACATCATGAATGAGTGCACATAGAGAGCCTGCCGCTAAGCGCCACTCAAACCGATAACTCAAATACCCCAAAATACACAGCATGGCAATCAATAAGGCTAAGCCCCCTTGCTCGGCAAGTTCTTGCCCTACTTGAGGCCCCACGACACTTGAGTTGATTAACTTAACGTTACTGTCTAATGGGCTGAGAACTTGCTTCACATCTAATACCGAAGTATTTTCACTGTTTGAATCGATGTTTTTAACGCTATCAGGTAAGCCATAGCGTATAACCCATCGTCCAGGCTCGCCAGCTGAAATCACACTCACATCTTGTTTAGAAGCCGCATTCATTAAGGGCTGAATTTCGCTGGCCGTGATCTTAGGACTCATGGTTACTTCAGCCACAACCCCACCAGTAAAGTCTAAGCCCCAATTAAACCCTTTCACCGCAATAATACTCAAAGAAATGAGTACAACCGCCACAGAAATCGCGCTAGAAAGGTGACGCCACTTAGTTAATCTATTAATATTTTTCATCTTTTACACCTTCAGATTACGCTGTGTATTACGGCCATACACCATATTAATGATGACTCTCGAAGCAAAAATGCCGGTAAACATACTGGTCAATAAACCCAGCCCCAGTGTCAAAGCAAAACCTTGAATGGGCCCGTTACCAATGGCATATAACACCACGGCGGTGATCATAGTGGTAAAGTTGGCATCAATAATCGTTGAAAAAGCACTGTCAAAGCCGCGATCAATCGATTGCGCGAAACTTCTGCCTTCTTTCATTTTATCTTTAATACGCTCAAAGATAATCACGTTGGTATCCACCGCCATCCCCACTGTGAGTACAAGCCCTGCAATACCCGGTAGAGTTAATACTGCTCCAGGAATAAGCGCTAATAATCCAAATAACAACACCATATTGCCGATTAATGCCACATTAGCGACCCAACCTAAACGACGATACCAAAGTGCCATAAACAATAAAGTAATGCTGATCCCAAGACCTAATGCGGCAAAACCATTTTCAATGTTTTCAGCCCCTAAGCTTGGACCTATGGTACGCTCTTCGACCATCAAAACAGGCGCTGTCATCGAGCCTGCACGCAACAGTAAAGCCAATTGCTGGGCATCTTGATAACTGCCGGCACCTGTGATCCTAAAGCGATCGCCTAATTGTGACTGAATCGTCGCCACACTAATGATCTCGGTTTTTTGTTTCGCCTTACCGTTCACATCTTGGCTGTACTCGCTATAAGCAGTTGCCATTGGGTTGCCCACATTGGCACGAGAAAAATCAGACATGATTTTCCCACCTGCACTGTCTAAGGTAATATTGACCTCAGCGCGCCCCATTTCATCAGTGCCCGCTCTCGCATCCACAATATGCTCGCCTCCCAACACAGGGCGACGAGACACAGATACAGGCATACCTGATTTATCCTTAAGCACTTTAGTGTTGACAGCCCCCGTACTTTTTACCGCATAAAAGGCTAAACTGGCCGTTGCACCAATCACATTTTTTGCCGCTGCTGGATCTTGTACGCCCGGAAGCTCAATACGAATACGATGCTCTCCCTGACGTTGTACCATAGCTTCGGTGATCCCCAACTGCTCTATTCGGCTGCGCATCACTTGTAAATTTTGTTGTACGGTTAGATTACGAATATTGACTCTTTCATCGGCTTTGAGTACCAATGCTAATCCTTCGTCACCAGAATTAGTCACTTGCCATTGTGGATAATTGGTTTTGAAAAAAGTGCGTAACGTGCCACGCACATCTTTACCCGATACCTTAATATGAATGCCTTGTTCTGAGGCTTTAGTGACACTGACACCACGCAATTTCTGCTCGCGAACATATTGACGGATAGCGTCCATAAGCTGACTTTGATGAGCTGTGTAAACAGGTGTCACATCCACATCTAAGAGAAACTGTACGCCTCCCCTTAAATCTAGGCCTAATTTGATGGGTTCAAATCCCATATTCGTTAACCACGATGGTGCCGCTGGCACCAGTGCTAAGGTTAATTCAGAAGTATCATTGGTGTTTTTGGCTAGAATATCTTTGGCTTGTGTCTGTTGCTGTGAGTCATCAAGCACCACAAGAGTATCTTTATCATTTTGAGTGATGCGCTTTACCTTAATCCCCGCATCTTGCAATTTAAGTTGTAAGGCAACTGGGGATTGTAATAAACCCGACTTATTATTGATTTGTACGGCGGCATCTTCACCATACCAAGTCGGGAGCGCGCTCAATAGCATGATCACTAAGGTCACAATTAAAACGATATATTGCCAAGCCGAATACTTATTCAATATTTTATGTTTGTGTCTATTATTCATAAATCTCATTACCTACAGACAGCACAGGATGACACCTTGCTGTATGACTCATATTTTTACTGGGAGAAGTGTCGTCAAAAACTGAACATAAATGACAAATAGGTCAAAGCGTCATGCAGACAGACTTTAAACCTTAATATTGAGCATATTGACAATTTTGACGCTTTTTTAGAGGAACGCTTTAGCTTATCTGTTGAGTAAAACGATAAATAAGATTTGACTCTTTCCAACCAGACACGCGAGCGCTTTTAGAAAAAGTCGTTAAAAACCAAGATGGATTATTAGCATCGATACGATAACCCACCTTAAAACTTGGGATAATTGGAGGGGAAAATTCAAAAGCCAATTGATATTCAGGTTGGATCTCAACAAGATCATGCTGAATAAAACTCAGGTAAGCTTGGGTCCCCAAGGGAATAAAGGTCGCGCCTCTATTCACGGGAAGTGAACTTGAAAGCGGGGAAACAGGTTGATGATCAGCGCCCTGAGAATGACTTACTTTAGTCGCTGACGCCTGACTGGAAGTGTTTTTTTGAGCAAGCAATGACTGCTTTGATGAGGTTGATTGCACTAAGGTCTCTTTGACTTGCGCACTATCAATGCCCTGCACTGAATGAGTCGCCACATCAGCATGATCCTCAATAGGCAAGATTATTTTTTCAGTGCACGCATAAGCGTTGATGCTTAACATCAATGCAATACAAAAAACGGCGAACACTTGTTTAATCACTTGCTTAAAGAACCTCAATACCTAAGTGTCATACCTAAGTCACTTGTTTATGTAAATTCACTGCTTTAACTCATTACCAACTCATGGATGAGGCAAGCAAAGTCAGCATACTCGCTTAGTGAAAAGATAACAATGAAGAGTCAGGATACTTGACGAGAGAGAATAAACAACTACAAAAATGTAACAAAAAGCCGCTAACAAATAGCGGCTTTAGTTACAAATGGTTACTTTTCAGATTAAATATAATCCACGCGAATAATTTCGTAATCGGTTTTTCCACCAGGTGTTTCGATGGTAATTTCATCATCTAAATTTTTACCAACTAAACCTCTAGCAATGGGAGAGCTAACAGAAATCAGATTTTCTTTAATATTGGCTTCATCATCACCCACAATGCGATAAGTCATTTCTTCATCGGTATCGACATTTAAAATGGTCACCGTTACACCAAAAATGACGCGGCCAGTATTGGGCATCTTGGTCACATCAATGATCTGCGCGTTAGACAGTTTACCTTCAATATCCCGGATCCTTGCTTCACATATGCCCTGCTCTTCACGTGCTGCATGATATTCAGCGTTTTCTTTTAAATCGCCGAGTTCTCTGGCTGTACCAATTGCCTCAGTAATTTTAGGGCGACGCTCAAATTTAAGGTGGTCGAGTTCTTTACGCAACATATCTGCGCCGATCACAGTCATTGGAACCTTATTCATAATCCTCTTTCGTCTCCTTTAAAACAAAAGCATCCCGCGTCGATAAGGTATTAACGATTATCAACACAAGTAAAATAATATAATAAGGCTATTTTATACTTGAGAAGGAATAAATGTATAGCCCCAAATCAAGTGAAAAAAATGCCAAAGACCCCCTAAGACGTAAAATAAAAGTCTCCATGCCATCAAAAAATGCACAATTCTTTTTGGCCAATCAATATTGACCAGCATATACGCCTCATTTTATTTACTTTTAATCAAACTTCCACATCAATTTTATAACACCCAGTCATCAACTCTGCACGTATACTGCTCAGCCATTCATTTTTCTTCAAAAGTCGAATATCAATTGAAAATAATTATCATTACTGTCATGCCGGTTATCATGGATTGAATACGCCTTAAGCTCGTTAAGTAATAACACTTTGTCATTGCGATTCAATCTGTTCATTTATAAAACACATTATTGCCTTACTCAAAAAGGCCGTTATCGAGACAAAATTCATGTTTAATCGCACTTCAATTGCATTAGCTATCTTCTTTGCCATTCAAGCAAGTCCTGGAATAGCACAACAAGAAACAATAGCCAATACAAGCGACACCCCCCAGACTGAAGATGAAAAACAAACCATCGAAAAAATGACGGTTCAAGGAGTACGTCAACGCTTAGAAAAAGCTGGCACACTCTCAGACAGTATCATGAAAACAGAAGTTATCAGCAGCGAATTAATGAATAATAAAAATGCGGTTAACTTGACTGAAGCCATTAATAATACCCCTGGTGTCAGAGTCTCCAATGAGTGCTCTATGTGCGGTGTAAAACGCATCATGCTTAATGGGTTGCGGGGGGAACAAACCACCATTTTAGTGGATGGGCTACCTGTTCATGCCATGATAGCTGGCTATTATGCCGTCGATGCCATTTCTACAACTGGGCTTGATCGCATTGAAGTGGCCCGTGGCGCCGGCGCCTCGCTCATCGCCCCAGAAGCCATTGGTGGTACCATTAATATCATCACGAAAACCGCCATGGAAAATAGCGCCACCGTCGATGCTTCCATCGGTGAAAATGGCAATCGCAAAGTGGGCATACTCGGCACAGGCGTCAGTGACGATGGCCGTACTCGCGCCACCTTAACCGCACAATATGACGATCGCAACCAAGTGGATGAAGACAATAACCTTGTCAACGAGTCCCCCAGTCAAGATAATCGCACCTTTAGTTTACGCCTCTCACAAGATCTCACCGATAACGATAATGTCACTTTGCGCTACGCCAATGTGCAATCTGAGGTCTTTGGCGGCCCCATGTTAGGCAATACCTTTGCCGACGGCGCCGCCACCAGCGCAGAGAGTGTCATTGCTTCTTTTGACGATATTCCATCTGACATGCTGTTTGAAAACGGCGATGTGCGCAATCAATTTATCGGCAAAGCTTGGGAAACCACGGAATGGGTCAAAACTCAGCGCGATGAGCTATCGCTAAGTTGGCTTAGCGCCTTAAATGATGACTGGAACATGACATTATCAGGCAGCTATTCCGATCACACTCAAGATTCTTTTTACGAAGGATTTAGCTATTACGCTGAAGATACCATGTGGTATGTGGATGCACGCTTTAACTATTATCTTAATGACAGCCATTTATTCACTTTTGGGTTGGATAAACGCACAGAAGAAATGCGATCTCATTCTAGCGCAGAAAACGAGCCCGATTATGTCAGCGATGCTTTTGACTATGATGTACTGGGTATTTACTTACAAGACACTTGGCAAGCCAGCGATAAGTTAGAAGTGAATTTAGCGCTTCGTTTCGATCATGTGCAAGCAGACTTTATCGACACCAGTAAACCCGGTAAAGAAATCGATCAACATATTCTCGCCCCGCGCATTGATATGAGTTATAGCCATAACGAGCAGTGGATGTCACGTTTATCTGCAGGTAAAGGCTACCGAGCGCCGTTATCATTTTTTGAAACGGATCACGGCGTACTGGATGCCTCAAAAGGCTTTGAAATTGATGTTGATAAGCTGGAGCGTTCACGCTCGGCGACTTATGCTTTAAGCTTTGATGGAGAGCAGCTCAGTGTCACCTCATCGGTTGCTTGGACTCAAGTCGATAACCTTGCCACGCTCACCGAAACAGATGGTGGCGTGCCACTATTAACCCAACTGGATGAAACTGCCACGGTCACCACCACAGACATTGCCCTAGGGTACGCCGTGACAGAAAACCTCACGCTTAATTTTACCGCCGAGCGTTTTTTCTATGACAGCAGCTTTAAGTCTTCTTATGCTATTGCTCCAGTGGAACAGCGCTTAACTTTTTACACCGACTGGGACATCAATGGCTGGGAATTATTCACTAACTTAGTGTGGATTGGCGCGCGGGATTTATCGGATTATGGCTATGATGGTTATAACCAAGTCGACAGTAACGGTAATGTCGTCACATCATCGAAAAAATCCACCCATGCGCCATCTTATTGGACCTTTGATTTTAAAGTCAGTAAAGCCATTAATGACAGCATCACCTTATATGCAGGTGTGAATAACGTATTTGATTACACCCAAGCTAATGAAGGTGAATCCCCACTGTTTTATGATGAAAATGGTGACTATGATGTCGCCTATATTTGGGGACCGCTTCGAGGCCGTGAAGCTTACACAGGTATTCAAGTGACCTTCTAAATTCATTATCTTTCGTTAATCATTATGGGCAACACTATTGTTGCCCTTCTTTCAATTCGGCTGAGTTAATCAACACAGTATGATCATCAAACGAGTATCGATAGGAACTTAGTTATGAACTTAGTTATAAAATTAGTCAGCCCCATTTTTATCAGGACATATTTACTGAGTGCACTCCTGTCTATAAACACGGCGCTTGCCTCACCAAATGCCCCTTCGATTCCCTCTTCTCAGCAAACTCAGCAAGTCAAAAGCCAATGGCTTAATTACCAACATGTTAATCTCGTGACCCATGAAAAACAAATCTTACAAGGTTTTATGGGCAAACCCAGTTTACTGATGTTTTTCGAGCCCGAATGCCCTTGGTGTGCCAAACAAGGTAAAGTTTTTAATCAGCTTTTATCTCAATGCCCCAATAACATCAATATCATCGCATTAGCCAGTCACGGCAATAAAACTGTGCTTAGAAAAGCGGCTTGGAAAATGAGACTGCATTTTCCCGCTTATTTAGCCGATAGCGCCATGACAGAAAGCTTAGGCCCTCTGCCCGCCACTCCCATCACACTTATTCTCGATAAGCAAGGGCAGCTCCACAGCCTTCTTCGAGGTTACGTAAAGCTGGAGCAACTGCTACCTCAATTGAAACAGGAATTTGGGCTAAAATGCCGCCGTTGAAAACGGTACACCTGTGATACTTCACTTATTGCGTTTTATAACAGCTCTATACCACATTTTTTAACTGCTATTACGACAATAAAAAAGCACACGATTGAAATAACAGCGCACATCCCCAAAGAGGGCCAAAATGAGTAACGATTTAATAAAAAAGGAAAAATGAGGAACATCGGTAAAGTAGGTAGCACGTACCAAAATGTATAATAAGCATGATTAGCAAGCTTATTCTGATCTTGCCCTTCAACATACATCCAAATTAGCGCTAAAATGGTAACCGTTGGCAGCGCAGCAATAAGCGCTCCCGCTTTGTCACTCCTTTTCGCCACTTCAGATATCATAACTACAATTCCAGCAGTTAGCGCATATTTTGTAAGAATCCATAACATCAGACAGCCACCTTTTACAGTTACTTGTTTTTAAAAGATAATTTTACATTTATTTTTGCGGTACTCGTTTAACGCAATACAATCACGATCTCTTTTTCGATACTGAGAGTGTCACCTATCATACTCCCCCCCAGTATTTTATACTACCCCCCAGTATAAAATTGATGTAATATTATTAAACAAGATCATTCTCATCATTACTTGAAGCAAATATGTCACATACCATTAAAGATAAAAAAAAACTCAATACTCGAGTAAACAAAATACAAGGCCAAATAAATGGCCTAAAAAAATTGCTTGAAGAAGAAAATGAATGTCAAGATGTACTACAGCAGATAGCGGCGATTCGAGGTGCCGTTAATGGTTTAATGAGGGAAGTCATTAAAGGCCATCTTATTGAACACCTTGTATTTGAAGAAGAACTTGAAAAACGAGAAACGGATATGCAAGCTGTACTCAATATTTTAGACTCGTACATAAAATAATGCTTTGCGGCCAGCACTTATTTATATGAATTTAGCGATTATTTCCAAACACCGTCGACTGAACCCTGCCCACTGACTCCTTCTTCGACGCACTTTAGCTCATTAGCGAAAAACTTAACGAGTCTAAAGGTATCTGGATTGACTCAATGATACACTTTAGAATTCAATGATACGCTTTAAAATCGAGTGATTGAGTGAGCCTCACCTTCATTTTACTTGAATACATATACCCAAACCACTTGAAGATGCAGGATTCAGCTGGAATTAAAACGCGTTTAGGCAAGGTCATTAATTGCTCCTG
>NZ_CANLKR010000032.1 GCF_947491715.1 uncultured Shewanella sp. | reverse complement strand
TGTCCATTTCAAGGGTGAGCATCTCTACGGGGTAACCGGTTTTTTCGCTCACTACACTCAGCATGCAAGTTTGAATGCCAGTCGTTTGAATGCTCTGGCTTGTTGCCTGCGTGCTGGTGCCAGACAGGCTTACACTTTGCGAACTTAGATAAGTGACGATTTCACCTAGCGCGCGACACTCGCTTAAATCATCGGGATTAAGTTCTGGCAGTTCGGGCAGCTGGTCTTGCACTGAAGCGAGAATTTCCACCCGTTTAATGGAGTCGATGCCTAAGTCTGCTTCCATGTCCATTTCAAGGTTGAGCATCTCTACGGGGTAACCGGTTTTTTCGCTCACTACATTCAGCATGTAAGTTTGAATGTCTGCAATTTGAATGCCTGCCTGCATGCTGGTGCCAGAGAGGCTTGCACTTTGCGAACTTAGATAAGTGACGATTTCACCTAGCGTGCGACACTCGCTTAAATCATCGGGATTAAGCTCTGGCAGTTCGGGCAGCTTGTCTTGCACTGAGGCGAGAATTTCCACGCGTTTAATGGAGTCGATGCCTAAGTCTGCTTCCATGTCCATTTCAAGGGTGAGCATCTCAGTGGGGTAACCGGTTTTCTCACTCACTACACTCAGCATGCAAGTTTGAATGTCTGCAATGTTACTCTGATTGGGACTGAGCGCCTGATGAGATTGAACCGCCTCTGAAAGGGGTTGCTCAAGTGACTGTCGTGTCGGCTGTTGTTTAGCTATAGGTGCTGCCGGAGTCGGATTTTCCATTGCCTCATTAAGGGAAGCCATCGCACGGGGTTGGTTGTTTTCCCATTGTGATACAGTGTGAGTAGACACCGTTGGGGTGATAGCGTTATCGTGCGCTTTGACACTGTTTTCTTGAGTCGTTGCTTGCGCGATATCTTGTTGATGAACAGGCTCGTTTGCTGTGACGTGTGTGCTCGAATGGCTTTGGCTTTGAGCGCTTTGGTTTAGAGTGCTTTGGCTTAGAGCACTCTCATTTAGAGCACTCTCATTTAGAGCGCTCTCATTTAGAGCATTTTGGTTTTGATGAGGCAGGTTTTGGTTTTGCTCAATCATGTTAAGCACAGCATGATTACTTTGGCTTTGTAAGCTTAAGTACTGGGCATGGTTTTTTAAGGTATCAGCTTGATGTTGATGGAATTGTGCCATGGACTGTTCGAGTGCGGCAGGAATATCCACGCCAGTATTCGCCATTTTAGTTTGCTCAGCCATCATATGGGTCACAGTCTCATTATATTGCTGTGGAATGGTCAGGAATGTTTGGTGTAACTGGGCTGTCTGTTGCTGGGCGGCAAAAAATTGGCTTAATGCTGAGTTATCGTTAGGCACGGCGCTTTGACTCTTTATTTGAGGATGGATATTCGCTTGCTGTGTGGCAGTGTGTGTCATTTGATTGATGGGGGCCGATGAAGAATGCTCACTGGCGTTAACTCCTCTGTTCATTTCTTTTATTTCTGCTCTGTCAGCTGCAGGGTTAACGTTAACTGTTTTTTCTACTTCAACTCTTTTTTCTACTTCGATGAGCTTTTCAACTTCAACCACTTTTTCTTTTTCAATGATCCTGTCTCGAATTTGAATCTCGGGTGAAATTTTACCAGTGCTTAATGATTGCGCCATTTTGTCTTCAGTGGCTTGACTGATGTGGTTTGTCGCCGATAACTTGATGGTCATGGGCGTAACTTTTTCTGGCTGACGTGTCGGGGCTTGGTAAGGATCGAGCGTCTCTAAAGTGATCCCAGCAACAGCCATTTCAATGGCGGCTTGACGTAATTGTTGATCGCTGTTTTGGTGATGATGAAAACTGGCTTTGGGGTTAATACTCACAACGCAACATTCATCTTTTTTGTCGGCTAAGGTTTCTAATACGAGTTTTTGCAGTGTGTTTTTAGGACCAAACTCCACAAAAACCCGCGCACCAGCATGATACATGGCTTCAATTTGCTGGCTAAAGTTGACGGGTTGCAGCATATGTTGCTTAAAGCCCGCTTTAATGCTGTTGGCATTCTTGTTGTAGGCTTTTGCTGTGCTATTGCTAAAAAGCAGTCGTTGAGGTTTAGTGAAACTGACGTTATCAATGGCTTTTGCAAAGGGGGCTTGAGCATGGGCGACAAGTGGTGTGTGAAATGCCCCTGAAACGGGCAATGGAATCACCTTAAAGCCTAAGCTTTTCAGCGCTTGTGTCGCACTTTCTAACGCGTGTTTTTCTCCTGCGATGACATATTGGGTTGGCGAGTTGAAATTGGCAATGTCAACGCCTTTGATATTGTCTAGACAGCGTTGGATTTGGGGTAAATCGCCTGCTTGCTGAGCTATCACTGCGGCCATACTACCGGCATCCATGTCGCCAGGAATTTGAGACATGGCCCGCCCTCGAGCAAACGCCAGCTGATAATAGTCGTCGCGCTTAATGACGCCTGCGGCACATAAGGCACTGAGCTCACCGAAGCTATGACCCGCGACTATGTCAGCATTGAATCCTGCTTGTGTCAGTAAGTCATATTGCCCCATAGAGAGCGCACCGATGGCGCTTTGAGAATAAAGTGTTTGAGTGAGATTGACGGTTTGTGCTTTCTCATCTTGTTTATTAAACACTGGGCGAGGAAAAACTTGTTGTGAAACGGGGTCAAGATTGTGCTGGCTAAACATGCTATCGGCTAAAGCAAATTGCTGACGAACTTCAGGAAAGTGACAGCCTAGCTCTAAGCCCATATTTGTATATTGGCTGCCTTGACCTGCAAAGAGAGCGGCGACCTTGCCTGAAGCCTTCGTGGCTTCTTTATGGGGGTCGACTAAGGCTGCCGCGCGAAAACTAATGCCTTGAGGCAAGATCCAGTGCGTTGTTTCATTTTGATTGAGCTCACCGATAGCGAGGGTGAGTTTTTCAATCAAATCTTGATGATTATTGACAACAAAACCTATTCGAGGATGTGTGGGCTCAAGTTTTCTAAAGGAGTAGCTATCAGCAATGACATTAAGGACATGCTGGTTTTTTTTCGCATCGGCTCGTACTTGCGTTAATTGCTCTAGCAGTGAATCGCGAGTGGGTTGGCTAAACAAAAAGGTTTGTGCGACTCGGCGCTGGCGATAGCCATTCACCGCCTCCGTTTTTTCATTTCGCTCAGGTCTCTTATGTTCTTGTTGGTATTCTTCCAGCACAAAATGAAAGTTAGTGCCGCCAAAACCAAAGGAGCTGATCCCTGCTCGTCTTGGCGCGCCATCCACTCGAGGTAACCAAGGGCGTGTTTGCGTATTGAGATAAAAAGGCGAGTCTTCAATGTTCAGTTTGGGGTTAGGCTGAGAGACATTAATGGTGGCGGGGAGCACTTTATGGTGCAGAGCTAATGCCGCTTTGATAAGTCCTGCCGTACCCGCTGTGGATTTTGTATGGCCAATTTGTGACTTCACTGAGCCTAATGCAATATGTTGTTTTTTATCACAGGCTTCACTAAAGACACTTTTTAACCCATTGAACTCTGCCACGTCTCCTGCCGCCGTGCCCGTCCCGTGAGCCTCGATTAATCCGAGTGTATGAGGGGCAAAGCCAGCATCATCATAAGCACGCTTGAGGGCCTTTGCTTGACCTTCTGGCCTTGGGGCATAGATGCTTTTGAACTTACCATCCGATGAGGAACCCACGCCTTTAATCACAGCGTAGATTTTATCTCCATCTCGCTCAGCATCTTCTAAGCGTTTTAAGGCGACCATGCCTATGCCTTCGCCTATCATCATTCCCTTGGAATCAATATCAAAGGGTTGAATGACTTCTTGGGTGGTAAAGGCAGGGGTTTTAGAAAAGCTCATGTACATGTAAGGTGAGTTATCAGTACAAACGCCACCTGTTATCATCACATCGCTGCGGCCATCAACCAGTTCACTAATGGCCATTCGCATGGCGGCTAAAGAGCCCGCACAGGCAGCATCCACCACGCAATTCATGCCGCCTAAATCGAATCGGTTAGCAATTCGGCCTGCAATGACATTCCCTAACGAGCCAGGAAAAGAATTCTCTTCCCAGTGAACATATTGATCTTGAAACTTTTTGATCAACATTTCACTGTCACTATCATTGATCCCACTTTCTTTAAACACTTTTTTCAGAACAGGGTACTGTAAACGGGTGGCTAAACTATGACTGATTTTTTGACCGCCACCGACACCCAATGTGATCCCAATATTATTTTTATCGGATGTGCTGGTGATCCCCGCATCGGCTAAGACATCTTTTGCGACCAATAAAGACAACAATTGTGAAGTATCGGTCAATTCTAAAAGATTCGGCGGCAGGCCAAATTCCATTGGGTTGAAGTCGACTTCGGGTAAAAAGCCTCCTCGTTTACAATAGGTCTTATCGGGTGTGCTCTTATTTGTATCGAAATAATCTTCAGCTTGCCAATGGCTTGATGGAACATCGGTAATGCCATTAATTTGATCACTGATGAGATCCCAAAATTGATCTAAATAACGTGAATGCGCAAATAAACTGGCCATACCGACAATGGCAATGGGCGTATCTTTTAATCGCTTATTTAAACGGGGATCCATGTGTTTCTCATTTGATGGGTTATCTTTTTTTGAGCTCATACTGAGTCTCCAGTGATCGCAGAACGGTCTGCGTCGATGTTAGAATTCGTTGTGTGAGCCAGTAGGCTTTGGCGAGTGTTGGCCATATCGGGGAACTGCTTCAAGAAAATACGGTAATTACGGGATAATAATCGACGTAAATGAAAGGGCCCTGATTTAAGCACATAAGTCATGTAGCGTTCAGCGGCCAGCTTGTGGCAGCCTTGATATATATCGAGATATAGCCAGTCACTTGTGGGATCGGTACTGACAAAGACACAGCTGGGTTTATTGGTATCGATAGCTTGTTCACAAGGTGTTGCACATTCATCTTCTTCGGTTGGATGGTGTAAATGCCCTAATTGAGCGGGAATAATAATAGACACAACTTGAACCACATCGCGGCCATTAGCACTGGGCAAGCCTAAGGTTTGTGCCAATGTTTCAGAGTTGAGTGTGTAGGTTGTTAAGTGGCTGTCTTTCATTAACGGTAATTGATTGCAATAATCTTCATGTAATGCATTTTGAGAGACCGTTTTTAATTGAGAGACACCATGGCGTTTAAGGCATCGAGCGAGACCTGAACGAGACACGTTTGGGTTAATAAAAGTTTGAGTGGCTTTTAAGAGCTTATCCAGCGGTATTTTAAGCTGCGTGCGAAGTTCCACAACCACAAATTCTTGTAATGGCGTTAATGTGGTATTGAGGTGATGAGGGGTGGCTGATCCCTCTGTAATGGAGTCTCGTCTGCGCCATTTACGCACAGTGGCTTCACTGATATTCAGTACTTTGGCTAGCTGTTTTACGCTGAATGTAGACTCTTGAATGAAGGTTCTCATTTCAGGTGTCGTTGTGGCGTTGGGGTGTTTAGCTTTCATTGCGGCTTATTTAGTTATCCATTTTATGCGTTATCTATTTTTGATTGTGCGTGTTTTGCCGCTATCAGATGCTTACCACTCAAAATAGAGTGAATAATCTATTGGGACTTATATGGGTAAAAAAACAGACAAAAGTATTAAGTCCACGTTTAAGCTATTATTTATTTTATTTGTGGTGCGAAGAGTACAATAGGTCAGAGTGCAATACAATGATCTGGGACTAGAAGTTTTTTAAGTCGTCAGTACTGACTTTTTTTAACAAGAATGAGTGTTATATTTAGCCCCAGTAGACGTGTTAGTGACAGGTTTTTAACCTTGATGGGAAATGTGTTTCAAAAGTGCTGCCACGGCTCAGCTGTGATCTGATTGAGGTGTTGTTAGTCGGATCTTGCTAAAGGTTAACTCTTTATAGTCAACTAAAGTTGAGTAGATATTTATGTGACTTTGATTCTAATATCAGTATTTTTATCTTAATTATTTTTATTTTTTGTGAAAAAATATCTTATATAATAATGATCTAGGGGCTGAATTATTCGCTAGAGAGCATTGTTATGGCTTTTTTTGTTAAATTTGATACTTTTTTGTTCGAGTTCTGGTTTTTTTGGGTCGCTTATACTTCTAATAGCATGACTCGAGTGCAGCCTAATGCCATTATTTTCAAGTAGTGCCAGTCTGTGGTTAGTGTCATGTCCATTGTAAGCAATGATGATTCATATTTTATCCACTTATTAATTGCTTAGAACAAGATGATAGCCTGACAGAATAATTTTCTTTAGGCCATAAAAGTGAGTATTTAAGGGATGATATGGGATAAAAAACATAGGGTGCTGATGTCAATAATTTGATTTTCAGCATTTTTAAAATTGACATGAATAAAGGAAAGCTTGTTGAATTTTAGGGCTTTTACCTTTCATTATCACTCGAACTGTACTGCACACTGACCGTTGGATTACGTTAAGTGTATTTGTTGAGCTTAATGAGTGAATAGCTTTAACCCTATAGAGATAATATTGAAATGTTTTTTAGAAGCACAAAAAAAATTGAAGATCTTGAGCGTATCAATAGAGAGCAAGTCAAAGAGATTGCCTTTTTAAAGCAAGAATTAGCCAGTAAAGCGGATAATAGTGATGAATTGGCTCAAAAAATATCAGAGGGCAAGCAAGCGTTAACCCATCAGCAAGGTCTTAATGAGCTTTGGTTAAACTCTGCGGATATGATCATTGGAATACGAGAAGAAATTGCCGATTCAGCGAATTCTTTGGTGGTCAATCGAGATGATTTTAAGGGTTCGATTTCATTATTTGATAATATTATAGACTTGTTGCATACCACTGTGGATGCAACCTCAGTGATCAATACTGATACCGATAAAGTGTCTGGCTCTATTGCCGATTTGAAAACCGTAACGGAAGGGATTAATGGTTTTATTACGTTAATTCAAGGGATCACAGAGCAGACAAATTTACTCGCGCTGAATGCGGCGATTGAAGCGGCTCGAGCTGGTGAGCAAGGGCGTGGGTTTGCCGTGGTGGCAGATGAAGTGCGTGCATTAGCGAAACGTTCAGCGGATGCGACGAACGAAATCGCTTCTTTAATTACCCAAATTAATCAAGGTATGGACAGTGTGGTTGAAGGTATTGGTCATGTTGGCATCAATAGCTTGAGCGTCAGAGAAAACTCTGAGTCTATTCAAAGTACGACTCAAGAAGTGGTCTCAGTCTCTCAGCAAATGTATGCAGTGATCAGTAATACGACGGCAAAAAGTTTTATTCAAACGGTGAAGATGGATCATATCGTTTGGAAGCTTGAAGTGTATAAAGTCATGTTAGGCATGTCGAATAAAACCATGAGTGATTTCGCCGACCATACTATGTGCCGTTTAGGTAAATGGTATTATCAAGGGGAAGGGGCACAGAAATATGCGTCACTGTCTTACTTCAGAGCATTAGAAAAACCCCATGTGGCCGTGCATCAAAACGGTATTTCAGCCTTGGATGCCCTCGAGCAAGGTGATGAAGCCAAAGCGGTACAATATTTAGATTTAATGGAAAAAGCCAGCGCCGATGTACTGAGCCATTTATCGGCGCTTGGCGGCGCGATGGATGTAGAAGTGTAGAGCGAACGGAAACTAAAAATAGCTTTAATAAAAGTGGTCAGTTTTGCTGGCCATTTTTTAGTTTGAATAGGCGTACAGTCGGTTTTTTAGATGCCATCAATTGATGTTGCTCTATCTTGGTTTGAATATAAAAAATGAACTAAAAGAAGAAATAAACAAACAATGAAAAAAATTACACCAATAAAAATTTATTTACCTCATTTTTATTAACGCTATATTTTAGCTTTTGGACTCCTTTTTCTTTGGTTTGGCACTGTTGGTGTAAAGGATCTCAAGCGTGCTGAAGAGGATGAGCAAAAAGCGGCTGCAATGAAGGGGAATAATGTAAATAAAGATAACATAGAAAACAAAAAACAAGGCTAAGCCTTGTTTGTCATCATCTTTCTGTTCATCAGCCCCAGTTTGTTGGGGCTTTATTTATTGTGGGTAGAATCGCAGTTTATGGAATATTTTGACGTTATAGTAAATACACCTGATCATTTTTGCGTTATTTTTTACGTTTTATAATATTAAGTTGTTTATTACTTTAGCAAAATTAAGTTTTCCTGTATAAGGATATGTTAAAGTTTGGTGTGCCATTTACGTAGCTATTGCAGGAGAGCTGAATGCTAACGATCCGTAGTAAACTTATCTTTGCCTTTTTAACCATTGCACTATTACCGGTATTAATCGTTTCTGTTATTACATCGCAGAATGTTATCAAACACGCTAAAACGAATTTTATTCAGACCAGTAGTGTGGATATTGCCATTATTGACCAGTCATTTAGTAATTTTTTTGATGTGCTCAGTTACAATGTGTCTTTTTTAGCTGATAGCCCTATTGTGCGTGCCGCTGCTCAAGGAGAGATAAGCACTTATTTCAATGAAAAACGAAAACCTGCTCAAGTGGCCATGGCTAATGGAGGTCGAGAGCAAGAAATTTTCGAGTTGTTCAGTGCGGTTGGTCAAAATAATCCGACGCTAGGTTTCGTCTATATGGGCAATAAGGACGGACAATATTTGGAGTGGCCAGGTACAGCTGACTATGAGAATTGGGACCCTCGCAATGAGCCTTGGTTCGCTTTAGGTGAAAAGGGTAACTATCAAGTTCAACGTATCGATGGTTATTATTGGGAACCCGATGATGCTGTATATGTTTCTGTACTTAAAGCATTTAAAAATAAAAAAAATGAATTTGAAGGCGTGGTGGCCATTGATGTCTCCGTTAAAGCGCTGACTGAAATGGTTCAAAAAATTAAATTTGGTGATACTGGTTTTTTGATGATTGTTGAGGGCAACGGTAATATTTTGATCGATGCCAATAATCCTGAGAATAACTTTAAAGCACTAAAGACTTTTGAGGCTCCTTACTTTCAAACGATCGCACAGACAGATTCAGGTGTCGTTGATTTGGATATCAATGGCACGCATTATATGGCGAATATTGTTAACTCACCCACATTAGGTTGGAAAATTATCGGCTTTAAGCAAAGTGATGAAATATTTTCCTCTGCGGATCAGCTTATTTGGATCACTGTGATTGTCAGTGGCTTGTTAATTGCTTTACTGGTGTTATTGGGAGTCATTTTTGCTAAGCATATTGTTGACCCCATTAATGAAGTGAAAGTTGAGCTGAAGACGTTAGCTGAAGGTGAAGGTGATTTGACGGCCCGCTTAAATATTAAGAGTAAAGATGAAACCGGTGAATTGGCTAATTGGTTTAATCAATTTATCTCAACAACACAGGGTATGATCCAAGAAATTAAAAATCATGCCGGCAATATTCATCGTGTGTCCGGACGTGCCAATGACAGTGCTATTCAAGTTGCTAAGTCTTCTAGGGAGCAGCTTGTCGCCATTGAGCAAGTGGTGACGGCCGTGACTCAAATGGCGGCGACCGCTAATGAAGTGGCGAAAAACTGTGCCGATACAGCCGATGTGTCTCAAGAAGGCTTAAAAGCGTCCCAAAATGGTAAGGACGTCATTAAAACCAGTATCAAGAGTGTGCAAGCGCTCGGGTTAAGTATTCAAACATCGAATCAAGTGATCCAAGAACTGGAACAAGAAACTGAAAATATTAATAATATTTTATTAACAATTCAAGGAATTGCAGAGCAAACTAATTTATTGGCATTAAATGCTGCGATTGAAGCTGCTCGTGCCGGTGAGCAGGGGCGTGGTTTTGCCGTTGTGGCTGATGAGGTGAGGAACCTTGCAAAAAGGACCCAAGATTCAACGGGTGAAATTAACCATATTCTTGGCATGCTAACAGAAAGAACAAAGTTAGTATCAAAAAATATGGATGTTAATTTAACGCAGTCTCATCAGGCGCTGGATTTGTCTGAGCAAGTCAGTACAGTGTTTGATAATATCGAAATTTCCGTTGAACAAATTCGTGATATGGCCACACAAATTGCCAGTGCCGCAGAAGAGCAACACTTAGTGACCGAAGATATCAGTAGCAATATAGTCTCTATTAGTGATGCCGCTTCTATGATGTCAGGGCTATCTAAAGAAGTTGAAATTAATGCGACAGAGCAGGCCAAATTAGGTGAAACGTTAACAGAACGGGTGTCCAATTTTAAAACAGAGTAGCATATTCAGTATATTGCTTAATGTTATCTTAGATTATTTACTATTGAATTGATCACTTTACCTCCTTTATTTTGTTGAGGAGGTTTTTCTGCTAGTTCCTTTGATTATGTGAAATTTGTGTTATTGTTTATATATTGATATCGATTTCATGGATTGAATGTTGGAGCAATCTCGTAGCCTACATCGTTATATGTTAAAAATGAGGTTGTTTAATGCCCTTAGGGCCACACTAATTTTCTTATTGATTATTTTATTTGCGACTTTTTTTCAACTTCCTCTGACCCTCTTTGCTATTTATCCTGCCTTGTTTCTTATGTTCTATTCTAAAGATGAATCTTATACAGCAGGGACTTCTCTGGTTTGTGGTGTGTTATTGAGTGTCTTATTAATGAGTGTTTGTATTAACTTATTCTCACAACAACCTTATTTGTTTTTCTTTTTTTCTTTGCTTATCACCTTTGCTCAAGCATATTGGGTTGCTGAAACAATGCGTAATCGCTGGCCACACCAAATTACAGCCATTTTTTCTATTATTGTGACAGTAACAATTGTCTTTACTGCTAGTTCAACTTATGAAACAACGGAAGGTTTTGCTACTCAATGGTTAGTTCAGTTTATGATAGGCTTAGTGATCCTCTGGTTTATAACTCAGTTGGTTTGGCCATTGCCAAAAAGCTTAGATGTATTGGAAGCTTATAGTGGTTTGATTGAAGAATATATTTTTTTGTTAAAGCAAAATACAGAAGCTTTTTTACGACAAGAAACAATTGAACGTATTCCCGTTACGATCACATTGAGCATGCTTCATGATTTAGAATTATTAATTAAGACACGCAAGAACCATTTGAGTCATGAAATACCTCATTTTCAAGTATTGCTTATTCAATTCAATGCTTTATCACACTTAATGGTTAATATTCGTTTGATAGAAACAGTATTAATCAGGTTCAATGATAAAGAGATTGATATTGATGCACGCCGACAAGTTGGTTTTGAAATGATGTCGTTAGTACGTCGCTTAGATGTTGTAATGTATTGTTGTTTAGCGAATAAATTTCCACGGGAAGAGTTTGTTCTTGATAGTGTAAAAAGTGAGGCAGAGCATGAAATAAAAATACCATATAAATTTAGTGGTATTTATGTGCATATATGTGCTGCGGATAAAAATATTTCTGTATTAATGGATAGCCTCAATAAAGAAGTTGATCATGAGGCCTATTTAATTATGAATAGAAAAAACATAAAAGATAATTTAAATAGGGATGTTAAAACGTTACAGCTTGATAGTTTGAAAAGCGCGATTAAGATGATGTTGGCAATAACGCTAGCCCTTCTTATTCATATTTTTTTAATTAATGTACCAGCGAGTAGTTATCTTGTTATTAGTATTGTTGTTATGCTAGCCCAAGTTAATCTTGGTGGTATTCACCTAAGATTACCATTATGGATATTTGGAGTCGTTACAGGTGCGACTTACAGTATTTTAGGTATATTCATTATCAGTGCACAAGATCATTTAATTTTACTTATAGTGTGGATGGCGGCCGGTTTTTTATTTGGTAGTTATTTAGCTGCTGGTTCTGCTAAAACAGCTTATGCAGGTGTGCAATTTTGTATTGGTATGACGATGACATTTGGTAGTCAAGCTTTGCCATTAAGTCCTCCAGATGAAACTTTTGGAAGATTGATTGGAGCATTAATTGGTTTTTCAATTTCATTTTTAGTGGCTCATTTTGTTTGGCCTCAAGAGCCACGTCAACAATTTAGGGATTCAGCAGCTAATATATTGATTGAAGCTAAAGGCTTTTTATTAAAGTTGATCGAGTTTAATAATGGTGAGGTTGATGAAATAGAAAAGCAATTTAATCAAGTGCGTTATAGTTTGCAATCTAACCTTGTTCTTATTAATGACTATAGTCATACCTTTCATAAAAGTACCATGATTGAAGAATACATGCAGCAAGTTAACTTATCCTGTAGTCGATTATCTTTGCAAGTTATTACTGTTTATGATGTTTTCAAAAACCTTGAGAGTCTTCAAGAAAAAAAGCGTTTTGTACAAATTTTTGTTGATCATGGAGAGGTACTTTTTAATTTAATTGAGGAAGCCTCTGAAATGGTATCTGATGTTGAAAAACGGGTGGAAGAAAATATATTAGATTTTCAGATAAAGTTAAGTACTTTGTTATCGAAAATAGAAGATAAGTTGCCCACATCATTGATTGATTTCAACGGTGAATATTTGAACAGTAAGAAGTGTTATGCAGAGTTTGCATTACTGGGAGTAATAAGTGAACTGCAAATAATTTCAAATTTTGTTTTAAAAACCTCTGATTATGATAAGTCTACTGGTCTTTTCGATAAAAAAAAGAGCATGAATGCTTATATTGAAAAGGATAAACGATGAAACAGCTTAAATTACTTTTTTATTCTATCAATGCTTGGTTAATGGCACTGTTCTTATTGTTTATGTTATTGGTTATATTTTTGGTGTTAGCTGACCGTTATACACCATATACATCTGATGCTTATATTCAGGCTACTGTATTACAAGTTTCACCTCAAGTGGATGGGAGAGTCATCTCAGTTTTTGTGAAAAATGGCAGTAAAGTTAAAAAAGGTGATAAAATATTTCAACTGGATCCAGAGCCTTATCAATATCAAGTTGATCGTTATACTGCAAATTTAGTGCTGATTAAAGCGAACATTCAACAATTACAAGATCAATTAGAACAACAGCAACATATATTAGCTGGGCAAGAGGCTGAGTTAGCTTATACAAAGAAAGAGTATTTACGTTATGAAAAATTGGCTGAGCAACAGCTTTCTTCTAAAGATGATAGAGATCAGGCGTATAATAATTATCAACAAGCTCAAGCTCAAGTACTATCAACAATCGATGAAATAAAAGTGTTAAATAGCCAATTGAATGCCATGATTGATGGTGAAAATGCTAGCGTTAAACTAGCGCAAGCGGAGCTTGCTAGTGCTCAGTACGAGTTAGACAAAACAACTTTTATTGTGCCTTTTGATGGTGTTATTGATAACCTTCAGTTAAGTATTGGTAGTTATATTGAAGCTGATGATAAGGTTATGACTGTAATCGATACTGCTAATTGGTGGCTAGTTGCTAACTTTAAAGAAAATGCGCTATCAATAATTAAAGAAGAGCAGCCTGTCTCATTTAGTCTTTTTATGTACCCTAATCATGTATTTTATAGCCGTGTTGATAATCTAGGATTAGGGAATGTTACTGGGCAAGGCTATCCATCGGGGTTGTTGCCTGAAATTGATAATCCAATGACTTGGATAACACGCTCAAAACGGTTTCAAGTACGCATTAAAATAGACCAAACTTTGAATGGTAAAGTTCAACGGGTTGGTGCATCAGCAAGAGTACTCATAGTACCTGAACAGGCAGGTATTATGGGGGGTATTGGGCATTTATATTTAAGAGTGGTGAGTTTTTTTGATTACATTTATTAACCAAAATCTAGGATTTTTAGTATTGCCTAACTTAATACTGTAAATGCAATGTTCATGTATTTTGGTGAAGTGAGTTAATGACTCAATGAGCAGAATTATGAATTCACTTCACCTTCTTTCTTATTGTTTGAGTCTTAATGTAAGTTCAATGATTGCTGCTTCTATTGTAAACCTGTGTTGTTGTCCGTCGAGTGTTCTCATCACTAATTGATTTGTTAATACTTCATTATTGCCAGCAATAATCACAAGTGGAGTTTTTTGTTGATGAAATTGTTTTATTTTTTTGCTGATCCTCATTTCTTGATCATTGAGTATGGCGTCAATTCCAAGTGAAGCTAAACGTGTTTGGATCATTTGGCAATAGGCGTTGGCTTGTCCGTGAATGGAGGCGATGGCCACAGGCTGTGGATGCACCCAAGCAGGCAATTGACCTTGATGAGTTTCCAGCAAAATGCCGATCCAGCGTTCAAGAGAGCCATAAATGGCTTGATGTAGCATAATAGGCGTTTGGCGTTCACCAGCTTCATCGATATAGGCCAAATTAAACTGTTTTGGCATGTTAAAGTCCAACTGAATTGTACCACATTGCCAAAAGCGTCCTTGATGATCTTTGAGCATGAGCTCGATTTTGGGACCGTAAAAGGCGCCTTCTCCAAGTTGATATTGCACATTAATGGCTAAATCTCTACAGGCTGTTGCGAGCAAGGCTTCTGCTTTACGCCAATCACTGTCTTCGCCAAAGGCCGATTTCGGTTGAGTCGATATACGGACATCCAGTTCATGATAGCCATAATCACTGTATATTTGTTTGGCCCTGTTTAAAAAATTTTGTATTTCACTGATGCAGTCTTGCCACTGACAAAGGACATGGGCATCATCTTGTGTGAATTGCCTTAAGCGCATTAGCCCATTTAAGGCGCCAGAAGGCTCATTTCTGTGTACATTGCCAAATTCGAAGACACGATAGGGAAGAGAGCGATAACTCAGAACTTGTTTTTTGAAAAACAGAATATGCGCTGGGCATGACATAGGTTTTAATGCGTATTGTGCCTCTTCTTGATGGCCTGTGCCAACAAACATGTCATCATGAAATTTATCCCAATGTCCTGATATTTCCCATAGTGACTTTTTTAAAAACATGGGAGTGGCTATTTCTAAAAAGCCCTCAGCTTGGTAACGCTTTTGAATATGCCGTTTGACATTGTTGTATAATTTCAGTCCATTGGGATGCCAAAATACCATACCTGGTGCGACAGGCTCTGAATGGAATAAGTCTAATTGTTGTGCGATGTCTCTGTGTTTTTGCATGGCTATTACCTCTTTTAAAAAAGTTAATGAAGGAACTTTTATCAGTGCAATGAGCAAAAGCCATGGACAAAAAAAGACCCTCTGGCTTTCGCTCAGAGGGTCTTTTTTTAAACACGATTACACGCTAGCCTCCGAGAAATAAACCGGTGGTAGAGGTGGTTACAAGCTGATATTTTGCTTGATTGAGTGATTGCTTAGATAAGCATACTTTTATCATGTTCATTTTTTAAATCTATCAAAACCTTTAGAGGCTGTAAAGCGTGATTTTTATCGGCTCTCTAAAAGGGGGGGGAATGACAAAGGGCCTTAAAAAAGCCCTTTTAATTTTAGCCTTAATGACTATCTCTCACTAAACGTACAAAGTGGTCGATACGCCTCACATCGCCTTGAGGACCAAAACCTTGTGGGAAATCACTGGCCTTACCCACTTTAGGATCGCTGCGCTGAGCACCTGCGCCATGAACATCTTCCAGTTTTGGTGTGCCTTTTGACATAGGAGGCTTAAAGAATCCCAATGCTTCACCAAAGCACACATACACAGCAGAAGCGCCACCTTGCTGATTTTTATGAGTTGTGGATGTCCAGTAGAAAGGATAGTTTTTCTTACCGCCTTCATCGATGATAGAGGTGACACTAAAGAGTGGATTAATTGCTGGCGAATGTGTGGCACTGGGTGAGCGGCTATAATCGACAATACTTTGTAGCTCTTTAGCATTGGGTAATCGCCAGTCATTGTGGCCTAGGTAGTTTTCTTTATTACGAGTTTGAGCCAGTTGTAGTGCACTTTGCCAAGAAACGGCTTGCTCACTGTCATTTTGCTGCCACATAAGTCCTGTGGCTAGGTCTGAAATGGTACCATCTTTATTATTTTGAAAATGATTTTTACCATAGTTAGTCTCGCCACGGACAAACCTGACGGTATACATTTTGCCAGTGCGGGTGCGAGGGTCCATTAATGGGTAACCTTTAATACGGCCATCGGCGAGATTAACACCAAAGAGGGTTTGATTTCCGCCCATTGTTGTGCCTTGATAAACTGTCGATGTGAGCATTTGGGTATCTATACCGCGTCTACCATTTGCGCCATATTCAAAGTCAAAGTAATTGATATCGATAAAAGGTTTACGGTGTTGACCGGCTTTTGACATATCTTTTGCGCTAATATCCACACCATTAAAAAGCATCAATGAATAGGCTTCTTTAATGGTGGGTAAGCGCCAGTCAGTGTGGTTTGCTAGGTTAAAGTGTTTCAACTGATCCCTTGCTTGTTGGTAGCCCATTACTTTAAATGATTGTTGCCATTGCAGGCCTGTGACATTGTCGGTGATTGTGCCATCGTGATTATTGGTATAAGACGGTTTATTTTTTATATGCTGCGCATCTTGTCCATAAAAAGCATCTCCTTTTTGCGGAGCTTTAATGGCTTTATAGTTATTGAAAGTAGTGACTTGACCCGTATCGACTAATGGAAATTGATTTATTGAATCTGTATTAGGTGTGTCAATCGGGATGGGAATAAAATTAAACTGTGGCTGTTTAGGGGGCAGAGGTCGAGCATAAGCGAATTGTGTGCTGGTTAACACTAGCATACTGGTGTAAATAAGCTGTTTCATGTAAGTCATGGTCATGATGTGGCCTTTTGGAATGCTAAGGGCGATGAGTTACTGATTATGATAGAACTTATACGATTAAATGTGTGTATGATGAGTGTAAAGCTATGGCAATATTGTTAGTCGGGATTAAAGGCGGCTTCATTAATTATGATAAAATATGATTTTTTAAAGGAATAGATTGATATGTTGTTATTTAGGCAAGCTGAACGAAAAGATATAGACTGTTTGGTGCAAATGCTGTTTGATGATCCTCTGGGGAGGTTACGTGAAGATAGTCAGATGCCACTCAACCCTCAATATCTTTCAGCTTTTGAGGCGATTATAAAAGATGATAATAATGAACTCATCATTGTGGAAGATAAAGGGGATGTGCTAGGTATGTTGCAGCTGACTTTTATTCCTTATTTAACGCATATTGGGAGTTGGCGCTGTTTAATTGAAGGGGTTAGAGTGCATAAAGCACATCGAGGAAAAGGACTTGGAACACTGTTTTTTGAATGGGCAATTGAGCGAGCAAAGCAAAGGAAATGTAATATGGTGCAGTTAACCTCAAATAAGTCACGGGTTGATGCGTTGCGTTTTTATGAAAGTTTAGGATTTCAAGCGAGCCATGAAGGGTTCAAGCTATCACTTTAATGATTGGGTTAGTGAATTGGCTTATGTTTTGGCGAAGAGCCTTGCAAAAAAGGAATAAAGCACTGTAATATATAACTTTACTCCTTCTTCAGTGGGAAAGGCGAAGAAGCTAAAAGCTTACTGATCTTTCTTTTGTTCAGGAACAAAGCCTTCGATTTCGACGTCTTGTCCTTCAAATAGAAAACGGATCATTTGTTCTTCAAGGAGTTTTCTATCATCCACATTCATCATGTTAAGCTTTTTTTCATTGATAAGCATGGTTTGCTTCGCTTGCCATAACCCCCAAGCTTCTTTACTCACGTTATCGAAAATACGTTTCCCCAGTTCGCCTGGATACAGTTGAAAGCCAAGACCTTCAGCTTCTTTTTTCAAATAGACGCAATTGACAGTGCGAGCCATGTTTATTCCTTATTTAAAATAGAACGTAAGCTGGCTAAAACTCGCTCAGTGGCTGAAGCTAAACCAACTTTTTGTGGATTGGGTAAGTTATACCAGAGTGAGGTATTTTGTTCCATTACTCGGTGATCTTTTTGCATTGACACAGAAATAAAAATGGGCTGAATATCGAGGTGAAAATGGCTAAATGTATGCCTAAAACCGGGTAATTCGATTTCATTGTCGAAAGTAATATTCTCTTGGAGTAGGTACTCATTGAGTTGGTTTTTTGTTTTAAATTCGGGAAAGCACCAGAGTCCGCCCCAAATACCCGCAGGAGGTCTTTTATTTAATAATACTTGATCTTGGTATGTCATCACCAATAACCATGCTGCTTTTTCAGGTATGGCCTTTTTCGGCTTTTTACTGGGAAACTCACTTTGTCTGCCGCTTAATTGGCCTTTGCAGTCTATGGCAACAGGGCAAATAGGGCAGTTAGGCTTGGAGCGAGTACATATCGTTGCGCCAATATCCATCATGGCTTGATTATATTTTTGCACATTGTCTTTTGGCGTATATTCATGGCTCAATGACCATAATGCTTGCTCAACAGGTTTTTTCCCTGGCCAGCCTGCAATAGTACCGTGGCGCGCAAGTACACGTTTTACATTACCGTCTAAAATGGCATGATGTTGACCAAGAGATAAAGATAAGATTGCGCCAGCAGTAGAGGGGCCTATACCTGGTAAATCCAATACCTGTTGAAATTCTGTTGGGAAATGACCATTGAACATGTCTCTGATCTGTTGCGCCGCTTTGTGTAAGTTTCTTGCTCTTGCGTAATAACCTAAGCCTGTCCAAAAATGTAATACTTCATCTTGCTCAGCATTTGCTAATGAAAGGACGTCAGGAAAGCGTGCTAAGAATTGATTGAAATATGGAATAACAGTGGCTACTTGCGTTTGCTGTAGCATGATTTCTGAAATCCAGACTTTATAGGGGGTTTTGTTTAACTGCCATGGCAATTGTTTGCGACCGTGTATGTCATACCAGTCGACAATTCGCTTTGAGAAAAGGGGAGTTGTTTTCATTCGCGCAGTGTAACTTTCACTGTCGGTTTTCACAATAGCTAAACGAAGAAGTGAATGTATTTGATACAATGTCTTTTGCTCATTATTGATGCTTTTTTAATGGTGAGTATTTTTTATCCGATTTAATATTTACTGTGATATTCGATATAGTGGTTAGTGAATATTGTACTTATTGCTTGCACTGTTCGATTAACTTTGGATAATGCCCTTTTTTAATCCTATTTTTATCTAGGCCGAGGACGCTAATGAGCGATGTAACTACCGCTGAATTTAATGAGGAAGGTAAATACCTTCGAAAAGTGAGAAGTTTTGTTTTACGTGAAGGTAGGCTAACAAAAGGCCAAGCTCAAGCGATGGAACAACAATGGCCGATTATGGGGTTAAGCTATACGCCTGAGCCTATTTCACTGGTAGATATTTTTGGTCGAGATGCAGATACAATACTTGAAATTGGTTTTGGTATGGGGGCGTCCTTGGTTGAAATGGCAAAGGCGGCACCTCATAAAAACTTTATTGGTATTGAAGTTCATAAGCCAGGAGTCGGGGCATGCTTAGCCGATGCGGCGATTGCTGAAGTGTCTAATTTGAGAGTGTATCATCATGATGCTATTGAAGTATTAGAACATAGCCTCGAAGATGGCTCGCTTGCTGGCGTTCAGCTTTTCTTTCCCGATCCTTGGCATAAAAAACGTCACCATAAGCGTCGTATTGTTCAGCCTGAATTTGCCGAACTTATTCGGCGTAAACTCAAGATTGGTGGTGTGTTTCATTTAGCGACTGATTGGGAAAATTACAGCGAGCATATGCTAGAAGTCATGAATGCTGCACCGGGTTATAAAAATCAGTCTGTTACAGGCACATGTGTTGCCAGACCAGATCATAGGCCCTTGACTAAATTTGAGGCGAGAGGCCAGCGTTTAGGTCATGGTGTATGGGATTTAATATTTGAGCGTATTAGCTAATATTTCTATATAGGAGTCATATTATGGCCGCAAATCGTAGTCGTCGATTACGCAAGAAATTGCGCGTTGATGAGTTTCAAGAGTTTGGATTTGATATCACTTGGACTTTTGATGATTCAGTGTCTGAAGAGCAAATAGATTTAATTGTTGATCAATTTGTTGATGATGTCATTGAGCCGAGAAAGTTAGGTTTTCATGGTGGCGGTCATAAGGAATGGGAAGGAATTATTGCGACCCAAATGATTGGTCAGTGTACCGAAGATGATAGAGCTGCTGTGACTGCGTTTTGGGCTGATAAAGCCGTTTCAAACGTAGAAGTGAGTGAGCTTTATGATATTTGGTGGAGTTAATGCCTGAGTTGGCCTTGTTAGAGCAGGTTATGGATACTGTTCGGCCTCTACTTGGACAAGGCAAGGTTGCTGATTACATTCCCGCGTTAGCCAACGTGAATGCGAATAAGTTGGGTATTGCGGTAACATCGATTGATGGAACCACCATTGGTGCTGGAGATTATCTAGAACCTTTTTCGATACAAAGTATTTCAAAAGTGTTCAGTTTAACCTTGGCACTTTGTCATTACAGTGAAGATGAAATTTGGTCAAGGGTAGGAAAAGAGCCATCTGGACAGTCGTTTAATTCTCTAGTGCAAGTTGAGCTAGAAAGGGGCTTGCCGCGTAACCCTTTCATCAATGCTGGTGCTTTAGTGATTGCGGATTTATTACAATCTCGCTTAGGTGCGCCAAAGCACAGAATGTTAGAAGTTGTTAGGGGATTATGTGGAAACCCTAGCATTAGTTACGATAAAAAAGTGGCTGCTTCTGAATATCAACACAGTGCAAGAAATGCGGCCATTGCTTATTTGATGAAGTCATTTGGTAATTTTAATAATGATGTTGATACTGTTTTACAAAGTTATTTTCATTATTGCTCATTGCGAATGAGTTGTGCAGATTTATCTAGAGCCATGTTATATCTTGCACACGGTGGAAGGAGCGCCACAGGTGAGCAATTAATAACGAAAGTTCAAACACGTCAAATGAATGCGTTATTAGCAACTTCAGGACTCTATGATGGCGCTGGAGAGTTTGCTTATCGTGTGGGCATGCCAGGTAAAAGTGGCGTAGGTGGTGGCATTATTGCCGTGATCCCCGGTGATTTGGCTGTGTGTGTTTGGTCACCTGAATTAGATAAAAATGGTAACTCTTTAGCGGGGACGGCAGCGCTAGAAGCTTTGTGTCAAGGCTTGGGACGTTCTATTTTTTAAGCATTTTTTTGATGTGAATATTCGATAAAGTCCAGCTTGTTTGGACTTCATTTCCTTCTATACCCGTGATACTTGAAGATGCCTGTTTTCAGAGCCTGTAAAAGTGCCTAATTCAAGGCGTATTATTGCAGGAATGCTTATTGCCTTTTAAGGTGATACAACGCAGAAGTAGGTGATTTTACAGACTCCCAAAGGGCTGGTTTAAAAGCCTTTTATACTGCGTTATTAAACATCAGCTTAGAATGACTAGGCACGCTGTTCAAAGCCTTGCCTAAAAGGCTTTTAATTCCAGCTGAATCCTGCATCTTCAAGTATCACGGGTATAGTTATCACTTTATTTTGACTTTCTCAGTACTTAATAATCATGTAGTGTTCACATATGGATGAGTATATTGGTTTGTTTTTACACTTATTTATGTGTTAATGAAATAGTTTGGTATACTAAAAATGTTATCACTGCCTATTCATATTCGTTTACTGATTTTCAAAAAAGCGGATTTTTTGAAATGAAGTTTTCATTTGAATGATAAGCCAATGGATTATCATCATATGTGATGGGTATAAATAAGAATTAATGCATCTTTAGTGCTGTAAAGACTTTAAGGCAATTTAAATGTTAGAACTGTTGGAACCTATCGCTATTTTTACCCATGTAGCCCGAGCTGGCAGTTTTAGTGCTGCAGCGAGAAAGTTGGGTATCTCTAAATCAAAAGTGAGTACTCAAGTTGCCGATCTTGAGCATAAACTGGGTGTTCAGCTTATTCAGCGTACCACACGAAGCTTAAGCCTTACCGAAGCGGGTGAACTATTATACTCTCAAGGAGAAGAGTTATTAAGAGACGCAGATCAAGCTATTGCGAGTGTTCATAACTTAAATGATGCAACGCGGGGGTTATTGAAGGTTGGTATTTCTCAGTCTTTTGGTTCAATGCACATTATTCCCGCTATTCCAAAGTTTATGGAAATGCACCCAGAGCTAGAATTACAGGTCAGTTTATTAGATCATAAAGTTGACATTGTCAGCGAAGGGCTTGATTTATTGCTGACCTTATCAGAACAACTGCCTTTAGGCATGGTGGCGCGTCCTTTGATGAAATGCCAATTTTTATTAGTGGCATCGCCAGAATATTTAGCAAAACATGGCAAGCCTGCAAGACCTGAACAGTTAGTGGATCATAATTGTTTGGTTTATCAAGGTGAGTGGCATGAGCACAGCACTTGGCAATTTAAGCAAGGTGATGATTACTGTGAAATAGGTGTATCGGGTAACTTTCGTATTGATAATGCGCCAGCCTTAAAGTCTGCAGCGGTTAATGGTTTAGGCGTGGTTTATTTAGCCAGTTATTTACTTGAAGATGAAATCGAGAAAGGCACTTTAGTACCATTACTTAACGATTGGCAATTGACGCAACATTTGCCTTTGCAAGCGGTATACCCAAGACGTAAACATTTAGCGCCGAAGGTCAGCGCCTTTATTGAGTTTATTAAAGGTCATATTGGTAGCCCACCTTATTGGGATGAAAAATACAAAGAACTTTATGCGAAAAGAAAGCCATAAAGTGAAAAGGGGGGCTTTTAAAGCCCCCCTTTTGAAATCTGATTTTTAAATTTTAGTGTTTGCTTATTTTAATCCAATCGTCAACCTGCTGTTCTAATATATTAAGTGGCAGTGCACCGTTGGCTAAAATTAAAGTGTGAAAATCACGAATGTCAAATTGCTCACCTAATGCTTGCTGTGCTTTTTGGCGTAATTCAAGGATTTTTAGCATACCAATTTTATAAGCTGTGGCTTGTGAAGGCATCACAATGTGACGCTCAACCATTTTTATGGCGTCAGATCCGGCATTGGGCGTATTGTTCATATAGTATTGAATACCTTGTTCACGTGTCCATTTTTTTTGATGGATCCCTGTATCGACAACCAGTCGACACGCTCGCCATAATTCCATGGACAAACGACCAAAATCGGAATAAGGATCGGAATAAAGTCCCATTTCTTTAGGGAAATATTCACTGTAGAGCCCCCAGCCTTCGATGTATGCAGTATAGCCGCCAAATTTTCTGAACTTAGGGATCCCTTCTAGTTCTTGTGCTATGGCTATTTGCATATGATGGCCAGGAATGCCCTCATGGTAAGCTAGTGCTTCCATTTGATATTTTGGCATGGCTTCCATTTTATATAAATTAGCATAATAAATACCTGGACGTGTGCTATCGGCTGAAGGGGCATTATAAAATGCTTTACCTGCAGATTTTTCTCTAAAGGCTTCAACCCGTTTTACGGTTAACGGGGCCTTAGGTTTTATTTTAAAGCTTTCATCCAGCCTTAACGCCATATTATCAATAAGGGCAGTTGCATCATGCAAATAATCACTCTTACCTTGCTCAGTGTCTGGGTAGTAAAATGCTTTACTGTTTCGCATGTGTACAAAGAAGTCTTGCAATGTGCCTTTAAAGCCGACTTTTTTCATGATGCTACGCATTTCATCATGAATACGTTCAACTTCGGACAGCCCTATTTGATAAATTTCATCAGCCGTTAATGGAGTTGTGGTCGTTTTAGTCAGTGCGTCGTTATAGAATTGCTCGCCCTGTGGGAATTTCCAGACACCCGCCTCATTATTACTGCGTTTACTGAGTTGATTAATATAGTTAATAAATTGACTGTAAGCGGGTTGGACTTTCTTTGTTAATGCTTTTTTTGCCGAAACCAATAATGCCTCTTCTGTGCGTTGAGGTAGATTTAATGCATTAATTTTATGATTAAAGTCTTGCCAAAGGACATTGGGCGCGCCATCATCAAACGGGAAACCTGTGATGATGTTTTGGCTGTCTGAAATGACATAGGGGAAAATGAAACTGGGCGCGATAATGCCTTTATTCGCCCTTATTCTTAGTTGGTTTTCAACTTGATTTAAACGCTTTGGCATGGCATTTAGACGACTAATATAGGCCTTAGCATCTTCAAGGTTGTCTATTGTATGATGGTTAATTAAAAAAGAGACCATACCTGCATGTGAGCCTCTCATTTGGCTAACAGGGTAATTATGATAACGCCATTGCTCATTCGCAATTTGTTGTTTTAGTTTTTGAGTTAATAGCTGAAAGCTAAGTAAAGCTTGCCTATCCAGTTTTTGTGGATTTATTTTATTTAATTGAATTAGATGTTGCTTAGCCCGTTTTATTTTTTCATTATCAGCAGTCTCTCCCACATCTCCCCATTCACCATAATGGGTTTTCATGCCTAAGCGTGTTTGTTCCATGGGATCTGTCATCAATTCTTCCATGAAAATGGCTTCAAAAAGCGCATTTGCTTTTTCTGTTTCAGTTTCAGCGGCAATATTGCTAACAGCTTTGTTAGCAGGGGAGTCAGTCATGTTTTGTTGGCTGGATATTGCTACTGTGGAAAAGGTAAGCGAAATAGACAGAGCTAGAATGCTTAAATTAGTCGATGTCTTCATGATGGGCCTTGTTATGTTCAATGGCCATATGATAATAAAGCTCAAGCTTAATGTTGAGCTTTATTTGTTACTAAGTGTTTCTACATGTTATCTCTAACAGAACTGAGCGAGTAATTCATTAACAAACATGTGGCCTTTCGGGGTTAATGTCCATTGTGTTGGGCTATCGATTAATAAGCCTTTAGTGACGGCTTTTTCTATACCCGATTGAATCCTCTCACTTGAAAGTCCCGTTCGTTGCTCAAATTCCTCTTTAGGGATCGGGAGCATGAGCCTGAGGCGATTCATTAAATATTCAAGTGCCCTGTCGTCTTCTTCGATAATATTGACATCAAAGGTATAATTGCTAGCGGCAAGGTAACCTTTAGGGTGTTTTATTTTGACGGTACGCAATAGGGTGTTCTTGGCTAGGTAGGTGATCTTGCCATGAGCACCACAACCTATGCCAAGATAATCGCCAAATTGCCAATAGTTAATATTATGCTGGCATTGGAATCCTGGTTTGGCATAAGCCGATATTTCGTATTGTTCATAACCTAGCGCTGCTAGTTTTTTTTGTCCTTGCTCATAAATTTGCCAAAGTGCTTCATCATCGGGAAGCTGTGGTGGCTTAGAATGGAATAAGGTATTGGGCTCTATGGTTAATTGATACCAAGATAAGTGGGGAGGGTTCAGTTTTGCAGCGGTATCAATATCTGACATGGCTTCTTCAAAATTTTGATTGGGCAAGCCATGCATTAAATCAATATTGAAACTCTTATATCCTGCTTGGGCCGCTTTAGTTGCGGCGGTTTTTGCTTCTTTTTCGCCATGAATTCGACCTAAGAGGTTCAGTTTCTCTTTAGCGAAGCTTTGAACTCCAATAGATAATCGTGTGATCCCAGCTTTTTGATATGCTTTGAAATCATCATGTTCTAATGTCCCTGGATTTGCTTCCATGGTGATTTCTATGGCTTTATTAAAAGGGATCAGTTTTTCAACACCTTTCAGTAGACGCGCGATTTGACTCGCTTCAAATAATGAGGGTGTGCCGCCTCCAATAAAAATGGTAGCGAGATGGCGTCCTTGCACGTAATGGATATCTTGCTGGAGATCTTTCAGTAAGGCATCAATATACTCTTTTTGTGGAAGTTCACTTTGCTGACCATGGGAGTTAAAGTCACAATAGGGGCATTTTTGCACGCACCAAGGAATATGAATATAAAGGCTAAGTGGAGGCAGAACTAACATTAATTAATCAGTCCCTTATTTTTCATTTCAGTGATGAGTAAGGTTAATGCTTTCCCTCTATGGCTAAGTGTATTTTTGACTTCACTGCTTAATTGTGCAGCCGTGCATTCATAACCTTGAGGAATAAAAATAGGGTCGTATCCATGACCATTATTGCCTTTGGGGCTAAAGTCTATGCTACCTTCCCAAGAAGCTTGACAAATGATTGGGCTAGGATCGTCTCCATGGCGCATATAAACGAGAACACATTGAAAACGTGCGTTGCGGTTTGTGGTATCTGCAAGCGTGTGAAGTACTTTTTCATAGTTGGCTTTTTCCCCTTTGCCGGAATAACGTGCGGAGTAAATGCCTGGAGCGCCCTGAAGAAAATCGACTTCAATACCTGAGTCATCAGCGATGGCGGCGAGTCCTGTTATTTTAGCCGCATGACGTGCTTTGATGATCGCATTTTCAACAAAGGTGGTGCCAGTTTCGGCCACGTCACTCACATTAAACTGACTTTGAGCTAGAACGTCGATACCGTAGTTATTCATCAATTCTGAAAACTCTTTTAGCTTACCTTTATTACCGCTGGCCAATACGATTTTGTTCATTGGAATAACCTTTTTTGTTATATTGAAATATGCATTGAAAATACGGCGCAATGATAACGCGCAAGCAAGCATAACGCGAGTTTTAGGCTTAGAAAGAAGGGGTGTTATAAAGGAATAGTCAGTGAATATATAAAATGAGCGGATGATACCCAAGCGACTCGACACTTTTTCTTTGATGTCGCTTGGGTGCTAATTGTATCTGATCTTATTGATCAACATAAAATTTATGTTTGAACTTTAACTGTGTGTTGAGCTTAGAACCGTATTTAACATTGATATTGAAGTTAATTTCTTGATCGTCTCGATAAGGTATTTCAGCAATATAATAAATAGCTTTGCCTTCTTTTATTTCTTTAAAGGTTAATTTTTTTCTGGCATCGAGTAAATTATTAGCGGTACCTGATAGTTCAACCGCAACGGCTTCCTGTTTTGGGCTACTGTTATTCAATACTGAAATATTAACAATACCAGTATAGCGACTGCGTTTTAAATCATAGGCTTTGGCTATTTGAGGTGTGAGAAAGGTACTGTCAAAGGCAATATAGTGAATATCATAGTTACCGACCGTTTGTTTTTGTTCGGCGAAAGTGAGCGGGCTGCATAATAGGCTTGCTATGAGGAGAGCTTTGACAGTATTGGATAAGCGTGCGAGCAACATAATACCTTTCCTTAGTGTTTTATTTATTGTGTTATTTTAGTCTATTCAACAGAGTCTGGGTGAGAAGAAAAGTGTTGTAACAGATATTGCCTTAAAAATAAGGTTAAATAGAGTGGCAAAAATGATTGCCACTCAAACATGTCAGTTAAACGCTCGCCCAGTAAGGCACGTATTGAACTAATAGGATATTTAAGAAATTAAGAATAATCATTAATACTAATAAAGAAAGGTCGAGCCCGCCCATTGGAGGTATGATGCGTCTAATTGGGCCTAAAAATGGCTCAGTTAGTTGTACCATAACCATTTCAATAGGATTTTGTCCTTGACTCACCCAGCTGAGAATAGCACGTAAAATCAGCATCCAGAATAACAGCACGCCAGCTTCTTTAAAGACGGAGACAATGGAGATAAGTAAAATACTCGGCACATCCAATGCAGCGCCAACCATTAGGCTTAAAATAGTATATTTTAGAGCGACGACGATGAGTGCTAATAAAATCGATGCAGTATCTAATCTTCCCATCGATGGGATCACTCGGCGCAGTGGGGCGATGATCGGCTGAGTCGCTTTGACGATAAACTGACTAAATGGGTTATAAAAATCGGCACGGGCTGCTTGTAACCAAATACGTAATATGACAACCATTAAATAAAGATCAAATAAAGTATTTACCAAAAAGCTCATTGCATTCATATTGTTACTCAACTAGTAAAAAGTGGATAAGTTAGAATTGTTCGGCCATTTCTTCGGCCCGAGCAATACAGTTTGTCATAGCGTTATCAACTAGACCTCTTAAATTTCCTTTTTCAAAGGTGTCGATAGCTTGTGCTGTTGTGCCACCTTTAGAGGTGACATTTAGCCTCAATTGAGCCAAGCTGATATCATTATTGTGTTTAGCCATCTGCGCGGCACCTAAGGCCGCTTGCTGCGCCATTTGTCTGGCTTTATTTTCATTTACTCCTTTTTTGACAGCGCTTTCAACCATGGCTTCCATAAAAAGGTAAAAATAAGCGGGGGCACTGCCAGCAAGGGCAATGACATCGTTAAGCTCTCGCTCATGTTCTACCCAAATCACTTCTCCACCAGTTTGCATTATTTGTTCGGCAAATCGCTTGTGTTCAAAAGGTACATTTTTTGATGCGAATAATCCTGTCAACCCCATTTCAATTTGTGTTGGTGTATTGGGCATAGTGCGAATAATTTCAGTGGGTTGACCAAAATAATCTTGGTAGTGCTGGATGGTAATACCTGCAGCTTTGGTTATGATAAATTTATCCGTTAAATCCAGTTTAGCAAGCTGTTGACAGACGTCCCGCATAAATTGTGGTTTAACACTGAGTATGATGACTTCTGATAAAGCGGCTGCTTCAAGATTGTCTTGAAATACCTGTACGCCAAAATCATTCGCCATAGCATCGAGTTTGGGTAAGCTTGGATTAGTGACTCTAATTAATTGTGGGTTATAGCCATTTCTAATGAGGCCACTGACGATACTGCGAGTCATGTTTCCAGCACCGATAAAGCAAACACTTTTTTGCGACATGTTTTCTCTCTTTACTCATTTAATGATTTTTAGCGTCATTAGTATACTGGGTTAAAAGATATTTTTACCCATCTTGGGTGTATTTTACCACTGTTTTTGTGTTGATTTGTTAAAATTGCTTTTATGTTTCCTTTTTATTCTTTCTGGCACCGAAAATGGCACTGCCAATACGGACTAAGGTTGAACCATATTCTATGGCTAATTCTAAATCTTGGCTCATGCCTACAGATAGCGTGTCGATTTGCGGATAAAGCTGTTTTAGTGCAATAAAAGAGGAGTGTAATTGGGCTAATTCTAAACGGGCTTTTTGTTCATCCACATTGGCTGAAGGGATGGCCATCAGTCCTCGTAATTGAATGTTGGGTAGTGTACTTATATGTTTAGCAAGCGTGATAATTTCATTGCATTGAACACCTGACTTAGTGATTTCTTTACCGATATTGACTTGAATACAAACGTTCAGGGGGGGGAGAGTATCTGGACGTTGCTCACTCAAGCGGGTGGCAATTTTTTCTCTATCTAAGGTATGAACCCAATGGAATAGTTGGCTTACTGTTTTGGTTTTATTCGATTGAAGTGGCCCGATAAAGTGCCATTCGATATCAGCATAGGTTTCTTTTAAAGCGCGTATTTTTATTTCTGCTTCTTGAACATAATTTTCGCCAAATAAGCGTTGTCCTTCTTGGTAAGCTTCAACAATATCACTGATAGGTTTTGTTTTACTGACGGCCAGTAAGTTGATTTCTTGCGGTTCTCTGGACGCGTTTTTGGCTGCTTGAGCTATCCTTTTTTGTGAGTGCTTAAGTTTATTTTGTATGCTGGTCATTGTGTTCTACTTAAATATGGATATTAGAAAAATATGGATATTACAGAACTGTTAGCCTTTAGCGTGAAGCATAATGCGTCTGATCTCCATCTTTCAGCGAATGTCTCTCCTATGATACGCGTCGATGGCGAAGTCAGAAAGATTAATCTCCCTGTATTTGATCATGAAACTGTCCATAAGCTGGTTTATGACATCATGAACGATAAGCAGCGATTAGCTTTTGAGACTGATTTAGAAGTTGACTTTTCTTTTGATGTTCCAGAACTGGCTCGGTTTAGGGTGAATGCGTTTCATCATGCAAGAGGTGCAGGGGCTGTGTTTCGTACTATTCCTAATGAAATTTTAAGTTTAGAGCAGTTACATGCGCCTGATATTTTTCTAAAAGTGGCTAGTTTCCCAAGAGGGCTGGTGCTAGTGACAGGTCCAACGGGATCAGGGAAAAGTACTACGCTCGCAGCGTTAATTGATTATATCAACGACAATCGACATGAACATATTTTGACTATAGAAGATCCGATTGAGTTTGTGCATAAAAATAAAAACTGCCTAATTAATCAAAGAGAAGTACATCGTGATACCCATAGTTTTAACGCTGCACTTCGCAGTGCATTACGTGAGGATCCCGATGTGATTTTGGTTGGAGAAATGCGGGATCTTGAAACCATACGTTTAGCCATGACAGCGGCTGAAACAGGGCACTTAGTCTTTGGCACTTTACATACCACGTCGGCGGCTAAAACCATTGATAGGATAGTGGATGTGTTTCCTGAAGGAGAGAAGTCTATGGTGCGCACTATGTTATCAGAGTCTTTGCAAGCGGTGATCTCTCAGACCTTGATCAAAAAAATCGAAGGAGGGAGGGTGGCTGCTCATGAAATCATGATAGCGACACCAGCTATTCGCAACCTTATTCGTGAGGATAAGATCCCACAGATGTATTCCGCCATTCAAACTGGCATGACCCATGGCATGCAAACACTGGATCAATGTTTGCACGAACTGCTTAACCACGGGGTGATCACTCGTGAAGATGCAGAAAAGAAAAGTGTTAATACTGGGACGCAATTTTAAATACTTGCTGGCCATCAATGGCGTCTTGAAGCTTGAAGACGGTTGTTGAATCGATATGTTTGAAGGACTTTTGTGATAGATAAAAGTGGAGTATTGAAGATGGGTGTTAAATCGATATGTTTGAAGGATTTTTGTGATAGATAAAAGTGGAGTGTTGAAGATGGGTGTTAAATCGATATGTTTGAAAGAATCTTGTGATAGATAAAAGTGGAGTATTGAAGATGGATGTTGAGTCGATATTAACTGAAATGGTGGATAAAAAGGCATCGGATTTATTTATTTCTGCCCGCTTTGCTCCCAGTGCAAAAATAGAGGGTGAGCTAAAACCGCTAGCTCACAATAAGCTCTCTAAAGATGATGCATTGTCTTTTGTTGAATCTCTAATGAATACTGAGCAAAAAGAGATGTTTCATCAGACTCGAGAAGCGAATTTTGCGTTTTCTTTACGCGATGTTGGGCGTTTTCGAGTCAGCGCATTTTGGCAAAAAGAAGCGCCTGGTTGTGTGATCAGGCGGATTGAAACGCAACTTCCCGATGTGGATGAGTTAAAGCTTCCCGAGATACTCAAAGAACTTGTTATGAGTAAGCGTGGGCTTTTTATTATGGTGGGCGGGACAGGAACGGGGAAGTCTACCTCGCAAGCGGCACTGGTCAATTATCGTAATCAGCATGCTAGTGGACATATATTAACTTTAGAAGATCCAGTGGAATTTGTGCATGAGCATGGACACAGTATGATCACACAAAGAGAAATTGGTATTGATAGTCTTTCTTTTGATGCGGCGTTAAAAAGTGCATTGAGACAAGCGCCTGATGTGATCTTAATTGGTGAAATTCGAACTGCTGAGACGATGGCGTTTGCCTTATCTTTTGCTGAAACAGGCCATTTATGTATGGCGACTTTGCATGCGAATAATGCCAATCAAGCCTTAGATCGTATTATGCATTTAGTGCCAGAAAATAAACATCAGCAGCTGCTTTTTGATTTATCACTCAACTTACGTGCAATCGTGGCTCAGCAATTAGTGCCGAGCTATGGTGATAAGGGAAGACTTGCTGCAATTGAAATACTCATTAATACGCCAAGAGTCTCCAGTTTAATTGCTAAAAATGAATTACATTTATTAAAAGAAACCATGTCTAAATCCAATGAGCAGGGTATGCAGACGTTTGATCAAGCATTGTTTTTATTATATGACAGAGGTGAGATATCCTATGATAATGCGTTACATCATGCTGACTCCGCCAATGATCTACGTTTAATGATTAAATTAAAAGGATCGGAAAATACGCCGATTAGTAGTACGTTAGATAATGTCACCTTAGATTTAGATTGATAAGTGCTTAAGTAAAAGTTTTCAACAGTTGAATTTAGCCCTTTAGAAAGCAGAAACTTATGTGTTATCAGGTCATCGGCATATTTATTGTGCTTAAAAATAAAACGAAATATCTGATAATTTCACCTCAGGTACTTAGATCCTAGTATAACTTTTCAATTGTTCTTATATTGCTTTGTTCTGTTTTATCTTTTTTCCTTTATATTTAATTATTCCATCCGTTCATTGATTTATATTTTCGTTAGTATTTATATTTAGGCAAAAAGTATTACATCTGAATGTGAATTAGCATGGTATGGTAATTTTATCAGTTTTTTTCATTTATTTTTATGATGAAGTGGCTGTGCGTTAATTTTTATAAAAAACACATTGTTTATTGCTATCAATTAAGGATAAGAGATATGAGATCACACGTATTATGGGTGATAAGGGGTTATTCTATTTTACTGCGGCCGTTATTAAGCTTGATTTTATTTATGGGGTTAATCAATCAGGTTCAAGCAAAAGAACATGATTTTGTTATTGTGGGCTCAGGTGCGGGTGGCGGCCCTATGGCGGCAAAATTGGCACAAGCAGGTTACCGTGTTTTGTTATTAGAGGCGGGTTTTGACGATGGACTATTACCTAATTACTACATTCCCGTTGCGAATGGTAGTGCATCAGAAAATGATTTTTTGAGCTGGAATTTTTCAGTTGATCATTTTCAAAATCCTCAGCAAGCGATGAATGACAGCAAAATGATGTGTGAAAGCTTTTTTGGTGATGTCGAGCGCTGTGAAATGCAAGAAAGTCAATGTCAATGCTCAGGATCTCATCCTTTTAAGAAAGGGATTTTTTATCCAAGAGGGAGCTCATTAGGGGGATCGACAGCGAATAATGCTATGATTTCCGTGTTGGCCAAAAACAGTGACTGGCAAGGGATTGCGCAGCTAACAGGCGATCAAAGTTGGCAACCTGAATCAATGATGCAATATGCTAATCGCTTCGAACAATCGCTCACACAAGATCAACCCAAAGCTGAAGATTTGCTCGCTATGCATGGAGAGACTGTTGAAAGTATCATTAATGCAGTGATTGAGAGTGAATCACCACAAAACCTTCCTGCTAATGCGAGTGCTTTGGATGCATTAAGTGATGGGTTGAACCAGAGCATTAAAGATAATGATGGAAAAGGACTTTGGCTAACCCCTACAGCCATTAATCGTGGACAGCGTAAAGGTGCCCGTGAAATGATCTTGCAGGCCGCTTGTCTTAAAGATGTTAATGCTGAAGTTGAACGTAGCAGTGAAGAAATTTATAACGATTGTTTAGCCCAAGGGCTTATAAATCCAGAAACGGGTAAGCCATTTTTAACCGTGAAAACGGGGGCGTTAGTGACAAAAGTGATTTTCAAAGCCGATCCTGTTTTTAATACAAGCCTAGGTCAATGGGAATGTGAAGGTGAGTGCAAACAAGCCGTTGGAGTGGAATATATTGACAGAGGTCATGTCTATAGTGCTGATAGGTTGCAACTGCTTCCTTGGATCACACCAAAAAAACAAGTCAAGGTGGAGCATGAGGTCGTACTATCAGCCGGTACCTTTAATACGCCACAATTACTGATGTTATCTGGGGTTGGAGAAGCTGAACATTTAGCCGATGTTGGTGTCACATTACGTCATGATTTACCTGGAGTGGGTCAAAACTTACAAGATAGATATGAAGTGGCTGTGATTAATGAAATCCAAGATTTATTTAAGGTTCATCAAGAGTGTAATGTCAACTCTCCTTTGTTAGATCCTTGTTTTGCGCAATATAAGCAAGATAGAAAAGACACTGGAAGAGGCACAGGATTCTTCTCAACCAATGGTTTTATTTTCAGCTATTTAAGTCAATCCAGTGTCAGTCATGATGCAGACTTACATATTTTTGCCGGCCCCATAGATTTTAGAGGTTATTACAATGGTTACAGCTCTGCTGAGCAAGCGGGTGATAAATGGAGTTGGCTGATTTTAAAAGGTCATACTGAAAATAGAGGGGGAGAAATTCGCCTTGTATCAAAGGATCCATTAGATAAGCCCGATATCCGTTTTAATTATTTTGAAGAGGGCGATGTAAAAACACAAATGCAAGGTGGTCAAGCCAATGCCAGTGAGCTTGATTTAACAGCGGTTGTAGAAGGCATTAAAACAGTACGAAGAATGAATGCTCAAGTGGTGCAAAATGGGCTTGTTTTTAATGAAATTCAACCAGGGTTAGACATTCAAACGGATGAGCAGCTCAGAAATTGGGTGCGTAATGAGTCTTGGGGGCACCATGCTAGTGGTAGCGCTAGAATAGGTGCTGATAACGATCCCCTTGCGGTGTTAGATAGCCGCTTTAGAGTACGAGGCATTGAAAACTTAAGGGTTGTTGATGCCTCAGTGTTTCCCCGCATTCCGGGTACCTTTATCGCATCCGCGGTATATATGGTCAGCGAGAAAGCGGCGGATACCTTAATCAATGAATACCCACACTAGTATTTTAAATCGCTTTTATTGAAATCAGAGTTATGGTGAGGTTTTTCCTCATAAAAATATGGGGCTGGTAGTTAGCAGCCCCATATTGGTGGTTAATCACAATCAATTTGAAAAGCCACACTTTCAATCCCATCAATATGTGTAGTGATATCTGCATTGCTTGGATAGACTCCAAGACAGCTAAAAGTTGCTGTGTAGGTGCCGTCGCTATTATCAATTGTACCATCATGTGTAATAAAATTAACATCTAAGTAAGTGCCAGTAAAACTAATAGTATGCCCGCCATGGCCAACGAGAGAATCATCAGCCTGAAGCAGTGAAATTGTAATACTGCCAGCTGTGCTAGGGTTGACATAAATAATGGTTAATGGATCGGGTGTGATGACTGTTCTACTGACATCGACACTAGTGAAGCTGACCGCTTGAGTATTATCAAGAGACACATCGCCGATAGTAACGGATACGGTATAATTATCTGCTACACTGCTAGTGAGATCAAAAGTATAAGTGCCATTCCCATGATCATTCTCATTGGAAACGGTGACATTATCATCAACGGTGACGGCTAACGCACCACCACTTTGGGTATAATTATCGCCACTTGCTGTTTTTAAAGAGACTGTTGCTGTGACAGTCGACTCTGTTGAAATGGCATTGGCGGACAAGGTTAACGTTGACTCACTGGCACTTGGGCCTGTCGCGGTAAAGGTGACAGTGCCTTGGCCTATTTCATCATCAGCCACATGTGCGCTAATGATGACCTCTCCGGCGGTGGTTGAGCTAAAGGTGGCAGTGTGATTACCATTACCTTCATCTGTGCTACTAACTTCTATAGCAGTGCCATCAATAGTGAAGGTAAGCGTTTCATCGCTGAGTAAGTATGGCTCATTGTTATAGTCACGCAGCATGACAGTGGCTATGGTGGTTGAACTGCCGTCGGCATCGACAGTATCGGAGCTAATACTAAAGCTGGATTGGTTAATATCTAACGCTTGAGTAAATTCAATATTTAAATTTGTCGATAATGCTTGACTGTCAAGCATGGGAGTAAGGGTTAATGTGCCTGCTTTTATGCCAGATATCGTAGTGGTATAGGTGCCATCCTCGTTGTTGACATTAGTGACGAGCGTGTAACCAGTCGGTAGGGTAAAACTTAAATCGCCAGCAGACTCACCAAAAGGGGTGCCTGCGAGATTGTATGTTTGTAAGTTAAGGGTCACAACATCACTATTATTGGCAATGACAGAGTCGACATCAGAGGTGAAGATATCATTGGTTAGCGAAAGCGTATTGGTAAAGGTTAACGTGACTGTGTTGGTTAATGTTTCACTTCCAATCGTGGCTGTGATTTCAACAGTGCCAACGGTATTTGAATAGGCATCTGCACTGAAAGTACCATTACCGAGGTTTTGAATATTATCGATGGTTATTGGATCGCTTGGTGTGGCTGAAAAGCTGAGTTCATCAGCATTTAAGGTAATATTATTGCCAAATTCATCTTTGGCTTGAACAGATAATGTGATTTTGTTGGTGTCTCCTGCTGCGGCTGTTGAAGAAGAAGCGGTAAAGGTACTGGTTGTAAGGTCAAGACTTAAATCCGTTTGGCAAAACTCATCACTTTCAGGCAGGGCAATATCGATTTCTGCTGTAGTATTTTCTTCAGCTTCAAAGGTGTCTTGAGCCCAAAACCAGTAAAAGTCACTACCGTGTCTTGCATAAACATAAGCAAAATATTCAAACCCTTCAATTGTCTGTGTGAGTTCACTACTGCCATTGCTATCGGCTTCTCCCCACATGTATTGCCAATAGTCACTATTGTATACCCAGTGATTTGCAGCAGAGGCCGGCTTACTTTTGAGTATGTTTTGATCTTCGTCTAGACAAACAAACTGAACATTTAATGTTTGTTCTATGGTGGGGCAAAGTGATAATGCATCGACGCGAATATCGGTTAAGTTGCTGGTTGCTGTAAATTCGCTTCTTCCCCAATCGTTAGGGCCACTGTAGTAAAAGAGATAGTTTGCATCTTCGGTTAAATTAGTGAGATTGAGTGTCTCGCCATCTAATTGACCACTGCCTTTGTAGGCGTAATTTTCATAAAGGGCATACCAGCCTTCTGTGGCCGTTGCGGTTTGAGTATCATCTATTGGGCAAACTAAAGTCACTGAAGGAGAAATATCAATACGCGGGGGATTGCTAATGTTAAGCTTCGCGGTAAAGGTGTATTCTGAATCATTGGTTTCTCCAAAGCAAAAATCATCTAGTAATATGCCTTTTGCAGTATCTGTGATCTCCATTTGTTCATTATCCACTTCAATTGAAGCGAGTAGTGGATTGTTGTTAGCATCAAATAAGTGGAAGTATCCTTTAAACGCGGGAACTCGTTGAATGTTTAGCTGATCTAGAGGTTCACCCCAGCCGTATTTTTTCCTAGCCCAACCGCCACTTTCACGAGTGAATGAGACTTGTAAAGATTGATTGTTTGCAACACCATCTTGATCGACAACATCAATATTCAGTTTACAGCGATCGGAACCATACCAGTCAAGGTTGTAATATGATAGATGAGTAATTTGGGTTTCGAGTGTAAAAGTATCGGTATTTTCTGTGAGGATGGTAGCACTGCCTTCATAACGCCATTCACCCGTAGTTTGATCATAACTCCAGAGGGGAATTGAGGCATCATCAAATGATAATGGTAACTGAGTGTTTGGATTGATTGTACTTTTGGGTACGTTAAAGTTGAGTGTAACTCCATCGCTTCCAAATTGAGAAACTTGATTATTGGCTTCATCATGTATTTCAATGGCAACAAAACCTGCGCTAATAAAGCTAATATTTTGATTACCATTGAGATCAGCGGGTCCATCTCCTTCAAAGTTATCTATATCTAAACCACCCGGAAAGTTAAATAGAGGATTCGTTTCAAAAGGCGCTAAACCATTGGGATCGGCTGAGATGAATTTGATGGCCATTGATACTTCACCCTCGGCAATGAATGGATCTCCATTGGCATCGAACAGTGGTGTGTTATCAGGGATGGTGATGCTTGCACTGGCGCCATCCATAATCTGGCCAGCTAATGTATTGCTTGATAAAATAGGGGTGTCAAGGGAGACGGAACCATTGACTGTATTGCCGGTAACATTGACTGATGTTTGATTATAACTAGAAGCAAAATCGGTTGTGTTTTCTTTTGCCATCAGTTCGATGTGATTAGTGATGCTTTCTTCTCCACTCATTATGTCAAAAAGAGAGATGGCGGAAAAAAAGCTTTGGTGTGATAGTTGTAATTTGACGGTAATGTTAGGGGGATTAGTTTCGTCTAAATTTGTTATTCTTGCTTTTAGAGTCAGTATACCGCTTGAAGGTACTTTGAGTGTATCTACAACATGAATAACCCCGTTGCTGGCTTCTAAAAGGGTCTGCTCATTTCCATCTGTAAGGGTAACTATGGTGTCGTTGGTATTATCACCTATATCGAGACTGAATGTGCCTTCTAGCCAACTAATGTTACTGCTAGTGCTTTCATTGCTGGTGCTTTCACTGTTAACGAGTAATTGTAGGGTTATTTCCTTATCAACTAAGTTATCGTCTTGAACAACTTCACTGTCATTACAAGAAGAGATAAACAATAGACTGCATAACATGATTAAGAGCGTGAATAATCTCTGGTTAGCATGGTGATGAGATGATTTTATCTTGCGCATGAACAGCTCCTTGTTCTTGTCAGGTATTGCTATCGCATTTCTTTGAATAAGGAATGAATTGAAATAGGCTCTATTATTGTTGAAATTAATTTTTCTTATTATATTAAATATGTAGCAGTAAATTGAGTAATGTCCAGTAGATTAATTATTTTAAATCGGTAAATAGTGTCAAGGAGGGTATTGATTTATGTGTCAAAAGAGGGAATGTGGATTTCATTTGTTATTTCAGCTGAAGAGACTGGTTAATTGTTACATTGAAGTATAAGTTATGAGCAATCAATAACGAACAAGTGAGCAGACTTCTTATATCGTAATAAATTTTATCTTCATTATTGTTATTTTATGCTTTAATAGAGCACTTATTGGTTATGAGTCATTAAGAGGCAAATTTGGCTAAGTATATAGGGTTAAGTAAAGATAAAGGGCACATGGCTCGAGGGAAAACGGGTGTTTTACTTGTGAATTTAGGCACGCCTGATGAACCAACCGCATCGGCTGTGAGACGTTATTTAGCCGAGTTTTTGTCTGATCCTAGAGTGGTAGAAATTCCTAAATTAATTTGGATGCTCATTCTTCATGGGATCATCTTAAGAATTAGACCTGCAAAATCGGCCGCTTTGTATCAACAAATATGGACAAAACAAGGTTCGCCACTAATGGCTATTACTGAAAAGCAAACGGCCAAATTAACTCAGCAGTTAGGTGATGATGTGGTTGTTGATTTTTGTATGCGCTATGGCTCACCATCGGTGAGTTCGACATTACAAACAATGCATAATAAAGGCGTTGATAAACTTGTTGTCCTTCCGCTTTATCCCCAATATGCAGCGCCAACAACGGCATCAGCTTTTGATGCAATAGCGAAAGAGTTGTCACATTGGCGCTTTGTGCCTTCTCTGCATTTTATTAATGGTTATCATACCCATCCTGACTTTATTCATGCTTTGGCGGAATCGATTACTCGAGATTTTGAGCTTAATGGCCGCCCTCAGAAATTAATTCTATCTTATCATGGTATGCCTGAACGGAATTTACATTTAGGGGATCCGTATTATTGTTTCTGTATACAAACGACTCAATTAATTGTCGAAAAATTAGGCTTAAGTGAAGCTGATTATCTTTCAACATTTCAATCTCGTTTTGGTAAGGCAAAATGGTTATCGCCTTATACCGATGCCACAATGGCGGGCTTACCAAAACAAGGAGTCAAAGATATTGCGGTAGTGTGTCCAGCGTTTAGCAGCGATTGTTTAGAAACGTTAGAAGAAATTGAGGGGGAAAACCGTTTGATTTTTGAAGCGGCGGGTGGTGAGCGTTATCGTTATATTAGTGCATTAAATGATGATGATTTACATATTCAAATGATGGCAAATATTGTGAGGCCTTATTTAAAGTAATGCTGGTCGCTGTTTAAAGGTGCCCGTGAGCTTACTTTATTAAGGTCCACGGGCTGTATGAGCTGCGTTTTGGTTTATTGGTATTGATTTTCAAAATAACTTTCGGTGATGAGTACCGCGGACATGGCATCAACTTGCCCTTTAGTGAGGGCTTTGTAGCCGCCCATATCAAATAACCTAGCTTTTGCATCGGCAGTGGTTAATCTTTCATCTTGAAATTCAACATTAATGTCAAAACGTCCACGAATGCGGTTCCCGAATTTCTTAGCGCGTTTAGTCAGCTCTTGCTCCGTTCCATCCATATTGAGAGGCAGACCCACAATAATAAAATCGGGTTTCCATTCTGTTATGAGTTTACCGATTTGCTCCCAACGTGGGATCCCATCTTCGGCTTTTATCGAGACTAAGGGTCTGGCGCTTGCTGTCAGTGATTGACCTATAGCGATACCGATACTTTTGGTACCAAAATCAAAGCCTAAAACTGTTTTTGAATCCATTAATAAATTCCTAATAGGTGATACTGGTTATGCATGGCCAATTTGATTTGATAACTGCCATGCATCAAAGCCAAGAGGCTGAGTGGCATATTGCCAGCGTAAATCATAATCTACATCAAATAGTAATGTGTGATCAGCAGGAATGCTTAACCAAGTATTATCAGCTATTTCTTGTTCTAATTGACCTCTATCCCAAACTGAAGCGCCCAATGCTACGATAAATTCTTTAGGTGCATTTGCGGATCCTAGAGAGGCAAGTATGTCTTGGGATGTGGTGAGCATTAGCTCATCGCTGAGTGCCTTACTTTGCTTCCAGCCAGTTTGATTGGAATGTAAAACAAAGCCTCTTTCTGGTGTGACGGGCCCACCGATAAGGATTTTTTGATCGTCATTATGATGGGCTTTATCATCACCTTTGACATTAATTTGGATCAGTAATTCGTTTAAAAGAATAGGACTTGGTCGATTAATGATAATGCCCATGGCCCCTTTTTTATTGTGTTCACAAAGGTAAATGACTGAACGCTCAAAATAAGTCTCTTTGAGGGATGGCATTGCGATTAAAAAATGATTCTGTAAGCTGTCCATCTTTGTGCTCCTAAAAGCCATCAGCTATAAGGTGGAAGGGTTAACCTCCCGCTAATTTAACTGTGTAATTCAATTTTTCTAGTAAGCTTTTTAATAAGTCTCGGTTATCGGTTTGTATTTCGATGTTGAAATCCTTAACCGTACCACCACAGCCACACTGTTTTTTGAGCTTTTGGGCCAATGTTTTAAGGGCTTTTTCATCTAGCCCTAAGCCTTTTATGACCGATACGCCTTTACCTTTACGCCCTTTACTCTCCTTATGTATGCGAACGATTCCATCTCCTTCAGGGATTGTTTCTTCTGCCTGAGTCGGAGCAATTCTGCCCGAATCTGTGCTGTAGACTAAATTTGAATTAGGGTCGAATTTCATAAAAATAAATGCGCTAAGGATTCTGTCGCCCAGTTTACCAAAATTACGCAAGTTTCAATATGCTTTTTTAACAATTTGCTTGTTTGATTAGCATTATTGACGTTATTGGTGAGACTAAGAGTCGAAGGATAGGATCTTAACGTCCATTATCTAATGGCTTGGTAGTGATTGAAGTATATGAATGTGTATGACTCCATTGAAACTAAAAAATGGATTCCATAATAAAACAAATGGCCGTAAGCATGGCACTGACGAGTATGAGCTTGTGTAACCTAGGTAAGGCGACAGTACAAGATGTGAGCACAAAACTAATGGCTGTTGCACCAAAATGTGTGTTATTACCATTCATTAATGTGATTAATAGCCAGGCTAACACAATAATGGGTAACAAAAGTAAAGCAAAGTGGGTTAGCTTTTTACTGGATAATTTGGGATCATCTGCAATAGCAAGTGACATGCTCTGTGGCAGACAGACGATAACCGCACTAACTGCTACGAAGCCTAAAATTAACCAGTACATTCTTGTATTCCTCGTTGTTGTAATTGATAATTATTATCATTTAGGTTTTTGTATAAGTCAATTCATAAATGGGATTATTTTGCTTTATCTTTACATTAATGATTGCGTTATGAGTTTGTAAACCCCTGATTTTGAATCTATGCTAAATGTACCTGATCGAGTTATCGGTAATAACAAGACTGTTTTTGTGGAGCATTACTAATCATATTTTGTTGTTAATGGAGAATCTATGAAGAAGCTATTTGTTGTGTTGGCACTGATTTCCCTTAGTGCTTGTAGCACCCTAAAAACCAATTCTGATTATAATCCCAGTTTTGATTTCAGCCAGGTAAAAACATATGCTTGGGTTCAAAAGAAAGTGGGGGATTCAGCTTATCACCTTGACGGATTAATGGATCAAAGAGTGCGTATGGCCATTGCACAGCAGTTAAGATTAAAAGGCTTAACGCTAACGAATGCCAATGATGCCGATGTGTTGATTAATTATCTGACTAAAGTCAATAAGCGATTCAATGTGAATACCTTTAATACTTATTACGGTTATCATCCCTATTTTGGACCGGGTTGGGGCGGTATGGCTGGTGGGCAAACGACGGTACGTGAATATAATGTGGGTACGTTAATTGTTGACATGATCAATAATAAAACCCATCAATTAATTTGGCGTGGTTCGGCAGAAGATACTATCCGTCAGGAGAAATCGCCACAAGCACGCACTGAGGCTGTGAATAAGTCAGTTGCTGCATTGTTTAAAGCGTACCCTCCTAAATAGTGTGATTGATCTCATATAAACCGTGATATTTCATGATGTAGGGTTTAGTTGGAAGTATCACGGGGAGAGAAAGCCCATTAATGGTAAAGAGCGTGACTATTTTTCCAATAGCGTTTTAAGTGATTGCCTTAATTGCCGGTTGATTATATTTTCGCTGGCACTTTTATGTTGAATAATATCGACATTAGCTTGCCAGCCCAGCTGATTAAATTCTATTGGTAGTTTGCAGATCTGTTTATTGATCAAGGCCTCTTGAGATAAGTGCTGTGGTAAAAAGCTCCATCCTAGTCCCGACTTCGTTAATTCCAATAGCATATAGTAATTATCAGCTTGCCAAATGTCTGGTGATAATGCGTTGACTTTTAATGCATCTTTAGATCCAATCACTAATTGTCTATGCAGCTTTAACATATCAACATGAGGGGAGTGAGTTTGAGCGAGTGGATGCGTTGGACTGACAAAAACATCAAACAGTACTGAGCCTAATGATTCAAAATCAACATGCTCTGGATATATTTCATCGTTATAAATAATGCCTGCAGTCGCGCGTTTTTGCTTGACAAGTTCTACGATGTCTTTGCTTGATGCACACAGGATTTCAATGTGTAATTGAGGGTGATGTGATGCTATGTTGTCTAAAGTGTCACTGAGTCTTGTATAAGGGATCCCTTCATCAATAGCGAGTGTTAGTCTTGTGCTTACCCCTGAGTCCAGTGATTGAATTTGTAACGATAGCCTCTCGTGTTGAGCCACAACTGCTTTCGCTTGTGGCAGTAATTGTTGACCTTGAGCCGTTAGTGTTGGGTATCGGCCGTCTCGATGAAATAAAGCATGATTAATATCCGCTTCCATATTGGCAATATGCTGACTCACAGCAGATTGCACTTTTCCTAACTTTCTTGCGGCTGCGGAAAATGAGCCTGTTTCGACAGTGCTAATAAATGCATTGAGTTGTTCAAGTGTTGGCATATCAGTAAAAGTGATGGTATCTAACTTTTTATAATTGTATTCCTGTTGGATAATGATGGCAACTTGTTAGGCAAAAGAGCGTTATTGAAATGATAAAGAGTCGAATTTTTCATGCTGTTTTATTTGAATGTATTGCCTTACTGATTTTGATACCGGCCTCTTATTTAATGACGGATGAAGGTAGTATGACCTTGTCCATGGTGATGGTGGGCTTGAGCCTATTTGCTGTGATCTGGAATTATATTTATAACCTTATATTTGATTGGAAATTTGGTTATGACAGATTAAGCCGAACACTTTATTTACGTATTTTTCATTCTTGCTGTTTTGAAATAGGCTTAATTGTATTCACTTTACCTGTTGTGGCATTTGTTTTATCAATAAGTTTGATGTCGGCTTTTTTGCTAGAAGCGGCATTTTTTGCATTTTTCTTTGTGTACGCTATCGTTTTTAACTGGGTATATGACATCGTTAAAGCTAAATATATAAGGTCAAGGGATTTGAGGACCTAAACGAGTGAAATGAATAAAAGTTGAAGGATCTTTGCTGGTGGAAATTTCATTGTACTGAAATCCCAATTTTTTAAGCAAGTGCTGTGATGGGGTATTAGAGGGATACACTTTGGCTAGAAAGTCAGTGTTTCCTTGGGATCTTAGATGATTAAACAGTAGAGTTAATGCATTAAAGGTATGTCCTTGCCGTTGATAGGCTTCACCTAACCAATAACTGAATAAGACGTAGTTTTGATTGGGTGTTGCTTTTTCAAAGCCATAACTGATCCCACCTATTAAACCATGTCGAGAATGTGAAATTCCTAATCTTATATTTTGATTAGAGTTTTTACCTAATATAAAATCTTGTGCTTCATTTATTTTATGAATAGGGGCGATAGATAATGGTCGACTAATTGCCATTGTCATTAAGTCTTTGACTCTGGGGGCGTCACTTAGTTGAATCGGCCTTAATTGGATCTGGGAGTCGATATTGTCAGCAGCAAATGGAGTTAGATCATCGCGTGTTTTACTTGCTGTATTCCAGGGTGAAATAGTCTCTTGTGTTTGAGCGTACTTTTGCTGCATTGACACTCCTTTAGGTATTATTATTGACTGAATGCATATTTTTTGTTTCCAAAAAAACATGATGCTGAGTGTTGACTCTATTGAATATCATGGATGAGAATATATGGGTATTAAGATGATGTTTATAAAATCACTTTTTACTTAATAGGTCTCATATTTTAACTGTTTAATATCATTTTGATTTCATTAGTGCATCGTGTTGGCTTTATTTTATGCTTTGTTAGTGTTGTTGCGGCTAAAACCGGATCTATTGAGGAGCTTAAACTGATTTACCGTTTTGTTTTTTGCAATACCCTGTATTTTATTATGTAATTGAGATAATTTTTAATGAGGTTAAAATGATCGATTTTCGCAGTGATACAGTAACAAGACCAACAAAGTCCATGCGCTCGGCAATGGCGAATGCAGAGGTAGGAGATGATGTGTATGGTGATGATCCCACTGTTAATGCGTTGGAAGCCATGTCTGCGGAGCGTTTTGGTTTTGATGCTGCATTATTTACTGCCTCTGGTACCCAAGCGAATTTATTGGCCTTAATGTCACACTGTGAGAGAGGTGATGAATATTTGTGTGGACAACAAGCGCATAATTATAAGTTTGAAGGTGGGGGAGCTGCGGTATTAGGGAGTATTCAGCCTCAGCCCTTGATGAATCAAGCTGATGGGAGCTTATTACTCTCTGATATTGAAGCGGCGATTAAACCCGATGATGTGCACTTTGCTCAAACACGCCTACTGAGTCTTGAAAATACGATTGGCGGAAAAATTTTGCCACAATCGTATTTGGCAAGCGCACAAACACTTGCGTTTAATCATGGGTTAAAAATTCATCTTGATGGTGCTCGAGTCGCAAATGCAGCTGTGGGCCAAGGTATTGAGATCAGTGATATTACCCAGTATTTTGACTCGGTTTCTATCTGTTTATCCAAAGGTTTGTGTGCCCCTGTTGGATCCATTTTATTAGGCGATCCCTTTCTTATTAAGAAAGCCCGTCGTTGGAGAAAAATGCTTGGTGGTGGAATGCGCCAAGCGGGGATTATCGCTGCCGCTGCGCAGCTTGCTATTACTGAACAAGTGGAGAGATTGGCTGAGGATCATGAGAATGCCGCCTATCTTGCCAATGAGCTTGCTCAAATAGAAGCATTTGAAGTGGATTTGTCATTGGTTCAAACTAATATGGTATTTGCTAAGGTACTTGGGGAGCTTGATGTGAACACATTGGTGACTCAGCTTAAAGAAAAGGGTATTTTAGTCACTGAAAATACTACGTTAAGGTTGGTACTGCATCGGGATGTGAGCCGTAACGATATTAAATTTTTTATTACTACTCTTAAAAGCCTAATAAAATAATAGCCTATTGAATTTAATCAAAACAAGTTGAATGACAAATTTAGCTTGTTTTGATGTGGCATTAATAGGCTTTAAATAGAAATTTCTGTTTTTTGATTTGAAGGTTAATAGAAAGCCTAACACACCTATTTAACATTAATAAGATCCTGTAAACTAGCGGATTTTAAACTGTCAGCTCTATGTGTATATTGCTGATATCATCATAACTTACAACTAGTTAGTGCGGGTTGTTTGTTAAATTTAGCCATTATATGTATTGGTCTCCTTCCTATTAAATACTATCAAATCTAAGGTTATAATCACTATGAAGTCTGAGCAGACGCTAACTACGAGCACAGCGCCATTAGGGACATTGTTAGATCGTTATTTTAAGATAAGTGATCGAGGCAGTACTGTACGTCAAGAAATGATAGCAGGGCTGACGACGTTTCTGGCTATGGTTTACTCTGTGATTGTTGTGCCTAATATGCTTGGCAGTGCAGGCTTTGATCCTGCAGCGGTATTTATTGCAACTTGCTTAATTGCGGCTTTTGGTTCTCTATTGATGGGCTTGTGGGCTAATTTACCTATGGCAATTGGTTGCGCTATTTCATTAACGGCTTTTACTGCTTTTAGTATGGTGCTAGGTCAAGGGATTGCTATTCCTGTGACTTTAGGGGCGATTTTTTTAATGGGCGTGGTATTTACTTTAGCCAGTATTACTGGCGCCCGCCAGTGGGTACTGAGTAATCTGCCCAAAGGGATTGCGCATGGAACGGGTATTGGTATTGGATTATTTTTACTTCTCATCGCGACTAATAGTGTACAGCTTATTGTGGCGAATGATACAGGGTTACCTGTTGCTTTAGGTGATATTAATAGCTTACCTGTTATATTAACCATTATCGGGTTGGCTGCCACGATTGGCCTTGAGCGTAGAGGAGTGCCGGGTGGTATTTTAATTGTTGTGATTGTTTCATCTATTTTCGGCCTTATTTTTGATCCTAAAGTGCACTATCAAGGCTTATTGGCTATGCCGGATTTTAACTCCGAGCATTCTTTGATGGGACAAATGGATATTATTGGTGCCATTAATCCTGTGGTATTACCTATAGTGTTGGCATTAGTGATGACGGCAATTTTTGATGCGACAGGAACGATTAGAGCTGTGGCGGGACAAGCAGATTTATTGGACGAAAAGGATGATATTAAAGGTGCGGCTAAGGCATTAACCTCTGATTCGGTAAGCAGTATGTTTGCGGGGGCGGTTGGTGGGGCGCCAGCAGCGGTTTATATTGAGTCCGCTGCTGGGACTGCTGCAGGCGGTAAAACTGGGTTGACGGCGACAATAGTTGGGTTATTGTTTTTGTTGATGGTGTTTCTTGCACCATTAAGTTATTTAGTGCCTGCTTACGCGACAGCCCCAGCATTAATGTATGTGGGTTTATTAATGTTATCCAATGTCACTAAGCTTGATTTTAGCGATAAAGTGGATGCAATGGCCGGCTTGACGTGTGCTGTGTTTATCATATTAAGTTGCAACATTGTCACAGGTATTATGCTGGGGTTTGTCACTTTAGTGATAGGGCGCTTGTGTAGTGGAGAGTGGCGTTTACTAAAACCTGGAGTGATCATTATTACTTTAGGTTTAGTGATTTTCTATCTCGGTGGTTGGGCGATTTAGTGATGCCAATGTGATAAAAAAGGAGCGGCAATCGCCGCTCCTTTTTTATGGGTAACTTTCTAATATGGTTTAGAAAATCAAATGAGCAATACCAGCGATAATGGGTAATGTGACTAAAGTTCTTAATATGAAAACAGCAAAGAGTTCAAGAATATTGATGGGAATCCGGCTACCGATGAGCAAGGCGCCGACTTCACTCATATAAATAAGCTGCGTGACTGACATGGCGGCAATAATAAAGCGTGTCATGTCAGATTCGATACTGCCAGCTAGAATGGAAGGAATAAACATATCGGCGAAACCAACCACTATGGTTCTCGAGGCTTCTGTGGCTTCAGGGACATGCAAAAGTTCTAATAATGGAATAAAAGGCATGCCTAAATAATCAAAAATCGAGGTGTATTCTGCCAAAATAAGGGCAATGGTTCCCATGCCCATAATCACAGGGATAATACCAAAAATCATATCGATAGCATTTTTGAGCCCATCAATAAAGGTTTGTTTAAAGCCTACTGACTTTTCTGCTTTTTTGAGGGCTAAATGTATCCCCCAAGAAAAGGCGCTATGATCGGCTGGAATGACTTCATCATCCGGATGTCGCGGCGTTCCATCGACATAAGTGTCTTTTTTCCAAGATAAAGGGGGAAGTTTAGGTACGATTACTGCGGCCATGATCCCCGCAAAACAAACGGTGAGATAAAAAGGCACAAAGAGATGTTCGAGTTGTACTTGTGAAATAATCACTAAAGCAAAAGTGATGGAAACGGCAGAGAAGGTTGTACCGATAATCGCGGCTTCTCTTTGGGTGTAAAAACCGGATTCATATTGTTTTGCTGTCAGCAGGATCCCCACGCTGCCGTCACCCAACCATGAGGCCATACAATCAATGGCACTTCTGCCTGGCAAGTTAAAAATAGGGCGCATCACTTTAGTGAGTAAGCTACCAAATAATTCGAGTAGGCCGAAATTAAGCAATAAAGGTAACAATAGACCTGCAAATAAGAACACACATAGGAGAATGGGTAATAAATCATTTAATACCAGTGCGCCTGTGTTCTCAGAGCGAATAGCTTCGGGACCAAATTGGAAAAAAGTGAGAATAATAAAGCCTGTGCCCAGTAAACGGATCACTAACCATGCAGGGCTAATATTAAATAGAGAATGCAAGAATGTATTTTTTATGATCCACTGGGGGCGAGCAATCTTGGTAAAAAGTGACATGACGCCAGTAAAAATAACGATCCCCGTAATAATGGATGTCAACACGCTGTCAAGAAGGCTTTCAAGTCCTTTCGCAAAAATAGCAATAGGTATTGTAATGGCATCATTATAACTGACGGGAGTCATGAACAATAATAAGCCAATTAAAGATGGAATAAGAAAAGTAAGGATTGTTTTTAAATTGTGGGTTTTTTTGGTAGACATTTTTTATACCCCATATAGCGAGAATTTTCGGCATGTATTGGTGTCATGTTTAGACATTAGTCAAACATTTAGAATCGTTATCGCAATTTTAAAAAATAAGTGGGCAACTCTACCGTCAAATTCATCTCATGTAAAATAATTATATTTTTAAATAAAGTGATTATATTTGCTTATTACTTTAGTTTATGAAATGGAAGGCGTTTTTTATACTGAAAGTGTTTCTTAACTTTATGAAATAAAAGTGAATTATTATATGGATGCAACTTGCTTTATTTTAAACAAAAAACGTTTTGAATAATTATTCAAAACGTTTTTTGTTTTTTTTATGTGTTAACTAAATGTTTTTCTTAATGACTTTGCTTTTTCAGCATTCACTTTAAGTTCAAGTACGGATGACTCGACCATATTGACAGCATTGAGGTTTTCAAATCCAGCTTGACTGATCTGAGTGATATTTGTGTTTATTTCACCAATGACTTGCTTTTGTTGCTCTGCTGCAACCGCATTTTGCTGAGCGAGATCGTGAATATGATTCATGGATTGATAAATGGTATCGACTTTAGTGGCTGATTTTTGGGTGTCTAATGCACATTGCTCTGCTTGGGACTGACTTTGATCCATTTGTTTTGCCCAACGACTTAGCATGCTGAACATTTTATCAACACTTTTGGATATGCTATTGGTTGATTCTTGGGTGCGACTCGATAGTGCTCTGACTTCATCTGCGACAACGGCGAAACCACGACCTTGTTCACCTGCCCTTGCTGCTTCAATTGCAGCATTTAGAGCAAGCAGATTGGTTTGTTCGGCGATAGCGTCAATTTCAGTCATTGCACTGGCAACATATTCTGCTTCTTTATTTAATTGATGTGCATTTGCGGCAGCTTCAACGACTGATGCTGTTAATGCATCAATACTGGTACTATTTTCTTGCATGGTATCGCGGCTATCTAAGCAAAGTTGGCAGGTTTCATCAATGTTAAGTGATGTGGATTGGGCATTATTGGCCACTTCACTAATAGAGGCGCCCATTTCTTCCATTGCACTGGCAATTTGTTCTATTTGTTGGTTTTCCAAATCGAGATTTGAATGGGTTTGTTGGGTTGATGTGATCAGCTTTTGTGAAATATTTTCAATATGCTGGGCATGATCTCGAGATCGGCCTAATACGCCTTGAAGTTTAGCGTCTTTCATCATGAGTTGAAAATCGAGTAAAGATGAACTGTCTCGGCCACAATAAATAAAGCGACTAATTGAGTCATAGTTATGCTTCATTGTCATAAGCTTAGCTGGAATGCGAAAGGCTTCATCGTAAAAAATAGCTAAATTAATCCCCATTAATAAAATCCCCGCTAAGATCACCCCCCAACCCCAAATATAGCCTGCGATGAGCAAACCAATCGTGGCACTAAAAGCCGATAGAATGCGTTTTTGCGTTAAACTGATAGGATCTGAAACGGATTTTTTTTGGTTTAGTTTCAAATAAATTTTTTCGGCATTTTTAATAAATTGACTCTTGGGGGCAATACGCACTGACTGATAGCCAATGATTTCTCCATTCTCGATCAGCGGAGTAACAAAAGCATCAACCCAATAAAATTGTCCGTTTTTACACCTATTTTTGACAATACCTCTCCATGATTGCCCTGATTTTAGCTTATGCCACATTTCTTTAAATGCTGCACTGGGCATATCAGGATGGCGAACAATACTGTGGTTTTGGCCGAGCAGTTCATCTTGACTAAAACCAGAAATATCGATGAATTTTTGATTGACGTAAGTGATCATTCCATTTTTGTCAGTGGTTGAAATCAACTCATCAGAAAGTGATAATTTTCGTTCTTGACTCATGCCTGTGGAGAAGGTTTTACTCATTCGTTTATTCCATATATCAGCGTATGGAGCACCTCATTTCCAAAGGAAAGTCAAGGGGACTTATATGTGATGTTTTTACGCTAATTTTATGTTTATTGTTATTTAAAGGTTAACGTTACTATACCCTTAAATAATATAAGGGTTCAATAAGGTTTTTAAGCTAATCAATTGGCTTTATTGTATTTTAATTTTTTATTTTTGACTATTAGCGGTTTTATTGCTTTAGTAGCATGCTGCTAATGTCGAAGCATACAGGCGGTTGGATCATTGGGTGACTGAAGTCTTAACAGATAAAAGTTTTGTTTAAATAACCGACTGGATTTTATTAGCGGAAAGCGAAAAAAGCGACAGAATGCCTTTATCCTGTCTGCTTAATGGTTAAAAAGTGGAAAGGGTTACAGTAATAAATCGGGATCTTGTCCTAATTGAATAATCACTTCCGCTGGCATAGGCACTAATTGACGCGACTTATCCATACTCACCATTTCAATATCGGCTTTGACTGCCGCTCGTATACTATTTGCTCGCCAAATTTCTTGGTGCCATACTGTTCGGTATTGGCTTTCAAAGTAAAATTGAGTGCGAACATCAATGACATCTGAAAACTCAATGCCTTCAAAGCAGGTCATATCGCTTCGATAGACAGCAAAACCGAGTTGGTGTTGTTTCCATAATTGGGACAGCGTACTTGGGCCGATAACGTGCTCTCTTGCTCGTTCAAAATACTTCAAAAAATTAGGATGGTAAACGACTCCTGAGAAATCAGTATCCTCATAATAGATTTGCATAGAAAAGTGAAATATTTTTGATTGGTCAAATTTGGTCTTGATTGCCATAGTTAGCTTGTTAGTTGAATATATGCATGCACTTTGGATGAGCATGGATATAGTGTGGACCTATCTCAGTATTCTAGCACGAAGGTGAATTTTTTAGGTTAAGCTTGGTTTTTATTTATATCTATACCTTTAGTTTAATTGTGGTATTAATAGTGTTAGTTTAATGCCTTTTAAATGGACGACAATAGTATGCCCAATAAAACAATAGTGGTGAATACTCAAATGGCAGCTGATTGGAAAGTCAGTGCCAGTATTAGAGATCACGCTTTAGTGATTGATCAACCCTCTGCAACCGATGCTGGTGCGACGCCACTTGAAATGTTTATTTTTTCACTTGGAGGTTGTATTTCAACGATTGCTAAGATGGTGGCGAGAGATAAAGGTATAGTATTGCACGGAATTGATGTGAAAGTGACGGCAAGCATTAATACTGATGGTTTACTTGGAAAGGAAGTCGACACTCCAGTGGGGTTTGATTCGATAGATATTCAAGCCGATATTGATGCTGATTTAACCCAATCAGAAAAACAAGCTTTTTTAGATCTTGTTTGTCATCGCTGTCCAATACACGATAATTTATTGAATCCGACATTAGTCAGTCATAGCGCGGCATAATACGGACCATAAAATGCAATAAATAGGGGGGGGAAGAATGCTTTGGCTATTAAAAGCTGGGGCTTCTTGGTAAACTTGATACCTTTATTATCTCCTAACAACCCCCTATGAGTTTATCATGAAATTTTCTAGCCTCAGCTTAGATCCAAGAATTGTCGATGCTGTTTCTCAGTGCGGTTACCAAGCATTAACACAGGTCCAGTCAGAGGTGATCCCATTAGCATTATTGGGTGATGATGTCATGGCGTGCGCCCAAACAGGGACAGGCAAAACAGCTGCCTTTACTCTGCCCTTACTTCAACTCTTGATTAAATCGACATTCGATAATGTATCTGCTAATGATAATACATTGACTTACCAGCCACGGGTTAAGGTGTTAGTACTCACACCCACTCGAGAACTTGCGATTCAAGTCAGCCAAAGTATTGTTAAATATAGTCAATTTTTGCCTTTTAATGCTATCGCAGTATATGGTGGTGCGAATATGAATCCTCAACGTAAAGCTTTGCAGTCAGGAGTGGATTTTTTAGTGGCGACACCTGGGCGTTTATTTGATCATATTGGCCAGCAGCATGTTGATCTCTCTGAGGTGGCTCATCTTGTCGTTGATGAAGCCGATCGTATGCTGGATATGGGGTTTGTTCGTGATATTGAAAAGATTAAGACATTGTTGGTGCCTCAGCATCAAACGTTATTCTTTTCGGCTACTTATAATGATGAGGTGAAACAATTAGCGGGAAAAATGCTATCCAAGCCCCATTGGATCAATGTGGCCAGTCAGCCAACGGGTGACCATATAAGTCAGGAAGTTTATTTAGTGGATAAGCGCCGAAAAACGGAATTACTCTCAGAATTAGTCGGACGCAATAATTGGCAGCAAGTCCTGGTCTTTGTCAGTACGAAAGAAAGCGCAGACAATTTATGTCGAGAGTTAACGCTTGATGGAATAAAAAATGGCGTCTTTCATGGTGATAAAACACAAGGTGCACGAAATCGTGTTTTAGAAGAGTTTAAAGCAGGTTTATTACGTGTCATGGTGGCGACCGATGTCGCTGCTCGTGGCTTAGATATCGTGTCTTTGCCTCTGGTGATTAATGTTGAATTACCAGAGGATCCTCAAGATTATATTCATCGAATAGGCAGAACAGGACGAGCAGGCCAGAAAGGGAGAGCGATTTCATTTGTCTCTCCCCAAGATGACGCTATGATAGCGGATATTGAAGCTATTATTTTACAGTCATTACCGAAAGTGACTCTACCAGGTTATGAACTTGGCACGCCTTTACCTGCTCGTTATAGAGAGAATTCGGCACTTAAAAAGCCCAAAAAATACCGCTCTTCAACTTATAAATCTTCAGCTGACAAACGGGGGAAAATGAATAAAAGTAAAGGAAGAGCTCAGCGAAAAGGGCTGAAACCTAAGATTAAAGGTTAATTTCATTAATTTTACGCTTGTAGATGTTAACTTTTTCATCGAATGATTATCTTAAGGTATATTGATATGATCCAAACAGCGATACCAACAAATATCATAACGGGTTTTCTGGGCGTGGGAAAAACATCGCTTATTAAAGCGCTTTTCTTAGTGAAGCCTAAAGAGGAAAAGTGGGCCGTTTTAGTCAATGAATTTGGTGATGTCGGTATCGATAGTGCTTTACTGGCTAAGGAGCAGCAAGATATCCATATTCGAGAAGTGGCGGGAGGTTGTATGTGCTGCGCTGCAGGCGTACCCATGCAAGTGGCCATTACTCAATTAATTGCAAAAGCAAAACCTGATAGGTTAATTATAGAGCCTACTGGACTGGGTCATCCTGCTGCCATATTAAAAGTACTCACAGAGCCGCACTTTAAACATGTGATCGCAATGCAAGCATGTATTACCTTAGTGGATGCGCGTAAAGTGGCTGATACTTGCTATAGAAGCAATGAGACTTTTTTACAGCAATTGACTGTTGCAGATATCATTTTGGCTAGTAAGTCAGATGAATATCGTCATGATGAATTTGTCAATTTGATGCTTTTTTTGCAAGAAAAGCAATTGAAACAGAGTCAGTGTTTACGAGTTTCATCTAAAGTGCCTGAGGAGTCTGATATTGAAACGGCTCAGCTTTTAGTGCTAATGGACAATGTTTGTCATTATGTTACTGAGCAGCGCTCACCTTCTACAAGTCAGGTTAAGCCTATAGCATCGAAACTGACATTAGGATCTCAGTCTAGCTCACTATTGTCTCGAGCTATTCCACATTATCAGTTTCCAGTTTTTGATGAAATTGATGATGCGAAGAATATTGTATTTGATCATCGAGGTATATGGAGTAAGTCTCACTTCGCTGAAGCGCATTATTCTTATGCTTGGGTGTTTGTTCCACGATATGAATTCGATTTGAGCCTTTTGCTAAAATTTATCAATAGCATAGAGGCTGTGAGAGTTAAAGCGATATTGATTACTGATGAAGGGATAGTTGGTATCAATTGGATAGAAGGTGAACTGGAGTTAAGTGAATTTGATGAAGTCATGGACTCAAGAATTGAAATTATCACTCGAAAAGAGAGTGTTGTTGCTGAACTTGAATTACAATTGTTCACTTTATTAAAGTGAGCTTAGGTTTATTTGTATTAGAGGCTCTCTATCCCTGTTTTAACTTTTTATCATTTATTCTAAGGGAAACCTAAGAAAGGGATTTTCATGGCTTGTCAGTATTATTGATTGTCCTGTTCGCTTTTATCCTTCTTAACTTTATATTGATTAACCTGAATTCAGGTAGGTTATTCGCTTTTTGAGCCATTACAGCGCAGAGCTCAAGGAGTGTGAATAAGCTAGTTATACCCGTGATACTTGAAGATGCATGTTTTCAGAGCCTGTAAAAGTGCCTAATTCAAGGCGTATTATTGCAAGAATGCTTATTGCCTTTTAAGGTGATACAACGCAGAAGTAGGTGATTTTACAGACTCCCAAAGGGCTGGTTTAAAAGCCTTTTATACTGCGTTATTGAACATCAGCTTAGAATGACTAGGCACGCTGTTCAAGCTGACCATCAAGGATGATGGAAATGTCATTTATGCAGGAGCAATTAATGACCTTGCCTAAAAGGCTTTTAATTCCAGCTGAATCCTGCATCTTCAAGTATCACGGGTATATATTCTTTTTCATTCAAAAATCCTTTTATTTTTAACTGTGCGTGGGTTTAGCATAATTAATCTAATACTTTTGTATAGCAAAAGTTATTTTAATATGTTTTTTTGTTTTATTTTTAATCAAAAATGAAATTTTGTTTGTTTACTGTTCTTCTTGTGGGGCTTATTTGTTGTAAATGCTATTCGCAATGTAAGACATATCCTACAAAGCTGTGGGATATAGGTCTTTTTTCGTTGAGGCAATCACGACGGATGCTTTAAAAGTTACTTTAAATCAATGTCTTATTTGGTGTTGCTCTATCTTTTATATGTTGATACTTAGAAGGGATTTAATAGCGTCGGTGTTTTTTATTCATAGAAAACCTAAAATAACCCTATCGAAAGCAGCGAAGGTTTTTTAAACCAGCGAATAAAGAGAATGAAATAGAAGTGGTCTTTAGCTTTTATTTGATAACTAAAATTAATTGTTTTCGATGATATTTGATAGTTTTTATCATTTTTCAACACTTTTTGTTGAAAGTCCAATCGTATATTGATTGGTAAAAACAAGGAGCAGTAAAAGCAAGGATGCTAAGGATGAGGGCACAGGATGTGCTAGCAGTTAACAAGTATGTTACTCATCTTCGCTGAAAAATGAAACACAGGAAGTGTAAGTCACCAGCAAGGAAGCATCGAAGAGAGTCGTGCTTAGGATGAGCGTAATGAGTGATAAGGATATCACTAACTCTCTTAGCAATGGGCACAAGGAGTGCCAGCCATTTATAAGTGATAAAAATGTTGTTTTAAATGAAGGTTAAACACAGGAAGTGTTTAATCTGAGATAAGGATGTTATTCATTTAAATGATTATCAATGAAACACTTTAGGTGTCTTCGACTTATATAGGCAAGCAAGGAAGCAAGATGAGAATTGGGCATAGGATATGCTAGCAGTTGACATGGAAGTCACTCATTCTCATATTTTAAAAGGAAAGTGTAATACAAGGAAGTGGTGCAAGGAGGCGCTATAGTCGTTTATACAATGCAGATAAGGATTGTTAGAGGTTAAGTTCAAGGAAGTTACTGTATCAATTATGCAGGAGAGAGAACAGTACAGGAAGTACTTTGCAGATGAGTCAGACTGTCAGGGATGATAGTGCGTCAAAGGATGGACAATGGCATAGGGAAATAACTGGCAAGGATGGCTAGTGGCTCAGCTAGTGGCTCAATATTGGAAGTTGAGTGCCTATAAGTTGAGTGCCTATACAGAGTACAGGAAGTACTTTGCCGATGAGTCAGGCTTTCAGGGATGATAGTACGTCAAAGGATGGACAATAGCATAGGGAAATAACTGACAAGGATGGCTAGTGGCTCAGCTAGTGGCTCAATATTGGAAGTTGAGTGCCTATAAGTTGAGTGCCTATAAGTTGAGTGCCTATAAAAGAGTACAGGAAGTACTTTGCAGATGAGTCAGGCTTTCAGGGATGATAGTGCGTGAAAGGATGGACAATGGCATAGGGAAATAACGGGCAAGGATGGCTAGTGGCTCAGCTAGTGGTTCAATATTGGAAGTTGAATGCTTATAAAGAGTACAGGAAGTACTTTGCAGATGAGTCAGGCTGTCAGGGATGATAGT
>NZ_CANLKR010000031.1 GCF_947491715.1 uncultured Shewanella sp. | reverse complement strand
CAAGCATCAGGATATTAAATTCAACAAGGGGATTTATGAATTATTTATCATTAGCAAAACACATGGCCACCGATGTGGAAGCCGCAAAGACGGACAAGCATCAGGATATTAAATTCAACAAGGGGATTTATGAATTATTTATCATTAGCAAAACACATGGCCACCGATGTGAAAGCCGCAAAGACGGACAAGCGTCAGGATATTAATTTAATCATGAAGTAAAAGGCTTTATACATTTCCCTATTATTCACCAATATTGATGAACGGTATTCATTTCAATAAGAGCATAAAACAGCAAAAATATGTTTACACTCTTATAAAAATGAAGATAACAGCTGAATTAAAAGGCCCCCTTTGGCACTCGCACCCAGCCTTCCATCAACACGCGTGCACTGCGACTCATAATGGCTTTTGTTACTTGCCACTCACCACCAAGCTCACTTGCTTGGGCCCCCACTTTAAGCGTGCCAGAAGGGTGACCAAAACGAACATTACCAGAGTGACTGTATCGCTCATCCCCCCCTGCGGCCTCATAAACTAATGTGCCTGAAATAGCCGCAGCCACGCCAATCGCCACAGCAGCGGTTCCCATCATGGCATGATGCAGTTTCCCCATAGACAAGGCACGTACATTAAGATCGATCATATCTGTCGTGATGGTTTTTCCGCTGGATGACACGTACTCTTTCGGCTCACTCACAATTGCCACTTTCGGTGTATGCGCCCGTAAATTGGCGTCATCAACATGAGAAATGAGGCCCATTTTCACCGCACCATAAGCGCGAATAGTTTCAAACATAGCCAAAGCTTGCGGTGAGCCATTAATGACCTCTTGCAGCTCGGTGCCTTGATAACCAATATCTTCCGCCTTAATGAAAATCGTCGGGATCCCTGCATTAATCAAGGTCGCCTCAAGCACGCCATTGCTCGCAATATCAACAGGGACACTGAGTTCATCAACAAGGTTACCCGTTGGAAACAACGCACCTTCGCCATCGGCGGGTGACATAAATTCCACCACCACTTCGGCTGCCGGGAATGTAACACCATCAAGCTCAAAGTCGCCCGTTTCTTGAACGTCACCGTTAATCATAGGCACATGAGCAATAATGGTTTTACCTATATTTTTCTGCCAAATACGCACCACAGCAATGCCATTATCGGGCACGCGCGTTTTATCCACTAAGCCTGAATTGATAGCAAACGCGCCAACAGCCGCCGATAAATTGCCACAATTACCGCTCCAATCCACAAACGGTTTATCGATGGCCACTTGGCCAAACAAATAATCCACATCATGATCAGCCTGCATACTCTTGGATAGAATCACCGTCTTACTGGTACTAGAAGTGGCGCCGCCCATGCCATCGGTTTGTTTACCGTAGGGATCGGGACTGCCAATGACACGCAATAAAAAAGCATCTCTTTGGGGCCCCGCCTCTTGCAGCGCAATCGGTAAATCGTTGAGATTAAAAAAAACACCTTTACTAGTACCGCCGCGCATATAAGTCGCGGGGACTCTTATTTGTGGCGGAAAAACGTGAGACGTTGACATTATGCCGCTCCTTTTTCTAAAAAGTCCTGCGCGAAACGCTGCAGCACACCACCCGCCTCATAAATAGACACTTCTTCTGCAGTATCGAGTCGACAAGTCACCGGAACATGAAGCTCTTCGCCATTACGTCGATGAATGGTCAGTGTTAAATCAGCCCCTGGAGTACGCTCGCCCACCACATCATAGGTCTCAGTGCCATCGATTGCATAAGTGTGACGGCTCTCCCCCTGCTTAAACTCCAGAGGTAACACGCCCATGCCGACTAAATTAGTTCGATGAATACGCTCAAAACCCTCTGCAACAATGACCTCAACACCCGCTAAACGCACGCCTTTCGCCGCCCAGTCACGAGATGATCCTTGGCCATAATCGGCCCCAGCAATAATAATCAAGGGTTGTTTACGTGCCATGTAAGTCTCAATAGCTTCCCACATGCGCGACTCAACACCTTCAGGCTCAATACGAGCAAAAGAGCCTTGCTTCACTTCAACTGGCCCTTCTTTTCCGATTTGCGTCACCATTTCATTAAACAGCTTTGGATTAGCAAAAGTGGCCCGTTGCGCCGTTAAATGATCGCCTCGGTGAGTGGCGTAAGAATTAAAGTCAGCTTCAGGAAGTCCCATTTTATGTAAATAAGCCCCCGCAGCACTATCAAGCATGATGGCATTAGACGGTGAAAGGTGATCTGTAGTGATATTGTCACCCAATACGGCCAGTGGACGCATGCCTTGCATGGTTCGCTCACCCGCTAATGCGCCTTCCCAATAAGGAGGGCGACGAATATAAGTGCTCTGAGGGCGCCAATTATATTGAGGATCATTATCCTTACCGTATTCAACCTTAATATCGAACATCGGCTCATACACTTGACGAAATTGCTCAGGCTTCACACTGGCGTTCACGACGGCATCAATTTCTTCATCACTGGGCCAAATATCTTTCAGTCTGACATCTCGTCCTTCTCTGTCTTGACCTAATACATCTTGCTCAATATCAAACCGTATGGTTCCCGCTATTGCATAGGCCACCACTAAAGGCGGTGAGGCTAAAAAGGCTTGCTTAGCATAAGGATGAATACGGCCATCGAAATTACGATTACCAGACAATACCGCCGTGGCATAGAGATCTCGGTCAATCACTTCTTGTTGAATAAGCGGGTCTAACGCGCCACTCATACCATTACAGGTCGTGCAAGCAAACCCTACTATCCCAAAGCCTAATTGCTCCAGTTCGGGTAATAACTTTGCTTCTTCAAGGTATAATTGCACCGCTTTAGAACCTGGTGCTAGAGAGGTTTTCACCCAAGGTTTACGCATTAAGCCTTTGGCATTGGCATTACGCGCGAGCAAGCCTGCCGCAATCACATTTCTTGGATTAGAGGTATTGGTACAACTGGTAATTGCAGCAATAATACAGGCGCCATCGGGCATTAAGCCAGCGTCATTTTCAACCGTACCACTAATGCCTTTGACGGCTAAATCCGTTGTCGATACCCGGCGATGAGGATTTGAGGGGCCAGCGATATTGCGTCCCACAGATGATAAGTCAAACTTAAGAACACGCTCATATTCGGCCTCTTTTAAGCTGTCACTCCACAAACCACTTTGCTTGGCATAGGTTTCAACAAGATTAACTTGCTCTTCACTTCGCCCTGTCAGTTTTAAATAATCAATGGTCTTCTCATCGATATAAAACATCGCCGCTGTGGCGCCAAATTCAGGCGTCATATTAGCAATCGTCGCGCGATCACCTAATGTCAGCGCACTGGCCCCTTCGCCGAAAAACTCTAAATAAGTCGATACCACTTTTTCATTGCGTAGAAATTCGGTAATGGCCAATACAATATCCGTTGCCGTGATACCACTTTGGCGCTGTCCCACCAGCTCCACGCCAACAATATCCGGTAAACGCATGTAAGAAGGACGACCTAGCATGACGCTCTCTGCTTCTAATCCCCCCACACCGATGGCGATCACACCTAAGGCATCCACATGGGGTGTATGACTATCGGTTCCCACCAAGGTATCAGGAAATGCGATGCCATCACGTGATTGCACCACAGGCGACATTTTTTCTAAATTTATCTGATGCATGATCCCATTACCCGGTTGGATCACATCGATATTTTTAAAAGCCGTTTTCGTCCAATTGATAAAATGAAATCTGTCTTCGTTACGCCTGTCTTCAATCGCGCGGTTTTTTTCAAACGCATCGGGATCAAACCCCGCATGCTCAACAGCCAAAGAATGATCCACAATCAACTGTGTCGGTACCACAGGATTCACTTTTGAAGGATCGCCCCCTTTATCGGCAATAGCATCCCTCAAACCCGCCAGATCCACTAACGCCGTTTGGCCCAAAATATCATGACACACTACGCGAGCCGGATACCAAGGAAAGTCTAAGTCTCGTTTACGCTCAATGATCTGAGTCAAACACGCGGTTAATTTTTCAGGGCTGCAACGACGAACCAAATTTTCGGCATAAACACGCGAACTATAAGGAAGCTTCTTATAAGCCCCCGGACTGATAGCATCAACAGCGGCTTGAGTGTCAAAATAGTCGAGCGCCGTACCAACTAATGGCTTGCGATAAAGGGTATTCATAATTTAATTCCATGTACATCACGAGATAAACCGATTTATTTCAACAATATGTCTGTATTAAAAAGCAAGGTTAGCAAAACAAAAGACGGGATAATCTCGGAATAAAACTCACACTAAACACAATGTTAATGTCATTAGATCAACAAAGGCAGCCAATGCTGCCCTGATCATGACAGCTTATCGTTCACTGATCGGCATGACTTTACGGGGTTCCTCACCAATATAATCAGCGCTAGGCCTAATAATACGGTTATTTGAACGTTGCTCCATCACATGTGATGCCCAGCCCGTTAAGCGTGAACACACGAAAATAGGCGTAAAGAGTTTCGTGGGGATCCCCATAAAGTGATACGCAGAGGCATGGAAGAAATCAGCATTACAGAAAAGCTTTTTGCTATCCCACATGAATTCTTCACAGGCAACAGAAATATCATACAGTGAGCTATCACCAAACTCTTGCGCCAGTTTTTCAGACCAAGACTTAATAATCACATTGCGAGGATCCGATGTGCGATAAATGGCATGGCCAAAGCCCATGATTTTTTCTTTACGCTCAAGCATGCCTGCCATTTGTATTTTGGCATCACCTGGCGACTTAAAGGACTGGATCATATCCATGGCCGCTTCATTTGCACCACCATGCAATGGGCCACGCAAGGTACCAATTGCCCCCGTAATACAAGAGAACATATCCGATAAAGTCGATGCACAAACACGAGCGGTAAAGGTCGATGCGTTAAATTCATGTTCTGCGTATAAAATGAGTGACACATCCATCACACGGCAATGCAGCTTTGAGGGTGCCTTACCCTTCAATAAATGCAAAAAATGCCCTGCTAACGACTCTTCATTAGTGACGCAATCAATCTCAACATTGTCATGAGAGAACTTATACCAATAACACATGATGGCGGGAAAGGCAGCCAGTAATCGATTAGCCGCTTGTTTTTGTGCATTAAAATCCATTTCAGGTTCTAAATTACCTAAAAAAGAACACCCTGTACGCATCACATCCATAGGGTGAGAATCAGCAGGAATACGCTGTAGCACTTCCTTTAAGGCTTGAGGAAGATCCCGTAATGAAAATAATTCTGTTTTATAGGTATCTAACTGAGATTCATTGGGTAATTCACCATTAAACAGTAAGTAAGCCACTTCTTCAAAAGAGGCATTATCAGCCAGATCTGAAATATCGTAACCTCGGTAAGTCAAACCAGATCCTGACTTACCCACTGTACATAACGCCGTTTCACCTGCACTTTGACCACGAAGGCCTGCGCCCGCTAATTTCTTATCCACCATCACTAAATTCCTTTCATTGGTATGCTGTAACTCATTCACATTATTGGGTACTGATAGCTGCCACTCAGTAAATCGCCCTTAAATAAAGGAGATATAGGGCCTGTTGACCTTTCGAGGTTAAATTATGTCCGAGATAAACGTGTTTTAATCGAGGCGGGAGGAGTGACGCCTAGTGATCTAAGTCCTCTTTCTTTAACAAAGAGGCTCTCAACAAAGAGTAAAACACATTTAGCCGGATCCTACGGACAGCGTTTGTGACTCCCTTCTACGGCGTTATCACTTGTTTATGTAGAATAACTACACCACACAAGCTCTGCCTTGTATAAAGAACCCACAAACTGCTGCAGAAATCATCACCAAAGGTCAACAGGCCCTAGCTTATTAGAGATTTTTCCCTTCGGCAAACAAATTGTCTAGTTTTTGCTCATAATCGTGATAACCCAAATAATCATATAGATCCATTCGCGTTTGCATGGAATCCAGCACCGCTTTTTGATCGCCATCTTCTAATATAGCCCCGTACACTTGCTCTGCAGCCTTGTTCATAGCTCTAAAAGCACTAAGTGGATACAGCACCATGGCTGCCCCCCACTCTCCTAGCTGCGCTTTATTCCAAAGCTCTGTTTGCCCAAACTCAGTAATATTAGCCAAAATAGGCACATTTAACGCCTTTGAAAACGCACGATAATGGGCCTCTGTTTTCACGGCCTCGGCAAAAATACCGTCTGCGCCCGCCGCCACATAAGCTTTGGCACGTTCTATTGCCGCTTCTAACCCTTCCTGTGCAAAGGAATCCGTACGGGCCATGATGAAAAAATCAGGATCGGTGCGTGCATCTACCGCCGCTTTGATGCGATCCACCATCTCCTCGGTCGATACAATCTCTTTATTGGGCCTGTGACCGCAACGCTTTTGAGCCACCTGATCTTCCATATGCACAGCGGCTGCCCCCGCTTTTTCCATATCGCGTATGGTTTTGGCAATATTAAATGCACCGCCCCACCCCGTATCGATATCAACAAGTAAAGGTAAATCACAGGCAGAGGTAATACGCTGCACATCAACCAGCACATCGTTGAGAGACGTCATGCCTAAATCAGGCAAGCCGTAAGAGGCATTCGCCACACCACCACCGGATAAGTAAATGGCTTGATGCCCAATTTTTTTCGCCATAATGGCCGAATAGGCATTGATCGTCCCCACCACTTGTAAAGGATGATTGTCTGCTAATGCTTGACGAAACTTCTTACCTGCACTCATTTTTCTCTCCCTGCTGTTTTTCAAGCTTGCTTTGTATATTGTTTTTTGAATATAAAATATGCCGTCTCATCAGCATTTCAGCTAATTCTTCATCCCGATTGGCAATGGCCTGTACGATATGTTTATGCTCATCAAAGGCGGTAGTGACACGAGGACCGCTCATGCCTAGTTGTACACGGTACATACGCACTAAATGATAAATGCCATTTAATAACAAATTGATGAGATGATGGTTTTTACTGCCTAAAATAATACGATAATGAAAATCCACGTCACCGGCTTCTTGATAATAAGACTCACCCGAACGCACTTCATCAAAATGGGTTTTCAATAATCCATTGAGATCGCTAATCTCAATTTCTGTCATGTTTTTGGCCGCCAAACGTGCCGCCATTCCCTCAAGGGACTCTCGCACTTGATATAATTCAATTAACCCTTCTCGAGTTAAGCTCACCACCCGCGCGCCCACATTCGCTTTTCGCTCAACTAAATGACAAGACGCTAAACGATTGATGGCCTCACGAACAACAGCGCGGCTCACTGCATACTTTGTCGACAATTCAGCTTCACTTAATTTAGCGCTAGGCGCAATCACACCTTCAACAATATCTTTTCTTAGCTGAAAAAAAGTCTTATCTGCTGAAGTAATCGCGTGTTCTTCGGTTTGTTCAAACAAAAATGTCATGGTGAATAAACAACATAAAAATACACTAATTGTCGACAATGTAGGCTTTTTATCGACCTTAGTCAAGTTTTAAGCCAATTATTGTCGACAATAAGGGGTAAGAGAAAGCAGGCTCACTTATACCCAAAAAGGAATGAGATAAAGACACAAAAAGCCCAATAAAAGTAAACTTAATACATTCGCCTCACTGAAATCGTAAACATGATTTGAACAAATAGAAAACCTAACAAGCAAGGGTATTTAAAATAACATATTAAAAAGATTAGAATTACATTTCACGATTAAACCAACTCACCAAACTTGCCAAGATTGTTTTTAAATAAAAACAATGATAATAATGATTATTATTTAGTATAATGGGCAACTCAATGATTAAGGAATATGTTTTATTTGTAGCCTTGGGCTTACTCCTCCAACTCGCTTCAATGATAAAGCCTTTCAGAAAACAAGTGAAAAATGCAGAAAAAACGTTAGATCTAGTGGGCTGTATTTATGTTTACCTTGTGAATATAGGATTCTTTATGCTCATGGCTAGCCCCATTTTGTTTGTTTCTGAATTACCCTTCATGCAAGCTTGGTATCAGTATACCGCCCCTTTATCCACAGGTACGCTATTAGTGATCCATCTACTACTCATCGATTTGTTGTCTTACTGGGCACATAGGATCATGCATCAACAATGGTTATGGAACATACATGCTTTCCATCACTCACAAAAGCATATTTGGTGGCTAGGAGGAATGCGAGCTTCACCCATGCATGTCATGATGATGGGATTACCGATTATTATCACCGTGATTTTATTTCCTGCACAATTTGGCTCTTGGCCCAGTTTAGTTATCCTGATTTTATTTTTGGCAAACCAGCATTGGCTTCACACTAATGTCACTTTTCCATTTGAAAATAAACTCGTATACTTACTGGTAACGCCACAAATGCACTTTGTACACCATAGTAAAAAAAGACATTTTTCTGATTCGAATTATGGGTTTATGTTTTCTATTTGGGATCGATTATTTGGCACTTATACTGACTATAAAGAACATCCCAAAGATGACATATTAGGATTAAACTATGCCAATTCAACGCTCAGATTAATGTTAGGCTTAGGGCCAAAACGAAAATTAAACACCACTGTGATCAACACAGAAACAACAATAAAAGAAAAAATACAATAATAAGGACATGAAGGCAGTCACTATGACCCATGATGAGTTTAATGACTTCTGTAGCACTTTACCCGCCACGACATATGTCATGCAATGGCGGGGCTCCCATGTATGGAAAGTCGGTGGCAAAGTATTTGCCATTGGTAATTTAGGGAAAAACAATCAACCCACATACACCTTTAAAGTGTCCGAGCAAAACTTTGTTTTTTTAACAGCGCATTCAGGCTATCAACCCGCTCCCTACTTTGCATCCCGTGGCATGAAATGGATACAGGCACACGATTGCAGCAAAGACACATTTGAAGCATTAACTTATTACTTAACGCAATCTCACCGAATTGTGTCTTCTGGCCTCACTAAAATAAAACAACAACAACTGGGCATTGCTCGGAAGTAATAGCTCGGAAGTAATAGCTCAAAAAGAATAGCGCCGAAGTCATAGAACAAGAGTTATCGATACTCTTTTTTATCAATACTGGGTTTTATCAATACTCTGCCTCATAAATCGTCTCATAAATGCTCTTTAGACCAATGGCATTTTTTGTATCGAATATCACATCATGGACACAGGAGAAACAACCTAGCTTTGATCGATAGCGCCCTCTTTACTATCGAAAAGAACACAGCCGATAGTCCAACCAAACAAATCTTACTCCCTATATTGATGATGCTATAAACTTATTCCGAATCATTTTTTGCATTGGCATTCTCAAACTTGAGTGCAAGCGGTAAAGCTGTTGATGTTAATGGTATCCCCGTTATTGGCGAGCAAATAGTCGTTTTTACTTTTGTAAATGGCGAACGGGTAACTAGAACCCTTACAACAGATGAATCGGGACAATTTACGGCCGCATTTGACTTACCTAGTTGTCGTGGTGAAAAGGTAGAAACCCTCGCCTCTAACTTTGGCACACCTAGGGATATTTGGGAGGTCGCTTATAACATAGCTCAAATTGTTTATATGGTTCCTCTCTCTCAGATTGTGGATGAGAGTAAATTTCATGATAATTATAAATTTATTCACATTTGTGATGAAACACTAATCGAGCACATTAATGGTTAAACCATCAGGTTTATAACGTGAGTACTAAGGTACTCACGTTCTTGTTATCTCAAGCGTTCAATTCCACATAAAAGCACTTTAGTTAATATCAATCTTGCCGATAACTTTTTTAACGAACTGAAAGGATCACAAGCCCTTTAAAAGGAAGTAAATATGAAAATCACCTCTGCAATACCAGTTCCACTAAACTCACCCACGCCAGCGCAACACATTAACAAACTACCTGTCACTCCATCAACAATGCATGATGACACGAATCGCTCCAACAACACTATTTCAATTCCACCTCAGCAACATACCGCAACCATTACCACGAAACTATCGCCAGTAGAGCAAAGATCTAAAGTCGAGTCGGCCTTACTGAAATTTGAAGTCTACCTTGAAAAAAGAGATACCGCGGTTAAAGACACGGTCTCTGAAACGCAACGAGTATTAGCTGAAGTAGGATCTGAACAACCCAGTTTATTGACTAAAACGTTCGATTTTACCCATACTGGTGACGAGATAGAGGTTATTAATCACAATTTATCAGATCGGGAGTACAATTACCTTAAAGCTAAGCTTAATGGTAATGACAAATTAGTTGAGGCTACCGGTTTTTTAAATACAGCCTTAGCCACAGAAAAAAGTGGTCCAACAGCATCAGGCGATCACCTCAAGTACACAGAAGAAGATGTCGCTGGTCGAATTCATATTAGAGACGTGATAGAAAGAGCGCAAAAGAAAACAGAAGATTATATCGCATCCCACCAACCGGGAATGATCTCAAAAACAAGTAATCAGAAATACATGGACACAGATGATACTCTCATCAATACACTTAATATCATTTTGAGTACGGGAGTCAGTTTTAAGGCTATAGTTTGAGTATTCATTTACATATCGATTGTTTGATAAAGATGCTTCTAATCGAGCAACAGTTTGTTTTTAAATGTTAATTAATAAGATAAACCCTCACCTTCGCTTCCCGTGGAATGAAATGGATACAGACACACAATTGCAGCAAAGACACGTTTGAAGCATTAACCTATTACTTAACGCAATCCCACCGAATTGTGTCTTCTGGCCTCACTAAAATAAAACAACAACAGCTGGGCATTGCTCAGGAGTAATAGCTCGGGAATAATAGCTACAAAGTCATAGAACAAGAATTATCACACTCTGCTTTATAAATCGTTTTAATCGACACTTTTTTGGAGAGGGGGAAGTGAGAATTTCAGTTATCTCTAAGACCGCTTGTCGATATCAACATCACAAAACCTTTACTTTTAGCATAAAAAACAATAATGTAACAAAATAAACGTTAAATTTAATATTTTGAAGATGTAGAATGAGTTTTCCTAAATGTAGCGTTAGTTGTATCAAATTATCGTTCTGAACAAACTGCTAAGAAAATTTCGGTACTAAAGTCACAAAACAAACTTGCCAACTATTTTCAATATATTAGTTATTTTGATAATAAATACTTTCAAGTTAAAAATATAAAAGCACGTCATAAAAACTTGTTTAATAAAATTGATAGTCACTGAATGACAAATAATTTAACCATTTTACATCCACAACAAAAAACCCGCTAAGGAAAAAACCGTATATTATCAACCAGTTGACAAGCCTGTGAGCTCATTGCAAAAAACGTCGGTAATATAACAAGATGACTTACGCAATAATTATTCTCTCATAAAACTAAAATATATAATCAGGAATAAACCATGCACTCTCGTTTTATATTATTTTTTACCTTTATCATAGTATCAACCACTTTACGAGCTGATGTGCTAAAGAACATAGAACAGCATGTGATTGAATTTCAGCGTGAACAATCGCCAGCGGTTAGTTATGCTGTTACCCATAAAGGCAAATTAATTTATGCAGGAGGCGCAGGTAAAGCTAACCTGGAACTGGCTGTTGCCGCTCATAATGAAACTGTTTTTAGGATTGCCTCAATCACCAAGCAGTTTACTAGTACTGCAATTATGATGCTGCAAGAACAGAATAAATTATCCATTAAGGATAATATCAATCAATATCTTCCTGGCTTCTCAACTAAGGGAAACACAATCACGATAGAAAATCTGCTGAATCACACATCAGGGATTAAAATAACACCAAGCTTTATTAGTCAATTAGATGTAAAAGACAACACTGCGGCGTCGCCTGATGAAATGCTGGCTTGGTTAGCCAAAGAAGTTGTATTCACGGAACCAAGAACAGAGTTTAGCTACAACTTTATTAACTATAACCTTCTAGGTAAGATAATAGAGATTACGTCAGGAGTAAGTTATAAGACCTTTATAGAAGAAAATATTTTTAAGAAAGTAGGTATGCACAACAGTCAATATGACGGACCTCAGCTTATATTGAACAGAGCGACTGGCTACAGTTTAAACAAAAATAAAGAATATCAACACGCCCAATTCGTTGATATGACCTGGCCTTATGCATCAGGAGCAATAGTTTCTACGCCTACTGACTTGGGAATTTGGCATAATGCATTGATAAATGGCAAGTTAATTAGTCATGAAAGTTATAAAGCCATGACGACGCCACTTAAACTAAAAAACGGTCAAGAATACCCATATGGTTTTGGTTTGTTCATAGAAAAGATCGGCATGTTCTCAACTGTCCATCATGGTGGAAACCTGCCTGGATTTGCCTCTGACTCGCTTTACTTTCCAGAAAAAGAATTATATATATCCGTGATGATGAATGGCGATGGTTATGCTAGGCCTTTGTCATTGTCGATAGCTGCTGAAGTATTAGGAATAGAATCGATTATGTAAAGTAACGAAATTATAGCTAACTTAAACTGTGGAAGTATTAATTGTAACCACTATCATTTCCGCTGACGAACAGAGTGATTATAGACTGCAAATATCAATGTCTGCTTACAGTTTAAGAGCAGGCATTTTTTTGAGCGGCTTCATCTCATAAATTCGTTCTGTAGAAATCAATACAACTGAGCCAGAATATCCCAAGCACACTCAACCAACACCAATTAAATCCAGCTATAAAATATGATCAAATTTCATGAAAAAGTTTACGTATGTGAATGGAAAACACAACCTTAGCCTACTGTAAGCAATAAATCCCATAAGGTTAGCTCCCTCCAATAAAAAGGCCCTATTTGAATTAACAAATAAGGCCTTAAATTGATTGAGTCAATCACCGAATTCACATTGCAATGGAAAGCTCAAAATTCATAGCTCATGAAAATGAGCCTACCCCAACTGGCCTGCGACCATCAGTTCGCGACTTTCAGGAATTTCATTGTATGAAAGCACATGCAACCCACGAGCAAAGGCCAGCGCATAACGTGCCAAAATCGGTCTTAATTGTGGTGGCACTAACAGCATAGGATTATGGCCTTGTTCTTTCGCTTCGGCCAATAACTGTGGCATACGTTGCTGAAGTTGAGCGAGTAATTGCGGCTCAATGGCAAAGCTGTCTAAGGATACCTTACCTTGCTGCTGCGATTGATTTAACGCCGTCATTAAGGTTTGCTCAAGCTCCGGCGCCAATGTCATCACATTAAGACTCGACTTATCGCCAGCAATAGAATGCAAAATACTGTTACGCAACGCGCAGCGAACATCGGCCGCCAGCAACACGGGATCTTTACTGTTTTCGCTGCAATCGAGCAATGTCGTGCCAATGGTGCGAATATCTTTTAAAGAAACTTGCTCTTTTAACAATAAACGGTACACCTTCAATAACTGAATAGGCGTTAAGGCCGTATTGAGTGACTCGGCCAATTTAGGTGACTGCTTAGATAAGCGATCGCTTAAGGCAATCACATCATCGTGCTGCAGCAGATCCGGTAGAGACTCACGAATAAGCTTACTGACATGGGTCGCGATCACAGTGGCGTTATCCACCACAGAGTAGCCTAAGTTCAAGGCCTTAGATTTAAGCTCCGGCTCGATCCAAGTAGCATCCATTTGATAAGCGGGCTCTTTAGTAATGATCCCATCGATATTGCCATGCACAGGACCACTCTTGATCGCCATTAAATGCTCAGGCTCAAGCTCTGCTGTGATCACAGGATTACCCAGTAAATTAATTTGATAGGCATTAGGTGCCAGCGATAAATTATCCCTTACTCTCACCTCAGACAATAAAAAGCCTGCTTGTTCCGATAAGGTCCGCCTGATCCCCGTTAAGCGTTTTTGTAGCTCGGCCCCTTTACTGCGCTCAACCAAATGCACTAAACGATAACCTAAACGCACTTCAATTAAATCGGTAAAAGGCAAGGCATCCCAACTCGGCGCCGATGGCTCAGAGAGATTTTTTTCTATTTGCGCTTCAACTTGGGTCTCAGGTTGAATAGGCACGACTTTACTTTGCTTCCAGGCCGCAAAGGCTAATACCGCCGCAAAAGACAAGAACACAAACGCGGGCATGCCCGGCACTAAACCTAAGATAGTCATCACTGCAGATGCAATCATCAAGGTTTTTGGGTTGGCTAATAATTGACGAGTCAGCTGTGCAGGCATTTCTTCTGCATCAGACACACGGGTCACAATAATGGCTGCCGCTGTTGCTAATAATAGCGACGGGATTTGCGCCACTAAACCATCACCTATGGTTAACAGTGCATAAGTTTTAAAGGCATCCGCAGCCGTTAAATCGTGCATGAACACACCAATTAACACACCACCAATCATGTTAATGGCTAAGATCAATAACCCGGCAATCGCATCACCACGAACAAACTTTGATGCACCGTCCATCGAACCATAAAAATCGGCTTCTCGCGCCACTTCTTGACGTCTCTCGCGCGCTTGCTCTTGGGTTAATACGCCAGTATTAAGATCGGCATCAATGGCCATCTGTTTACCGGGCAAGGCATCTAAAGTGAAACGGGCGGATACTTCTGAGATCCGCTCGCCACCTTTAGTGATCACCACAAAGTTAATGATCATTAAGATCAGGAAGATCACGGCGCCCACAACATAGTTACCGTTGATCACGACTTCACCAAAAGCTTGGATCACTCGGCCCGCAGCATCGCCGCCTTGATGGCCTTCAATCAACACCACCCTGGTCGAAGCCACATTTAAGGTCAAGCGCATTAAGGTTGCCAGCAGCAACAATGTCGGGAACACTGAAAATTCCAATGGGCGCCTGATAGACACAGACACCAACAGCACCATGATCGCTAACACGATATTAAAGGTGAAGAAAATATCCAATAACCAAGGTGGCAGCGGCAAAATAATCATGGCGAGCAAGGCCAACAACATAATAGGGATGCCGACAGAAGCGCGATTGCCAGCAAATGTGCGCGATAACCAATTCATGAAGTAGAGTATCCTTTAATCGTGTCGCAAATGTTGCGGAATGAAAAAGTGAGGTAAAGGGGCTGGTTTTTGTTGTTTTCCTTGGCGAGCCGCTTTAATTTGTATGACATAACTGAGTACATGTGCAATGGCGATAAATAATGCCGAAGGGATCTGTTGCTCAACTTGAGTCGAATAATAAATGGCCCGAGTCAGTGGCGGCAGTTCTATAATTTCAACATCATTTTTAGTGGCGATTTGCCGCATATAAAGGGCCAGCTCATCCACGCCTTTAGTGAGGACATAAGGCGCATCGGCCTTACTGGTATCATATTTAAGTGCCACAGCATAATGGGTAGGATTAACCAGTAAGACATCCGCCTCTGGTATGGCAACATCGGCACGAGAGCGACCAATACGTTGTTGTAATTGCCTAATTTTTTGCTTAACTTCCGGCTTACCTTCTTGCTGTTTATGCTCATCTTTCACATCTTGACGAGACATTTTCAAATCTTTGTGATGCTGCCAATATTGATACGGAACATCAATAAAAGTGATAAACAGTAAGCCGACGCCTAAATACAGCATGCCTTCAGACAGCATACTAATACCTCTACTCACCGCCTCATCAATGGGGAGCTGACTGTAACTAAGCAAAATTTGTAAATGGCTGCTTAAAAATGACCACATAATGCCAATCAGCAAAGTGATCTTCAGTACCGATTTAATCAGTTCCACAAAGGATTTAGCCGAGATCATCCGTCCCATGCCAGGAATAGGATCGATACGACTATATTTAAATTCGACATTTTTAAAGCTAAAGACTGGGCCGCCAGGTAAGGCGCCAGCCACCATAGCAATCACCGCCACCATAATAAAAAGCGGCGTCAAAATATTGAGCATTTCAACTAAGGTGGCCCCTAAATGCTGTAATAACATGCCGGGCCGGTCTAATTCAGCTTTGGTAATATTCATGTTCATTTGCGTCAATTTTGACACTCGATCGCCAAACCAATCGGCGCTGGCAATCAGCATCAATGAACAACCAATAATTAACGAAGAGGATGCTAAATCTTTGGAGCGCGGAACTTGCCCTTCTTGGCGCGCTTTTTTGAGTTTTTGGGGGGTCGCTTTCTCCGTTTTATCTTGACCAGTATTCTTGCTCATATCTCCTCCCCAATCTGAATCCCATGAATGGCGAGTTCACTATACAATTCACTATAACGGCTCGATGATCCCATAAATGAAAGCCCCGTAAATGAAAGCATCATGCCGTGCCTCCAATAAAGCCATACATTGCCGACAAGGCATCTAAGCACAGCTCACTATAACGGCTTGGTAATCCTGTAAATGAGAACATCACACATAGCAGTCCCATTAGCATAGACATAGGAAAACCCAATGCAAAAACGTTTAACGAAGGTGCAGCTCGGCTCAACACGCCAAAGGTCACGTTCACCATAAGCATGGCTAAAATGGCTGGGAGCGCCAGCATTAATGCCGATGCAAACAACCAAGCCATTCGGCTCACCAATCCCATTAAGGGTAAATCAAAAATACCAGTACCGATTGGCCACAACCTGAAGCTATCAACCAGAATCCCAATCGCCACCAAATGACCGTCTAACCCTAAAAATAATAAGGTGCCATAAAACAAAAACCACTGGCCTAAAATAGGATTAGAGTTACCACTGGATGGATCATTCATCACCGCCATTGCCAAGCCCATTTGCATCGACATCATCGCACCCACTAATGTCATCACATGGATCATAAAAGTGAGAAAAAAGGCCAACATAAAACCAATAAGCAATTGCTCGATAGCCAATAGCAAGGCCCCAAGCGATAATGCATCCACAACGGGAGGTGTTGGCAATATCGGCGCCAATAAAGCTGAAATGGAAATAGCCAGTAATACCCGCACCATCACAGGAATATAAGCACTACTCAAAAATGGCATCACTAAAAAGCCACCCATAATGCGACAAAATGGCCACCAAAATGTTCCAATAAAAGTGCTTATTTCAGCCGAAGTAAGTGACAGCATGGCTACCCAATAACGTGTGGTATGTTCATAAATAAACGCTGAAAGAAATCGGCTATTTCTTGCAACAACCATTGCCCAGCAAAAAGTACCATGAGTAAAGTGATCACAAGCCTTGGTAAAAAACTTAATGTTTGTTCGTTCACTTGTGTGGCCGCCTGAAAGACAGCAATCACGAGCCCCACTAATAACCCCGGTACCACCAGTACAGCCACCATAGATACCACTAAATAAATGGCATCGGAGAACAGGGAGGTTAATTCAGCTATTTCCATTCATCCTTCCCTTCAAATCTTCACTAACACATTAACAAGCCAATCCCAAGCATCAAACAAAACAATCATTCCAATGAGACTGCATGCTAGTAAATAAACAAGATCAACAAACAGATCATCGATTGAAAAAGTTATTATTTTATCAACCACCTTACTTCCTCTTTGGTTTTCATGCTGGGTATACCCAAATCGCTTAAAACGAGTCGATTCATATTGATGAAAGCTATGATAGGTCGTCAAAAATTCGACAACCTATCTCGCTTAATCAAGCCTACCGATTAATCACGTCAACCAAAACTCGCCACTAATGTGCTCACCGTCATGGACCATCCATCGACAAGCACGAACACCATGAGCTTAAAAGGCAAAGAAATAATTAACGGTGATAGCATCATCATTCCCATTGACATCAACACACTGGCAACCACTAAATCAATGACTAAAAATGGCAAGAACAATAAGAAGCCAATTTGAAAGGCTGTTTTAAGCTCACTCAATACAAAAGCGGGCATCAAAACAAAAAAAGGCACCTCTTCAGCCGATAACGTCACTGGCTCATCAGCAATCTTCAACATCTGCTCGAGATCGGTTTCTCGCGTTTGAGCCAACATAAACTTACGCAATGGTTTTTCAGCTATCATCACAGCCTCAGTCAGTTCAATCTGACCTTTATCATAAGGCACATAGGCTTGAGTATAGATGGCATCACCAACGGGCCGCATGACAAAAATCGTCAATACTAAGGCAATGCCAATCAATACTTTATTAGGTGGACTCTGCTGTAACCCCAATGCTTGACGTAAAATAGCCAGCACCACAATAATGCGGGTAAAACTGGTCAACATCATCAATAGAGCGGGAATAAAACTCAATACCGTCATTAACGCTAAAATTTCAAGTTTAACGTTAACCGATTGTGTTTCCTCTCCATTACCTAATGTAAATAAAGTAAAACCGTCGCTGGCAAAGACACATGGCGTCACCAAGCAAAGTGAAAACAACAAAGCACGAAGCATACTAGTCATTCGCTCCTGTTAGACTAATGGCTTCAACCTCAAGTAAACGAACGCCATAACGCCCTTTTACTTCGACGACTTCACCACGACCTAGCAATGCACCATTAACACGAATATCTAACGGCTCTCCCACCATGCGATCCAATGCGACTACATCACCTTCGCCCATGCGCGTTAATTCGCCTAAAGACATTTCTGCGCTGGCGAGTTCTAATGTGACTTGTACAGGAAGTTGATGAAAAAATGATATATCTTTTGCAGGTTTAGGTGCAGCAGCCGGTGTGACAACTTCTTCTTCACCGAAAAGATCATCATCCAAGAGAAAGTCTTCGTCCTGTAGGATATTTTGTTCAGCCATTGTTTGGATCCTCTTGTTGATAGGCATCATGGGTTAGTTTTGCGACCATTTGTCCCTCATGGGTATGAACAGACGCATAAAATAAAGGGCGTTTCCCCACAGTCACGGGACAACGGGAATGTAAATTAATCGGTAATACATCGCCCACTTTTAAGGCATTCAATGAAGTCACGGGTGTACTTTGTCGACCCAGCTCTAAAGAAATTTTCAGTGGAATTTGTCTTAACCGATGAGATAATTTCTCAGCGAGATCGGGATTAGCTTGATATTGGCTCGGTTGTTCCGCCATTAATCCCAGTAAATTTTCAGTCATACAAAATAACATTGATGGCGCCAAATGCTCTTTAGGGAAGCTGAGCTCCCACTGCACAGGTGCATCAATAGGCGTATTACTGGCTACTAACTCCAGTTTCAATGCATCTTCATCCAACTCTGTTGTTGGTAGAGCAGCTAATGCCGCTAGAATCAATTTCTTTGCTAAACGATATTCAGATTGGCTCGGAGCACGTAACGGTGAACTTAATGGACTCGCTAAACTGCCATAATAGCCACTCGCTAACTGATCTAATGTACATCTATCGATACGCCACCAAGCGAGAGGCACACGATGATAGCTTAATAAAAACCATGCTTGATTTAAATCAGGCTCAATAGGGCGATTATGCTCTGACAATCCAATATGAGACAAAGCATGATGACCTTGCCTGACGATAGGATTTAGCACTCCATTGACAGCATCCAGTAGTAAACGATGACAAGCCTCAACTTGTAATAATAATCGACTACGCGCTAGTTTCTCTTGAATGAGTGCAACAGGCCTGACTCTTACACCTGAGTGAGGTTTAAGTAGACTCGCTTTTGAAGTTGTTTTCATTACAATCCCAAACTGAATAATTAATAATTAAAATAATGAAACCTATAAATATTGACGTTTGACAAAATAATGACGTCAATTAAATAGTGTTACTATTTATTAAAATGATATTCTAGCCATACTAGATATTCATCAAACAACAAATTGTTATATTATTTGACGCTCGACAAAAACATGACGCCATTTTGTTTAACGTAAAATAAACGATTAATTAATCTGCACACTAAATCTGAGCGTCAATTAATCGTCAAATCGTAAAAATGTATATTAAAATGGCACTCGACAAAATAATGACGCTCTCATACAACTTTATCTCACCTATCGTTTAATATAATTTAAAAGCCAGACGAATATACATTGAAGTGAACCTAAGATATATAAAAATTTGCAATTAATGCTAAATTTGAGCCTATATCAAATCAATAAAAATGGCTATCGGCAAAAAGTATAAAAACTTTAATAATTTTAAAAAAATAATAAAACAAATTAAAAATCGATTAAAACCATATAGTTATGAAAATACAATTCTAGCGAAACATACAGAAATCTTATATACTTTACTAAAAAATAAAATATAGAATAAAAAACAATCAGACCAATAACTGAACTGTAGAAATAATTAAATACTATCAATTTTATATAAATAATATTTCAAGCAATATAATATTGATTATAGACTTGAATAAATAAATACCTTATTATTTAACAGAAATCATTTTACATGAATTAATATTGTGTGTTTAATTACACAACAAAACAGGCCAAGAGAATAAAACAGCCGAGCTCCAACAGCTTGGTCTGACTCTTAGTTAATAACAAAAAATATAAATTACCTTGTCGTTGAAGTAATAAATAAAAGGGAACTGGATCAGTGAAACCGTCAGCTCATAAATTAATCTGCATGCTGTTTGTTTATTTGGCTATTCCTAATAGTGTCAGCGCAGCAGTGACACATTATCAAACACCACTAGAACAAGCTAAATGGAGTTTCAATGGCAATGTTTTCCATTGTCAGCTTCAACACAAGATACAAGGTTTTGGTCAGTTAACGCTCATCGCCCTGCCAGGTGAAGCGCTCAAGTTACAACTTGATACTGACTGGCTATCACTTAATAATACGCAAAGTCAGGCACAAGTTATTCCATCAGCTTGGCAAATCGATCAACAAAGTCGTCATAGTACTCAGCTCTGGTGGCTCGGTCGAAGTGCCAGCAGCCAAGATAATATTAACCCCTTTTTAGAAGGACTCGACCAAGGGCAATCTTGGCAAGTCAATATCAGCAGCGATAATGGCGCGACTTATCAAGTTAATGCCAGCACAGTCAATACTAAAAAGGTTGTCAATCAATTTAGGCATTGCAGGCAAGCATTGCTACCTAAGCCATTCTCTTATGTTCGCCGAATCGATTTTCAATTTGACACAGGTTCAAGTCAACTTAATGTACACCAAGATCAAGACTTGAATGCTATCGTTCGCTATGTTTTAGCCGATAACAGCATTAAAGAAATCCTCGTCGATGGTCATGCTGATGCCGTTGGCGAACACTTAGCTAACCTTGTACTCAGTAAAGAACGCGCTGACGAAGTGGCCTCCCGTTTAGTGGAATTAGGATTAAGTAGCAAAATAATCCAAGTTCGTAATCACGGTGCTAGAGCCCCTAAAGCCAGTAATAACAATGATAAAGGACGACTCTATAACCGACGTGTAACGGTTCGCCTAGTAAAGGCATCGACTCGAGTTGCCCAAACTGCAGCTGGAGATATTCCCAATGTCACACAATAACCTCACCTCAATCAGGCTCGTTGATGCCAGTTTGTCAGCCTCTTGCCTGAATGAATTAGCATTACAAGGCTTTACTCAATGGCAAGAAAATGAGTCGACTCCTTGGTTATCATTAATTAACCTATCAAACAGCACATGTGATAATGTCGCCAAAACCTTGGCGCTTTATCCAGCCAAAAATCAAATCGCTTTGCTCGATCCTGAGCAAACGGATTTAGCGGCAGCGGCAATGCACGCAGGTGTACAAGATTACTTGCTTTTGCCCCTTGATGCTGAACAAGTTAGTTCGTTATTGCACCGACTAAGACGACTCGAGCAACCCGATACCCATCTCATTGTCGCCGCGTCGGTCAGCCGCCAATTACTCATGCTCGCACATCGCGCCGCCACAACCGAAGCGGGCATTTTACTGACAGGTGAAAGTGGTACAGGTAAAGAGCCACTGGCTCGTTATATTCACCGCCATTCTCCTCGTTCAAATAAACCTTTTATTGCCGTCAATTGTGCAGCCATTCCTGAAAGTATTTTGGAATCGATATTGTTTGGTCACGTTAAAGGGGCCTTTACAGGGGCACATGCAGAACAACCTGGTAAATTTGAAATAGCCAATGGTGGCACCTTGATGCTGGATGAAATAGGCGAAATGCCACTCAACCTGCAATCTAAATTATTACGCGTTTTACAAGAAAGAGAAGTGGAACGTTTAGGTGGACACAAATCTATTCCACTGGACGTGAGGATCATCGCTGCCACCAATAAAGATCTTCAAAAAGCCGTTAAAGAAGGCGAATTTAGAGAAGATCTCTTTTATCGACTCGATGTACTGCCATTAAAAATCAGTCCATTAAGAGAAAGAAAAGCAGATGTTTTGCCACTCGCTGAACACTTTATAAACAAATACAGACATCTAGCAGGCACACAAACTTGCTATTTCAGTGAGCAAGCAAAACAAAGACTCACCTGCCATGATTGGCCTGGCAATGTCAGAGAACTTGAAAACACCATACAACGTGCATTAGTGATGCGCCGTGGTCAAGCACTTCAAGTGGCTGATTTAGGCTTAAGCCATTTACCTCATGCTGGGTTAGTCAAAGTCGAACAGAATGAACAAGGCTTAAAGGCATCAAAACGCCAAGCTGAGTTTCAATTTATTCTAGATACCCTAAAACAATTCAATGGCCATCGCAGCCAAAGCGCACAAGCGCTCGGTATGACGACACGCGCATTACGTTATAAGTTAGCGCAAATGCGAGAAGAAGGAATCGATATAGATCAAGCAGTGCGAGCTCGTGGACACGCAGCTTAAATCGCGATCTTCAAATTATTTAGTTAAGGCAGGAACCGCATATGTCAATTGGAGCTTCAATCAATCCTCAGGCCATGATGAATACCTTAAGTATTCACACCGAAATGGCAAAAGGTGCAATCAAAATCGCCGCTAACCCCAAAGATCACGGCATTCAAGCGCCTTCATTCACTGAAGTCATGAAAGAAAAAGTTGCGGCTGTCAACACAGATCAAAACGTGTCTTCTGCACTCATGAAGGCGGTCGATTCAGGGCAAAGTGATGATTTAGTCGGCGCCATGGTCGCAAGCCAAAAAGCATCATTGTCTTTTTCTACCATGATCCAAATACGAAATCGCTTAGTGCAGGCCTTTGACGAAGTCATGAAGATGCCAGTCTAATCATTAAGCTGAATAATTCATTATTGTTTGAAATCAACAATATAAACTGGATTTTATGGAAGGTTTAAAATAACAATGTCAACAACTATCGCTCAACCTAGCCCCAATTCGGCCGATGCTAGCCAAAAATCAGAGCTATTAGCCACATGGCTACAAAAATGGCGCCAATTTAATCGCGGTGATCGTCAAGTTCTGTTACTCGCAGTATTAGCAACCATTGTTGCCTGTGTCATCGTCCTGCTACTTTGGACGGCGAGCCAAGGTTACCGCCCCTTATATGGCCAACAAGAAACCGTTGAAACATCGCAAATTATTGAAGTACTAGAAGCTGAAGGTATTCCTTATCGTCTTGAAGCCAATACAGGTTTAGTACTGGTTCAAGAAGATAAGCTGGGTAAAGCCAGAATGCTACTGGCCGCTCGCGGTGTTAAAGCAAAAGTACCTTCAGGTATGGAGTCTTTAGACAGTTCAGATATTGGTACCAGCCAATTCATGGAGCAAGCAAAATACAGACACAGCTTAGAAGGGGAATTATCTCGCACCATCATGGCCTTAAAAGCCGTTAGAACCGCAAGGGTTCACTTGGCTATTCCCAAACGCACCTTATTTATTCGTCAGCAACCTGAACTTCCATCTGCATCGGTCATGCTAGATCTTTATGCCGGCAGTAAAATTCAACCTGGACAAATTGAGTCCATCGCTAACTTGGTATCGGGTAGCGTCACAGGAATGACGCCTGAACGCGTGCAAATTGTCGATCAAGAGGGCAATCATTTAAGTGCTGGCATCACATTGAATCAAGACATTACTCAAGCTCGCGATCGTCAATTAAAATACACTCAAGAGCTCGAACAAAGCCTGATTAATCGTGCTTCAAGTATGCTGAGTCCGATCCTAGGCCAAGATAACTTTCAAGTACAAATCTCTGCCGCGGTTAACTTTAATCAAGTGGAAGAAACCAAGGAATCCTTAGATCCTCAAACGGTGATAACATCGGAAAATCAAAGCACGAATGAAAGTAATACCGCGATGGAACTGGGTATTCCTGGTGCCTTAAGTAATCAGCCTCCGACCACAGAAGACACTGAGAATGCCAATAATCGTCGTAACTTGAAGCAACAAGAAAGTCGTCAGTTTGAAGTCGGACGCTCAGTCAAACACACTCGTTATCAACAAATGCAGTTAGAAAACCTGTCAGTTTCTGTGCTACTAAATAGCCAAGCCGCAGGCGACACTGGTTGGAGTGATGCTCAGCTAACCCAATTGGGAACTATGGTAAAAGATTCCATCGGTTACTCAAATGAGCGTGGCGATCAATTCAGCATCAGCAGTTTTAACTTTGCACCTGTCGCTAGCGCTGTATTTGAGCCAATGCCTTGGTGGCAAGCCGAAGGGTACCAAGCTTATTTACGTTATTTAATGGGCGGTATTCTGGGTTTAGGATTGATTTTCTTTGTATTACGTCCACTGGTGAGCCACTTAACTCGCACTACCGACAATAATCCAAGTGAGTCGCCTGAGCCACTTCCCGCACCAGCAGAGTCACCCGCACCAGCCGCGATCAGTGCCAATGATAAGCAACAAGACTCACAAGCGCTAGCCGATCAGCTAATGGGCTTAAGCCAAGCCGCTGCCGATAATGATTGGATTGCAGGACAAGGTTTGCCTGAACCAGGATCGCCACTCACAGTGAAAATGGAACACTTAAGCCTTCTAGCCAATGAAGAACCAGCAAGAGTGGCAGAAGTCATTTCCAGCTGGATAGGCGAAAGAGGTAACGAGTCAAGCAGTTAATTATTGTTTATCAATAACAGGCATTGACAAAAAATCATCGCGCTATTGCTCATCATATTCGCTCAACAAAGAATGCACGATAGTGATAGCGCAAAAAAAGATAGGTGGCGAAGACAGTGAATAAGAACGAACTTGGAATAAAAATGGATAACCATGAACAAGCAGCCATGTTACTGCTCAGTATGGGAGAAAAAGGCGCATCTCAAGTGATGGCACATCTTGATAGAACCGATGTACAACACTTAAGCCATAAAATGGCTCGCCTATCCAGTATTACTCAACAAGAGGCCGATGCGGTACTTGGACGCTTCTTCATGAAATACCAAGAGCAATCGGGTATAGCAAAAGCCTCTCGCTCCTACTTGCAAAAAACCTTAGATCTCGCCTTAGGCGATCGTGTGGCAAAAAGCCTCATCGACAGTATCTACGGTGATGAAATCAAAACCTTAGTGAAAAGACTAGAATGGGTTGATCCACAATTATTAGCCCGTGAAATCACCCATGAGCATAGCCAACTTCAAGCGGTATTACTCGGCCTACTTCCAGCAGAAAGCGCCGCTCAAGTCCTTCAAAGTCTCCCCGTTGCTGGCCATGATGAAGTGCTTATTCGTATCGCACAATTAGGCGAATTAGACCGTGATGTGGTCGATGAACTGCGCCAACTTGTTGAACGTTGTATGCTCATTGCAATGGAAAAGAGTCACACACAAATCGCTGGTATTCGTCAGGTTGCTGACATTTTGAATCGCTTCGATGGTGATCGCGAACAATTAATGGAAATGATCAAACTTCATGACACGCAATTAGCAACCAACGTTGCTGACAACATGTTTGATTTCATTATCTTGGGCCGTCAAAAACCTGAGACCTTACAAGAAATTATGGCCATAGTACCACCCGAAATGTTGGCACTCGCCCTGAAAGGCATTGAACCTTCATTGAAAAATACATTACTCGATGCGCTGCCAAAACGCATGTCTTCAGCCATTGAAACACAAGTGGATGCCATCGGTGCCGTACCATTGAGTCAAGCCACTGCCGCCCGTAAAGAAATCATGGAACTGGCTAAACAGATGATGGATGACGGTGAAATAGAACTGCAGCTCTTTGAAGAACAGGTGGTCGAATAATGTCAGTTAAAAAGAACCCACTCGATCCTCGCTGGCGCCTCAAAGGCGAGCTGGCCCGTCGTCATCGATTTGCGCCTTTAGTGCCCCCCAACAATACTGATGAAAGCACACCAGGTTGGGAAGATTATCAGCAAGCCTTTGATAAAGGCTATGATGAAGGCGTTCAAAAAGGTCATGAGGCAGGATTTGAATCTGGCTCTGAAGAAGGTCGTCAATCTGGCCATGCTATTGGATTCAATCAAGGCCGCATCGAAGGACAGCTCAAAGGTAAAGAAGGCGTTGACGCTCAGCTCAATGATTTAATTGCACCATTAGGTGCACTAAAATCATTACTTGAAGAAGGCCATACGCAACAAATTAACCAACAACAAAACTTGATTTTGGACTTGGTCCGCCGCGTCGCCCAACAAGTGATCCGTTGTGAACTGACCTTACAACCACAACAAATTCTGTCACTCATTGAAGAAACCTTAGCCGCGCTACCGGATCGTCAATCTGAAGTGAAAATACATTTAGAACCTAGCGCCGTTGAAAAACTCAAAGAGCTCGCCGCCGATAAAGTCAAAGATTGGGTATTAATTGCCGATCCGGCTATCACTGCGGGCGGTTGTCGAATTGTCAGCGATAAATCTGATGCAGATGCCTCTATCGAAACTAGGCTGAATGCCTGTATGACGCAAGTAGAAGCTAAGCTGCAACAAGTCGATTTACAAGCCGAAACAGAAGAGGAAGCCAGTGAAGCCTGATCTCAATGCTCAAGATTGGCCAACGGTGCCAGTGGCACAAGTTTATGGTCGCCTCACGCGAGTCAATGGTTTATTACTTGAAGCCATAGGTTGTCAACTCGGCACAGGCGATCGCTGCCATATTGAGTCTAGAGACGGACAATTCATTGAAGCTGAAGTTGTCGGGTTTCATAAAGAAACCTTATGCTTAATGCCCATTGAGCATACCACAGGCCTCATGCCCGGCGCACGGGTTATTCCACTGCAACAGCGTTGTCAAATTCCTGTCGGCAGTGGATTGCTTGGCCGTGTGATCGATGGCTTAGGCCAACCTTTAGATGGACTCGGCCCCCTAGAGAACGTGACTCATGTGCCATTACGGCATCAAGTCAGTAACCCGCTATTGCGTAAACCTATCCGTGAGCCTTTAGATGTGGGGATTCGAGCCATTAACGCATTATTACCTGTAGGCCGTGGCCAACGACTAGGCTTATTTGCAGGCTCTGGTGTCGGTAAAAGTGTGCTGCTTGCCATGATGACTCGCTTTACCGAAGCCGATGTCATTGTGGTTGGACTCATTGGTGAACGGGGCCGTGAAGTCCGTGAATTTATCGAAGAAGCCTTAGGCGAAGAAGGTCGGCAACGGGCCGTTGTCATTGCCGCTCCTGCCGACACCACTCCTTTGATGCGCCTGCGTGCCATGCGGCTTTGCCATCATATTGCCACAGGTTTTCGCGACCAAGGAAAACAAGTCCTGTTATTGGTGGATTCACTCACGCGTTACGCTCAAGCACAGCGGGAAATCGCCTTGAGTTTAGGCGAGCCACCCGCCACAAAAGGCTATCCGCCTTCTGCTTTTGCACAGCTGCCAAGCTTGGTTGAAATGGCGGGTAATGGACAGCACCCCGTTGGCACTTTAACGGCGTTTTACACTGTACTCACTGAAGGAGACGATCAGCAAGATCCTGTCGCTGATTCTGCCAGAGCCATCTTAGATGGACACATAGTACTCAGTCGCAAGCTTGCCGAAAAAGGCCATTTTCCTGCTATTGATATTGGTGCATCGGTCAGCCGCTTGGCGACACAAATCGCCAGTAAGGAAAGCCTGATTCAAGGTCAACGCTTTAGGCATTTAAATAGCCGCTTCAATGAAGTTAAAGAACTTTTGCCACTGGGAGGCTATCAAGCAGGACAAGATCCTGAAATGGATCTGGCCGTACAGGCCGCACCCAATATGGCGGCATTCTTGCGCCAAGATAGCGATCAAAAAACCAGTCGCAGTGAAAGTCTTGAACAATTAAAAACACTGGCAGAAAGTCTTTAGCAAGCAAAAAATTAAACTTTATTATCCTTCGGCACGCCAACTATTTAGTGGAACGTGTCGAAGCAAAATAATCAGTCAGTAATGAAGGAGTCGATTATGCAAGCCCAGTTCAGACCGTTACATACCTTGTGCGAACAAGAAGAAAAGAAATTGAGTCAACTCGGCCAGCAGCGCACTGAAACCCAGCAACGAATCGATCATATTCAACAGCAAAAAGACATCATTGCACAAATGCAGTCGCAATATGGCCAATACCCGAGCCAAACCGCAAACCCGTTATTATTGCAAAATACGGCCAATATGGCGCAAGTGTTGGCACCGATGCAAAAAAAATTAACCCGTCAACAGATTTTATTAACCCAAGAACATCAACGTATCGATGGTATGTGGCGCAAGCAACTCGGTCGCCAGCAAGGCATAAAGTGGCTATATCAAAAGAAACAAACCGAACACCAAACTTACCTCGATAAACAAGAACAAAAACAACTCGATGATCTAGCCGGACGTTACGCTGCGGCTTATTAACCAACCTGAACTCAAGTGGATAAGATAATAAAAAAACGGCGCAATCAAGCGCCGTTTTTTTATTGAGTGATAATCACCTCAATCAAACAATAAGCCTAACTTGCTCCAACTAAGACGTCTTCATTCCCCACACTCTCCTTATGCTCTTTTGGCTTAATCCCAAACACAGGTAAAGACAATAAGGCTGACATGAAGCTTAAGGTAAAGAGTGCGCTAAATGTCATACCGCCGACAATCACGCTCGCCAAGCCACGGTAAATTTCAGCGCCATCCCCTGGGGTTAACATTAACGGCAACATGCCAAAAATACTGGTGCCTGTACTCATGAAAATAGGCCGCATTCGCGTACTCACAGCGCGGTAAATTGCATCTTGCTGCATAAGCCCTTCTTCCATGCCCGCCTTAAATTCACTGATCAGTAAAATAGCATTATTAATCACTAATCCCATTAGAATAATAAAGCCTATCATAGTGATCACATCTAAATTTTGTGGCATAAACACGTTGATTACATTCAAACTTAACATGCCCCCAGCAAGCGCTAGCGGCATAGATAACATGACTGCAGTCGCAAACAACCAAGAAGCCAGCGCAATGCGCATCAATAAAAACAGCACTAATAATGACACTAAAAAGGTCAGTAAGAACTCAGATAAAAAGTTATCTAACTCTCCTGCTTGTCCTTGATAAGCGACATATAAACCATCAGGGCCTTGCGCTTTAATATACTCAGATACAATAGCTTTGACTTGATCAACAAATGGCCCCATAGGTTGACCATTAGGCGGCACCACGCCAAGCGAAATACTCATTTCATTGTCGGCCCTAAAAATCGCACTGGGCGCCAACACCATGCTACTGTCCACTAAATCTCGCAATGGAATTAAGCCATGATCTGGGATCATCAGCTCTGTTTCAAGCAACTGCTCAATATGGCTCACTTTTTGCCCTTTAAAGTAAAAAGGAAAGCTCTCATTGCCAGCCGAAAAACGCCCTAAATACTCGCCATCAGTTAACGCCACTAAATATTGATTTAGTTCCGCTCTTGATAAGCCTAAATAAGCGAGTTTATCGGCCTTAGGCGTAAACTCTATTTGAGTGGCATTATTGGAAAGCGCCACGGTTTCCAGCACCTGACTGCCTGCTATTCGCGCTTTGATAATATCTTTTAAATCTTGCCCAACTTTTTGCAACTCACCTAAACTTAACCCTTTAAAGTCAACTCGGCTGCGATCGCCACCTTGAATCGCTCCCCCCAATAAATTGCCTTGCCTGACATACAAATCGGTATCAGGCAGATCGTGCAAAATATGCGTTTTAAGCCAATATTCAAATGCTGTGTAATCCTCTCCCGCTTCAGGTTTCAGATTCAAGTAGCAATAACTCGGATTACAACTCAACACATATTGAGTCCATCTAGGCGCCTCGGGCTTAGCTTTCTCTTTAACAAAACGCGCCTCTATCACCTTACCAATAGTCTCTGTGGCCGCTTCTTGAGATAAAGGCTCTTTAAAATCAACATACGCTATCACATGGTCAGCTTTTGGATTTGGCAACAAATCAATGGCGGGCATAACCCACCAGGTCAGTAGTAATGTTCCCACAATCCCAAATCCCACCCAAATATTCGCCTGCAGGGGTGAACGAGAGGGCATAGTGAATCGTTGAGGCCATTTATTGAGGGAGGATAACGGCTTGCTCTCAGCCTGTTGAGATTGTTCAGGCTGTTGAGCTTGTTCAGAGAGTATCCACCGCCCTAAAGCAGGTAAAAGTATCAGCGCCACAAGAATGGAGGCCACTAACGCGGTGGAAATGGTATAGGCTAAATCTTCAAACATTTGGCTAATACTCGATTGCATCAATATAATCGGTACAAAAATGACAATACTCGATAGCGTTGAGGAAATCAGCGCGCCACGGACTTGTTTGACACCTTGATATACACTCTCAATTAACCCCAGCCCCTTATCACGTAATCGCTGAATGTTCTCCATGACGATAATAGAGGCATCCAGCAATAACCCCACCGACAATGCCATACCGGCCATAGAGATCACATTTAAACTGCGTCCCCCTAAGTACATGCCTAAGATCACTAAAGATAAACACACAGGAATACTGATAAAAATCAAAAATACGACTTTGAGATCACGTATAAAGAGATATAAAAACAAGCAGGCTAATAACACGCCAAGCAAGATATTAGTGTAAACAAGACTCAGCGCATGTTTAATCGGTTTTGACGAATCACTTCTATAAGACAACTTCATGCCCAGATCAGCCAGAACACCTTGATTCAGCTCTGTCATGACCACACTTAACTCATCGGTAATATTCAGCGCATTGGTATTTTTTTCCGGCTGAAAACTAAAATACATGGCTGGATGCCCTTCAAAACTGGAATAGTCCCACTCAGTGACAAAACGTCGATGAACCTGAGCAATTTCCCCTAAACGAATAATGCGTTCGCCTCGAACGGCTACGGGTAATTGGGTTAATTCCGCTAAGGCCATTTGCCCTTTAAAATGTAAACCATAAGCCTTAGATCCCAACGTCATTTTATCGCCAGAGCGATCAATTAAATCATGCAGTTTTTCTGTCACATCATCAATAGACAATGAAAAGTGCGCCAAGGCTTTTGGATTAAATTCGATATCCATTCGCTGCGCCAACGGACTGTAACTCATATTGATATTCGCAATGCCTGACACATCACTTAATACTGACGCAATATGCTGGCGATAGACTCGGCGAAAATCATTCGGCGTCATCTCTTCTAATTCAGAATACAAATACATGGACGCAACTGTGCTCCCCGCACCATTACTGTAATCAAATATCAATGGCTTAGCCACCTGCGCCGGCCAATCTGGAATTTGATTGATGCGTGCCATCACATCCATGTAGGCTTTTTCCATATCCGCTTGAGGGGAAAAAAACAAACGCATCCACGTTTCGCCATTACTGATAAAAGACTGAGAATGTTTCAGCTGACCAATACTGGCCAGCTGCCTCTCTAAAGGAGTAATCAAGACTTGCTCTATTTCGGTCGCGGTTTTTCCTTGCCAATTAATCAACATGGCAATTTCTTGCTGATCCAAATCAGGCAATAAGGCATTGGGCAATTTAACGCTGGCTATTCCCCCCAACAAAACGAGTAAAGCAGAAAAAGCGATAATAATGCCGCTGTATTTATCGACAAATTTCATAACCTCACCTTCACTTCATCAGCATTAGCCACAATCACTTGATCATTCAAGCTTAAGGATTTACCGCCACGCACCACCACATGCTCGCCCACTTTAATGTTCGATTGAACCACCGCATGAGCACCTTGTGTATCCATAATCTGCACGGGAACTTGAGTGACTTTATTGGCATCATTCAGCAGCCAAACATAATATTCATTATCTTTAAGATTCAACGCATCATAGGTAATCAGGGTAAGAGCCTTCATTGGCATTTGCATATTCACTGCTATCCTTTCATTCAAAAACAAAGCAGCAGTCTCATTCTTAAAATTAAAATGCACATTCACCGTTTGAGCAGCTTCATCGACTTTTGATGCCAAACGATTAAATACTAACGTTTCACCGGATTTAAGCTGAAAGTTCGCAAGCTCAATGTCATTGATCTCTTGAAATAAATCAAGAGACATTTGGCAAATAACCTCTTGATTATCAGATGGTAAAAAACTCAAAATACTGTCACCAGAATCCAACCATTCACCCGGCTGAGCATTTAATGTAAAAATTTGACCATCAGCGGGTGCAAGATGCTTAAGGTTAGCGATTTGATGTTCAAGGATCATTTGATCGGCTTTTAAGGCGAGATACTGCTGCTTAGTCAGCTTGGCATCGAGCTTTGCCCTATTTAAATCCGATACTGATACCATTTCTTGCTTATCTAATGACTGTATACGTTGATATTCTTGGGCAGAAAAATCCGCTTGTGCTTTAGCCGCTTCTAATTTTGCAGTTAACTTTAATGATTCCTGCACAAGATAAAAGTCATCTTGCAAAGCGATAACATCACCTTTTTTCACTGGCATATTAACGGGTAAAACCCAATCCAGTTGCGCTTTCACATGGCTGGATACTTGAGGACGAAAAGGCACATCCCCATGACAATATAAGCTTTTTTGTATACCGTCATGCCAAGGCTGAACTTGGTCAACATGAACTAACAGTTTATCTTCAGCATAAGAGGGAAAGGCGGCCAATAATACGCCACCAAGCCAAAAACGCAGCACCATTTTGATATAGCAATACATTCAAATATCCTTATTTAATTTATGTATAAACGAAGCGGTGAGCTGATATAAAGATGCTAAATGATTATGGATATATACCGAACAGCTTAATATCAGTAGCCGATTAGACTAAACCAATCAAGCAACAAATAAAAGATATTTATTAAACGATTTAATAGCTTACTAGCAGCATATGAGGAGGGTTCAAACAAAACAATCTTTTTCTAAACACAAAAAACCGCGATAGAATACATCACGGTTTATGCATTACAAGGATGAAAGAAAACTATTGAGACAATAATTTTCCAGCGGGCTCAGACAAACGATACATTAATAAAGCGGCTTTTTTTGCATTTTTACCTAGGCTACTTAAATCACCAATTTCGTCACTCGTATGCCCGCCAGTGCCCATTAAACCCAATCCATCAAGAGACATATCCACATAGTTAGCCGCAAAGGAAATATCTGCCGCTCCCGCATTTCGTGGGTTAACCGCAACGACCTTGCCATAGCCCAAATCTTCACTAATTTGGTTATAAAGCGCTAATAACTTACGATTATTATTAGTCTCTGCCATAGGTGGATAACCTTCATTAAAAATCAAAGTCGCCGACGTCAAAGGTAAACTTTGAGACACGATTTCCAACATTTTCTCTTTCGCTTTATCAAGCTGCTCAGGCGAAAGCGCGCGAATATCACCCATCACTATAGCTTCTTTAGACACCACATTGGTTTTGCCTAGCGCCGACCCATTGGTTCCATTGGTTTTATGCTCAACATCAGTCCCCGCAAGAATAAGCCCTGGGTTAAAGGTTAAGTCATTCATGGATGATAACGACTCACGAAACCCATTAAGGATCCTCGCCATTTCATAAATGGCACCATCACCGACTTTTTCAGTAAATATTTGTGATGAATGCGCAGGCTCTCCCGTCACTTTTAATGTCCAATCCGCTGCCCCTCTACGGGCAATCACAGCGGTTTTAATATTACCGTCACCATCTTCAAAACCTAAGGCCACATCAGCCCACTTAGCCGCATCCACAATGGCTTTTTTCGACGCAGAAAGCGGTAAACCACTTTTCTCTTCATCACCCGTCATCACGACTTTCAAGCTTATTTTATCCAGCACTCCTGCTTGTTTCAGCGCTTTAATCGCAGTCAACATGACCACATCACCACCTTTCATGTCACTCACACCAGGACCTGCTGCATGAGTATCATCAAGCATTTGATAGGTCTGAAAAGCATCATCCTTTGCAAATACCGTGTCTAAATGCCCTATCAGTAATATTTTTTTGCCTTTCGTACCATAAGAAGCCATTAGACTACCTGCACGATTATAACTCGCACCATCAAGCCATTGCGCCTTAAACCCTAAGTCTTCAAGTTCTTTCTTAAACACCATACCCACTTTTTTTACGCCGGCAAAATTCATAGTGCCACTGTTAATATTAACCACTTGCTCCAATTGCTCTTGAGCAATTGGTAACGCCTGATCAACAGCTGCCACAATATTAGATTCGATTTGTGAGTCTTGATTATTGGCATTTAAGGTTGGCGTATTAGCAAAAGCAACGCTGCTAAATAAACAGGTCATTGCTAAAAAATAAAGGGAAAGGGGTAAGCGTCTCATTAAAGCCTCATTGACAATTCACTCAAAAGACTTTTGAGTATATCGAATTACACTTTAAGCGCTAAATTTTAAACGGGACTTTGACAAAAACAGTCAAAGTATTAACAAGCAATAATAAATAAAATTAGCCATTAAACCAGAAGTTTAAAGAATACAAAAAGACAATATCATAAAAACAACAGCTGAGAAATAACACATATTAAAAACAAAATAAAAACATAAAACCAAGTTAGTATTAACGGAAGAGTATCCTGCTTGCGGCATTCAAAGACAATCAAGCCGCGTGATAAAATGGTTAAAGAGAGTCATTCAAATAACGGCATTAATATTCACTCTCTTTATAATAAGAGAGTCTTAAATTGACTGAGCTTGATGACCGTAATCTATGGTTTGCTCACTATTACGGCGCAATAAATTATTAATAATATACTGCTGATCCACTAAAAGTTTACCATTAACATCATTGGCATACTGGCTTTCTGTCGCCAAGGCTAATAACTGCTGCCAAATCCCATTAACTTGTTTAGCTGATTGAGGAGGCAATTTAGCAATCAACTGCTCCATGCCTGCAGAGTTGCCAGAAAAGCCTAAACGTTGCAGCGCAGCGCTTCGATGATCGGCACTCTGCTTCAAGCTTTCACATAATTGACTTTGATGCTCATTATGGCTCTGTAAGGCTTGGTGATCTCGCTGCTGCATCAACTTACGTTGATGCACTAACAAATTCTTTAGCTGCTTATAACCTTCTACATCTTGGCGTACGCCTCTAACGAGGCTTTGTACTAGCTCACGTTTTTCTGACATAGTGTTATCCGTGTTGGTTAAACATCGCTTCAGTCACTTTTCCTAAATCCAGATCAAAAGTACCATCTTTCAAAGATTGACGAAGTGCATCAACTTTCGCTTGATCAACATCATCCATTTTCTCTAATTGAGTTTGAGAACGTGCTAACAGCTCCCAATCTTCACTCACCGCTTTTGGCGTAGCAATCTGTCTAACTTGATTCTCTACAGGTTTAAGTTCCGCCTTTGTCGCAGTTTGTCCTAGGCTCGAACCCACTTCAGCATTCAATGCACTATTGATCTTATTTATTTCCATACCATTCCCACCCTATAATTAATGCCGTTATACTCCCAATGACTTGGTACATAGCATAAAGCGACCTCAAATACCTCTCGCTGAAATACAATTGTGATCCAACACATGACTAAACAAAATGAGATAACAAATAAAATCTAACACAGAAAATATGTAATAAAGGCACAGACACAAAAAAGTCTTAAAAACGCGTGGCGACTTTACCTTTACTCGTCGGATACGCAATGATAATTTTCCCCGAACTGAGATTTTTAACTCTCACCGCTTCACCTTCACTACCGGACTCCAACGCTTCTCCAGGCATTTTGGCATAAAAGCCCTGACTTTTCGCTTCAATAATGACTTTATCGCCAATCTTTACTAGCACTGGAGCGCTTAAATACATGGCTTTAATCGGCTTGAAACGATGCAGTTTTCTCACCACTTGTCGCCCAATAATATCATCGACTTTGGTTAATACTTCTTTATCCGATCCTTTGAGCGCAAGTTTCATCCAAGTCACATCTTTTCCATTTACCAGCTCACCTCGCTTCATGACACGGTTTAATACCGGCAATCGCGCACTGACTTGTACTTTCGCTCTGACATATAAAGACCAGCCTTTTGATGGACAGCTCAGCTTTCGTTGCACTTGGCCAAAATCAATATCGGCTGAATTGATAACAGGCAAGGTTGGACATAATGCGAGTTTATCAGCGCCAGAAGGAACGCGAACGTTAATGCTGTGAGTCATGCCTTTTACCTGAGCATAGGCTTCCCACTGCTTCAGCTCCTTCGTTAACACTTGCCTCATTCTTATTTCCAATTGTGCAGTCGTCGCTGTTTCGGCCTGCACAAACAAGGTAAGCAAACCTGACATTAAACCACAAGCTATCAGCATTAATCGCTTTAACAACATCATAAAGCCAACCAGAAAGAATAAAATATGCAGTGCAATATACCCAAGCCAGCCTCAGATGCAAGTCTCAAGGCTGGCGTCACATAAAGCGGAAAATAATAGGAAATGAAAGGAGTAAAGAGGAAGTAGCCATTCCTAATTTCAACCACAAAAAACCATAAACAGTTAATATAAAACAATAAAAATAGTTGGCACAGTAATTGAATGATAGACATCCATTCACGGTAACACCGCTTTAATCATTTTATTACGAGGAGCCGATATGGCCATTAATCTTGATGCAGCACTGGGTATTCATCCCCAGGCACTGGATTTTAGGGTAGAACGAAGCAAGGTACTCGCAGGAAACTTAGCGAATGCTGAAACCCCAGGTTATAAGGCTCGAGATTTGGACTTCAGTTCAGTCATGTCGCAAGTCAATGCTGGCATGACCCCAGATCGTGATTATGAAATGGGTTACCGCGTGCCTTATCAAACCTCTGCCGATGAAAACACCGTAGAACTCGGAAAAGAACAGGCTAGATTTTCTCAAAATGCCATGGATTATCAAACCAGCCTGACTTTTCTCAATATGAAAATCTCCGGATTAAAATCCGCCATTGAAGGACAGTAGGAACTCAATATGTCATTTGGAGAAATCTATCAAATTGCGGGTGCAGGAATGAATGCACAAACCATTCGCCTTAACACCGTGGCCAGTAACCTTGCCAACGCAGGCGCGGCAGCCCAAAACCCTGATGATGCTTACAGAGCATTAAAACCTGTTTTTTCGACTATTTATAACAAGGTTGATGGTCAAGTAACCAGCGCTCAAGTGGACGTCGCCGCCATTGTAGAAACCGATGCCCCCCTCGATATGCGTTACGAGCCGGATCATCCTTTTGCCGACAAACAAGGTTATGTGGCCTATTCCAACGTCAACACTGTCGATGAAATGGCAGACATGATGGCCGCCAGTCGCGCCTTTGAAACCAGTGTAGAAGTCATGAATCGCGCTCGCTCAATGCAGCAAGGTCTCTTACAACTCGGAGCTAATTAAGATGAATGTTAATGCGTTATCCAGCAGTTATAACACCCCTGAAGTCGCAACCAGTGCAGACAGTTCAAGCGCACTAACCAACGAATTCATGACGTTAATGATTGCACAAATTCAAAACCAAGATCCAACTAACCCTATTGATGGCACAGAATATGTGTCTCAATTAGCGCAGTTCTCACAGGTCGAAAGTTTAGAAAAAATGCGCTCAGATCAAAACACCCAAATGGTGATGATTGAAAACATGGGCATAGTGCAATCAGCGAATCTAATTGGCAAAGACGCCATGGTCGCAGCCGATTCACTCAAAATTGAAGCTGACAGTGACACCATTCAAGGGAAAATTTATCTTGAAAATGCCACAAGTGAGGTGAGTGTTGAGATTGTCGATGTTAACGGCAACGTGGCCCACACCATCAACTTAGGCGCACAAGGTAAAGGCGATACTCCTTTTGACATAAACCCTCAAGTTCTTGGCTTACCTAAAGGCGAATACAAACTGCAAGCCAAAGCCACCACAGGCGATGAGTCCACCAGCTTAAAAACTTTCGTACAAGCACCCATTGAAAAAATTCACTTTGCCAGTGCCTCAGGCATGATGATGGCCGAACTTGGCTATGGACTAGGAACAGTTTCTGTTCTTGAAATATCTGAAGTGTCTTAATTGAACTTCCAATCAACGGCATTTAATTGACTTCATATTGATTTAATAAAGGAAACCTTCTTATGTCTTACAACATCGCACTGAGTGGCCTGCAAGCAACAACCCAAGACTTAAACACCATCAGTAATAACATCTCTAATGCATCAACTGTAGGCTTTAGAGGCGGACGCAGTGAATTTGCTGCCATTTATAATGGTGGTCAAGCTGGCGGTGTCAACGTCATGTCCACCACACAAAATTTCTCAACGGGCGGCACATTAAGCTATACCGGCCGTGAACTTGACTTAGGTATTCAAGGTGATGGTTTCTTCGTCTTATCCGGACAAGATGGCAGCACGTTATATGCCCGTGCGGGCATGTTCAATCAAGATGCAAATGGTTATGTGGTCGATCCTGCCGGTAACCGCTTGCAAGGTTACCCTGTTAATGCGGCAAAACAGCTGCAAAACGGTAATATCAGTGACTTACAAATCCAATCAGGCAACCTTGCTGCCAAAGCCACCACCTCAGTCGGGATTGCGTCCAATTTAGATGGCACCGCTGATATTATCGATCCTATTGCTATCCCTTTCGATGCTAATAACGGCAGTAGCTTTCATTCTTCCACCACCATTATACTGAATGATTCTCAAGGCGGAGAGCACGCCCTCACTGAATATCATGTCAAAACAGCTGACAATGCTTGGACCATTAATTATATGATGGATGGCGAGGTTGTTGGCACAAATAACCTGACCTTTAACAACGATGGCACGTTAAATACCGTTGGCACTAATGCCCTGAGTATTACTAGCGGTACCCACCCTAACATTATCGCAGGTGTTGAAGATTTAAACTTCAGTTTAAGTTATACCAACATGACACAAAATAAGAGTGCTTATAATAACTCGAGTCTCAGCCAAGATGGCTATAGCTCAGGCGAGCTAAACGGTATTCGTCTCGATGAAAATGGCATGCTTTACGGCACTTACACTAATGGGCAAGAGCAATTGCAAGGTCAAGTGGTATTAGCCGATTTTAACAATCCCAATGGTCTAACTCCTGTCAGTAACAATGCTTGGGCCGCCACAAACCAAGCGGGTCAAGCGGTCATTGGCTCGCCTACAACGGGCACATTAGGTGGGGTAACCTCAGGCTACCTTGAAGGGTCAAATGTGGATACCACCGCTGAAATGGTGAACCTAATGACAGCACAACGTAACTATCAATCAAATGCCAAAGTGCTCGATGCAAACTCAACCATGCAACAAGCCCTATTAAACGCCATTTAATGCCATTGACGCTTGACTGAGTGGCCTAGCGACTCAGTCCGTTTTCCATATTAAATAACCTAATAGGATGTAAGGATCACAGCATGGATAGAATGCTATACACAGCGGCCACAGGTGCGGCGCGAATAATGGAAGCTCAGTCCATTCGCGCAAATAACTTAGCCAATGCCGATACCACAGGTTTTAAAGCTGATCTCGAACGCGTTAATGCACAAACAGTGACGCCGATGGGCAACAGTTTGCGCACTCGCGTACTGGCACAAACGGAAGACACAGGCTTTAACAAACAGGCCGGCGCCCTAAACCCTACAGGCCGCACCCTTGATTTAGCGATCCGCGATCATGGCTTATTTACTGTGATGACAGACGAAGGTGAAGCCTATACGCGCTCCGGTGCCATTGTACCAGATGCAACAGGTCAACTGACTCTTGATGGTCGCAGCGTACAAGGATTAAACGGCCCAATTGTGCTGCCTGAATACCGTGAACTCTTTGTTGGCGACGATGGCCGTATTAGCATTCTAGGCGCTGAAGGCGCGATTATTGAGCAAGTTGCTCAGCTCAAAATGGTTAACCCTGAACTCGACACCATGAAGAAAGGACAAGACGGTCTGTTTTACAGCCGCGATGGCAATCCTCTTGTCGCCGATGACAGCGTCAGAGTCGACAGTGGTTTTTTAGAAGCCAGTAATGTGCAAGCCGTCAGTGAGCTTATCGCTTCAATGGATCTCAGCCGTCAATTTGAAATTCAAGTCAAATTGATGAAAAGCGCCGAAAAATTAGCCGAAGCAGGCAACCGCCTGATTAAAAACGCTTAAAGGATAAGAAAATGCAATCAGCATTATGGGTAAGTAAAACAGGCCTAACGGCTCAAGATGTTAAAATGACCACCATTGCCAACAACTTGGCAAACGTTAACACCACAGGTTTTAAACGTGACCGTGTCGCTTTTAACGATCTTTTCTACCAAGTACAACGTCAACCTGGTGGTCAAGTTGATGAGCTCAACCAACTGCCTTCAGGCTTACAGCTAGGTACAGGTACTCGCGTGGTTGGCACGCAAAAAGTTTTCACCACAGGCGACATGCTAACGACCAACCAACAGCTCGATATTGCCATTGAAGGACAAGGTTTCTTTCAAATTGAAGAAGCAAACGGCGATATTGGTTATACCCGTAACGGTCAATTTTATCGTAGCAGTGAAGGCTTAATGGTGACCTCTCAAGGTTTGCCTTTAGTGCCAAATATCGAAATTCCTGAAGATGCACTCAACATCACCATTGCAGCAGACGGTACTGTATCAGCACAAATTGCCGGTAACAGTGACTCACAAGAACTCGGTCAAATCACACTCGTCAACTTCAGTAACCCAACGGGTCTTGAAGCGCGCGGTGACAACCTTTACCGCGAAACATCCGCATCCGGTACCGCCATTGAAGGAATTGCAGGCGATCAAGCCATGGGCCAATTAAGACAAGGTTCGTTAGAAGGTGCAAACGTCAATGTTGTTGAAGAAATGGTTGAAATGATCTCAACCCAACGCGCCTATGAAATGAACGCCAAAGTCGTTTCAGCGTCAGATGACATGCTTAAATTTCTCAACCAGTCTCTTTAATCGAAACTGATGTTGTTCCACTTTACACCAATACGATAAGGGATACGAATGCGTCATTTATGGATAGGAGTGCTGTTAGTATTATCAGGTTGTGCAGCCCATTTTCCAGAGGCCGAAACCCAACCCGGTCTTGCTGAATGGGCACCGCCAGAAATCGATTACAGCCTACCAGAGGCAAAAGATGGCAGCCTATATCGTCAGGGTTATATGTTAACCCTGTTTAAAGATAAGCGTGCTTTTAGAGAAGGTGACATTCTCACCGTTGCTTTGGATGAAAAAACCTTTTCAAGCAAAAAGGCTGATACTTCAACCAGCAAAGATCAACAAATGGGTTTCGGTTTAACCTCAGATATTGATGGTAATGCTTATTCTGCCAATGCCGATGGATCTTTTGGTCGTGCCTTTGATGGCAGCGGTTCCAGTACACAGCAAAATCAACTGTCGGGTTCCATTACCGTCACCGTTGCTAAAGTACTGCCTAATGGTGCGCTCCTTATTCGTGGTGAAAAGTGGTTAAGGCTTAATCAGGGCGATGAGTATTTGCGCTTAATTGGCCTTATTCGTATCGATGATATCGGTACAGACAACACCATTTCTTCTCAAAGAATTGCTGATGCTCGCATCATTTATGGTGGCCAAGGCGCCATTGCCGATAGTAACTCTATGGGCTGGGCAGCACGTTACTTTAACAGTCCATGGTTCCCATTATGATGCGAGATTTATTCCAACTTCGATTCACTTCGGCAAGGAAGGGGAAAATGAAAAAATTAACATTACTCGCCAGTGTGTTTTTGATGCTAACCACAGGTCCAAGTTTCGCCCAAGAGTCGACCCAAACTCGATATCTCATGGACATTGTCGATGTACAAGGTATTCGTGGTAACCAGTTAGTGGGTTACGGTTTAGTGGTGGGGCTAAATGGCACAGGCGATCGCACTCAAGTCAAATTTACCAGTCAATCTGTTGTCAATATGCTTAAACAATTTGGTGTACAACTTGACGATAGAATCGATCCTAAATTGAAAAACGTGGCCGCCGTTGCCGTGCATGCAACCGTGCCAGCGCTCACCAGCCCAGGGCAAACTATAGACATCACAGTATCATCATTAGGTGATGCGAAAAGTTTACGTGGCGGAACCCTATTAATGACACCGCTAAAAGGGGTGGATGGTGAAATCTACGCCGTGGCGCAAGGTAACTTAGTCGTTGGCGGCGTTTCCGCTCAAGGTCGTAATGGCACCTCAGTGACAGTCAATGTCACCACAGTAGGCAATATTCCTAATGGCGCCATATTGGAAGCAGAAATTCCCAGTAACTTTCATGGCAAAGATCATATTGTCCTGAACCTTAGAGCCCCAAGCTTTAAAACCGCTCGCAATATCGAACGCGCCGTCAACGATCTTTTTGGTCCAAATGTCGCGGCAGCCGACAGCAAAGGCAAGGTATTAGTCCGCGCCCCAAAATCTCACCGTGAACGTATTACCTTCATGTCCATGCTAGAAGAGCTGCAAATTCTACAAGGGCGTAAACCACCCAGAGTGGTCTTTAATAGCCGAACCGGTACAGTCGTTATGGGTGGCGGTGTCGTAGTGCGAAAAGCGGCAGTTAGCCATGGTAATTTAACCGTGAGCATTATCGAAAAACCACAAGTCAGCCAACCAAACAGTGCAATTTATGGTGTCGCACAAGGCCGTACTGTGGTGACAACCGATAGCCAAGTGGATCTCGATACAGGCAGCGGACATATGTTTGTCTGGGAAGAAGGGGTTGCATTGGAAGAAATTGTCAGGGCCATTAACAGCCTAGGTGCTTCTCCCATGGACTTAATGTCTATTTTGCAAGCCTTAGACGAAGCTGGGTCACTAGAAGCCGAGCTCGTGGTCATATAATAACGGTTCAACCCCAGCAAGCTTATCGCTTAAGCAATTAGGCGGTTAAGCTTGCTTTTTAACATTCAGTAATGGCGTGCATATGAAACTCGACAATTCACATAGCTACTTAAATCAAACGAATGCTGGCGATCTTATCAAAAGCAACGGCGAGTACGGTGCGCTAAAACTGGTCAGCCAGCAGTTTGAAGCGCAGTTTTTACAAACAGTGCTAAAGCAAATGCGCAGTGCATCCGATGTGATGGCGGATGAAGATAACCCACTCTCGGCGCAAAAAGACAGCTTATATCGTGATTGGCATGACTCAGAGCTTGCCGGACGCTTAAGTCAAATGCAAAGCACAGGCCTTGCCAGCGTCATGACCAAACAATTAGCCAGCGCCCTTAAGTCACGCCCTGAAGCGGTCGCCTCTAATGAACAAATATCAACACAAAACGCCGCTAATATTGCGACCAATATATCAACCACAGCCATGCAGCCTGCGCTAATCACGCCAATAAACGTGAAGTAAAGCGTAAGCATGTCGGTATAACCCCCGCTCTGAACACATAGGGAATGGGTATTAGCAGCTTTGTTCGACTAAATTAAGGAAACAACATGAGTCTTCTCAATATTGGTATGTCAGGGCTAACGGCCAGTATGGCAGCCTTAAATACCACCTCAAATAATGTTGCTAACGCTGCGGTGGTCGGTTATTCACGCCAACAAGTCATGAGCAGCTCGGTAGCAGGTGGGCAATATGGCGGCGGTGCTGGCGTCAATGTGGATGGCATTCGCCGCATTTCAGATCAATATCAAGTCGCTCAGCTTTGGAATTCAAGCAGTAGCGTGGGTTACGCCAATACTCAACAAAGCTATCACAGTCAAGTAGAAACCATTTTCAATACTGACGGCAATAATATCTCTGAAGGCTTAGATTCCCTGTTTGCAGCGCTCAATGCCTCAATGGAAAAACCCAGCGAAACCGCTTACCGCCAAGGTGTGCTCAATGAAGCTAAAGCCTTAAGCCAGCGTATCAACTCAATCAGCGATAGTTTAAGTACACAAACCACCCAAATAGAAAGCCAAATTGGCGCTTCGGTCAATGAAATCAATACGCAACTTAACACTATTGCCCGTTTAAACACAGAGATCCAAGCATCGGCCAATAACGGCAATCCGTCTGCTTCATTATTAGATAGCCGTGATGTTGCCATTGATGATCTTGCCAAAATTATCGACATTCGCGTCACAGAAGAAAGCAATGGCATGGTGAATATCTCATTGGCTCAAGGCCAGCCATTACTTGCTGGCACTATCACCTCAACTTTAGTGACATCACCACTCAATAGTAATCCAACACTGAATCAAGTGAGTATTGAGTTTGGTCAGTCAAGCTTTCCTGTGGATGAAAGCACTGGTGGCAGTTTAGGGGCGTTACTGGACTATCGCGATAACGATCTCGCAGACTCCATCACTTTTACCAACGAAATGGCTAAAAACTTAGCGGATGAATTTAATACCGTACTCAAAAATGGTACCGATCTTAATGGTGCCACTCCAACAGTCGATTTGTTTAGCTATGATCCTGGCAACCCAGCAGGTACCTTAACCCTGACATCTGGCTTTACCTCTGACATGCTGGCTTTTGGTAAAGATAGTACCCCAGGGGATAACAGCAACCTTAAAGATCTTGTCAATATAGTTAATACTAGCTTTACCTTTGGCTCTATCAATGCCACTACCACTATGGGCGATGCCTTTGCAGCCAAAATCGGTCAACTAGGTTCAAGCGCACGTCAAGCCGGATTAAATGCTGAAACCAGTAAACAATTACAAATGAATGCACAAGCTCAATGGTCGAGCACTAGCGGCGTCAATTTAGATGAAGAGCGAGTGAATCTCATCCAATACCAACAACAATATCAAGCTAATGCCAAAATTATCTCTACGGCCGATCAGTTGTTTCAAACTCTTTTAAGCAGCATTTAAGGAAATAAATTATGCGCGTTAGTATGCAAAACATGTACAGCAGTAATCTGTATAGCCTACAAAAATCAACGGCTGAAATGGCTCGACATAATGAAATGCAAGCAACGTACACTAAGCTGCTTAAGCCCTCTGACGATCCTATCGGTGCCGTACAAGTCATAGGCACTGAGCGCGATGTCGCTGCAACGTCACAATACATCAAAAATATTGACTCGCTCAGTACTGGCCTTGATCGCTCTGAAACCCATTTATCCAGCATGATAGATTTACAAGGGCGTTTACGTGAAATTGCCGTTGCCTCTAACAATGGCAGCTTGTCACCAGAAGATAGAGCCGCCTACGGCGACGAAATGAAAGAACTCATGAAGAGCATGGTGTCATTAGTCAATGCAACCGATGAAAGTGGTAATTACCTATTTTCTGGTAATTTAACCAACACTCAGCCCCTGCTGAACACTGGTGGGGTGTACAGCTACCAAGGCGATAGTAACCAACGGGAAGTACAAGTAGCCAATAATACCTGGATGGAAGCCAATGTTACTGCAGAAGCCTTCATTTTCAGTAATGGCAGTAATGATATTTTCAATCAGGCTCAGGCTTACATGGAAGTGTTAAACGATCCCACATTATCACCGGGAGATGCTGGGTTCGATACCGCCGCTGAAGATATGCTTGCCACATTGGATGATACCCTAAACAGCATTAGTGCAACGATTACAGATTTAGGTGGTAAGCAAAATAGCCTAAGTTTAACCAAAACCTCTCACGAAGAAATGAATATTTTTAGTAAAGGAGTCATAGGTGAAATCAAAGATTTAGATTATGCTGCTTCTATTTCAGAATCAACAAAACTAATGACGGCACTTCAAGCCACACAATACACTTTTATTGAGATCAGTAAACTTTCGCTATTTAGCCAAACATAGAGATAAAAAATTATGCTTAATGGAGTTACAGACAGCCTAAATGTTCAACATCGCAGTCAAACTGTTAGTGCACCGATCAGTGAACTGCCACAATCTCTGCCAAACGTTCAGGCCAAAGTGTCCTCCATTCCGACCCACAGACTGGAATCTTATGTTCGCTGGGCAAAAGTCACCCAAGGGCAACATAAGATTTCAGCAGCACAAGTCACTGAACATAGCTTAAAACAAGTGGTTCAGTTGCTTAAAAAACTGAAAAAACAAGTCAATGTATCGCTAAAAAATACCTCAGCCATACACGCAGAGCCCGATCAAACCTGTTTACGATTACAGCAAAGATTAGTGAATCTCACTCCCCAATACCAAGGTAAAGCCCTAATTGATCATCAGCTTAATGTGATCTCCCCTAGCCGACCAGCAAGTCCACGCCAATTTAGATTGAAATCTGTGGAGCTAACACAACCTAAAAGCAGAGACGAGCGCATTAGCTTACAGCTCGGCGGTACTACAATAAATATCACCTTACCGGCGAATTACTCTCAAGCTCGTTTATCGAGCCATCTAGCGGCAAGTCTTCAACCTCTGGGGATCCAACTGCAAGCTCAACACGCACCAACTCATCAAGCAATGGGCACGCAGACATTGCCTAGTTTGTTTAATACTCACGAGCAACAGTGGCAACTAATAAAAGATGGCATCTTTATGACGGGACAAGGTCAACGCCTACCAGCTGGAGAGCCCAGATTAATTAAAGTCATCGAAGAGCTTAACTGGCAAGATCCAAGAGAATGGCAATTTAATAGCCAGAGTGAACTGAAGCAAAGCCTGGCCAAGATCAGTAAATCCTTGAGTAAGATTGAAAAACAATTGCAAGAATTAGGCGAAGTACAACAAAAAATCCGTTTACAACTTAAACAGGTCAACACGGCTCAACAGCCCGATTTTGATGTGCAGACGACTTTACAGCGCCTTAATACCCTCATGCAGCCTAGCCCTTTCAGTGCCCATGTACGATCACTCATGGCACAAGCCAACGTTAATCGCAATCAAGTGTCGTCATTGTTAGGCTAGTATAAATTCGATAATAAATTGAAGTCACCCATCTACATGTTGGGTGATTGGCATCAGCATGCTCCACCACACATCAACACTCCTTTATCCACGCGAAGAACAATCTAAATGGCTCTAGCCTCTAAAAAGCATCTCTATACTTTCACCTCTATAACAGAATAATCCATTAAGTTTAATCGACTGCCATTTAATTAAATTGACATTTTATTATCTACAAAATATCACATACACAGTGGTCAAACCTCTAGATAACTCGTAAGACGAGTATTTATTCGATCTTCATCACAATTTGTTAATAAAATGTTTAATTTGTGATGAGGGAGGGTTTATTTGCCACTCCTTCAGGGGTAAGGTAGCGCCAATTGAAAGACAAGAACGATAGCATTGATATAAAGATCACCCGTTCATTGCTATCCAAGTACTCAACAAATTTAAAAGGAAATGACTGTGCGTACTTATATTGGTTCTATTTCACGTTTCACAAGTTTGATGACATTCACCTCTTTAAGCATAACAGCATTAATCTTATCACCCTCAGCGTTAGCTACAGATTATTACGCTTCAGAGCAATGGGTTATACAGCAAGATGTTCAGATTGATGCCGGTGACAGGATCATCGTTACCCAAGACACCCATGTTTATTTAAGCGCCGATGCGAAAATCACAATTGATCCAAATGCCGCATTAATTTTGGAAGAAGGGGTTAATATTGATATTGGTGAAAATGCTGAAATTGCGGTTTATGGTGAATTAAACTCGTTTGGCAATGCTTACAACATGAATAGATTGCAATCAGTGCAGCTATCACCAACAAATACCGACTGGCAAGGCATAACGACTTACAATGGCTCTACAGTGAACTTGCAATACACTCAAATAAGCCACGCAGTCAATGCCATCCGCGCCCAAATCGGCACCACTATTTTGTTCCCCGCTAATTCGGACACCCATAATAATTATTTAGACACCCATAATAATTATTTAGACACCCATGTTAACACTGAAACAGCAAACACGATAAATAGTACGCCTACCAGCCAACTTAATGTCCGCTATAGTACTTTCAGTCATAACCAAACAGCTATCAACATTAGTGAGTTACATACATTTGGCCAATTAGATTCCAACATTCAATACAATCAATTTAGTGATAATGAATACCACCTTTATACATCTAGCCAAGCACATACTCATGGTACAGAACTAAGTCCATCCATTGTTGATGCTCGCTTTAATTGGTGGTCTACAACCGATACCAGTCAAATAAAACAAAGTATTCGAGATACCCAAAGCATTTCAAGCGAAGAGAGCCGAAACAACCATGCATTAAGGGTCGACTACAGTCATTACAGGCAATCGATCTACTACAATGACATTTTAACCAATGCATTCATGTTGGCATTACCTCAAAAATGGAAATTAGACGACCCTATCACCATAGATCCAGGATTCAATCGAGAAAGTCATTATCAATTGGATGGTAATTTTTTAATTGCGGGAAATACCCAATTCAAGCCATACCAATTAGCAACACTTACGGCAAACAGTTTGCTCACTGTCAGTGAAAATAGCATGCTCACCATTACTGAAACAGCAAGGTTTATTGCGGAACCAGGCGCCGTCATTTACTTACGTCAAAATAGTCAAATCAATGTAGATGGTCACTGGCAATTGTTTGAAGGCGTTCAAGTTATTGCAGAAGAAGGCGCTAAAATAAATCTAAATGGTAGCTTATATGCCAACGGAGCCTCCCATAACAGAGTTAATTTTAGCGCTGCATCGCACTTAATCAACCAAGAGTGGCAAGGGATCCAAGTCTCTCAAGGAGCAGAAATAAACCTTAGATACTCACAAGTTCAACATGCACAACAAGGCATTTACGCCAATCTAGTACCAGCAATTACCTATCCAGAAAGAATTAACTCAAACACCTCTTTAAATCTTATCAATGAGCCAACAAAAATAAAAATCACCCGTACTCGTTTCATTGAAAATGAGCAAGCCATACGCATTGATGTCGTACCAGAAACTCAAAATGTCGAAACATTAATTGAATATAATGACTTCATTGATAATAACATCCACTTATTTAGTCAGGTCTACCCTTTCCATGCGTATGCAGAAGAAAGTCAGCATTCTTTTGAGGCTTCAATTCCTTTATCATCAATCATCATAAATGCCAAATTTAACTGGTGGGGAAGTCATTTAATCTCTGAGATATCTGATAAAATCATAGACTTTCAACATGCAACTAATGAGATTGATGGCTTACGTGTCAATTATAGCCAATATCGTAACTCACCAATTTTAAATGATATCGCTAGGAATAGCTTAGTTGTTGAATTACCAGATGACTTGAAAATTTCCGATCCATTTGAAATTGACCCAGGCTACAACCTTGAAACGGAATATGAACTCGATGGTAATTTTATCATTGCAGGTGATACTCAAATCAAGCGCTATCAAGTGGTTACCCTAACTTCAGGCAGCCATTTACACATTAGTGACGACATGACTCTGTCTATTTCCCCTAACGCAATTTTCATTATTGAGCCCAATGCAAGTATTACCTTTGGGCACAATAGCCAGCTAATGACTCAAGGATTATTAATAGACAGAAACCATTAATTTACAATCCACATTACGCGCTCCCCAGTATAAAGCCAATGCATTCTGTATTGGCTTTATACCTCAAAATATTGATTACTATAAAAACTTATTATCCACTCCCCTTCAACGTCATTGACAGCCTATTTGAAGATCATTCCGCCCCAAATCAGTTTAATCAAGAAGTTTAATCAAGACACCCATTTTAATTCGAAATTCATATTGACCTTAAAACATCAAGTATTTTGGACTAGGCTTAATATAGTTGATGCTAAACAGCTAAGGTCGTATTCATGCCTACCCCAAGAAAATCCATTATTAGTCTAGAAGATACATCTTTTTATCACTGTATTTCACGATGTGTACGTAAAGCATTTTTATGTGGCGTCGACCATTATACAGGGCAATCTTATGAACATAGGCGAGAGTGGGTAGAAGAACGCTTACTGCAATTAGCACAAATATTTTCTATCGATATTTGCTCATATGCCATTATGTCTAATCATGTACATTTAGTCTTAAGCATTGATATTTATCAAGCCAATAATTGGAGTAATAAAGAAATTGTTGAGCGCTGGCACAAACTATTCAAAGGGACAAACATCACTCAAAAGTTCAGTAAGGGCCTACAGCTTGAGAGCCATGAAATTGATACTTTAGCACACACAATAGCAACTTACCGAAGCAGACTGAGTGATATTAGCTGGTTCATGCGTACACTCAATGAGCCCATAGCGAGAATGGCGAATAAAGAAGATAAATGCAGTGGACGATTTTGGGAAGGAAGATTCAAATCTCAGGCATTACTTGACGAAGCCGCCATTATTGCTTGTATGGCTTATGTGGATCTCAATCCTATTCGTGCAAAAACAGCGAATACTCTAGAAAACGCAGATTTTACTAGCATTCAAAAGAGAATCAAATCCACAACTGCTAACAAACAACCTCAGTATTTACTTCCTTTCATCGGTAATAGAAGCCAAAATTCACCTAAAGGGTTAACCTTCCATTTTCAAGATTATTGCGAACTACTCAATGACACCAGTCTAATTATTCAGGGAAAAAAACAGGCATCTCTCTATATTCCAACAAAAACACTTCTGGAAAAACTCAATATTCCCATCCAAAACTGGATCAAACTCACTTCTGACTTTACTCGATTATTTAAAGGCCCTGTCGGAACATTACAAGAACTCAGCCTTTACTGTGAACACTTAGACAAAAAAAGAAGACAAGGAGCCGCCAATTGCCACCAATGGCTGGAACCTTAAACTGTAATATCCTTAAAATATAACAAATGATCACTTATCCTCCTTCATTGAATCAATTTCAATGAATCAAATATCTAATGATTCAAAAACACATAAAAGCGTCTAACCGATGAATTTAAGCCTTCAAGACTAGATTTCGGCCTTTCGACCCTCGATAGCTCATCACAAGAAGTTCATCAAGCCAACAAAATCCCTTTTTAGAATATCATTCATACCCTTAATTCAGCGCTAATTTTGGGTGTCTTGATAATGGATATTAATAATGGATAGTGGTGCTTTGATAATAGTGCTGGATGTCTTGATAGCGTTCTCTTGATAGCGTTAATAGTGGATAGTGGTGCTTTGATAGTAGTGCTGGATGTCTTGATAGTGCTGGATGTCTTGATAGTGCTGGATGTCTTGAAAGTGACATCTGAATAGTGACACTGACATAAATACGAGCAATAAACACTCTAAAACGAACAGAAGCATTAAGACCTTGGTCAAACATCAATGAATTACAAGGAGGGAACCACTAAAATTGATGTGAATTAGACTAATTAATGATTAATTATGGGTGTCTTGATAGTGGGAGGGGGAGCCGGGGTTACAAAAAATTAATCTTTTGGGGTAAATTAAAACAAAGTGGATAATAACCAATTAAATCAAAAACAAAAAACAAATTCAAACTACAAAAAACTGTGATCTTTTTATAACAAAACCGAACATTAGATCATTTTTTTTCACACAAATGTTCAGTTTGTTGTTTGAGCGTCGTTTTATTGAATGTGACAAACAAAATAGACTTTTTAATTTTTTTAAAGACGCTTTAATAAGGATTTGAACATGTTATCTGTACATACTAATAATGCTTCACTGATCGCTCAAAACTCAGTCAACAAAACCAATGACCTGCTTTCAAACGCTATGGAGCGTTTATCTACCGGTCTTCGTATTAACAGTGCAGCTGACGATGCTGCGGGTCTACAAATCGCCACTCGTTTAAACGCAAACGTTGTGGGCATGCAAACTGCTAGCCGTAACGTGTCTGATGCCATGTCTATGTTACAAACTGCTGATGGCGCGCTAGAAGAACTAACAACCATCGCTAACCGTCAAAAAGAGCTAGCGACACAGGCGGCGAACGGCGTGAACTCAAAAGAAGATATGGATTCTTTAGATGCAGAATTCCAGCAACTTAATGCAGAAGTTAAACGTATTATTGAAAAAACTGAATTTTCTGGTAATAAATTATTTGAGGCCACCGACGGTGTATTAACAGGTACTGGTACTAGTTTCCAAATAGGTTCTGGTTCAGACGAAAGATTAGATGTAGCTTTAGGTACATTAGCTGAGCTAACGAATCAAGTTGCTAACGGCACTGACACTGATAAAACTGACGCACTTGCAGCTATGGATGCAGTAGATGGGTTTCTTCAAGCCGTTTCAACTGAACGCTCAAAGCTTGGCGCTAACATCAACCGTTTAGGTCACACAGCAGCTAACTTGGCTAACGTGACTGAAAACACTATGGCAGCTTCTGGTCGTATCATGGATACTGATTTCGCAGTTGAGTCTGCTAACATGACTAAGAACCAACTGCTTGTTCAAGCTGGGACTAACATCCTATCTTCAGCTAACCAAAACACTGGTTTGGTTTTAGGTCTTTTAGGTTAATTCCTTAATATAAAGACAAGCAAAGCGCTTTCTTAGTATAGTAAAATACTATCACGAGGGGCGCTTTATTTATTCATGGGTAGGACATTTATCGATAATCGACTTGTGAATAAATAAGAATAAAGTCAGCGTCCTAGTGAGTTAACTTTTTTCGTTTAGCCCTGTCAATATAGCCTTGTCAGGAATGAAACTTAATATTTGCTCCGCGATAGTGGGTTTGAAATGTATAATTTGATTGGTGTCAGCTTATATGTTTCTTATATGCTTAAGATAAGAATGGTATTGCGTTTCATTTTTCGGTTAATTTAGTTAACTTACTAGGCTATTTTCCACTCTCCTTCTTCGTTTTAATCTTAGCCTTCTTTATGACTTTATAATGACCTTATAAATAATGCAGATTAACAATCAAGTGGACCGCTTTTATCTTCATTCGAACGATTTGTTGATGATTATAATTAACGATTTCAAGTTAGAGCCACATTGGATTCTAACCCGATTCATGAATGAGTTAGAGCATTTATACCTTTTCCCTAATTTTTCTATATCCACATATGCATTGCAAAGTCATCACTAACATAAAAATGAATGCGATAGAGGGGAGCTCATCAAACGTTTCATTTAACATCACAATGATCAACATATTTTAAGGGATATATTATGTTATCAGTACACACGAATAATGCCTCATTAATAGGGCAATATTCAGTCAACAGCAACAATAGCTTACTTGCTAGCGCCATGGAACGATTATCGACGGGGCTGAAAATTAACAGCGCTGCCGATGATGCTGCGGGTTTACAAATTGCCACTCGTTTAAATGCCAATGTGATAGGCATGCAAACCGCTAGTCGTAACGTATCAGATGCAACTTCTATGCTACAAACGGCTGATGGTGCGCTAAGCGAAATCACAAACATTGCCAACAGACAAAAATCGCTAGCTATTCAAGCCGCTAACGGTGTCAATTCAGCAGAAGATCTCAAGTCTCTGGATAAAGAATTTCAAGAGCTTACCACTGAAATTGAACGAATAATGACAGAAACGACTTTTGCCGGAAATGCATTATTTGATGTATTAGATGCTGGCGTTAACTTTCAAATTGGTGCGTCTAGCTCAGAAACCTTAAGTGCTCAAGTTGATTTCATTGATGTAGAAAAATTTGGCATGACTGATGCTCAAGGTAATGGTGGCCGTGTAGAACTCACTAGCATGAGTTTAACGGACACCAGTGAGGCAATTGACTTTTATGCAGGTCAAGACGGCTCTGGTGCGGCAGGAGCAATGGACGCTATTGATGGATTACTTAATTTGATAGGGGAAACTCGCTCTTCATTAGGTGCAAACATCAACCGCTTAGGGCATACAGCATCAAACCTAGCTAATGTCACTCAACATACACAAGAAGCATCTAGTCGTATTATGGATGCAGATTTTGCCATTGAATCGGCAAACATGACGAAGAATCAATTATTAGTGCAAGCGGGGACAAATATCCTATCTTCGGCTAACCAAAACACTGGCTTAGTATTAGGGCTGCTGAGCTAAACTCAATAGTATTAGATAGGTTTGTACTTAATATTTTGTACGTTCGAAAGAGCCTTAACTTTAACTTTGTTGAAGCTCTTTCTTATTTCATTCTTATCTAACGGTTTAAATTAACATCACAGCTGTTTAAATTAACACCATAAGAACGCGTTATAAATCAGCAGTATTATCAACTTAAAAACACAACCCATGTGAAATAAAAAACCAAATTAAAACAAAAAACAAATACAAAAAAAACAAATTAAATCAACAATAAATAATATAAAAACAATTACTCATATTTCACAACCAAGAATCATTAACCCTAAAGAATTGATTTTAAAGAAAATAAAAAATAAACCCACTAAAACCCTGCCCTTTTTTATAAATCCTTTCAGTTCCGAAATTTGGCGTCGTTTTAATTTTGCTGACACCAATCATGAATACATTTTCGGAGATAGAGAGATGTTATCAGTACAAACTAACAATGCTTCACTAATCGCACAAAATTCTGTAAACAAAACCAATGACCTACTATCCAATGCAATGGAGCGTTTATCAACGGGTCTACGCATTAATAGCGCGGCTGATGATGCAGCAGGATTACAAATTGCTACTCGTTTAAATGCTAACGTGACAGGCATGGAAACGGCTAGCCGTAACGTGTCGGATGCGACTTCTATGTTGCAAACAGCTGATGGTGCATTAGAAGAAATTACGACTATTGCTAACCGTCAAAAAGAATTGGCTACGCAAGCTAATAACGGTGTGAACTCAGGTAAAGACTTAGCAGCTTTAGATGCTGAATTTCAGCAGTTAACAGCTGAAATGACACGTATTCTTGAAGAAACTACCTATGCTGGCAATAACTTATTTGATGCACTAGCTAACACTACAACCTTCCAAATTGGTGCTTCAAGTTCTGAAACTTTAGATGTTACCGTTGCTCAGACAAACTTAGCCGCGATCACAGCAAGCGATGCTAATGGTGCAACAGCAACCGTAGATTTAACTGCCCTACGCCTAACTGATGCAAGTGTAGATGCAGACTATACTGGTGATACCATTGTTACTCAAGGGGCTGGTGCGGGTGGTGCAATGAATGCAGTTGATGCACTGATTGATGTTGTTGGTGAAGCACGTTCAACTTTAGGTGCTAACATTAACCGTTTAGGCCACACAGCATCAAACCTTGCCAATGTAACTGAAAACACCAAAGCGGCTGCGGGTCGTATCATGGATACTGATTTTGCGGTTGAAACTGGTAACATGACGAAGAACCAACTTCTTGTTCAAGCTGGGACTAACATATTATCTTCAGCTAACCAAAACACTGGTTTGGTTATGGGTCTTTTAGGCTAATATCCAGCTGATGACTCGAATGCTTAACCGTTGAGTCATCACTCACGATATTAATCAATCAGGGTATAGTAACGAAAGTACTGTACCCTTTTTTAATGTACTCTTTTTTTATATACCATTCCCCTTCCCTGCTTTATTCCTCCATTAACAATTACTCTTACTTTTCTTTCCCCTTCCTTACTTCCCCCATTAGCAATTACAGAGTTTATTTATTCTTATTTTGGTCGCTTTTTATTTTGCCAGTCATATGGTTAACAATACTTTAAAAAGGGTGAAAAATAAGCAGTGGCGCACGTCACAAAAATAGATTAATGAAGCAATACAAAAATACTTAACATAAAAATAATAAGGCGATCCAAAAGGATCCCACAACATGGACTCGTTATGATAATAAAAAAAATGCCCCTGATAGCCATTAAGTTATCACTTTTGTCTTTAGCTATATCAAATCAAGTAAATGCCAATGCAATAGAGCAAACAAGCATTTTAGCGCCCGCTCAAGCATCTCCAACATCGGATTCGATGAACCCATTACCTAAGCGCTATATTGTTAAATTTAAAAACCCATCCAATAACATGCGTCGCTCTTCGACTCACTTAAACACCGCAGCGAGTTCAAGTTCTCATTCACTGAACTATGAGCCTATGAGTCATGAAGTGTTTACTCAAGAAGCGATTTTACAGCAAGCGGTAAGTTTTGATACCGAGCGCGCCGATGTGCGCAGAATTGGCCGAAGTAATAGTTATACTAGTGCGCTTTCACAGACAGAAGTCGATGCCCTAAAACTTAGAGCGGACGTTGAATATGTTGAAGAAGATGTACCTAGAAGATTATTTAATAGTAACTTTACCTTCAATGAAGCCAGTCCATGGGGACTCGATCACATAGGACTACTGTCTGATAATAATGACCTACTCGATGATAGCCAAACCAGTAACCGCACGGTTTGTATTATCGACTCAGGTTATGATATTAGCCATCCAGATTTAAACGGTAATAATGTTAGCGGCACCAATGTGACAGGCACAGGTGATTGGTCTGTACCGGGTGTCAATAATGCCCATGGCACTCATGTTGCTGGCACTATCGCAGCGATCAGTAATGGTCAAGGCGTTATAGGTGTCATGCCAAACCAAAATGTCAATGTTCATATTGTTAAAGTGTTTAATAGCGATGGTTGGGGTTATGCCTCTGGCGTCGCAAGTGCTATTGATAAATGCGCTGAAAATGGGGCTAACGTTATTAACATGAGTTTAGGTGGCCCAAGTCGTAGTTCTTTAGAAGAAACCGCCCTGCAAACACACTATAATAATGATGTTTTGCTTATTGCTGCCGCAGGAAATGATGGTAATAATGCACTGAGCTACCCCGCTTCATATGACAGTGTCATGGCTGTTGCCGCTGTCGACAATGACGGTAATCACGCTGCTTTTTCACAATATACACCTCAAGTTGAAATATCGGCACCGGGAGTAGCTGTTTTATCGACGGTCACTCAAGGCGAAGGGTATCTAGCCGACATTATTGTTGACGGGAAATCGTATATTGAGCATCAAATATTCCCAGCCACTCGTTACCTTTACACAGGCAGAGTCATTAACGGTAAAAAAGAAACCCTATCGGCTAATATATTAGGCAGTGTCACAGGCGATTTAGTAATACTTGATTGCAGTATGAACAATTTAAATCAAACCAGCTGTACAGGTAATGTCACAAACAGCATTTGTTTGATCGATCAAAAAGAAAATGGAGTCACTTGGGGGATTAGTGCTTGCCAATATTATGGTGCAAAAGGGGCCATTGTTTTCAATGGAGAACAACTTCCAGGGCTTAAAAATAGCAGTTTTGTCGATGCAAATGGTAGCATCAACTTGATTGCAGCTAACGTAGACAGAGCAACAGGGCTTTTACTTAAAGAGAAATTAGGTTCCAGTACTACCTTAAGCACATTTGATGATGGCGACTATGCTTTCTACGATGGCACTTCTATGGCCTCACCCCATGTCGCGGGTGTCGCCACTTTAGTGTGGAGCCATCATCCAGAATGTACAGCAACAGAAGTCCGCGCCGCGTTAACCGCCACAGCTGACGATATTGATGTTGCTGGGCGAGATGACCGAACCGGTTATGGCTTAGTGAATGCCAGCGCTGCCAGTATTTATTTAACGGATTCTTGTGAAGGTTCAGACCCTGTTGACCCTATTGACCCTGTTGACCCTGTCGACCCTATCGACCCTGTTGACCCTGTTGACCCTGTTGACCCTGTTGACCCTGTTGACCCTGTTGACCCTGTTGACCCTATCGACCCTATCGACCCTATCGACCCTATCGACCCCGTTGAAGATTCGATTATATATAGCTACACAACCCAAACTAACATTCCAGATAATGATGATAATGGAGTAACACTACCAATTACAGTCACTCATTCAGGCAATGCGAGCAATATTAGTATCAATGTCGACATCACTCACAGTTTTGTGGGCGATCTTAAAATTGATCTATATAGCCCAACGGGTGAAGTGACTACATTACATAAAAATTGGGGAGGCAGTAATAACAGCCTAGTTAAGACCTATAATCTTGATATGTCGAATGTTAGTTCTCAAGGGACTTGGAAGTTGAAAATTGTTGATAAATATAGAAAGGACTCTGGCCATATTAATTCTTGGAGCATAAGCTTCTTATAATCTCATTACCTTCATTTATGCACAGACAATCATACCATTAGGCGCTTATTGTTAAGCGCCTTTTTATTTTCCATTTTACGATGCCTATACCCAAACCACTTGAAGATGCAGGATTCAGCTGGAATTAAAACGCGTTTAGGCAAGGTCATTAATTGCTCCTG
>NZ_CANLKR010000030.1 GCF_947491715.1 uncultured Shewanella sp. | reverse complement strand
CAGCAGAATAATTTGACATGTTTTAAAGCGAAATGAAATCGTACTATATTAGATCATATTTGAGTGCAGATTGGTATTAAAGTTGATATTTTTAAGATTATCCATAACAAACCATAAGGAAAATATGATAAATACAATTAGATCATATTTTTACTTAGATTGGTATTAGGCGCAGCTGGTCATGACAGGCGCCACTCTTTGCTGTATCTGCTCTTTGGTAATGACCCATGACAGACGTCATTGTTTACGAGATTGGTATAAGCCAGTTGGAATCCTTGACTGATTTTTTATGTGCTTCATTTGCTTTTTAATACTTAATATTTCATAAATATAGTACCAAAGTATATGAATTAAAATGATAAGTTTGCATTTTTTCAGAATATTAGAAGTTACCTGTCATTTATTATAGTGGTATGAAATTTATGTTTAATGGGATCCTTTGTCGAGCAATCTAGATGAAGAGTTGTTTTAAAAAAAGAGTATTTAACGTTAAATTTATGAAAAAATTAATTATTGCTGCAATATCACTATTACCGCTAACGACATTATCAGCAGCGCAAGATGAATGGTCTGCTGCTGATCAAGCATGTTTAGAGTTGGCAAGGTTTTATGATTACAATGGCTATTATAGTGATATAAAAGTGCAGGTCGCTAAGAAATATAAGAAAGATATTTATATGTGTAAATTTAGCGCTCACGATTTAGAACAAGAAAAAATGGGGCACTTATATCAAGATAACAGTTCATTTTATGCAATTTATGATGTGGCGACAGGCACTCAAACTAGACTCGATTAAATGAGTATTGGTTCGCTGCGTTAAGGTATGTTGCTTTCTAGCCAGTTAATTACTGGCTAGTTTTCATTTAGCTGAAAAAAGAGTATTTATGCTGGCATTGAAGAGATATTGAGGATCTTATCGATAATAGGCTTATTGGCTACTGGAAAGTTGTAGCTCAGCAGTTCATTTTTATCGATCCAGATAATTTCTTGTGCTTCTAATCCCGTGGCAATACCTTCAAAGTCTTTTACCCAATGAATATCAAGTTTAACGTGTTTGTCAGGGTAATTATGACTAATCTCCATCAAGGGTTGCGTTTCTTTAACATCAATGCCGATTTCTTCTTTTAATTCTCGACTCAAGGCTTGAGTCACCGTTTCACCTTGTTCGACTTTTCCTCCTGGAAACTCCCATTTTCCACCTTGATGTAAATGTGCATGACGTTTAGCGATTAAGATCTGTTGTGCTTCATTCACAATGACACCAACAGCAACATGTATTCTGTTATTCATATAATGTGGTTTTAGTCCTGTTTAAAAAAGTCTGCTTCATCGTAACCAAGGCCATCTAATGTTTCGGGATCAAAGTCAGGCTTTACTGGAATGGCATGCTTCTCTGAAGCCCAATCACCCAAATCAATGAGTTTACAGCGTTCACTACAAAAAGGTTTAAAGGGCGAGCTATCATCCCAATTGACAGTATCTTGGCATGTTGGGCAGGTAACGGTAAGTGGCATATTTAGTTAAACTCAATAATCGCTAAAAGATCTTGAACAGTATTATACCTAAAATAAGTGAATAGGTGAAAAAGACCTTTCAACTATTCATTGTCACTGGTGAGTTGCTTTTATGGAGAAATAAACCCTTGTCATTAATTAGCAAGTTGCTAATTGAAAAGGGATATTTTCATTTGCATGTTTCTGACTATCAAATTGCATAAAATGAATCGCATAGCGATTTTTATGTCCACTAATCGTTGGATAACATTGATTTTTTTGGCTCAATTTTATGCGAACTAATGAAAGCGGGTGTTCACTGTGGGCTTGAAAAAATCCATCATGAGCTGAACATTCTTTATATTGACTGGATTGTCTTGTGATGGCTAAAAGTAACTTGATCGGTGTTAATAGATCGGAGAATTGCGCTTTCCAACTTAGGTATTCAAGTTGTCTTTGTTCCCATGGTTTTTCAAGCCAAAAGTGTAATTGAGGAAGATCGAAATTACAGCAAGCACCGGGCATATTATATCTTTGCCTGAGTGTGCTGAGAAAGCGATCATGTTTAATATTGAGGCCTGGCCGTTGTGCGAGTTTAAGTTTATTACGGCTTTCTTTTAGTGTCGCAATGGGATCGGGGATAGTATCCATAACCGGTACGCTTTCTATTGACCATTGTGCTAATTGTCTATCAAGATCTTTTAAGACTTCGCCACTATAATCACAACGCTCTGTGAGTTCACATAAAGAGAACAAGGGATCGAAGCAGCGAGCCTGATGATCTTCCTCTAAATTTTGCTGAAGTTGTTGATCGAGATATTCCAGGCGCAAATAGCCGCGGATTTTTTCATTTAATGGGTGTTCAAAAATTAGTGTATTCATGATGTATGCTCTGCACTGTTTGCTAACTTCAAATATCGGTTATGCAATTGTGCCACTTGTTCCTTGAGTGCAGATTGAGGTCCTTGGTTATTGATAACATCATGCGCTTTAGATAGCTTCTCATTTCGACTCATTTGGCTAGCGATGATATTGTCTATTTGTGTTTCACTTACATTATCTCTAAGCTGAGTGCGCTTCTTTTGTTGTTCAGGAGGCAAATCAACAACTAAAGTACGGTTAACTTTCTTATCTAAACCATTTTCAAACAGTAATGGTGCAATCATTATGCAATACAGTGAATGAGCTTGCGTCATTCGAAGTTGCATTTCGCTGCGGATCATTGGGTGCAATAAAGCATCTAGCCATTGGCGCTCTAATGGATTATTAAAAATGATTTCTCTTAATTGACTTCTATTGAGGTAACCTGTTTCTAATAAAATATCATTGCCAAAATGTGCACAAATTTGTGCTAATCCTTCAGAGCCTTTATCGACAACTTGCCTTGCTACCAGATCAGCATCAATAAGGCAGATCCCAAGTTCTTCAAAAAGGTTTGCAACGGTTGTTTTTCCACTTCCGATCCCACCTGTTAAGCCTACTATAAATTTTGACATAATTATTATTCTTATAGTGATAAATAGGACAAGTATCCATTGAGTATTGGTTCACCCCAGATCATGGCTACCCAGCCTGCAATAGCAAGGTAAGGTCCGAAAGGAATAGCTTGATGATATTTTTTTTGTTTTGTTAATATCATCATAATACCGACAGTTGCACCAATGACTGAGGATAATATGAGAATAATGGGGAGCATTTGCCAGCCAATCCAAGCACCCAGTACGGCTAAGAGTTTAAAGTCACCGTACCCCATACCTTCTTTATTAGTGAGTAATTTAAATCCCCAAAAGACAAACCACAAACTAAGGTAACCGGCTATCGCGCCAATAATGGAACTTGTTAACGAAACAAACCCCATGTTTATATTAACAATAATACCTAACCAGAGGAGTGGCAAGGTAATTTGGTCTGGAAGTAACATTTCGTCAACATCTATAAAGGTCAGTACGATCAAACTCAATGTCAAAATACTGGCAAAAATGAACAGATTAGTGGGACCAAAATGCCAAGCGAGGGTACCAATCAGTATAACGCTCGTCGCTTCAATGAGGGGGTAGCGAGTGGATATTGATATTTTGCATTGTGCGCATCGCCCCTTGAGTATTAGCCAGCTGAGTACTGGAATATTGTGATAAGGTTTGATGGAAGTGTGGCAGCTTGGGCAACTGGATGCGGGAACGGCTAAATTATAGCGGGGTGGATAGTTATCTATTGAACGTGCTAAATCTTGTGAGTGCTGCTTGACAATATCGGGATGATATTCTGTTAGATATTCGTTGCACTCTTGCTGCCACTGCCTCTTCATCATCACGGGTAAACGGTGGATCACAACGTTTAAAAAGCTGCCTAAAATGGCGGCAAACACACAGCTAATCGCAATAAAAAGCCAAGGATATTGATTGAGTAGCGCTACAAATTCGGTCATTTTCTTCTTATTTCTAGTTATTCAACGTTAAACTTTTAATCAAATGGCTTAGCTAACGATTTTTCCCATCTGAAAAATCGGTAAATACATCGCAACAATTAAGCCGCCGACTAAGGTACCGATAACAACCATCATGACTGGCTCTATCAGGCTAGCGAGACCATCTACGGCATCATCCACTTGCATTTCATAAATATTAGCGACTTTATTGAGCATGTTGTCTAAAGAGCCTGATTCTTCACCAATCATGACCATTTGAACCAGCATATCAGGAAATAAGCCTGTGGTATGCATCGCCGTATTCATTTGCATACCTGAAATCACTTGTTCTCGCATTTTCAAAACAGCATGGCGGTACACTGCATTGCCGGATGCGCCTGCCGCCGACTCTAAACCATCAATTAATGGTACGCCTGCGCCAAAGGTTGTAGCCAGTGTTCTGGCAAAGCGAGCCATAGCGGCTTTATGAAGAATTTGGCCTATTACAGGTATTTTTAATATGAGTGCATCGACTTTATCTCTGAAAAGTAATGAACGACGATGCAGTCGTATCAGTATAATACTACTGATAATAAAGCCTATGAGTAAAAAATGCCAAGAGGCCTGTAAGCCTTTCGATATGTGAATAACGACTTGCGTAAACGCGGGTAATTCGGCACCAAAGCCATTAAATATCTCCTCAAATTGAGGTACCACAAACAAGAGCAACATTGAGGTGACGGCAATGGCCACTATGATGACAGTGATGGGATAAAATAAGGCTTTCTTTATTTTTGATTTTAATTGTTCAGCTTTTTCTTTATAAAGCGCGATGCGATCAAATACCGTTTCAAGCGCACCTGCATGTTCTCCTGCAGCCACTAAGTCGACAAATAAATCATCAAAATAAAGTCGGTGAGCACGAAGTGCGTCAGAAAGCGGTGTTCCTGATTGAATATCATCAAGGATCTGCCCAAGCAGTTCACGCATTTTTATTTTTTCATGGCCCCTTGCAATAAGTTCAATGCTAGTGACTAATGGCACGCCAGCCGTTAGCATAGTGGCAATTTGACGGGTCATCATGGCAATATCCATGGCTGAGACGTTAGGAGGAGGGAGTTTAAAAAGCGGTTTGGATTGCCGATGAACGCGCTTAGGTCTGATGCCTTGAGATTTTAATTTACTGCGAATTTCAGCCATACTGCTGCCGCGTAACTGACCAGAGACTTTGTCGCCTTGTTTGTTGAATCCTTGCCATTCATAGAGAGTAATGATGGGCGCGGGCTTTGGCTGGCGTTTAGCACTGAGACTATTACTTGCGCTCATGAGATGTCCTTAATTGTTTACCATTGAGTCACGCGATTAATTTCAGCAAGACTGGTGACACCTTCTATGACTTTGAGTAATCCTGATAAGCGTAAGTCCTGCATGCCTTGAGTTTTGGCTTGATTGACTATATCGAGTGAATTGCCTCCTTGCATAATAGTATCGGCAATGGCGTTAGACATAGGTAACATTTCATAAATGCCCACACGCCCTTTGTATCCCCCTGAACAATGCTCGCATCCTACGGCTTGAAAGCATTGTATGTTTTGCCTAATTTGTGTACTGGTAAACCCTAAACTCAGTAATTCATGTTCAGGGATCGCCTCTTGTTGTTTGCAGTGTGAGCAGAGCCGTCTGGTAAGCCGCTGTGCAATTATAAGTGAGACTGAGCTGGCAATATTATAACCCGGCACACCCATATTCAGTAATCGTGTGAGGGTTTCTGCTGCAGAGTTAGTGTGCAAGGTGGATAGAACTAAATGGCCTGTTTGAGCGGCTTTTATGGCGATTTCGGCGGTTTCAAGATCGCGGATCTCACCCACCATGATGACATCGGGATCTTGGCGCAAGAATGAACGCAATGTTGATGCAAAGGTCAGCCCAGCTTTAAGGTTGATATGGACTTGATTTACGCCTTCAAGATTGATTTCGACGGGATCTTCGGCGGTGGAGATATTACGCTCTGCGGTATTGAGTCTATTAAGCCCTGTATAAAGGGAGACCGTTTTTCCTGAGCCTGTGGGGCCTGTGACTAAGATCATGCCTTGAGGTTTGGCAAGCATATTTTGGTATAATTGTTTTTGTTTATCGTCAAAGCCGAGTTTTTCAATGCCTAACTGCGCCGAAGAGGCGTCGAGAATACGCATAACGATTTTTTCACCCCAAAGCGTGGGTAAGGTGCTGACCCTGAAATCGATAGAATGGGCTTTGGTTCGTTTTTTATGTTGATCTTTTGAGGCGTTGAGGCTGAGCTTGATACGGCCATCTTGTGGCAGGCGCCGCTCTGCAATATCAAGCTTTGCCATGACTTTTAAGCGCGCTGCAATGCGCGCGGCAAGCGCCACTGGTGGCTCGGCAATGAGATGTAAAATACCATCAATGCGAAACCGTATACGGTAGCTATGTTCGTAAGGCTCAAAATGCAGATCTGAGGCGCCTTTATGTATGGCTTTAGCTAAAGTGTTATTGAGGTAAACTACTATGGGAGCATCTTCTTTAGGGGCGTCAGCAAGATTTTGCTCATCATCGTTTTGCTCGTTAACGCGGGGATTATCATCAAAGGCATCTAAGCTAAGTAAGGCTTCTTCATCCACTTGGCTTAAATAATGGCTTTCGGTGTCCAAGTCCAATAAACGATTGATGTTTTGTGTGAGTTTGTCTTCTTCAACTAATATGGCCTCGGTATGCATACTGGCGCTGAATTGAAAATCCTCTAACGCGGCAATATTGGTGGGATCTGAGGTGGCTAAATACAGACGATTATTTTTTTTATACAAAGGTAAGCAATTATGTTTTTCGATGAGTTTTTTATTGAGAATAGAATCATCTAAGCTGTCGAGCTCTAGCTCATTGAGATCATATAAAGGGGTGCCGTATTCTTGATGTAACACTTGGGCGATGTCATAGGCATTGATGAGTTCATGGTGCACTAAATAAGGAATGAGGTTTTGCTGCTGTGCTTTCGCCTGTTGCTGGGCTTGAAGGAGTAAGGAAGGCTCAATTAATTCATGGCGAATAAAGAGAGCTGCAAGACTGGAAAAAGAAGAATTGTAAGCGCTAGTCGTTGAGGTGTTATCAATATTCGTTGCTGTATTGGTTGGCGTTGAATTTATAGCGGAAGTGGGCATTGCTGCATACCTGTTATTTGATAACTAACTCATTAATACTGACTTGAAGGATATTCAAGCCAGTATTGATTTTATATGAGAGAGAAGGTCACATGTTATGCTGGATCTGGTGTTGTAGGTGCATCGGCGCCTGAACCTTCTTGACACTGAGCATCATCGGCAGCGGCATCTTCACTGCTTGCTACTGAGGTATAGGCTAACGTACCGTCATCAGCAATGGTAGCCATGACACTACAAGTTCCTTCATTAAAGGTTAGTGTGCCGCCTGTACCTTCATCGAATCCTGACGTTGGAGCCACTGTTAGCTTTGAATCAGCATTGATCTCAGTTAATAAAGATGCACAAGATATGCCTGATTGCACACAAGTTACTGCTTTGGTGGTGTAGGAAGCCACGCCTTTCATTGCAGCGGCACCATGAGCGGAAGCGGTGTAATCCCGATAAGCAGGCAGGGCCACGGCGGCGAGAATACCGATAATGGCGACCACTATCATGAGTTCGATTAAGGTGAAGCCTTGTTGGCGATGGGGTTTTGAATGAGTGCGCCTATGTGTTAACCCATGTTCTAACTTATGCTCTGGAGCATAATGCTGATGCTGATGCTGATGCTGATGGTGAATGGCTGATGGGCGAATAGTCGATGGATTGATGGTGCGATGAGAATGAGCAGGTGTGGTTTTCCTGTCATCCGTGACGTGTATACTCATAATGCGCTCTCCAGTTACATAATTTTTACTGAGTTGTCTTCATTAGGTTCGTGTTCTGAATAAGTTATCCAGTATCAATGCTTACTCTTTATCAATGTTTAGTATCTATCAATGCTTACTATCAATCGATAAATGCTTATGTTTGACTGATGTACTATTTAAGCATTCGAACAAGCTGTTGAGATAGTATAAAGGTAGTACAAAAAAACAGTTTTTGAGATTTTTCTATATAGAATGACGTATTCAAACCAATTAATTTGATGTTAAAACATATTTTTCAATTCAGGTATTACTTATGTTATTGAATATATATAAATAAAAATAAGAGCATTCCACTTTTGGCATTTATTACATCTTATTACCGCTTATTAAGTCTTGTTAGGGGGAAGAGTGTACCTGCTGACTCAGCAGGTGGGATAAAACGAGTGTGTATTTTATCTGTGATGTTTAGCCTAATACTTGTTGAAAGTTTGCAGTGTTTACGTCTTTTATGCGGCAGCTTTATTAAAAGTAATATGTAAAGGTTATTAACTAAACAATAAATAAAGGCTTAAAACCATTAAGTTGGCTAGATCCAGTAGGAGGACAATAAAAAAGCCGTTAAATTAGGCTGCAAATATTAAAAAGAGAAGAATGATGTGATGAAATCTAAACTGCTTTTCATGCTATTGCTGATGTGTGTGTCTGTGCCCAGTATGGCAAGATCTGGTGATAATAGGCCCTTTGAGCGCGGTCCTCACCACGGTGACTCAAATGCGGGTTTTTATATTGGGACTGAGCTGGGGTATTCTAAAAATAGTCAAACTAATGCCTCTTACCAAAGTATTGATAATGCAGATTTAAATTTATTTGGTTCTGATAATCTTGGTGGTCGTTTGTTTGCGGGTTATCAATTTGATCGAAACTATGCCTTTGAAGTGGGCTATAACAATACCGTCGACATGAATGGCAGTGCCGACGTAGGAAATAACAGTGCTAACTGGCATTATCAGGTTCAAGGTATTGATGGCAGTTTTATTTATAACTATCCACTCGCCAACCATTTTAGTGTGTTTGCTAAAGCGGGATTAGGGCTTTATCAAGCCGATGTACATGATGAGTATGTGTATTCGAATACGGTTATCGATAAAAATCAAACCCGTATTGTGGGTATTGCGGGGACGGGAATTAAGTATAACTTCAGAAATCATGTGGGATTAGGGTTATCGGTGACCTATCAAACGGCGAATGATTATATTCCGGCCAATACCTTAATTGGTGTGCGTGCGTCTTATCGTTTTTAGTTTGACCCTGACCACATGATGCCTAGCGATTATGATGAATCGTCAGTGATCCCTTAAACATTAAATACTTGTTAGCCAATAGTCGGGAAAGGTTATCGTCATCTTTTTTCTATTGGTGATTCAATATAGTGATTTGTTGGGCGGGCTAGGTCGAAAGAATGGATAAATTGCCGAGTTTATATTACTTATAAATATAAAAACCACTTTAATATCAAGTGGTTTTTATATTTTTAGTGCTAGCTGCCGTGCTAATTTTGTAATCGTAATGACAAATCTAATGCGCGAACATGCTTGGTGAGCGCACCTACGGAGATGTAATCTACGCCTGTTTTAGCAAAGTTTGCAATGGTGTCTAAAGTCACATCACCAGACACTTCTAGTTTTGCGCCTTGGTAGCCTTGTGGATCCTCAGGTGTTTTATATTGATTGTTAAGCTCAACGGCTTCTAACATCCTATTGATATCGAAATTATCCAACATGATGATGTCTGCTTGAGCGTCGAGTGCTTGACTCAGTTCGTCAATATTTTCCACTTCAACCTCAACCACTTTATCTTGGTGCAAGTTTCTTGCGGACGCCACAGCATTTTTGATGTTACCGCAGGCCATAATGTGATTTTCTTTTATCAAAAAGGCATCATACAGACCGATCCGGTGGTTAACACCGCCGCCACAGGTTACGGCATACTTTTGAGCGGTTCTGAGTCCTGGCAGGGTTTTACGGGTATCAAGCAGCTGTGCATGAGTTCCTGCGAGCTTATCGACATAAGTTTTGGTGAGCGTGGCGACACCCGACAGCGTTTGAATAAAATTCATGGCCGTTCTTTCGCCGGTTAGAATGGTTCTGGCTGAGCCTGATAATTCACAAAGTACTTGGTTAGGTATGAGTAAATCACCGTCATCAACATGCCAAAGCAAAGCGACTTCACCACCGAGTTGATTAAAAACTTGTTCTGCCCAAGCCTTACCACAAAAGACGCCTTCTTCTCGAGTGATGAGTTTTGCTTGTGCGTATTTGTCGCTTGGGATCAGTTGCGCTGTAATATCGGCTTGACTGCGGTGATCTGACGTTTGATTGTGATTTGCATCTTGATGACCTAAGTCTTCGTCAAGTGCGGCTTTGACTGAAAGTCGAATGTCATTTTCAAGCATGATGAAATGTCCTTGCTGTATTCAAGCATTTGAAGGCGAAATATTGGCTTTAGAGTAGCATAGAATTGATTTGAGTTCAGGCAGATTTATTCGCCTTTTTACTTTGTCTTATGAGAGGAATATTGATAGAGTCATTTAAAATTATCATGGTTTTTTTCATGTCTGACTTAAATAAAGTTGCTACTCAGTTAACGACAGTGAAGGAGTCAATTCAATATCAAGTTGAACAGGGTTGGGTGAGTGTTGCTCGGCGTGTCAATTCTCCTCATTTTAATGCCAGACCCTATGGTGAGGTGAGCTTATTGGTTGTGCATAATATTAGCTTACCCGCAGGTTGCTTTGGCTTACCTTATATTGATCACTTATTCTTGGGCTGTCTTAATTGCGATGACGATATGAGCTTTCAAGCGCTTGAAGGGCTTAAGGTATCGGCACATTTTCTCATTCGTCGAGACGGTGAGCTTGTTCAGTATGTGTCTTGTGATGACAGAGCTTGGCATGCTGGTGTGTCAATGTTTGAGGGACGGGAAAACTGTAATGATTTTGCATTAGGGATTGAGCTGGAAGGCACGGATGATATCGCTTATACGGATGAACAATATTGTACTTTGATTGCGCTTAGCAACACATTAATGAAAGTTTATTCTAAACTGAATAAAGAACGGATTGTTGGACATTGTGATATTGCGCCAAAGCGAAAAACCGATCCAGGGCAGAGTTTTGACTGGAAACGTTATTTGACGGGCGTAATGTCGTCATGAACTTAATAATCTATTTTAATCAACTTGCTCTACGGGCTAAATGAGTCAGATGTGCTTGTGAAATGATAATAGCAAAATGGCTCATTGGATCGTAGTTTCTATGGGATAGGTAGCGTTATGACACTATTTGTATTATTAGTGGCAATTTTGATTGAACGTTTTCAAATCTTGCCAGCTTTTTGGCAGTTTAACCCCCTGATGGCACGTTATCATGGAATGCTATTTGGCGATGAACAGTTAAAATCAAAAGTTATGTTAGTACTGGCGGTGATATTTCCTGCGTTAGTAGTAGCCTTGATCAGCTGGTTGATCAGCGATTTTCTCTGGGGTAGTTTAAATTTACTGTTATGGTTAATCGTGGCTGTTATTTGTTTCAGTCATCAAGATCAAAGAAAAGCGTTTAAAGATTATATGCAGTCTGCTTGCCGAGATGATGTGCAGGGGTGCTTTCACCACGCTGAAGAATTAGAACCTAATCAGAACCTTGAGGCTGTGACTGAGTATGAATTAGGGGCAAAAGTGGGGCAAAGCGTTGCATGGATTAATTATCGTTACTTCGGTGCTATTGCACTTTATCTGATTGTTTGTGGACCCATAGGGGCATTATTTTATGGCACTGCTAGGTTTTACAGTGATTTAAATAAACGTAATGGGTTGAATTTACCTTGGATTGACTGCTTGTTATTTGTACTCGATTGGATCCCAAGTCGTATTTTCGCATTTGGCTATGTATTAAGCGGCAAATTTAACCAAGGGGTTTCTATGTGGTTATCGACAGCGATGGATATTAAATGTTCCGCAAGAGATATGGTCACTAAAGTGGCGATGGCGGCAGAAACTGTACCGCATGAGTCCAAAGAATCGGTTTGTGTTCAAGCGACTCTGGCACTATTGCAATTAAGTAAACGCAATTTTATTCTACTGATTATTATCGTTGCCCTGCTGACAATCTTTGGGGTGATTAAATAAGAGCCGTTATTTTGAGTCTTACTCAATTAATGGGAACTCCTTAGGGATCTCATTTTTATATTTGTTTATTAGTATGAGTGATTTTTAAGTATTTGATGTTTTAGGTTAATCAAGTGTTTTTAGTTAATTGTATTAATAATCAAATATGTAGAGTTTCTTTGTCTTCATTAAGTATAATGGTCGGGCCCCTTTCTCGACCTGTGTCAGTTATTCTCCTGTAATTGCGTCCCATTTCATCTACTTTTAGTTGGCTGGACATATAAACCTTGATTTGCTAAAGTTTGCTCAATTTATTTAAATTGGTAAGACCAATTTACAATGGGAGCTGAAAGGCCGATGGCTTATAGTAAAATAAACCAGCCAAAAATTTCAGATGTGATCATGAGCCAATTAGAGCAAATGATCTTGGAAGGAAGCATTCAACCTGGGCAAAAGTTACCCCCCGAGCGAGAATTAGCCTTGCAGTTTGAAGTGTCTCGCCCTTCATTGCGAGAAGCAATTCAAAAGCTTGAAGCGAAAGGTTTGTTATTACGTCGACAAGGCGGTGGCACTTATGTCAAGCAACAGCTTTGGCAAAGTTTGGCGGACCCGATTGTTGAGCTGATGCATAATGACTCTGAAAGTCAGTATGATCTGCTAGAATTTCGTCATGCTACAGAAGGCATGATGGCATATTTTGCGGCATTACGAGGTACGGATGCCGACATGCAAAATATTAAGCGCTCTATAATGGAAGTAGAGGCTGCAGATGAGATTAGTGAGCAAGCCGGTGCGATTGTGCAATTTCATCGTGCTGTCGCTGAAGCGTCTCATAATGTGGCAATGCTGCATTTAATTTTAAGTTTGACGCCTGTGCTGCATAAGAATGTGGAACAGAATTTGGCGTTGCTTCGTCGTCGAGAAGAAGCCTCGACGATGGCAAATGAACATAGGCGAGCCTTATTGGCGGCCATTGTTCGTCGCGATCCCGATGCAGCAAGAGCGGCTTCTAATGAGCATTTGAGCTACATTGAAGAAGTCATGCTCTCTGTGCGGGAAGAAGATAGTCGGTTGCAGCGTAGTTTGCGCCGTTTAAAGAGCGAAAATTAGTTGATATTCAAGTTACTTGGAAATGTGATGCAAATTTAATGCAGTGTTTCCAAAGGGTTTGGGTAACCAAGCTTAACTGATTTTCCAATGATAACCCTGTATATAGGAAAGGACAGTGTCATGTCTGAACATATGCTACAAGATTTAGATCCATCTGAGACCCAAGAATGGCTAGCGGCGTTAGAGTCAGTTGTTCGTGAAGAGGGTGTTGAACGTGCACAATATTTACTAGAGCAAGTACTTGATAAAGCACGCTTAGATGGTGTGGATATGCCTACAGGCATCACGACCAATTACATCAATACCATTCCAGCATCACAAGAACCTGCTTATCCAGGTGATACGACGTTAGAGCACCGTATTCGCTCTATTATTCGTTGGAATGCCATCATGATCGTGTTGCGCGCCTCGAAAAAAGATCTCGAGTTGGGCGGACACATGGCATCTTTTCAGTCATCGGCTGCTTTCTATGAAGTGTGTTTTAACCACTTCTTCCGTGCGCCGAATGAGGTTGATGGTGGTGATTTAGTTTATTATCAAGGGCATATTTCTCCTGGTATTTATTCTCGTGCTTTTGTAGAAGGACGTTTAACGGAAGAGCAGTTAGATAATTTCCGTCAAGAAGTGGACGGAAAAGGGATCCCATCTTATCCGCATCCTAAATTAATGCCTGAATTTTGGCAGTTCCCGACTGTGTCTATGGGCTTAGGTCCTATTTCTGCTATTTATCAAGCTCGCTTTCTTAAGTACCTTGATGGTCGCGGCATGAAAGATACCAGTGCTCAACGCGTATATGCTTTCTTAGGTGACGGCGAGATGGATGAGCCTGAGTCGCGTGGTGCGATTTCTTTTGCTGCCCGTGAAAAGTTAGATAACTTATGTTTCTTAGTGAACTGTAATCTACAGCGTCTCGATGGCCCTGTGATGGGTAACGGTAAAATTATTCAAGAACTCGAAGGCCTGTTTAAAGGTGCGGGTTGGAATGTCGTCAAAGTCATCTGGGGTAATAACTGGGATTCACTGTTAGCGAAAGACCATTCCGGTAAATTGTTACAGTTAATGAACGAAACCCTTGATGGTGACTATCAAACCTTCAAGTCGAAAGACGGTGCTTATGTTCGTGAGCATTTCTTTGGTAAGTACCCAGAAACGGCGGCCTTAGTTGCTGACATGACTGATGCGCAAATTTTTGAGCTTAAGCGTGGTGGTCATCAGTCCTCTAAGTTGTATGCGGCATTTAAAAATGCGCAGGATACCAAAGGTAAGCCGACCGTGATCCTCGCTAAGACCGTTAAAGGTTATGGCATGGGTGATGCTGCTGAAGGGAAGAACATTGCTCACCAAGTGAAGAAAATGGACATGAGCCATGTGCGTCAGTTGCGTTCACGTCTTGGCTTAGAACATTTAATTTCTGATGGAGATGTGGATAATCTCTCTTATGTGAAGCTTGAGGAAGGTTCAAAAGAGTTCGAATATTTACATGCTCGCCGTCAAGCATTGCATGGCTACACGCCACAACGTTTGCCTAATTTCACTCAAGCATTGATTGTGCCTGAAGTTGAAGAGTTTAAGCCGTTATTAGAAGCACAGAAACGTGATATTTCTACGACGATGGCGTTTGTTAGAACGCTCAATATTTTGTTGAAAAATAAAAATATTGGTAAAAATGTAGTGCCTATCATTGCTGATGAAGCGCGTACTTTTGGTATGGAAGGCTTATTCCGTCAAATTGGTATTTACAATCCTCATGGTCAAGAATACACACCTGAAGACAGAGGTGTTGTGTCTTACTACAAAGAAGCCACTTCAGGTCAGGTTTTACAAGAAGGGATTAATGAGTTAGGGGCAATGTCATCTTGGGTGGCAGCGGCAACGTCATACAGTACTAACGACCTTCCTATGATCCCATTCTATATTTATTATTCTATGTTTGGTTTCCAACGTGTAGGTGATATGGCTTGGATGGCGGGCGATCAGCAGGCTCGTGGCTTCTTACTGGGGGCAACGGCTGGCCGTACAACCTTAAATGGTGAAGGTCTACAGCATGAAGATGGTCATAGTCATATTCTTGCGAACACTGTGCCTAACTGTGTCTCTTATGATCCCACATTTGCTTATGAAGTGGCAGTCATCATGCAAGATGGTATTCGCCGTATGTATGGTGAGCAAGAAAATGTCTTTTATTACTTAACGGTAATGAATGAAAACTACGCCATGCCAGCGATGCCTGAAGGTGCAGAGGAAGGTATTCGTAAAGGGATTTATAAGCTTGAGTCTTATGCAGGCACTAAGCAAGTGCAGTTAATGAGCTCGGGTACTATCATGAATGAAGTACGCAAAGCGGCGCAAATTCTCAGTGAAGAGTACGGTGTTGGTTCTGATGTCTTCTCAGTAACGTCATTTAATGAAATTACACGTGAAGGACAAGATGTTGAGCGTTATAACATGTTGCATCCGACAGAGACGCCTAAAGTGTCTTACCTTGCACAAGTGATGAGCTCAGCGCCAGCCATTGCGGCGACCGATTACATGAAAAACTATGCTGAGCAAGTGCGTGCTTTTGTTCCGGCTCAATCATTTAAAGTATTGGGTACGGATGGATTTGGCCGTTCAGACAGCCGCGAGAATTTGCGTCGTCACTTTGAAGTGAATGCAGGTTATGTCGTTGTTGCGGCTTTATCTGAATTAGCGAAAACAGGTGAGATAGAAGCCAGTGTGGTTAGCGACGCTATCGCTAAGTTTGATATTGATGCAGATAAGCGCAATCCACTTTACGCATAAGAGGCAAAAAGAATGACAATCGAAATTAATGTACCGGATATTGGTGCTGATGAGGTTGAAGTCACTGAGATTTTGGTTAATGTCGGTGATACTGTTGAGTTAGAACAGGCGTTGATTTCTGTCGAAGGCGATAAAGCTGCGATGGAAGTGCCAGCTCCACAAGCGGGTGTCGTGAAAGAGATTAAAGTCATTGTGGGTGACAAAGTCGAAACTGGCTCATTCATTATGGTGTTTGAGGCTGATGCAGGTACACAAGAAACTGAAGTGGTTAATACCCCTGCAGTTGAGGTTGCTGCTGAAGCGGCTCCTCAAGTGACAACCAGCGCGTTACAAGACATTTTCGTGCCGGATATCGGTGGTGACGAAGTTGAAGTGACTGAGATTTTAGTGGTTGTCGGCGAAACCGTCACAGAAGAGCAAGCATTATTGACTGTTGAAGGCGATAAAGCCTCAATGGAAGTGCCTGCACCACAAGCCGGTGTAGTGAAAGACATTAAAGTCAGTCAAGGCGATAAAGTATCGACAGGCTCTTTGATCATGGTATTTGAAATTGCTGGTGGTCAGAGTGTTCAAGTTGAAACCCCTGCACCTGTTGCTTCTACTCCAGCAGCGCCAGTGACGCAAGCGGCTTCAGGCGCGAAAGATGTGAATGTTCCAGACATTGGCGGTGATGAAGTCGAAGTGACTGAAATCATGGTCGCTATTGGTGATGTTATAGCAGAAGAGCAAGCAATACTCACCGTTGAGGGCGATAAAGCGTCAATGGAAGTGCCTGCACCTTTTGCCGGTAAAGTGACTGACATTAAAGTGGCTGTGGGTGATAAAGTCTCTACAGGTTCATTGATCATGGTGTTTGAAGTGGAAGGCGCAGCGCCGGCCCCTCAAGCGGCTGCTGTTGCCACGCCAACAGCGCCTGTAACACCAACGACGTCTGCGCCGCAAACTCAGAGCGCATCGAGTAATGACTTTGTTGAAAACAAAGAATATGCCCATGCATCGCCAGTGATTCGTCGTTTAGCACGTGAATTTGGTGTGAACCTTGCGAAGGTGAAAGGAACAGGCCGTAAGAATCGCGTACTCAAAGAAGACGTACAAAATTACGTTAAAGCTGCGGTTAAGCAAGTCGAATCAGGCAAAGCCCCTACAGGGCAAGCACAAGGTTCAGAGTTAGGCTTGTTGGCATGGCCAAAAGTGAACTTTAGTAAGTTTGGTGAAACTGAAATTAAGCCACTGTCTAAAATTCAAAAAATATCTGGCGCGAATCTGCACCGTAATTGGGTGAAAATTCCTCATGTTACTCAGTGGGATAATGCTGATATTACTGAATTAGAAGCTTTCCGTAAGGCGCAAAATGCCGCGGAAGCGAAGAAAGATTCAGGCATGAAGATCACCCCTTTGGTGTTTATCATGAAAGCGGCTGCCAAGGCATTAGAAGCTTTCCCTAACTTTAACTCTTCTTTATCGGAAGATGGTGAAAGCCTGATTTTGAAGAAGTACGTGAACATTGGCATTGCCGTTGATACGCCAAATGGCCTAGTGGTTCCTGTCTTTAAAGATGTGAATAAAAAAGGCATTCATGAACTGTCAGCTGAGTTGATGGTGGTGTCTAAGAAGGCGCGTCAAGGTAAGCTTACTGCGGCAGACATGCAAGGTGGTTGTTTTACCATTTCTAGCTTAGGTGGATTAGGCGGTACGGCCTTTACACCGATTGTGAATGCACCTGAAGTGGCTATTCTAGGTGTGTCTAAGTCTGAAATGAAGCCTGTGTGGAACGGTAGCGATTTCATGCCAAGGCTAATGTTACCATTATCACTGAGTTATGATCATCGTGTTATCGATGGTGCTGATGGTGCGCGTTTTGTTACATATTTAAATGGGTGTTTATCTGACATTCGCACCTTGATTTTATAGAAAAAAAGGCGACTCGACTAGGGTCGCCTTTTTAATACTCAGTCAAAGATTGTGATCAGTATCAAACACAGGTTAAAATGCGGCCACCCTACAAGATTTAGCAATATCTAAATGTCGATATCAGATCTTTGGTGCCGTCAACGTAATGAGAAGAATAGAGGAAAACATGAGTAACGAAATCAAAACTCAGGTCGTCGTACTAGGCGCAGGCCCAGGCGGTTATTCAGCAGCCTTTCGCGCAGCCGATTTAGGTCTAGAGACTGTCATAGTTGAACGTTTTGACACCTTAGGTGGTGTTTGCTTAAACGTTGGCTGTATCCCATCTAAAGCCTTATTACACATATCTAAAGTGATAGAAGAAGCGAAAGAAGTCGCTCATCATGGTGTGTCTTTTGGTGAGCCACAGATTGATTTAGATAAACTTCGTGGCTTTAAAGAAAAAGTGGTTGGACAGTTGACTGGCGGACTCGCTGGCATGTCTAAAATGCGTAAAGTGAATACTGTACAAGGTTTAGGTAAGTTTACTGGTCCTAATACACTTGAAGTGACCGCAAAAGATGGTACTGTGACTCTTGTCCAGTTTGAAAATGCCATTATTGCTGCAGGTTCTCGTCCTATTCAATTACCTTTCATTCCTCATGAAGATCCCCGTATTTGGGATTCTACGGATGCATTAGAGCTCAAAGAAGTGCCAGGTAAGCTGCTGGTTATGGGTGGGGGGATCATTGGTCTAGAAATGGGCACGGTTTACTCGTCTCTAGGCAGCCAAATTGATGTCGTGGAAATGCTCGATCAACTTATTCCTGCCGCCGATAAAGATATTGTTCGTAACTACACTAAGCAAGTTAAAGACAGATTTAACTTAATGTTGCAAACCAAAGTCACAGCCGTTGAAGCAAAAGATGATGGTATCTATGTGTCAATGGAAGGCAAGGGTGCACCTAGCGATCCTGTACGTTATGATGCAGTATTAGTGGCGATTGGTCGTACGCCTAACGGTAAGTCTTTAGATGCTGATAAAGCGGGCGTAAATGTTGATGAGCGTGGCTTTATCAATGTTGATAAGCAATTGCGCACTAATGTGCCGCATATTTACGCGATTGGTGATATCGTGGGTCAACCTATGTTGGCACATAAAGCGGTTCACGAAGCGCATGTTGCTGCTGAAGTGATCTCAGGTCTTAAGCATTTCTTCGATCCAAAAGTGATCCCATCCATTGCTTATACTGCGCCTGAAGTAGCTTGGGTTGGTTTGACAGAGAAAGAAGCCAAAGAGCAAGGTATTGCTTATGAAACGGCTAACTTCCCATGGGCTGCGAGTGGCCGTGCGATTGCATCAGATGCCAGCGAAGGTATGACTAAACTTATCTTCGATAAAGAGACTCATCGCGTGATTGGTGGTGCTGTTGTCGGTGTGAATGGTGGCGAGCTATTAGGTGAAATTGGTTTAGCCATTGAAATGGGTTGTGATGCAGAAGATTTAGCGTTAACTATCCATGCTCATCCAACCTTACATGAATCAGTTGGCTTAGCGGCTGAAGTCTATGAAGGTTCAATTACTGATCTGCCAAACCCTAAGGCAAAAAAGAAAAAGTAATTTCTTTTTGTTAGTTTTAATAATAAAAGGCGCTCATAGAGCGCTTTTTTTGTGTTCAATATTGTCGATATGTGAGTTTTTATGAGTGTTTTTTGAACGAAAATGATGTTTTTATCAGATTAACTTTTTTTAACCTTGAAGTTAACTCCCAAGTTATTGTTAATGATATGTTTGTATTTTTTTGCGTTTCTTTGTGGTCGATGATAAGAACTCAAGTTATTCAGATAAGACAACAAAAATTTACGTTGTTGTATTTTAAGGCCAGAAACAATCGATTATTGTGTTTTTTTATTTTTTACAGAATGTATTTCATTATTTATCAATATGATTTTTATTGTAAATATTTTCTTTGTCGTTTTTTAGCACATAGAGGCTTTTTTGTGCTTTTGATGCGCTATCATCGTTTTTCATATCCACTTGATGTTTTTAAAATGTATATCATATTTAATATAAAGGTGAATAAATATTCTCTAAATGATACATTTACACAATAGTTAAATCTGCTGTCAGTCGTATGAAAAAGAGAATAATAAAAATAGCACTAGGTCTGATCTGCATTTTTATGGGTCTGTTCAATTTAGTTCAGGCTGGCGATTTAGTGCAGCGAGTGTTTAGTGATCGTGATGGGTTGAGTAGTACAACGGTTCGAGATATTAGTTTTGATGTGCACGGGTTCACTTGGCTTGCAACTGAAGAAGGATTATATCGAGTCAGCAACACTAAGGTCAGGCGTATTGATAAGCGTGAGGCGGGCCTAAATTTAGACAGGAATATTTTTAATTTAGTCGAACCATTAAATGAGCAATATGTATTAGTCAGTACGGCTCATCAAGTGTATTTGTATGATGTGATCCAAGATAAATTTCTTCGTTTTGGTTCCAAGGCGTTATTTCCAGAATATCAAGCTGATGGGGTTGTTGATTTTGTTAAGCAACCAGATGGCAGCTATTTGCTACTGACTTATGATGGTGAGCTACTTAAATTTTCGTGCCAATCACTTGGGCTTGAATTACTCAGTTATTTGCCGTTTCACCCTGATATTCCTTGGCGCTACATGACGAATATGGGGGAGCAGATCCTTGTTGCGACAGAACATAGTTTACAAGTAAGAGATAAGTTTGGAGCACGTGAAGCACAAGTTGGTTGGGATGAGACTTTAGGCACAATCAAGCAACTTTTTACAGATACTAAAGGCCAAGTATGGATGGCGACAAGCCATGGGCTTTATCAGTTCGATAGTCAAAATTATAGTGTTAAGCCTATTACTCAATTACCTTATTATGTGGCAAAAATCACTGAAGATGATCAAGGTTTTTTTTGGCTGGCCACACGAGTAGGCTTACTTAAGTGGCACTCGAATCAAATTGAGGCTACAACCTTTAACGGTGAGCTACAAAATGCCACTGATTTAGATTATATCCATGCTATCAATATTGATGCTAATGGCTTGATTTGGATTGGGGGATCTGGTGATGGAGTGGCTATTTTGGCTGAGTCTCCTGACTTTTTGTTGGATGTTATTTCTCGCGCAGCACCTTATCAGCTTTCAAGTGAGCTTATTTGGTCAATTTTATCGGATGATAACATTTTATGGCTTGGCACGGATGGAGGATTAGTTCGCGTCGATAAGCAAAAACAGACTAGTACTAGGGTGATGCCAAAGGGACTTAAAGTCAGTAATAGCATTTATCAAATCCATAATTTTATGGAGGATCAATTGCTCTTGTCGACAACCAATGGGCTGATTGTGGTTGATAAAAGTGATGAAGTTGATGAGAAAAACCGATGGCAGGGGCAGCGTCACTTTTTAGAAAATAAAGTGATTTATAGCAGTTATCAAGATCCTCTCTATCCTGATAATTGGTGGATAGCAACCAGTACGGGTTTATTTTTGTGGGAACCTAAAACGGCTAAACCTAAAAAAATCAGATTAGGTTTATCTGAAAATAATCAAGGCTTGTATAAGGTTAATATTGTTTACCGAGATAATGATCGTTTATGGATAGGTGGTGACGATCTGTTTGGCTATTTAGATGAGAATAATCAATTTCATTCTTATTTAGAAGAAATATCAATTAATAATATGCCTTCAAGTGTGGATGTCATTGAAGAAATAAGACCAGGGGTCTTATGGTTAGGGACGGCTGTAAATGGCTTAATTGAGTTTCAGATTAATACCCAAAAAGCCAGTTCATTAGAGAAGTTATGGGGTGTTTCTTGCCAAAGTGTTTATTTTATTCAGCAAACGGATAAAGCGCGTATTATTGGCTGTTCATCTTCTATTATTCGTCAAGATAAGACCACACATGATGTGTTAGTGATTAATGATAATGATGGTTTGATCAGTAATGAGTTAAACCAAGGCGCCTACTTCTACGATTCCAGAGAAGGGCTATATGTCGGTACGCCCGATGGTGCCATGTTGTTAGACACCGATAGATTGAAAAACAGAGTGCAACAAAGTAGTGCGCTTATTGAGTCAATTAATGTGCATTATGACAACCGTGTTCAGTTAAGTCTATTACCAGAAAAAGCCAATGTGATCGCACCCGGTGCAAAATTGATTACTTTTCAGTTAAGTCGTAGTGATTATTTAGATGACAGTTTAATGGTGCTTAAATATCGCTTGATGCAAGCAGGAACAAGGAAAAACACTGATTATTTGTTGTTAGAAGGACAGCCCCAGCTGAATATTTTAGGGCTTAAAGCGGGGGATTATGTATTAGAAGTCTTGGTGCAACAAAATGGTATTTGGGCGAGTCGTCCTTTACTATTTTCTTTTACTGTTGAGGAATTTTGGTGGCAATCAGTTTGGTTTACAGTGTTTGTGGTGTGCATTTTATTGGGAGTTTGTCTTATAGGTTTTGGGCTACGCCGTCAGCATGGCTTAGCCTTTAAAAGTGTCAATAATGCCCTTTTAGAGAGTGAGGATAGATTACGTCAGTCTCTAAAGGGGAGTGATTCTGAGCTGTGGGAGTGGCGACGGGAAACGGATCTGTTTCGCCTTGGGAATGAAAGTGGAGTGTTGGGAGTTGAAGAGAAGCTGGTTTATTTAACTGAGAGTGAATTTCCAGTTCATAAAAAGGAAAAAAGTGCGGTTATTGGTGAGTGGCATGACATGTTGGCTGGACGAAAAGAGCGTTTTGATTGCGAATATCGTTATCGACGTCTGGATCGTTCATGGGGATGGATGAAAGTGCGAGGTCGGCCGGTTGAATGGAATGAAGTCTCTGGTGATATCACGCGGGTCGCCGGTATTTTTACTGATGTTACGCAGCAAAGACAATTAGAAGATGATATAAAATTGCTCGCGCAAGCTTTTGAGAATACTTCTGAAGGTGTACTCATTCTTGACAATCATGAGCAGGTTAAAGTCACCAATAAGGCGGCTAAAGAACTCATTGGCGCTGATGACACCTTAATTGGCTGGTCCTTTGCTGAATTGGTCTTACTTTATAATGGACGCTTTAGCACCATTGCTGAATTACTCTCTCAAAATACCACTTGGACGGGAGAGTGTGAATTAGTGCGGGAAAATAACTCACCTTGTCCCATTTGGTTGAATATTTCGGCGATTATTGGTGAGCGGGATGAAATCACGCATTTTGTTGCTGTTTTTTCTGATATTACAGAAAGAAAACGTGTTGAAGCGAATTTAAGGCAGTTAGCGAATTTCGATATGCTGACGGGATTGCCTAATCGCGCTTTATTTTCAAATCGATTATCAAAAGCCATTTACCATGCCCAGCGCAAAGATGAGAAATTAGCGTTATTGTTTTTAGATTTGGATCGTTTTAAACATATCAATGATTCCTATGGTCACAGTATGGGAGATGCCTTATTGGTTGAGGCGGCAAAACGATTGCAATCCTGTGTTTCTTCCGATTATTCACTGTGTCGCTTTGGAGGAGATGAGTTTGTCTTGCTTTTGCCTAATATTACTCATATCGACGTCGTTAATCAGGTGTGTCAACAGCTTTTGACTGCAATTGCTGCACCCTTTTCTTTATATGGGCGAGAGTTTTATATTTCTACCAGTATTGGTGTCAGTTTGTGGCCTGAAGATGCCAATCAAGCGGAGACGTTAATTAAAAATGCTGATCTTGCCATGTATCATGCAAAAGAAGAGGGTAGAGGTAATATTCAATATTACTCTGCCGAGCGTAATGAGCAAGCACTTTACCATATGGGGTTAGAGGTTGATTTGCGTAAAGCCATTGAGCGCAATGAATTGGAGCTTTATTACCAACCGCAAATAGATACAAGTCAGAGTAATCAATTGATTGGTATGGAGGCTTTATTAAGGTGGAAACATCCTAAAGAGGGATATATTCAGCCAGAACTCTTTATTAAAGTAGCTGAAGGGTGTGGGCTGATTATTGATATTGATCGTTGGGTATTAAAGCAAGCGTGTTCTCAATATCGGCAATGGGATAAGCCAGAAAATAGTCATATCAAATTGTCGATCAACATTTCGAGTATCCACTTTTTACAGAGTGATTTTATTGATTCAATAAAAGGGATTTTTGAGCAAACTCAGTGTCAACCATCGAATATTGTGCTTGAGATTACTGAAGGGGTATTGATGAAAGAGCTGAATGTTGCTAAAGCGCACTTATCGGCACTAAGGCAATTGGGCGTGAATGTGGCCATTGATGATTTTGGTACGGGTTATTCATCGTTGGCTTATTTACGCCATTTTGATGTAAGCAGTCTCAAAATAGATCGCTCTTTTTTAAAGCATATCACAGCCAATAAAGCGGATCAGGCTATTGTCAGTAGCATTATTGAACTGGCAAATAACTTACACCTGAATTTAATTGCAGAAGGAGTGGAAACCCAAGAGCAATTACAGCAAGTACTCAGTCGAGGTTGTTATCAAATTCAGGGCTATTATTTTTCAAAGCCGCTGACGTTTGATGATATGCAGGCTTATATGAAACGCTTCTCTTTAACGGCTTAACATTTTCATATTCATTAACATGTAAAGATTATCTTATGGCTTCTCGTTTATTGCTATTGATGTACTTACTGGTATTTTCATCTTTTTTGCCAGCACAAGAAAGACCAAGTATTGGTTTAGTGTTAAGTGGTGGCGGTGCTAAAGGTGCCGCTCATATCGGTGTATTGAAGATCCTTGAAGCGAATCGCATTCCCATTGATTATATAGCTGGAACCAGTATCGGAGCTTACGTTGGCGGCATGTATGCCTTGGGTTACAGTGCGGCAGAAATTGAATCAATCATGATGAATACAGATTGGACTAAAGGCTATTCTGATACCATACCTAGAGAGGAGTTAAGCTATCGCAATAAAGGGTTAAGGGATCAATATAATATTCCTATTAATATGGGATACAGTGATGACACGGCTAAATTTCCTGCAGGTTTATTACGTGGGCAGAGCATGTCACAGTTATTGCGAAAATCAACAAACCTCGTTCAGGAATTTTCAAGTTTTAATAATTTATCAATACCTTACCGTGCTGTGGCAACGGATCTTGAAACCAGTGATGCCGTTATTTTAGATTCGGGGAGTTTAGTGCAGGCGATGCAAGCTTCGGCATCGGTTCCGGGCGCATTAGCGCCAACAGTCATTAATGGAAAATTGCTTGTTGATGGCGGGATTGCTAATAACTTGCCTATCGATGTGGCCAAATCCATGCATGCCGATATTATTATTGCAGTTGATATTGGATCGCCACTGGTTGATAAAAAGCAGCTTAATAATACCATCGATGTATTGAGTCAGCTATCGACTATGCTCACCAATGCTAGTTCGATGAGGCAGAAGCAATTACTCACCCAAAAAGATGTGCTAATTCGGCCTGAAATTGATGATTTGAGTACGACGGATTTTTCAATTATGCCCACGGCATTATTGTTAGGACAAGAAGCCGCTCTGGGGCAGCTAGAGCAGCTACTTGCCTTTCAAGTGAGTGAGGATGACTACGCGGCTTATCTAGACCGTAAGCGATTACGCAGTGAGCTATGGCGTCAAGAATTACTCAAACCTGTGATCCGTGTTGTGATTGATAATGATGCGTATGTAAATGATTCTCTTATTCGAGAGACTTTCAATATTAAAGTGGGAGAGGATATTACCACTGAGCAGCTAGAGGAAGGAATTGAGCGTGTTTATGCTTTAGATTTATTTGAACGTGTTGATGCCGAATTTACTGATACCCAAGAAGGTCGGGTATTAACGCTAATAACTAAAGATAAGTCTTGGGGGCCGAATTACTTTCAACTGGGGTTCAGTTGGGAAGATGATTTTAATAATGATTCGATCATCGAAGTGGATTTGGCGTATACCTTGACCAATTTGACTGCAAATGGCGGTCAGTGGCGCAATGAGCTTTTACTTGGATATAACAAGAAGATAGCGACTGAGTTTTATCAGCCTTTAGATCCTAGGGAGCGTTATTTCAGTCGAGCGCGGCTTGATTTCTCCTCTACCCATATACAGTATTATCAAGATAACATTCTGTATTTAGAGGTCATACAGAAAACCTACGGTAGCGAGTTAGGGCTTGGAGTGAATTATGACAATGGTGGCAGTATCGAGTTGGGGGCGTTGGGTGAAATTGGTTCATTGAGTAATAATACCTTGGATGCATTTGAGCTGGATTACACTAGCTATGGTGCCTATTTGAAGTTTGGTTTTGATGATTTGGACAGTATCAATTTTCCCACGACTGGGAATCGATTTACATTGGATATGTATCTACGCCATGAAGATTACGAACAAACTACTGTGGTGAACAATGAGGGGTATTCATTTCAAATTGAGGCGGATTGGCGTGGAGCGATTAGGATAAGAAATCATGTATTCATGGGAAAAGCCTCTTTTGCGACGGTTAATACAGATACTTTCTTTACGGTGAATACGTCATCTCTAGGTGGCTTTTTAAATCTATCGGGTTACCATCAAGATGCTTTATATGGCTCACACAAAGTGTTTGGTGCTTTAGTGTATCAATATGATTTGGGACGAGATGTGTTGGGATTGACCCAATATCCGCTTTATTTAGGCACAAGTTTAGAGGCGGGTAATGTTTGGGATCAACGAGATGCTGTTGATTTAGGTGATTTAATTTATTCTGGGAGTTTATTTTTAGGGACGAATACAGGCATTGGTCCCACAGCACTGGGCTTTGGTTTTACCAATACTGGCGAGCAAAGTGTGTTCTTGTTTATGGGGAACACATGGTGATATTAAATGTTATTACCATGCTGTTTTGTAAACCTTGGGTTACATGGCTCTAGTTGTTTATTTTATGACTATCGAATAACATGCGAATAATTTTTTATATGAATAACATGTATATTTGAGCGATTTGTAATCAGGAAGGGTTAAGTTGCTTCTATATCGAAGAATAAAATTTGGGGACGATAATGAAAAAAGTGAGTCATTTAGCAATAACCGTAGCCTTGAGCTTAGGGTTAGTTGCTTGTGGAAGTAGCGGGTTATTTAATAGTGCGCCTGAGAAAAATCAATCTAACTTAGCGTCTGGCATTGATAAAGCTAATTTTGATCCTGCCATTCGTCCTCAAGATGATTTTTACTATAGCGTCAATGGCACTTGGCTCGCGACGCACCCTGTTCCTGCAGATAAATCAAACTACGGTGCATTTTCAGTGCTGTATGAGCAAAGTCAGGCAGCGCTAAAAGAGATTATCGAAAAGTCGGCAGCGAAAAAGAACACGGTTCCTGGTTCAGTAGAGCAAAAAGTCGGTGATTTTTATAAAAGTTATATGAATACCGCACTGATTGAGAATATGGGGGTTATGCCGCTTAAAAGCTTACTGAAGCAAATTGATATGGCGAAAGATCATGATGCGGTCGTAGGCATGATGGGAGAATTACTGACCAATGGGGTTACCATGCCAATAAGCTTTTATGTCAGCAACGATGCCAAAAATTCAACACAAAATGCGGTATATCTGGGTCAGTCAGGATTAACCTTACCCGATAGAGATTATTATTTAAAAGACACGAAAAAGTTTAAGAAAAATAGAGCTGAGCTTAAGCAGTATGTTGAAGATATTATGGCGCAGGCAGGCTACGTGTATTCAGAGCGAGCCAGTGAAAGCGTGTCAAAAATAGAAACCTTTATTGCTAGAAGCCAGTGGAGCCGTGTCGAATCCCGTGATGCTCATAAAACCTATAATAAAATGAGTGCTAAGCAGCTTAATGCTAAGTTAGCGGACTTTGATTTCCCTCAATTTGCTAAAGCGGTTGGCTTTAGTCATGCGAAAGACATGATTGTTGAGCAGCCTTCTTATTTTGTCGATTTGGGTAAATATTTTGACTCATTTAGTGTGGAAGAGTGGAAAGACTATATGGCTTTTCATTTAGTGGATGCTTATGCTGAGCTGCTAAGTAAAAACTTTGTTGATTTGCATTTTGATTTTCATGGCAAAACCCTAATGGGGATTGAAGTGCAAAAACCACGCTGGAAGAAAGCAGTTGATGCAGAAGACGAAGTATTGGGTGAGCTAGTTGGACAAGAGTATGTGGAAAAATACTTTAAGCCGGAAGCAAAAGCCAAGATGGAAGTGATGATCCAGAATTTGATCAAAGGCTTTGAAGTCAGTATTAATGAACTGGAATGGATGACGCCTGCCACAAAAGTAGCGGCTCAAGAAAAACTGTCTAAATTCACCTATAAAATCGGTTATCCTGATAAATGGAAAGATTACAGTAAGCTGACCATTAAAGCAGATGATTTAGTGGGTAACTATGAGCGTTATGCTAAGTTCGAATACGCTAAAATGATCGATAAACTGGGCAAGCCTATTGATCGCACTGAATGGCATATGACGCCACAAACAGTGAATGCCTATTACAACCCAGTGATGAACGAAATTGTCTTCCCAGCTGCTATTTTACAGCCGCCTTTCTTTGATATGAAGGCGGATGATGCGGTGAATTATGGCGGCATTGGTGCGGTCATTGGCCATGAAATCAGCCATGGATTCGACGATCAGGGCGCAAAATATGACGGTGATGGTAACCTGCGTGACTGGTGGTCAGATAAAGACAGAGCAGAGTTTAAAAAGCGTGCAGCCAAATTGGCGGCGCAATACTCAAATTATGAAGCCTTGCCGGGTGAATTTGTCAACGGTGAGCTGACATTAGGTGAGAATATCGGTGATTTAGGCGGCCTAACGGTTGCTGAGCGCTCTTATCGTTTAAGCTTAAAGGGTGAGCCTTCACCTGTGATTGACGGTTTAACTGGCGAGCAACGCTTGTTCATGGGCTGGTCACAAGTGTGGCGCCGTAATTATCGTGAAGAAGAGCTTAAGCGTCGTTTGCTTGTGGATCCACATTCACCGAGTCATTTCCGCGCTATGGGCACACCGAGAAACATACCCGCGTTTTATCAGGCCTTTGATGTACAGCCCAGTGACAAAATGTTCTTCCCAGAAGAGCAGCGAGTGAAAATCTGGTAGGCTTTGATGAGTGATTGTTAGGTCGAAAATAAAAAGCGCATTCAAAGGAATGCGCTTTTTGGTTTGTCAATAATTAAGTTAATTGTAAGCCCCAACTTTTAAGTAACTGTTTTGAATATTACCATTAAACAGATTGAACCCTTGAAAATGAAGTATTTTTTCCAAAGGATCGTAGTCTATTTTATTAAAGTTAGTGACAATCAGGCTGCCAAATGCAGGGGTACAAGAAATAATCGGTGTAGCATCATTTTGTTCCACATCAGAGCGGTTCTCCATGATGAGCTCACCTTTTGGTTGGTATCGTACTATGGGGTTGTTATTGGTAATGATTTCTTCTGCTGCATTGATTGTTAATTGAATATCTGCAATTTCAATTTTTTCAGCACATTGAGAAATGATTTCTTTGTATTCACTTATCTGTTCTGGGTATTGCTCTTCACTGTGATAGAGCATCATAATATCGTTTTCATGATCTAATAATAAATAATTCAGATTAGTTAAAAGGCCTTCTTTGAAAATATCGATATCTCCATTACCTTCTTCATTTGGACCTATCAGTACTGCTAGATGACCTTGATCTAAGGTGATGAAGTCGTTAGAGGTTTCTATATTAGCCGATTGAACATGTACAGGGAAACGCTCGTGCGTGTGATCATTGTATCTGGTATCTAAGAGTACAGATACGTGGCCTTGGGTCGTGGTGTGATCTTGTGTACCATCTTTTCTAACTGTGTTATCAACGATGGTGACGAATTGAGGATTGATATAGCTGCTACCTCCTTTACCTGAACCATTATTTTCTCTGCCTGACAGACCGCCACAATAACCACCGCCACCACCTGAGTGGCAAAAGAGACCTGTTACAGCACCGCCGCCGCCAAAGCCAAAGCCGCCTTGAATGCGATTACCATCTTTTTGACCTTGACTGCCTGCTGGATAACCACCTAAGAAGCCTTCAACGGAACCGCCGTGTTCACCATAAATGGGAATGTTGCCACCATCTTGTTCTTTTAAATCTACGCGGCAGACTCGTTGTTCACAGACACCAAATTGACAGGATGCTTCCCAGCCAACCCCATTACCGCCATGGTTTGAACTTTTATTTGAAGGGCCACCTGTTGCGCCGCCTCCGCCACCCGCAACGGCAAGAATAGTCCATTCTGGATCATCAATATGCCTTTTCATTAGTAGTGCACTACCACCACCTCCGGCGCCACATGCAGTTCCTAGAGTATAGGCTCTGGAACTTCCCGCAGCGGCTGCCACTAACCGTAAAACGGCGCCCGGGTTGATTACATTCTCTCCGTCTCCAATGAAGAAGAAGGTTTCTATAGTAGCGCCACCGCCACCTTTACCATAGTTACTTTTTACTCCAAAGTTGACGCCATAGCGATAGCCACCATCTCCTCCTCGTAGAGTGACTGAGATCCCTTCTGCAGTAGTACTTTCCGGAATATAATAATCAACAGTCTTTCCCTGACTATAGAGGATTAGTTCATCATCTACTAACAGTTTTACTTCATTTGCTTTTAAACTTGTTGATATGGCAAACAGCGCACAACAAGCAGTTATTAATTTAATCATGAGGGTTACCTCTTTGGCATTAAAACAGATCGTGTCGTGTATAACCGTTTTAAGGCTGTATTGGATTCATTTGTTAGAGTAAAAACTTAATAATTAGTGTTATTACTCAATTACTTACCTTGTTAAGGTTTATTTGAGTGTTATTTAAGTCAGAGTGCTTTTCAATATTTTTAAATTGTTTCTAAATATGTTTTAAAGGATGTCTTGTGTTGTAAAGATGTGTAAGTCTATGTAAGTATGTGTTGTGTTATTTGTTGGATCTGTCAAATTAAACTCATATTAAACAATGTTTATTTTAGAAATATATGCTTGATAAGTGTGGTTTTATGTTTTTTAGGTAAAGTAAGGTGAGTTAAAAATGTGTGATAAAAGCTGGATAAATCGGTAAAACAAGCCAATTTTTGATATTTGACTTGTTTTATTTTGCCTTCATTTTTGTATTAGGTGTTTACTTGGACTTAAAAACTAAAATTGTTTAGTGCATTTTCTAATACATCGTCTGCGATGATTTCATGGATTTTTGTCGTCGGGTGACTTACTCCCCAAAAAAGATAGCTGTCTGATCCATTAACGACACAATCATCTCTTAATGCATGGGTTTGTAGGTAGTTAATTGAGGAATTTTCATTAATATTCAAACAAGAGTCTTTGACATTGTGCAGTCCAAAGTCTTCTGGAGTGGTAATGATCTGTTCAAAAAAACGTTCTGTATCATAGAGGGTGATGTTCAAACCTTGAGATTGAAGCTCGGGGACTAATGCGTCAATAAAGGTATTAAATTTTTCCACTCTTTTTTGTACTTTTTCGATGTCGTCGTTACTGGCATATTTAAATTGCGGGGCGGTGCTGGCATCAATAAGATTTAATAGCAGTACATTTTCGATACCATTATCCATTAATAAATCGATGGCGTGTTCTAAATCTTCACTGACTGCGGCAACGGTGCGATCGTAACTCACAAAATCGTTGAGCCCAACTTCTAAAGTGACTAAAGTGTTTTGTGGTTGATAATTTTTTGCAACCTGAACTTGTTCTAAATAAGTCTCAATTTGCCCTGTGATCCCTTTGATGATGACATACTTGTCTTCACCTGCCGCCCCGCCGATAGCCCAGGTATACAGGGGGAGTTTAAGTGCCTTGGCGAGATATTCTGTCCAAACAAAACCATTAGAAAAGTGACCTAAGAACCAAGTGCTGTCGTTGGGAAAGATTTCTTGAGAAAAATTATAAAAATTGCCAGTGTCTGAAATACTGTCACCAAAGCTGATAATTTTATTAATTTGCGTGGGCTGCGCTGATGCTTCGTTAGTCCAAATACTGTGATTGTGTGATAGGCGGTTGTCGGCGGCAAAAAACGTAATATCGGCATTGTCATTATCAAGTGCTAACGTCGCTTCACAGCGTTCCTGTATCTCATTTACTGCTGTATCGGTATAAAAAATATCATTCCAGTCATTGGCAGAATACCAGTACCCCTTCAATTTGTAATAATTCCCATTTTCTTTTAAAGCCCATTCCCAATCTGTGGCTGCTTGATCATGGCTATCATCGGTTCTATACCAACATTTCACATAGGTTTTTGTTTCATCTTCTTGAATTGAAGTGATTTCTTTTGTGGATAGGATATTAGTATCTGCATTTGCATAAAAAGACAGACACAAGAGTGATAGTAAAGAATACTTTTTCATTTATACACCTTCAATCTAACCGAGTTATTATTGTTAAGTCATCTGAGTGACTCTAATTGCCTTCGAAGAATAGGAACTTTGAAGTCATTGTGTGTTTTTTGTAAACACCTTGTTTTCTTTTAACACTAATAATACTTTTAGCGAAGGCTAAATTTAGGATTACTTATTTTATTAATTAGAGTTAACATTCTATACATATAAAAATTAACTTTTGTTAATATAAGTTAACTCTAATGGAACTTAATTGATTAAATTTGTTAACGGTATTGGAGAATGATTCGGGGCCTGAAGGCCCTAGTGAGTTGATGAACACTATTAATGAAGATTTAAAGGGATATTTTATGGATGTTTTACCTAAGCTTGTTGATTCAATGTTATCGTTTGAAAATCATATACTCACTCTAACGTTCAATCGTGATGATGTACGCAATGCATTGACGGGCACACATATCGTGGATGATATTGTGCAGACCATTACTTGGGCTAATGCTTGTAAAGACGTGGCGGTTATGATCATTACAGGTACTGGTTCAGTTTTTTCGTCTGGTGGCAATGTAAAAGATATGGCTAATCGTCAGGGGGATTTTTCGGGTAATGTGAGTGAGCTTGAGCTGCGTTATCGACAAGGTATTCAGCGTCTCCCCTTAATGATGGAGCAGGCCGAAATGCCAGTGATTGCTGCGGTGAATGGCGCAGCCATTGGCGCTGGATTTGATTTGGCGAATATGTGTGATTTACGAGTGGCATCTAACAAAGCCAAGTTTGGTGAAACTTTTATTAATCTTGGGTTGATCCCAGGTGATGGTGGGGCTTGGTTTATGCAGCGCTTGATTGGTTATCAAAAAGCGGCAGAATTGACGATGACGGGAAGAATTATTGATGCTCAAGAAGCTAAGGAGTTAGGTATAGTATTAAAGATTGTTGAACCAGACTCTTTATTGGCTGAGGCCAATACATTGGCACTGGAAATGGCCAATAAGCCTGCGGCGGCATTACGATTAACAAAAAGGCTGATGAAAATGGCTCAACGCACTCAGCTGCCTGATTTTTTGGAGATCTGTGCTGCTTTCCAAGGCATGGCTCATCAAGAGCCTGATCATTTGAGGGCGGTGAGTCAGCTTATTGATAAAATGAATAAGCCGAGCTCAAAGCCGTATAAAAAATAATGGATCTCAAAATATCGATTTTGAGATCCAGTACAAATCATATCGTTGTTTAGATGTAGCCTAATGACAGTGATTGTGTGATCCCGCATTGCTTAACAAAATCATCATCGTGACTAATGAGCATAAAAGCGCCTTTATAAGCGGCTAACATATTTGCAAGAGTCTGTTTTGAGTCGATATCAAGATGATTATCAGGTTCATCGAGCAGCATGAGAGGTACTGGGACTTGTAAGTTAACGGTGAGTAAGGCGAGTTTTACCTTTTCGCCTCCACTTAATTGCTTGACCGTGCGATAAACCGTGTTCGCTCTAAAGCCGATACCCGCCAGTAAGGTACGGATCTGTGTTTCATTGGTTTCATTGCTGTGATGTTGAACATAGTTCAAAACAGATTGGTGTTGGCAGGATAATTCTATATGTTGATTTAAAAAAAACAGGGGGGTATTGAGATTGACGCCGCCTTGTTTGAGGCGTGTTGTTTCAAGTAGCACATGAAATAGAGTGGACTTGCCACAGCCATTTGCACCTCGTAGGTGAACTTTGTCATTTGAATGGAGGATGAGTTGAATTGGCAAGTTGTAGCCATAGGGTAATACGCCGTCATCGATATGCAGTAATGTGCATTTCTTACCAGATGGGTTGGGTAAATATAAGTGTTGTTTTTGAGTAGACTGCGTATGTGCGTTAAGGTGATTGAGAGTTTGCTGCAAAGACGCATTCTGGGATTGATATTGTTTTATGCGATTGGAAGTCCGTGAAGTGGCTTTATCTTTTTTGGCATTGAGTAACATTTTGGATTGACTGCCTTTTTGTCGAATTTTTTTACCCATCATGGCGCGTTTATCTGCTTTTTCCTTATTGGATTGATGTTGTGCTTGTAATTGCTGTTGTTGTTTTTTAACATTGAATAATTGACGTTCAACTGACTGTTGCTGTTGTTTTTTTTGGTTGAAATAAAAGTCGAAATTGCCACCATACTCTTTGAGTCCCAATGAGCTGAGTTCCCAGATATGTTCCATTTCTCTGAGTAATAAACGATCGTGGCTGATCAGCAAAATAGATCCAGTGAAAAGGTGGATTTGTTTTATGAGCCATTGTTTGGCGCGAAAGTCTAGATGATTACTCGGTTCATCTAAAATTAATAAACCCGCATTGGATTGGAATAGTTTCCACAACCTTAAACAAGAAAGTTGACCCCCACTGAGGTTTGAACAAAGCATATGAGGATTATTAGGCAAGTTAATCTGCAAGAGTAACTGTGAAACTTCATCTTCTAAAAGCCAATTGTCGGCAATAATATCAAACCATTTATCCTCACTATGGCCTTGCTTAATTTTATTGAGAGCGTTAAGAATATTCTCAACATCTAGATATTGCGCAATGGTGAGTTGAGGTGCAATATCATTCAATGGGAATTGATGATAGCACTGTACTTGAGTATTGAGATTGACTGAGCCTGATGTTGGAACGCGCTGCTGCGCCAATAGCGCAGTTAAAATGGATTTTCCTGAGCCATTTTGCCCGATTAAACCTGTTAGACGAGCTTGCAAGGTACAAGAAATATTTTTCAATATGTAATCACCATTCTCAAATTGATAAGAAAGGTGGCTGGCTTGTAATAAAGGCATAATAATCCTCCTAAAAAATAGAGGATAAGGCGCTGATTTATAAACTCTATATATGAGTTTACTTTGTCGTTAAGAGAATGGTTAAACTGATGTTTCTATCGATATGAAATAAGCATACAGATCATCATGAAACCGCGCCTAATCCTATTAGTCCAAATAAAAATACAAAAATGGATAACAGGCTTAGTTGTTCATGTTGGCATCATCTGTGTGTTTGAGAGAGTATTAATACTAACCGTTTGGTGGATATAAAATCAAGCGATGCTTATTTTATAAAGGGAGATTATTAATGGAGGTGAGCAATGAACAGTAAATTACCTAATGTGGGTACGACGATTTTTTCAGTGATGACGCAATTGGCTAATGAGCATAATGCGATTAATTTGTCTCAAGGTTTTCCTGATTTTCAATGTCCGGACGAATTAATGGAACGCGTTTATTTTTATATGAAGCAAGGAAAGAATCAATATGCACCAATGGCTGGCTTACCTGTATTACAGCAACAAATTGCCGATAAGATAGACAATTTATATCAGTTACAAATTAATGCGATTGATGAGGTAACGATTACTTCTGGTGCTACCGAAGCATTATTTTGCGCGATTCATACGGTCATAAAACCGGGAGATGAGGTCATTATTTTCGATCCCAGTTATGACTCTTACGAACCTGCTATTCTATTAGCGGGTGGAAAGGCGGTACACTTACCTCTGATCGCCCCCGATTACCATATTGATTGGGAAGCAGTAAAAAAATCGGTGAATGAACGGACACGCATGATCATTATTAATAATCCCCATAATCCGACAGGTTCAGTGCTCACTGAGGATGATATGTTACAGTTATCCATAATCGTGAAGGTTAATGATTTATTTGTGTTATCAGATGAGGTGTATGAGCATATCATTTTTGATCGAAAATTCCATCAAAGTGTACTTAGATATCCAGATTTATATCAGCGATGTTTCGCTGTTTTCTCATTTGGTAAAACTTATCATGTAACGGGCTGGAAAGTGGGATATTGTATTGCGCCACCCATGCTAACGAGTGAGTTTAGAAAGGTACATCAATTTGTGACTTTTGATACTGCCACGCCCCTGCAGTATGCATTAGCCGACTTTATGAAAAGCTGTCCACAGCATTATTTGGCATTACCTGATTTTTATCAACAAAAAAGAGATTTGTTCTGCCGATTATTAATTGACTCCAAGTTTACCTTGATACCCTCTCAAGGGACTTTTTTTCAGCTACTTGAATACACAGCGATTACGACACAAGATGATGTGGATTTTGCGAGAGCTTTAACGATCAATCAGAAAGTGGCCAGTATTCCTGTTTCCGTTTTTTCAATGCAACCTGTGAGGGAAAAATACTTACGTTTCTGTTTTGCTAAGGATGATGCCACTTTAGTAAAAGCCGCTGATATATTAAATCAATTATAGGGGGGCTGCGTGAATATTTAGGTTATTTTGAGCCAATTCATCAGATGGCTGGATAATATTGAAGGCTCTTCTAAGGGAAGCATATGTCCTTCACTTTCATTGGGCAGTAATGTGCAATTATGATAGATGTCGGCAAATTTGGTTAACCATTCTGTGTTAACTAATGGATCGAGAGTATTGTAAAAAAAGGTGATATTGATAGAAAGATTGGCTAATTTTTCAAATAAGTCTTCTCTATTAGTTGTCCATGTGAGCTGGCTTTTCAGGGTTTTTTCTCCCAGTTCCATATCCATTCGCATGATAGTGTCGATAATTTCTTCATTTTGAGTTTGTGTATTTAACATGCTATTGGCTTTTTGGCGAGTGACCCCCTTGTAGCCATAGGTATTGATGTAGTCTAATGTTTTTTGACGCCCTGCGATTTCATTGGAAGATAATGGGCAAGGTGAATTGGAAATAATGAATATTTTGTTGACTCTATGCGGATATTTAGTCGAAAAATGGGCGGCAATATACCCGCCCAGCGAGAACCCTACGATATTGACTTTTTGTTCTTGAATGATTTCTTCTAATGAGTCGGTAATGCTGTCTAAGTCTAGACCACTTAAAATGGGAATATGCAGTAATTCATATTCTTTATTTAAGATTATAGAGAGCTTATCCCATAACTTTGCATTACACATTGTACCAGGGAGCAAGTAAATTTTTTCTTTCATTGATCCACCGCTTGAGATGATCCTTACTTCATTAAGCCTATTTATACTCAATACAGCGCTTAAATGCAGAGATCAAGCATTATTAAATATTTTGTGACTTATTTTATCTTAGCAATATTTTAATAAAAGATGATTAATTAGATGTCTTCAATGCTAAATAAGTGCTGTAGATGCTACCTTAATCAAGCATTCATCTCTGCTATACTAAAAGTATCAAGTTGGTTTTTTTACTATTTATTTAGTTGAAATATAATGATTTTTATATTTAATTTTCGATTAGGTTTTAACAGTGTGTTTATTATTGATGTGAATTTTTAAAAGGTTAATCCATAAACGGTTAGGCATGGAGTGCGATGACTCTTTCACGTTCAAAGTTAATGAGTATGACTGCGCAGCAGTCGTTGATTGGTTTTTTAGGACTGGCATTTTCGGTGGTGATTTTTCGCCAAAGTGGATTAAGTGATGAGTTAATTGTTCAAAAACTGCAATGGGTGTTAGTGGCTTATGCTATAGGAACCTTACTACAAGCTGTCTATTGGAAAAAAATTGCTATAGGAACGGGATTAATGTTGCCCCCGATAAGCGGGGCGATTTATGTTCAGCCTTCTATTCTGGCTATTGCTATTGCTATTGGTGGAATACCTTTGTTGATTGGTATGACCATTTTTGCGGGGTTTTGTGAGTTTGTTTTGTCATTTATCTTACGACGAACCCGCATTATTTTTCCGCCAGAAATTTGTGGTTTGGTTTTACTGTTAGTTGGGTTGGAGTTGGGGGTTACTAGTATCCATGCTGGAGCTGTTGAGCCGTATATGAGTAATGGAGCCATTCTGGTGGCGACACTTATTCCTATATTGGTGCTTAGCGTATGGGGAAAAGGCTATATTCGCCATATTTGCAGCATGATAGGAGTGCTATTTGGTTTTATCATGGCACTTTATTTAGAAGGGGGTGCCGATTTCAAAGCCTTGCAAGTTCCTTTTTTGACCTTGCCATCGCTTGAGGTCATTAAAGAGCAAAAAATTGCATTTGATTGGTCACTCAGTCTCCCTTTTTTCCTAGTGGGATTCGCCGCGACGATTCGAAGTTTAGGGTTAACGATGAGTGTGCAGCAAGCGAATGATCCCCATTGGCGAAAACCTGATTATGATTCGCTTCAACGTTCTATTCGAACCGATGGTTTAGCTGCTATGATTGCGGGAATGTTAGGAGTCAATGGCATCAATGTTTCCCCTACATCAACGACAATGGCAATAGCCTTTAGGTGTACAGATGTGGTGCTCAGTTATGCTATGAGCATTGTTTTTCTCCTGCTTTCTTGCTGTACTGGGCTACTTATTTATATTGCCACTTCCCCTTTACCCATTGTTGCGGGGTTATTACTGTATTATGCGGCATTTATTTTTACAGGAGGGATCCGAACAATTGGAGCGCAATCTTTTGGTATTAGGCAAGTTTTTATCATTGGTATTTCGTTTTTTGTGGCGGTCAGTACCTATATACTTCCTCAAGCGTATCAAGCATTACCCAGTCCTTTGGATGTGTTTGGGCGTTCTAGTTTAGCATTGGGGTTGATTTTTGCTGTAGCGTTAAATATGATTTTTTCTATCGGTTCAAGAAGAAATGCGAGATTTATATTAAGAATGGACAGCTTGCCAGATAGGCAAATCCATGAAAACATCAATACTTACGGTAATTCATGGGGACTGAAGCAAGATTTAGTTGAAGATACAATTTTGATTGCGAAGGAAATAGCCCATGATATACATCATGCTAATTTGGCTGAGAGTGATATTATTGTTGAGACAAAAGACAATACTATCGCGTTTTGTGTTTCTCTTTCTTACACTGGAGCCCCTTATAAAATGATGCCATTGCAAACCGTGAACATGGAAAAAATACTCGATGAAGAGATGTTTATTGAAGGGCTAAAAATTTACTTGCGAGGTATGATGCCTGATAAAGTGTCGACATCTCTAACCAATAATGATCAGTGTTGTGTGATAGTCAGCTTTAATCATTGAAGGTTTAACCTTGGCTAATGAAAGGTGTCTGTGTGAAGATAAGTGCTAATGGCAATGTTCAGGCGTGTATCATTGCCATTAAGGTGACATAACTAAAGGGCTTTTAAGATATTTTCAGGCGATTCATTTTTATTTTTCTGACTAACAAGTAAACAACAAAGGCAAACCAAGAAATAAAAATGATGGCAACTACCCAAGCTATTTTTTCAAACTTAGATATTTTAGAAGAGCAGGCAATAAAGGCCATTGGTGCAATCCATGCAATGATATAAATTAATATTAACATTTTAAAACACTTACCTTGATAGGTTCCCTGTTGGATGATATTTCCCTAAGTTGGGGCGTATTGATTTTATTGGTTTTTTATTGAAAAGCAAAGGTTATTTTTGTTTAGCATTTAAAAATAATGTGATGAAAGCGGGCAAATTGATGAGCCAGATCAAAATGGTACCAAATGTATAGGTTGTGCTTGGGGAGTTCTCATGGAGAGTGATATGAGTGAGGTAGGTATAGAGAATATTTTCAGATAAACAAAATAAACCGATAAATATCCAACCATATGAAGAAAATAGTCTTTTTTTATAAGTATAACTAAAGATAGCAACCAGTAAGGCGCTGCTTGCCAATGTATCTAAGATGTCAATTAAGCGAGCTTTTTCTCCCATTAGTCCTGCGTAACTTAACAGTGTCATACATAAAAAAGCATAGAAATATACTTTCCAAGCAATGATTTTCTTGTGTCCCTTTAACCAAGAAATACCTGAGGACGAGCGAGGTGAAATATGACTATCTAGCACGATGGCCCCTTATTGTTATCGTTATTGGGAAAGACGCTTGTGACTACTAAAACGTGTAGAGTCTACTTTTGACGGCAGTAAGGATACCACAGCTAGCGTAGATATTTTATTTTTTGTTTAAATATCGCCCATTTTGAGCAAAGGAATTAAGGTCAATGAATTTTAACGGGTATTGTTTAGCGTGACTCGGGTTATTCATCATGAAGTATAAATTAAACTTATAATATAAAGTGTATTTTAATTACTCTCATTATTCTTTTTCAATATAAATTGTTTTAATTTTCAGCACTTTTGTGAATATTGCTCAATATTTAAAGTGGCGTTTTTGTGTTATTTTCATTATAACTTTGATGAATAATAGGCTTGAAGGTATGAAAAGTACATGTTGCTGATAATGTGAATTTTTTGATTTATAAGCGTATTTAAAATAAGTGTTTCCATATAAAGTTTTGTTTATATTGTTATTATTCCACTTCCCTTTAACCTTTGTTAAGTTGGTATTATGTTGGTAAGTTTTGTTGTTTTTCATTTTTATTTTCTATTTTAGCGCGAAAATCGAGCAACCCCTTCGCCGACTTTTTGAGTGGAATGTAGTATAATGGTTCCGAAATGAGCGCGAGCCTGCCTAAGTCGATAGAGATTATCAAAGTGTGAGCAGTGTCGTTGTTCGAACGCCAAAAAAAGAGGAATGTTGCCGTGCTAGAAGCATATCGCAAACACGTCGCAGAGCGTGCTGAAGAGGGCGTAGTCCCTAAACCACTTGATGCTCAACAGGTATCTGAACTTGTTGAATTAGTCAAAAATCCCCCCGCAGGTGAAGAAGCGTTTATTCTTGATTTGTTAGAAAACAGGATCCCACCAGGAGTTGATGAAGCCGCTTATGTGAAGGCGGGTTTTTTAGATGCACTTGCAAGAGGTGATGCGCAGTCTTCCATTATTTCTTCAGCACGAGCCGTTGAATTATTGGGTACGATGCAAGGTGGTTATAATATTGAGCCATTGATTGCACAGTTAGACAATGAAGCTCAAGCTGATTTGGCTGTGGCTGCTTTATCTAAAACATTATTGATGTTTGATTCTTTCCATGATGTGGTGGAAAAAATGCAAGCGGGTAATGCGTCGGCTAGAAAAGTAGTTGAGTCATGGGCCAATGCTGATTGGTTCTTGAATCGTCCTAAATTGGCTGAGAAGATTTCATTAACGGTTTTTAAAGTCTCAGGTGAAACAAATACCGATGATCTTTCTCCCGCACCCGATGCGTGGTCTCGTCCTGATATTCCATTACATGCTTTAGCTATGCTAAAGAATGCTCGTGATGGCATTGTGCCTGATGTGTCTGGTAGCGTTGGCCCCATCAAAGAAATCGAAGCATTGAAAGCGAAAGGTTTCCCGTTGGTTTATGTGGGTGATGTTGTCGGTACGGGGTCTTCTCGTAAATCTGCGACCAACTCAGTGTTATGGTTCATGGGGGATGATATTCCTAATGTACCAAATAAGCGCGGTGGTGGTTTCTGTTTTGGTGGTAAAATCGCCCCTATTTTCTTCAATACTATGGAAGATGCAGGTGCATTACCCATTGAACTTGACGTCAGTCAAATGGAAATGGGGGATGTTGTTGACATTTACCCCTATGAAGGCGTGGTTAAGCGTCATGATAGCGATGACGTGATTTCCCAGTTTGCATTGAAAACTGATGTATTAATGGATGAAGTGCGCGCGGGTGGCCGTATTCCTTTAATTATTGGTCGCGGCTTGACCGACCGTGCTCGTGAAGCATTAAACTTAGAGGCGTCGACTGAATTTGTCCGCCCTCAAGATGTGGCCGATACGGGTAAAGGTTTCACTCTCGCACAGAAAATGGTGGGTAAAGCTTGTGGCGTAACAGGCATTCGCCCTGGCCAATACTGCGAACCTAAAATGACATCTGTCGGCTCACAAGATACCACAGGTCCTATGACCCGTGATGAGTTAAAAGACTTAGCTTGTTTAGGTTTTAGCGCCGATTTGACCATGCAATCTTTCTGTCATACGGCGGCTTACCCTAAGCCTATTGATGTGAACACTCACCATACGTTACCTGATTTTATTATGAATCGAGGTGGTGTGTCATTACGTCCAGGGGATGGTGTTATCCATTCTTGGTTAAATCGCATGCTATTGCCAGATACTGTGGGTACAGGTGGTGATTCTCATACACGTTTCCCTATTGGGATTTCATTTCCAGCAGGTTCGGGCCTAGTGGCGTTTGCTGCGGCAACCGGTGTTATGCCGCTTGATATGCCTGAATCTGTATTGGTACGTTTTAAAGGTGAAATGCAACCTGGGATCACCTTACGTGATTTGGTGCATGCCATTCCTCATAAAGCGATTGAGCAAGGCTTATTGACGGTAGAGAAGAAAGGCAAAGTGAATTTCTTCTCGGGTCGAGTGTTAGAAATTGAAGGCCTTGAACAATTAAAAGTTGAACAAGCCTTTGAACTCTCTGATGCATCTGCTGAGCGAAGTGCAGCGGGTTGTACGATTAAGTTAGGGCAAGAGCCTATCATTGAGTATCTAAACTCAAACATCGTCATGTTGAAATGGATGATCGAAGAAGGCTATGGCGATCGTCGAACTATTGAGCGTCGTATCATAGCGATGCAAGAGTGGTTAGCTAATCCTGAGTTAATGGAAGCCGATGCCGATGCAGAGTATGCTGCGGTTATTGAAATTGATCTCAATGATATCAAAGAGCCTATTCTTTGTGCGCCAAATGATCCTGATGATGCAGTATTGCTGTCGGATGTCGCTAATACGCAAATTGATGAAGTGTTTGTGGGTTCATGTATGACGAACATTGGTCATTTCAGAGCCACTGGTAAGATGCTTGATAAATTTGCGACGAGTTTACCGACGCGTCTCTGGATTGCTCCACCAACGAAAATGGATAGAGATCAGCTGACTGAGGAAGGTTATTACGCCATTTTCGGTCGCGTAGGGGCGAGAATTGAAATCCCTGGCTGTTCATTATGTATGGGTAACCAAGCACGTGTTGCTGAGGGAGCAACGGTGGTATCGACATCCACTCGTAATTTCCCGAATCGCTTGGGGACGGGGGCAAATGTGTATTTGGCGTCTGCTGAATTAGCCGCTGTAGCTGCACTGTTAGGGCGTTTACCGACAACAGAAGAGTATCAAACTTATGCGAAAGAGTTAGATGCCACAGCTGCTGATACTTATCGTTACTTAAACTTTGATCAGTTACCTGCTTATACTGAAAAAGCGGGTAAGGTGATTTTTCAGTCCGCCGTTTAATTTGATGATGTGATGTAAAAAGCCTGCTATTGAGCAGGCTTTTTTATGGGCGAAAGATTGAAGATAAGAGTCATTAAGAATATTTTGTGTGTAACACTTCGAGTAATTTATCTTCTAATGCGAAGCGTGTTTCCATCGCATGACCTAAAGAAGACAAATCTTTGTCTAAATGAAAGAGCACGTTATCGTCGGCGGCTTCTGTGTATTTATCATTAAAATCTAAAGCGGTATCCGTTGTTTCACTAATTTGAGGAACCAATTGCTGGGCAAGGACTTGGCTTGAAGTGCCATTTTTTTCACAAGCAGTGACAACCTGATCGAAAATTTCGAAATGTCCTTCGGATACATAGTCCATCAATAGATCACAAAATGCTTTAATGGAACCAAAAGTGGGAAGTGTGTTTTCAATAGGATCGTAGGGAGGTAAGCCTGCAATTTGACAATAATTAACCAATAAATTTCGACGGTTATTAAGCCATTGATCGATGAGTGTATTGGAACCACCCCATTTTTTTTGGGCTCTTTCGAGTTTTTTTAACATTTTCGTTCCCATGTCACACGGTTTCCATTAACTCTAATGTAGAGAGATCCAAAAGGTTTATCAACTGTTTTTTGATTGTTTTTTAGTCGAAATTGTTATTGGAATTATATCGAAAAGTTATAGCGCGAGAAGGGGGATAATAAAATGCCCAGAGGTAGCGAGCTATCTCTGGGCGAGTAAGTTTTATACTGGCTCGATGTAACGAGCTCTTGATTGTTTTTGCTAGCGCAGAAAGTTTATATCAAAGCTGAGAGCTCTGTGCAACCTTTTTGTAATATTTCTGTACATTGGTTTAATATTGAGCACATTCTAATTTAGTGCTTTTGTGTGACTTATCATGGGAAGTGGCTAAGCGAATTTAAATCGATAGCTATCACATAAATTTGCTGAGAAAGGTTACTTTATCTGCGTAAATGCTAAACTAGCGGACATAGTGGATCCCATAATTAGTTTAGGAATTGAGCCAAATGGCAGAATTAAAGAATGATCGTTACTTACGTGCTTTATTGAAACAGCCTGTAGACAGGACGCCTGTATGGATGATGCGCCAAGCGGGTCGTTATCTTCCTGAATATAAAGCGACTCGAGCACAAGCTGGTGATTTTATGTCTTTATGTCGAAATCAAGAATTAGCCTGTGAGGTAACACTACAACCTTTGCGTCGTTATGACTTAGATGCGGCAATTTTGTTCTCTGATATTCTGACTGTGCCTGATGCTATGGGATTAGGGCTTTATTTCGAAACGGGTGAAGGCCCGCGCTTTGAAAGACCGACTGATACCATTGAGTCAATTAAGAAGTTAGCCATTCCCGATCCTGAAGATGAGCTAGGTTATGTAATGCGTGCAGTTAGCACCATCAGAAGAGAGCTAAAAGGCGAAGTGCCACTCATAGGCTTTTCGGGTTCACCTTGGACATTGGCCACTTACATGGTGGAAGGCGGATCCAGTAAGACGTTCGAAAAAATTAAGAAAATGGCTTATGCAGAACCTGCGGCATTACACATGTTACTCGATAAGTTAGCCGATTCGGTGATCTTGTATTTGAATGCACAAGTGGCCAATGGTGCTCAATCTTTGATGATTTTTGATTCTTGGGGCGGCGCTTTATCTCACCATGCATATCGAGAGTTTTCATTACGTTATATGCAAAAGATTGTCGATGGGTTAACCCGTTTTGCCGACGGTCGCCAAGTGCCTGTGACGTTATTCACAAAAGGCGGTGGATTATGGCTTGAATCAATGGCTGAAACCGGCTGTGATGCACTAGGGCTTGATTGGACTGTCGATATTGGGGATGCACGTCGCCGTGTTGGGCATAAAGTGGCGCTGCAAGGCAATATGGATCCGTCAATGCTTTATGCGTCGCCTGAGCGTATTGAACAAGAAGTGGCACAAATACTCGCCAGTTATGGCAATGGCACGGGCCATGTATTCAATTTAGGTCATGGTATTCATCAACATGTGGATCCTGAGCATGCTGGAGCGTTTATCAAAGCCGTGAATCAGTTGTCAGGGCAATATCATAAGTAAGCACATAGTGATGATTGATTAAAAGCCATAGATGCATTGAGTCATGTCACAAACCATACATAATGTATGGTTTGTGACTTATGTTCAACAACGATACTAATAATAACTAATGTAAATTAATGAGTGATTTTGTTTGCGCTGTTGCTCTTGCTATATCTGCATTTTTTTGAGCGAGATTAAGCTTTTCCTCCCATGAGGATATCTTTGTAAGTATAGCGTTAACTTCTTCTCTGCTTTTGTGTGTTTTTAGGCGTAAAGCATCGAGATTATTGCCTGTTAACTGCACTTCTACTTTTGCTTTTGAGAGTTTTGTCGTCAATGTAGGTGAATTTTGGCTTGTTGTAGCCGTAAGCTCATGCTCTAGTCTTTGATGTACTTGTTTGGCATTGTTCCAGAATGCTACTGCCTGATTTTCATTATTTTCATTAAGCTTTAAATTTTTTGTCGCAGTTTCCAGTTCTTTTTTAGCATACTCAATTCGACTTTTTGGAAATTCAATCAGATCTTCAACTTGTCTTTGTTCATAAGCAAAAAGTAAGCGAGCTCTGGCTTCTTCAACTTCATAATCACGGCGTGCAGTATGGGATAATTCAGATACTTCATTAGTGAGTTCATTAAAAGCGGCTACTTCATTACCTTCATTTCTGATGATGCGGGTAGCCAGTTCAAAGACATAAGCTCCACAACTTGAGCCTGTTTTATTTTGAATTTGTCCTTGCAGTACTTTAGTGGATAGTGACATATCTTCTGATTGTGGTGCCAGAGGTTTTATGGCATCCATCATATTTTGCATTGATTTTGTAAAACCTGAAGATGTTGATAGCCCGGTAAATTCTATATGATTTTCCGTACGTTTTGCAGTAATTAACATCCAATGTCCTCCTTTACAAAAGGGGAACTGCGCTGTTTGTCCGGGGGTTAATTCTTTTAAAGCATCTTGAATAGCTGCTTTCTGTTTTGCCGAAGCGCTGGCTTCGGGACTGCTATTTGGCACATCGGATGATTGCATGAGATCTAATGTGAGTGGGTTAGAAAAGGATGTGACGTTTTCCTGATCTCTTAATGTTTCAAAGCTTGAACGTATCACTTCATGAGAAATAGTTTGTCCTGAAGTGACAGTTTCATGCTTAATATTATCGACTTTTGCATTTCTGATTGCTTCAGGGTTATAAGTGATAAAAGGGGTATATCCGGCAAGAAACTCTTTAATATCTGCTTTCCATTGAGATGCTTTCATACTACAAAAATTAAGCCCATCCCTAAGTAGATTAGCATTAGTAAAGCTAATATTATCTTTTGAATTATACGAATCTTTAATAGTACTAGCATGACTAAGTTGATGCTCTTTTTGTATTACCTTACTTGCAGTAGATAATGATGGAGATTGAGCGTTTGATTCTTTAGCAGAGTGAAGTTCTTGTGGAATATTTATAAGGTGTGCGGCTTTAGCTGCTTTTGCCATGGTACAAAGTCTAAGAATATCGCCTTCTTTGAGGGGGGATGCTGTGCCATTTTGTTGCCTAGTTATATTGCTAAAAAATTCATCTAATGGTTTTTGATCTAGCCCTGCTTTTGCATACAAGTTTTTAAAAGCAGTTTGAGTTGCTTGAAATGCGCGTTCAGGGTTTTCTTTGCTTAATGAGCCTTGTTGACTGGGGTATAGGCTTCCAGTTTTTGTTGTGTCTCTTGCGTATAAAACAACGGAATTGCCTTTTTGCTGACCCGCTAGTTGAATATCATGGTGATTACTGGCCGAAGCAAGGTTTCTTACACTTGAGCTCAAATTATCAACATCACTCCATGAGAATGATTGAGGTGTGAAACTAACAGTCATAAGGCATTCCTTATCTTTCTTGAAATGTATTATGTTAAATTATTGAAGGTTGTTTTTTGATCAGTATAAGACCTGATATTAGCCTTTTGTCGATACTGGTATAGTGGTTGAAATTTGAAATGGGTATGAAGATTGAAATGTATAATGTAAAGCAAATAGACATGATGTTTTCAGAGTTAGGTGCATTGATTGATGCCGAAAGTATTATTAGATTTGATGATCATCATTGGAAAATTGTGTTTGTAGAAGGCCAAGTGGTCGATATTATTCATACATTAGATTCCCATAAGCTCACATTAGAGTCTGCTATGAGTCCTCGTATGCCAATTAAGCTAGAAGCATTTTATACAATGCTTCTAGAGTATAATTATTGTTGGCGCGATACGGGGGGGATCCGTATCGCGATACATAATGATAATATTATTCAGCTATTTGATTTATTTACTCAAGACTTAAATGTGAATGTATTAGTCGATGTTTTAAAACGTTTTGTTGAGCGCTTAAGCGTTTGGAGAACAATATTAAATGAGTTTTATTAGTGAGAAAACTGCTTTTAAAACCGACATTATTGTTGGTTGAATGGTAAGTTTACCGGTGGCGAAAATTTGTATCCGACTCCCCAAACTGTTTCAACTAAGTCTGAGCAGCCAGGCTGCTTAAGTAATTTAGAGCGCAATCGGTTAATGTGAGTGTTTACGGTATGCTCGTAGCCGGAATATGAATACCCCCATACAGCTTCTAGTAATTGTACTCTACTGAAGACTTGTTTTGGGTAGGTTGCTAAATAAACTAAGAGATCGAATTCTCTTGCCGTTAATGTTAAGACTTGTTCAAGTACCATAACTTCGCGGGTTTGTTTATTAATTTGAATACCATTATATTCCAATAAATCAAAGGAATGGCCTTCGTTGATACTCCGTCTTAATAGTGCGTTGACTCTGGCTCTTAATTCCAGAGCTCGAAAAGGTTTAGTAATATAGTCATCGGCACCAGAATCTAACCCTAATACAATATCAGCTTCACTACTATAGGTTGTCAATAACATACAGGGGGTGGGGTTGGCGTCGATGTTTATTTTTTGACAAAGCCAGATCCCATCTCCATCAGGAAGCTGTCGCTCCATGATAATGAGATCTATGTTATCTTGTGCCAATTGTAAGTTAGCACATGCTAAATGAGTACAATGGCTGATGCGAACGTTGAGTGTTTGAAGGTTCAAAATAATCTGATTTGCAATCACTTTATCTTGTTCAATGAGAAGAATATGTTTCTTCATTTTTTCAGCGATATAAGGGGGCATTCCATTCATAATTTGCATCCAAAGTCGGTCCTAGAAAATTAGACCCGTGTTGAGTGCTTTTAATTTCAGTGCTGAAGGAGATAATTTGAATCGGGGAGTGTAATGTAATAGGACTGAGGCTGTTGAGGGCAAAATAGCAACAGTTTATCGCCTGCGCTCATCACACAGGCGATAGTTTAGTCCAAGAACTTATTGTATACGCTGTATTTTGATATTAAGGCTTGGATTATCAAATCTGTGATAAGCGGATAAAACAGAGTCAACTAATCCGTCATCAAGACTAATCACACCCGAATGGAGGTGCACTCTATTAAGATCATCTCGAGTGATATTAAACCCCTCTCCATTATCAACAGGTCCTGGAATCGTTCCCTTTTCTTCAGAATTGGCTTCTGTTCCTGCATCATATACCACAGTTTGCCATTCCATGGTTTCATTGAGGGATAAATGCTTTAATGTGATATCACTAAAACCGGTGAAGGCATCGTTAGTATTGACTAACATAGTAACGAGTGAAATCGTTTGGGCGTTCGTGTCTGCTAGAGTGAGGGTAAGGGTGTCACTTTCACCCGGTAAGAGAATGTTTTTACTCGTCATATTGTCTTTAATTGACGCTAGAGCAAGTAGATCGCTATTGTCTCCAGATTCCGCTATTTTTTCAATGGCTAGGCTACTCGGTTGTCCTTGCTGCCAAAGTTGAGTATTCGCTTCATGTATGACTAAGGTGAGTGGTGACATGGGCTGAGCGGCGGTTAAATTGGTAACGGTTACATTGTATTGTTGAATGTTGTTAGTGAGTTTGTCCTCTGGATTAGGTGAGATTATGCTGTCAGTATCGTCATTATCAGAGCATGCGCTTAACCCTAAGCTTGCGAGTATGATGCTAAAGATAAGAATAGATTTTTTGGGGGTCACAGATAAATTCATTTTATCGCCCTCTATTTTACAACAACAGTGACTTGCGCAACAGGATTTAACCAGCGGTGAACACGGCTATCAAGATCGCTTATACCACCGTTGGGATCCATATCGCCTAAAATTCCTGGGTGAATATGAATATTGGAATTGGAGCTCATATCAGTTAGGCCCGTTCCATTACTTCCGCCATCCCCCTGAGGAGCCGCAGGGAGCCCCGGTGTGCCTAGTGTTCCACCGCCATTAATGAGTTCGTCATTCGCTTCAGTACCAGCGTCATAAGCATTCAAGGTGAAAGAGTAGGTGCCAGCAGTGGAAGGAATAGGCCATGCATCTAGGCCTATAAAAGCATCATTTGTTGGCAGCATCATAGCAGTGATGGATAAATGAGACTGATTTTTGGCATCTAATATGATGTGTTGAATATTGACGCCTGGCGCTAATAGTCCCTCAGCGGGATTAACAAGTGTTATGCCATCATTCGCTATGATCATGTTATCAAGATCGTTAATATCACCACCTTCAGCCATTTTTTGCAATGCAGTACTCGCCATGGTGCCCACTTCAAATAGATGTGTGTCGGCATCATGAGCAGCAATGAGAATTGGAGTAAAGTCATTACCATGGGTAAGGTTAGTAATACTAATGGTGAGCTCTTGTGCCATGATGGGTTGGCTAATAATACCGCTTAATACCAGTGCCGTTGTGATACGTTTTAATGTCATGATAAATCCTAATATGAAGTGAGTCACTTCATATTGGCAAAGAAATATCATGTAAAAATAACGTAATTATCACAAAAGTATAACTTTATCGAGGGGCTGATTTGGCAGGATAAAGAAAGAAGGAGGCCATTCTATCCTTTGATGATAAAATGACCGTTTGATTAATCTTTTAATTGTTCACGTTGAATGGCGCGGTAGCCTATATCTGTGCGAAAATACACATCGTCCCAATGAATAGTCTCAACTAATTGATAAGCATTAGCTTGCGCTTGCGTGACCGTGTTTCCAAGGGCGGTTGCGCATAACACTCGACCGCCTTTTGTCACCGTAAGGCCATCTTGTAATGCGGTGCCAGCATGAAAAATTTTGGCATTGTTGTCACCTAAGTTAAGGCCTTGAATGACATCACCTTGGCGATATGCTTCAGGATAGCCTCCTGCTGCAAGTACGACACCGACAGCGGCGCGATCATCATATTTTGCAGTAACACTATCAAGTTCGCCTCGCGTAGCCGCTAAGCAAAGTTCAACTAAGTCAGATTGTAATCGCATCATGATAGGCTGAGTTTCTGGATCACCAAAACGGCAATTGTATTCTAATACTTTTGCGCTTCCATCGGGGGAGATCATTAGGCCCGCATATAAAAATCCTGTATAGGTATGGCCTTCAGCTGCCATGCCGTCGACCGTGGGGCGAATGACATGCTGCATGGTCCAATCATGGACTGCTTGCGTGACCACAGGTGCTGGGGAATAAGCCCCCATTCCGCCGGTATTTGGGCCATTATCACCATTATCGCGCGCTTTATGATCTTGGCTGGTGGCGAGAGGCAGTATGTTTTTACCGTCAACCATGACAATGAAGCTGGCTTCTTCGCCAACAAGAAACTCTTCGATGACAACGCGAGCGCCGGCTTCACCAAATTTATTTCCTTCAAGCATATCCTCAATGGCACTGTCAGCTTCGTCCTGATCTTGAGCGATGATAACGCCTTTTCCAGCGGCTAATCCATCGGCTTTAATCACAATCGGGCAGCCCATTTCTTTGACAAAAGCCTTGGCTGGCGCTATCTCGGTGAAATTTTGATAAGCCGCCGTTGGAATATGATGTCGAGCAAGAAAATCTTTGGTAAATGCTTTAGAGCCTTCCAATTGTGCCGCGCCTTTGGTTGGGCCAAAGATGGCAAGCTGTGCATGATTAAAGGCATCGACGATACCTGCCACCAGCGGTGCCTCAGGGCCGACAATCGTCAGTGCAACTTGATTTTCTGTTGCAAATTGAATTAAGGCGTCGATATCCTTGTTATCGATGAGCACATTTTCAATTTTAGGTTCAAGAGCGGTCCCCGCATTGCCTGGTGCAACAAAAACGGTATCAACTTGATTGGATTGAGCTGCTTTCCAAGCAAGGGCATGTTCGCGGCCACCGCCACCAATGATTAATACTTTCATTTCAATAACCTTATCGTTTTGTCTTATGCATTCATTGTCAAAGAGAAGCAGAGCCTAAAGTCGATAATTTAAGGCTCTCTTGAGCGTCATTGCATTCAGTATTGTTAATGGCGGAAGTGACGCATACCAGTGAAAATCATGGCGATATTGTGCTCATCGGCTGCAGCGATAATTTCCTCATCGCGTATTGAACCACCGGGTTGAATAATGCAGCTTATCCCTGCGTCTGCTGCGGCGTCAATGCCATCACGGAAAGGGAAGAAGGCATCCGATGCCATAACCGAGTTTTCGACGACTAAGCCTTCATCGGCGGCTTTAATATTGGCGACTTTAGCGCTGTAGACTCGGCTCATTTGTCCCGCTCCAACGCCAATTGTCATGCCATTTTTTGCGTAAACAATGGCATTGGATTTTACAAATTTAGCGACTTTCCAGCAAAATAGCAGGTCTTTCAGTTCACTGGCGGTGGGCTGACGTTTAGACACGACTTTGACTTGGTCAAGGTTGATCATACCTTGATCTCTGTCTTGAATTAATAAGCCCCCGTTGACGCGTTTGTAATCTAAGCTGGTGGTTTTATTGTTCCACAAGCCACACTCAAGAACACGTACATTGACTTTGGCAGCGAGGACATCACGGGCTGCTTGGCTAATATAAGGGGCAATAATGACCTCGACAAATTGGCGTTCAATAATGGCGCTCGCGGTATCTGCATCCAATTCTTGGTTAAAGGCAATGATGCCACCAAAAGCGGAAGTTGGGTCAGTTTGAAAGGCACGTTCATAGGCCTCAAGCAAATTGTCCCCCAAGGCCACGCCACAAGGGTTGGCATGTTTGACGATGACACAAGCGGGTTGTTGGAATTCTTTCACACATTCAAGTGCCGCATCGGTGTCGGCAATATTATTGTAAGAAAGTGCTTTGCCTTGAAGTTGAGTGGCGGTTGCAACTGATGCTTCATCAATGCGTGTGTCCACATAAAATGCGGCATTTTGGTGGCTGTTTTCGCCGTAGCGTAAATCTTGCTTTTTAATCAGCTGAGTGTTGTAACTTCGAGGGAATTTTGATTCAACTTCACTGTCATCTTGATGGTGAGCGGGTACCATAGTACCGAAATAATTCGCTATCATGCCATCATAGGCAGCGGTATGTTCAAAAGCCGCAATGGCTAAATCAAAGCGAGTGCTCGCATAAGTGCTACCTTGGTTTTCTGCCATTTCAGCCAGTACTTTGGTGTAGTCTTTACTATTAACGACAATGGTGACGTCTCTATGATTTTTTGCGGTAGCGCGCACCATAGTCGGGCCGCCAATATCAATATTTTCAATGGCGTCTTCTAGGCTGCAATTCTCTTTCGCGACCGTATTGGCGAAAGGGTATAAATTGACGACGACTAAATCAATGGGTTTGATGTTATTGTCACGCATGACGGCTTCATCCTGACCACGACGAGCCAGAATACCGCCATGAATTTTGGGGTGGAGTGTTTTGACACGCCCATCCATTATTTCAGGATGACCTGTATAATCAGAGACTTCTGTGACAGGGATATGATTATCTGCGAGTAGACGGGCCGTACCGCCAGTAGAAAGCAGTTCGACACCTTGAGCATGAAGGGCTTGAGCTAACTCAAGGATCCCTGTTTTATCTGAAACACTTAATAGTGCGCGGCGGATCGGTTTGACATCATTCATTTGGCTAGAGGTCCAGTGGTTATTTTTAAGGAGCTTTAGGAAAAAAAGCATTTAAAGAATATCTTGTTTTCCAAAAGTCCCTCAAATCAATATTAACCGCTTAATAATGATGAGCTGCATGTTTCAATACTCTACCCCATTCTACTTAAGTTAGTTTGGGGATCACTCAGCGTGGTACCAATCGATAAAAGCGCGCGTATTTTATCGTAAAATGACCATAATAACTGTTTTTTATATGCGTATTCACAATACGTAAATCAGAACAACGGCAGTTAGAGACCGTTGACGTTAAATACGGTATCGATTCGCATCTTGCAGTCGCTTGAGTATAATGAGGTTATCATTTGGGGTGAAGGATAGGTTTCATATGTACCGAATTGGTGAGCTTGCTAAATTGTGTGAAGTGAAAACGGATACGTTACGTTTTTATGAAAAGCATGGTTTACTGTCGCCTTCATTTCGCAGTGAAGCGGGTTATCGAATGTATACAGAACCTGATGCAGAGCGTTTACGGTTTATCTTGCGGGCAAAAGCGGTTGGTTTTAGTTTATCTGAAATCATTGATTTATTGTCCATTGAGCTGGATAAATCTAATTGGGCTTGTGTTGATGTTAAAGCCTTAGTCGATGACAAATTGGAAAATGTAAACAATAAAATTAATGAGTTATTGCATTTTCAGCTATCTTTGCAGCGATTATCAGACGCCTGTTGCGGCGGACCAGAAAGTGCTGAACATTGCTCTATTCTCGAAGCATTAGAATCGAGTAGTACAAAGATACAATGCGAAAATGTTGAGCATCATCATGATGCGAAGCAATATACGAAACATTGTAATACGCATAAATAACCATTCTCATAGAGAAGAAGATGTACCATTGTGACTCCCGTAGTAATTTGATCTTAGGTGAACCAAAAGAATGTTATTTGCAAATTTTATCGATTTATTTTTAGAGTCCGCGCCTTGGCTGTTATTAGGTTTAGTATTGGCGGGTATGCTAAAAATGTTTGTTCCTATGACTTGGATGCAAAAGCAGTTAGGGGGTCATGGATTCAAAGCGACGATAAAAGCCGCCGTGTTAGGCGCCCCCTTGCCTTTATGTTCTTGTGGTGTCATTCCTGCTGCGGTAGGGCTTAGACGCTCTGGTGCGTCAAAAGCGGCGACAACCTCTTTTTTAGTCTCCACTCCTGAAACCGGAGTGGATTCTGTGACGGTTTCTTATGTGCTTCTTGGCCCTTTTATGGCGATTATTAGGCCCATTGCCGCCATTACGAGTGCGATCGTGGCGGGAATGCTGGTTGGGCGCGATGAAGACGTCTCGAAGCCTAACGGTGCCGACGAGCAAAAAAATACAGCGAAAATGACGTCATGTTGCAGTCCGCAAGTGCAAGTGAAGGAAAAACCTCAGCCGAAAAAAGAGGTGAGCTGTTGTTCCAGTCAGCAAACTGAAACGGTCAAAAAGAGCTGTTGTGCCAGTGATGGGCCTACAGTGATGGAGACATGCTTGAGTGATGAAAGTGAGAGCGATACGTGCTGTAGCCAAAAAGATGAAGCTTCGGCCACAATACAGCAAGACTCAATATTAACCCGCATTGTGAAAGGCTTACATTATGCAGCAACGGATTTAGTGCGTGACACGACGATTTGGTTACTCATTGGATTACTGTTCGCAGCCGTTGTACAAACTTATGTGCCCAGTGACTTTCTTGTTAAATGGGGCAACGGATTATTGGCGATGTTAGTTATGGTTATTATTTCCGTTCCTATGTATATATGTGCAACCGCATCGACGCCGATTGCGGCAGGCTTGTTACTGGCGGGAGTCTCTCCAGGGGCAGTGCTGGTATTTATGCTGGCGGGACCTGCAACCAATATTGCAACCTTAGGCGTGGTAAGCAAAGAGCTTGGTAGGCGAGCACTAATGGGGTATTTAGGTGGTGTGCTTGGCGTTGCTTTGGCATTTGGTCTGCTAGTGGATGAATTAGTGGCACGGTTTGGTTTTATCGTTGAGCCACAAATTGGTGAGCATTATAGTTTATTGCCTAATTGGGTCGTTTACAGCTCAGGAATCATTTTAGCGGCGTTAATGTTAAAGGTATTGTTTGCCAAATTACCCAAAAATTGGTGGCGCCGGGATTGCTGTTCTTAATGTGAAGTGATTTTTGAATCAATAAACGCCACGATCTTATTTAATACAATGGTGGCGTAAGTTGTATCATCTTATTTTACTAGATGGCGACGACATTATTTGCACAGGGGCCTTTTTGCCCTTGACCCACTTCAAACTCAACAGCTTGACCGTCATTTAAAGTTGCATAACCACCACCGTTTCTGATCTCTGAATGGTGAACAAAAAGGTCCTTTGTGCCATCTTCTGGGGTGATGAATCCAAAACCTTTATCTGCATTGAACCACTTTACTGTGCCTTTACTCATAATTTACTCTTCACATTAGTTGATGATTGACTACTGAACTAGTAGTAAGATAAGGGATAGCAGCTTATATGCGTTTTTGTAAATATAATTGTGCTAATATAATGGCTTAAAGATGGTGATTGCTATTTTGTGATTAACCCATAAGGATTAATTGCCCTTTTTTGTAGTGAAAAGTCATATTTATTTTATCGCAATGGGATAGAGTGGTTGATCCCAAAAGTAAAAATACTGAATGTGAATTAATCGCTGTTTTACGCGCGATGCTTTTTAACTTGTTTGTGTCTCGACTATACTCCTGTGGCTCACTGAATCGTCAGTGATGGCTCCTCCATGTAGTGATCTCCCCCTCTTTAAATTCGTGTTATCTAATATGGAATGACTTACGATTAAGGTCATATTTATCGGTGAGCAAAGCCATAAAATTATTTTTAATGATAGCGATGCATATAATGAACAAGGAACAGATTTCTCAATATCTATCGATAATAGGCTTACAACAGGAGGGCAGTGTAAGCAATTAAAAGTCGATGTAAGCTATCACGTTGATAATGAATATGAAAAAAGTTATTTCGATTTGAATCATATCAATTTAAAGTTGATAGTAATGGGCATTTATTAATAGCCAAAAGGCGCTCAGAGTTACTGGCTTAGAGCGCCTTTTTCATGAGTCGGTTATTATGGCAATCCGACAATTAGCTGTCTGCTATTTCCGCATTGTGATAGACATTTTGCACATCGTCACAATCTTCTAATGCCGCGAGAAACTTCTCAAACTGGGCGACATCTTCGCCACTGACTTGGGTGTGATTTTGTGGTACGAAAGTGATTTCTTCCACTTCAAAATGCCGATCCGGTGTGTCGTTTGTCAGGGCTGTTTTGGCTTTAAAAAATTCGGTGTGGGGCGTAAACACATTGATCATGCCATTGTCGACTTCTATGTCACTGACATCCACATCGTCCATCATGAGTGTTTCAAGAACAGCATCTTCATCTTCACCTTCACTTTTAAATACAAACACGGCTTGATGATCAAACATGTGGCCCACTGTGCCTGGACCGCCAAGTTTGGCATCGTTTTTCACAAAGGCTTGGCGCACTTCTGTAAATGTGCGCTTCATATTGTCGGTGAGGCAATCGACGATAACCATGCAGCCGCCGGGGCCAAACCCTTCGTAGCGCGCGGTATCATAATCTTCCCCGCCACCACCAATGGCTTTTTCAATGCCGCGTTCTATGACATGGGTGGGGACTTGATCTTTTTTTGCTTTATCAATGAGGCGACGCAACGCAAGATTGCCATCGGGATCGGTACCGCCATTTTTAGCGCAAACATAAATTTCTTTGCCATAGCGTGAATAAAGTCGTGTTTTTTGACCCGCTGTCTTGGCCATGGATTCTTTTCGGTTTTGGTAAGCTCTGCCCATTCGATGCAATCTCATTAATGCAAAATTGTGGCAATGTTAGCAGTTTTAGCCTGCTTTGTGCAGCGAATGGGAAAGTTTTTGAGCGACGCTACGCTTATTTTTATGTCTGATTGGATAAATGGATGTAATCGGGCACTTCTAATAATTCATCTTCCCATCGATGATAAAACTCTTGGTACAAGCACTCAATAAAAATGCGGTATTTCTTGGGTAAATAGGCACCTTGAGGATGGCTTAGAATGATTTGGGCTTGACTCATGGGGAAATCATCTAAGACGGGGATTAATAACTTTTTGTTAAGAGCTTGCTGAGCAATTTTATCCACTAAGCTGGCGATCCCGAGCCCTTCTATCGCCGCCTCTCTTGCGAGCGTTATATTATTAACAGTGAGCTGAGCTTTAGGGGTTACATTTGTCCATTGCTTACCGTTGAATAAACGCCATTGACCGACAGTATGCGGTGATTGTAATTGAATGGCTTGATGTTGTTCTAAATCGCTGAGTGTTTTAGGTGTGCCATGTTTTGCGAGGTAGTCAGGGCTGGCCATGAGTCGTTTGCTGGTGTTAAAGAGCGCATAGCTGGTGAGGTTAGGATCTTTATTTTCAGTGATTTGAAACACTATATCCACTTCTTCATTCACCGCATCAATTTGTCGGTTGGTGAGTTCAGTGTTAATCGTCATTTCCGGATAATGAGAGAGAAATTTGGCCAAAATCGGCGCTAAAAATAATTGTCCCAGTTCAATGGGGCAGGCAATGTTTAAATTGCCTTTAATGACTTCTTGATTTGCTGTGAGGATATTCTCAGCATCATTTAAATCCAGTAATATGCGTTGCACCTTATGGAAATAATTAGCGCCTGTTTCCGTTAATTTTAATGCTCTAGTGGTGCGATATAATAGCTGTGCGCCCACATCAGACTCTAGCTCTGCAATTTTTCGACTTACCGTGGCTTTGGTTAAGCCTAACGCTTTAGCTGCTTTAGTAAAACTGCCTTGTTCAACAACTTGAACAAACATTTGAATGCGATTGAGATCTATCATTGTTACACCTAAGAAACAGTGGGGTGATTTTTAGCTATCTAATAAACTTATTAGAACAGTAGTAAAATGAAGCCATTATTTCAAGGAGTTTACTATGTCGTCTCACATTTCTCATGCTCATTCTGATCCGCAAACGCATCAAGCACAGAGGCTTCCTCGAGTTTATATTATTGTTGCTTTGTTTATTTTAACCCTTTCGAGTGCGGGATATTATTGGTGGATGCAAATACGCTTTGTCGAATCGACCAATAATGCTTATGTGGAGGCTGACATCTCTAATATTAGTGTTCAAGTACCTGGCTACATCACTCAAATTTTTGTGACTGATAATCAACATGTTGAAAAAGGCCAACTGTTAGCAACATTGGAAGACAATCAATATGCAGCCAAAGTGGCTCAAGATGAAGCCGCTTTGGGATCGGTTACGGCAGAGTTAGTGACGTTGACGGCAAAAATTGAATTGCAGCAAAAATTGATAGCACAGGCGCAGGCTGGGATGGCGGCGGCAACTGCAGATAAATTGCGAGCTAAACAACAATTGAGGCGTGAAACTCAACTTAAAATAAAAAATTACAGTTCACAAGATACAGTTGATCAAATGCAAGCGAGTTTTGATTCTGCCCTAGCGAGGTTAAATGAAGCAAAAGCCAATGTTGAAGCGAAGCAGGGCGAATTAGCGGTATATCAAGCGCAAGAAATAGAAACGAGTGCTAAAGCAAAGCAAGCAAAAGCCGTATTAGAGTTATCGCAAATCCAACTGAATGATACGCAAATAAGAGCACCGTTTTCAGGAATAATCGGTAAGCGAGGAGCCTTGTCTGGGCAATATGTGCAGCCCGGTCAATCCCTGTATAGTTTGGTTCCGGATGGGGCCGTATGGATCACGGCGAACTTTAAAGAAACCCAAATCCAACAAATGATGCCTGGACAGCCGGTACAAGTTAATCTCGATGCGTTTCCCGACAAAACCTTTATTGGTATTATCGACAGCTTGTCACCGGCTTCCGGAGCCAAATTTAGTTTACTACCCGCTGAAAATGCCACTGGAAATTTTACCAAAATAGTACAGCGTATTCCGGTTAAAGTTCGCTTGAATATTGATAGTAAGGATTTTAATAATGAGGCTGCTAGGATAGTGCCGGGATTAAGTGCGGTCGTGAGTGTGGATACTTCAAAACCTGGTAACCGTCATTCTGTTATTGCTAAGGTAATGAGATAATGACGCAAGTATTATTAGAGGAGCCAAGTGTTTTAGGCGTAAAAGCCTTTAATAAAGTGGATTATTCTCAAGGCAGTAAACGCGCATGGATTGCTATTTTTGGGGGGTTGATAGGCGCCTTTATGGCGATTCTCGATATCCAAATTACCAATTCATCATTGAAAGAAATTCAAGGAGGCCTTGGGGCGACGGTTGAGGAAGGTTCTTGGATTTCAACTTCATACTTAGTGGCGGAAATGATAGCCATTCCATTGTCAGGGTGGTTAAGTAAAGTCTGTGATGTACGCCGATATGCCATTATTAATACCGTATTATTTATTATAGCCTCTCTATTATGTTCACTATCATGGAATTTAGAGTCCATGATAACTTTTCGTGCTATGCAAGGTTTTTTTGGGGGAGCGCTGATCCCGATGGCTTTTAGCCTTATTCTTGAAAAATTACCGATTGAAAAACGATCCATCGGCATGGCACTTTTTGGGCTGACGGCGACTTTTGCTCCGTCGATTGGCCCTACCTTCGGCGGCTGGCTAACAGAGCAGTTTAGTTGGTCTTATTTATTTTACATTAATGTGCCCCCTGGGATCATTGTCATTGCAATGTTGAGCTATGGCTTACCAAAGCGTGCAGGCATGTGGTCAGAATTTAAAAAAGGCGATTTCAGTGGAGTGTTCACGATGGCATTGGGCCTAGGTTCTTTAGAGGTGGTGCTGGAAGACGGCAACCGTAAAGGCTGGTTCGATTCGGATTTGATCCGTAATTTGGCGATCATAGCGGTGATTAATATTATTCTTTTTGTCTATATCCAATTGAAAAAAGCTAACCCATTAGTGAATTTACGCTTGTTTGCTAAACGAGATTTTGTATTGTCGACTTTGGCCTATTTCTTTTTAGGTTGGGGGCTGTTCGCTGGAATTTATATGGTGCCTCTGTATTTGTCTCAAGTACAAAATTACAGTGCAATGGACATCGGAGAAGTATTAATGTGGATGGGGTTTCCACAGTTACTTTTGTTACCTTTACTGCCTAAAATAATGAAAAAAGTCGATAGTCGTTATTTAGTCAGTTTTGGGTTTTTAATGTTTGGTATGAGTTATTATTTGAACAGTCATATGACGTTGGATTTTGCTGGCGATCAAATGATCCTTTCCATGGTCGTTAGAGCCATGGGCTTACCTTTTGTCATTGTTCCGCTAGGAACGTTAGCCACTGATTATTTAAAAGAAGAAGAAAATGCATCAGCCTCGACATTGTTGAATGTACTTCGGAATTTAGGGGGGGCATTTGGTATCGCATTAGTGGCGACTTTTATTGATACCTTAACTCGCATGCATTTATCAATCATGAGGGAAACGATCCCAGCGGTGAGTGTACAAGCGAGTCAATATTTACAACAAACGGCACAAACTCTGCAAATGGCAGGGTCAAATGCGGTGACGGCGAATGATCAGGCGAGTAAAATATTACTGCAAACGATGCAGCAGCAAGCCAATATTCAGGCATATAATGATGTCTTTTTGATTGTTAGTGGTATTTTGGCATTGGCAGCGGTGATTGTATTAGGCATTAGAAAGCCAATGGAGTCACCTTAATAGGCTATTTATGAGTGAAGCGTTATTCAGTTTTTCCTGGTGTATGTGATAAAGTGCTTGTGATGTTTATTATCAGGGGAATTGAATCGTGAATTGGAAAGATGTGACATTTTCACAGTTAATGCTTGATGAATTATATGAATTAATGCAGTTGAGAGTGGATGTGTTTGTGGTGGAGCAGAATTGTCCTTATCAAGAGCTGGATGATAAAGATAGATTACCCGGTTCGCGTCATTTAATGGGAATGGATGATGAAGGAAAGCTGATTTGTTATGCCCGTATTTTAGCGCCTGGTGTAAGTTACCCAGATTGTTCTATTGGCAGAGTATTGGTGAAACAAGAGGCTCGTGGCGGCGGCAAGGCGGCTCAATTAATGAAGCAAGCAATGAAAGTGGCGTTAACTTATTGGCCTGATCACAGTATTCAATTGGGGGCGCAAGCTTATTTGCAAGATTTTTATCAGCAGCTTGGTTTCAAACCTGTATCTGAGGTTTATTTAGAAGATGGTATTCCTCATCTGGATATGTTGTATTAGCCTGAGATTTGATTTATACCCAAACCACTTGAAGATGCAGGATTCAGCTGGAATTAAAACGCGTTTAGGCAAGGCATTGAGTTGAGGGCT
>NZ_CANLKR010000029.1 GCF_947491715.1 uncultured Shewanella sp. | reverse complement strand
TTAGCACAGGGTGGCGCATCGCTATCATGTTGATACTGGCTAATAACACCTCCACATCGGTATCAGGCTGTAAACGGGCCAAAAGCGGTATGTGATAAGCATCACTGCCCTCTTCAAATTGTTCAATAAACCATAAACGCTCCTGCGCAAACGACAAAGACGGGGTGTTATCCTCTACGTGAGGAATAACAAGGACGTCCTCGTTTAACACCAGCGCCAGCCCTGCTATGGTTGGCCTCGCAAAAAATTGGGCTAACGGAATGTCTAGATTGGTTCGTTTTCGGCTTTCAGCGCTTAAACGAATGGCGCTAATCGAATCACCGCCAATGCGGAAGAAATTATCATTAACGCCGACTCGCTCAAGCCCCAGCACGGCTTTCCAAACCTCACACAGTTGACGCTCAATATCATTACGCGGCGCCACATACACATCGCTACTGATAAACTCAGGCTCAGGCAAGGCCTTGCGGTCTAACTTGCCGTTAATCGTCAAGGGCACATGCTCAATGACCGTGAAGGTTGATGGCTGCATATAATCTGGCAACACACTGATGAGTTGCTGGCGCACATCTTCAATAAAATCATCAATGAAGGTCTCGTTGTTGACTTCAGTATTATCATCACCTTGAACGATAATATACGCCGCCAGATACTGACGGCTGTCACCTTGATGTTCACTCTGCTCATCATTCGCATGCTCGCGGTCTATCACCACCGCTTGCTTAACGCCTTTTATTTGACTTAGCGCCGCCTCAACTTCGCCCAATTCAATACGGTAGCCGCGGATTTTAACTTGGTTATCCAAACGGCCTAAATATTCGAGATTACCATCGGGCAAGTAACGCACTAAATCCCCCGTTTTATATAAACGGGTATAGCCTTTTTCGATATCATTTTGGGTCGCAAAGGGATTATCAATAAAACGCTCGGCGGTTAATACTTCTTGGTTTAGATACCCGCGAGCCAATCCCGCCCCACCGATAAACAGCTCACCAGACACACCAATGGGCAGCAATTGCAATTCATTGTTTAATACATACGCCGTTATGTCTGCTAATGGTCGACCAATAACGGCATTTTGATAGGTCGGGTGAAGAGGCTGATAAGTCACATGCACCGTGGTTTCTGTAATGCCATACATGTTTACCAATGTGGGGCGGTTAACACCAAAATGAGCCCACCAAGACAACAACTTATCTTGAGCCAGTGCATCCCCACCAAATATGACATAACGTAAGTAAGGTAAATCAATATTATTGGCAATGACGGTATCGCTAAATGAATAAAAGGCATTCGGCGTTTGATTAAACACGGTCACCTTACGCGCATGACACAACTGCACGATTTGATCCACATCCCTAACCGCGTCATGCCTTGGAATAACCAGTTGACCACCATAAAACAGCGCCCCATATAGTTCCCAAACACTAAAATCAAATGTATACGCGTGATAAAGTAGCCACACATCATCAGCATTAAATTGATATTGCGTCTGCGCGGTGGCAAATAGCCTGACGACATTATTATGCGGTTGCATCACACCTTTAGGTTGCCCTGTGGTGCCGGAGGTGTAAATCACATAGGCTAAATCAGCAGGGCCACTGACGGGAACAAGGTTATCGCTAGATTGCTCGCCATTCGCTAATGGCACATCCACATTGATGAGTTGCAAAGGTGTGTTGACATCATTGAGTTCCTCATCTAACGCTTCGTTTAATGCCCTATTCTCTCTATTTAATGCCTGATTTAATGACGCACAGTGGTGCTGCTGCGTCAGCAGTATGGGCGCCTGAGTGTCTTCCAATATAAATAACGTTCTCGCTTGAGGGTACTCAGGGGAAATCGGCACATAAGCGCCGCCTGCTTTCAATACCGCCAGAATAGAAATGACCATCTCTAGGCTGCGGTCCAAATACAGTGCAATCAAGGTGTCAGGCGCTAATGGCTGATTGTGCTGAGCTTGATATTGCGCGCGTATATGATGCGCTAACTGGTTGGCTCTTTCATTCAATGCTTGGTAAGTCAGCTGCTCATCGTCAAATTGATTATTGCTAAAAACGAGGGCGATATTATCTGGTGTTTTTTCAACTTGTTCTTCAAACAATTGCTGCAGTGTTTTATCTTGTGGATAAGGTGCATCAGTATCATTCCAATCATATACTAACTTTTGATAGTCTTCTTGAGAAAGTGTTACTCTAAAATATTCATCTAAATTGACAGGTTCATAGGACGATATATTTAACTCTTGAGATATGAGTATTAAACTATCAATTATATTATCTATACCATATTCTTCCGACACTTTAAAACTATATTCCTGCCCTGTATTAATATAAATGCCTTGCTCTGATATCAACATGAAATTATTTACCATGCTAGATAAATCACCCTTAGCATCTAAAAAATTTTGATACTCAAAGTATATTGCAACATCTATTTCTGACTGACTTAAGGGATCCAATATTTTATAGCCGAAATCAAGAATATCAGACTTTAACTCATTATAGTCTTGACTGTTCTCTTCAATAAATATAGATAATTGTTTCATGATATTTAAACCCAACCTCTCTGTTTAAACTCTAAATACGAATATCCGTCCAATACCTTTGTTTTATCCAATACACGTAGAATGTTTTTTAACATTGGGTGATGCTTTGTTAATTTAAATGCACCATAAGTATCTTCAAGAGCCTTTTCTGCTTTTTCTATAGTTAAACCTATTGATTTTAACACTTGTTTGTCGAATTCAATCTGCACTTTCAAGTTAAGATATAATTCTATAAACTCTGCTAATACCTTCCCTATATTTTTTTTGTAGTCCTCACTTAAATTGTTCCAAGTATAAGAAAGTAAATTATAAAAAACGCCTGAATGACGTGCTTCATCGGCTAAATGATCTTGTATTATCTTTTGAAAATATGGATGTGTTTCATTTTTATCAGCCATCACTATCATATCTTTCGTTAATGTGTTTTCAGCCAAGCAAACACATATAAACTGAAACGCACTATGATACTGACTATCCATTTTATTTTTAATCGTTTTTATTGCTAGTTCTATTTCTATTGTTTCAGATAATGGCAGTGGCTCAATGCCTGTTTCTGCTTTAATTTGCAATATTGAATCAAACGCGACATATGCATGATAGGCTTCATCCACCATGATTGTATATAATATTATTTTTTGTTCATCATTAAAAATAATACCGTCAATGTTATCTGATATTGCTTTTAGGATTATGTCATTAACAACTCTTGTCTCTATAAATGCGATATCATTAGAATATTTATACAATGACTGAACCAGTAAAAACTCAATTGCTTCCCTCCCCTGAGATGAAACGTCAGGATGTATCGCTAAAGGCGCTTTTGAGATTGGATAGTAGTATCCATTAGCTGTTTTGTCATATACTATCCTAGGCTTACTTCTAACTGTTGCTCTTCTTTCCCACTTCTCTTGCAATGTACTGTTCATCGTAGCCCCCCCTTCTTAATATTTAAATAAACCAAAGCAATACTGTATTTTGGCCTGGATCCGGGTAGAACTGTTGGTCGTACCAGGTATTATCTTGAACAGGATGCAGCAAAAAGAAATCAATAGTGGTATTAAGCATGTTATTAGCAGAATAAAAATTGAGTCTTGTGTCATGTGTTGCATAGCATTTATCTCTCAATAAATTGGATATTGAATTATGTTTAATCTCCTTGTTTGAATACATTGATTTCCATGGCTTCGTCGGTATTACAGAGTATTAAGGGCTCATCAAGCTTATCTCTACTAATCTCTCTCATGATGGCGGCTAATCCATTTGTTGAGGGTTAATCATTTCGCTGGGAAATGTCGATTGTTGAGCGGTTAAGTGTTTTTCCCTATGCATGCGGCATTGCTCCACATAACGTCGACTGGTCACCAATAAAAAGAAGCCTGTGGCGAGCAGGCCGCCGAGTACCATGGACTCACAAAAGTAAATCAGCCACAAAAAGATTAACGGTGGGCTGGCAAATAATAAGTTGGCCTTGATATGCGACTTGCCTTGAAGTATGAGGTAACCGATGGATAATATGCTCAAGATGATATTGGTGAGTAGAATGTCTCGACTGGGCACGGTTAACATCAGGATGGTGATGATAATAAACACCATTAGCCCGAACAATTTAGTTTTGGGATTCAGGGCCGACATACTGATGGGCGCAGCCATGTAACCGATAAGATGTAACATGGTGACTATCACCATCAGTCCGGCCCAGTTTTCGGCTTGCAGAAGAAATAGCACCGCAATAATAAAGTTAACCATGATTGCGGGCGTCGAAAACCCACGTTTGGGGTGGATATTGCGACTAATAAAAGTGGGCGCCTGCTTCTCTTTTGCCATGGCCAATAACATGCGAGAAGAAGTGCCCAAATACGTGTACCCCACAGCCGATGGCGCAATGACACTGTCAGCTAGCAACAGTAACATTAGAAAGTTAAGGCCGAGTATGAGGGTTAACCCTACAATAGGGGAGTTCATGTTGAGACTAGGCCAGCCATTAGCGAGCATCTCGTGTGGCATGGCGCCCATAAACGCCAGCTGTAATAATAGATAAAACCCCAATGTGATGAGCACAGAAAGGATCATAGTTAATGGGATATTTTTTTTGGGTTTTTCTATTTCGCTAGCAAAGGAAGCGATGACTTGAAAGCCATTAAACGCATAGACCATGCCTGAGGCCACGATTGCCGTAAAAATACTTCCCGTTGAAAAGGCATCTTGACTCACTTGCGTGAAATTAGTGCTGTCAAAATGGGAGACTAATAAAATGACAATGACAAAAATAGGCGTGAATATTTTGAGTACAGTGATCACATTATTGACTCGGGCCAATAGCTTGAGTCCGTACCAGTTAACCAGTAAATAAAGACAGAGCAAGATTAAACCAATCCCTTTTCCCGCCCAAGTCAGTGTACCTGCTTGCATGATCCCATCACCAATAAAGGGCGCTAAATACTCTGTTGTAGCTTGGGCTTCGGTGGCGATAACAACAGACACACCAAACCAATTGGCAAAGGCAAAAGTCATGCCGAACATGGCATTATGACTGATGGCACTCATGCGCGTCGTGGCACCACTTTGTGGATACCGAGTCACGACTGATGAAATACACAAGCTGATCACAATAATAATGGCAGCGGCGACAATCCATGAAATGAAACCATAGTTACCCGCGTTTTGTGCGACCAATTGTGAGCTAAATAGCCAACCAGAGCCGACCATACAAGTGCAACACAGCAGGACGCCACTAAAAAGTGAGAGTTTATGGGGTGTTTCCGAATTTTTTAACATAAAACATTGACCTCAACGACTGCTTGTACAACTTGTGCTTGCGGTTTACTTTCCCATTCTTTTTTGTGAAATGAATGGATTTTCTCACCTGTACTTGTATATGGACTTAAGGGACCTAAGGTTATTTAGGCCTTATTGCTGATATTTTTAATCAGATAAATGAAAGAGGGTAAGTATTGTTTTGAACACCGTATGTTGCTCAACTTTGTCTAAACTTGTTCAGACTATGTACAGTGTTAATGTATTTGTTTGATTTTAATTATTTTTATTTGCTATTTGTTATTATAGTTAAATTATATTAATAATAAATTGGTAACATTTTAAACACCTTTTAGTGCTATTTGGTTAATAGAGAGTGTATCGAATAAAGAGGGTTAATAGGATGATAATTTGGGTCAAAATGAGTGAATAATGGGAATAAGAGAGATTAAATAACCTAGGTTGACCTAAGATAGCGGAACTTTGCCAAAGGTTACATTATATGAACTGGTAGGAGGACTTTAACCGTCAAAGATTATTTTTGTGTTTATTTGTTTGGGTAATAGCGCTTTATTTGTAATTGTTTTGTTTGTAAAAAGTTTCTTGTATGTTTTTAATATCATCTTATTTGTCGTCAGGTGGCAGAACAAAGCAGGCTATAAGCCATAATCATCGGCCTTTGTTGTGCTGTGCTGAGTTAGGTTGAATTGGTGTCTCTTTGCCTGAATGAACAGTTAGCGGTACAGTATAGGTCGTTTACGCTAGATTAATACATGTAGTGCAGTCATGGTTCATCGCGACAGATATGATTGATCATGTTGAGACACCCGCTTTAAGTCAATGATAACACTGTGGCTAAAAGCTGTTTTCAATGGCTTGTAGATGTTGTTATTAACTTTCCTCGCTGACTAGGTGCCTTGTCCCTATCACCCATCCCCCTCAGACCTCTTTCCTCATCAAGTCTACTTTCCTTTCCTTTTTACTAAGTAATTTTTTACAGAACTCCCCCTGTGACAACCTTTGTATTTTTTCATACCAGTACTAGTGATTACTTTCCTATTACCTTTAGAGGTATTACATGTACCGCATAACACTTGCGCATTTTTGGCGATTGCTCTTCCCCCTGATGACGCCGGTTTTATATGATCTATCTGAAAACCACCATCTCCTGTCCTTCTCCCACTTAATGTGGCGTAATTGACTAAGGCATGCTGAAATCCACAATGTACACATGTATGAAAGCCACCATTAGCCTTTTTAGCCTTATTTTTCTTCAGAATGGCGACTTTTTGTTGCTTCGTAAATTCCTCACGATTATTTCTGGTGAATTGTAGAGGCTGCGTAAAAAGAGAAGTTGATTGGTTTAGAAATTTAGATTTAAGTTGAGTAGTTTTTAAACAGGAGGAGCATCCACACCCGTTAATATGTGCCATAGTTTTCTGCTGAATAGCCTGTTTCATCGTTGCAGGAGAATTCAATTCAGAAAAATGGTTATTAGCTATACCCTTCCTTTGTGTCACAGCTTCAGGCCTGCTGCCCAAAAACCCAACACCTTGGATTAAATTATCTTGCATCTGAGCAGTAGAATGAGCAACAGCGCTATTTTGATCCGCTGCGGCTGTTATCTGCAACTGGGCAATGCTGTGACCTGGGCCTTTAGTTACTTTTTGGCCGAGATGTTGAGATGATTTTTGCTTGGTTAACGGTTTAAAGTTGACGCTTTGATGAAGCGATGTATTTATTTTTTTTGTTTCATAGGCAGGCATCACATCCCCTTTTATTTAGTAAGCGAAATTAATAGATAATTATTTATTAGCTGGTGTTTTTCTTCGCATAAAATAAAGATAGCAGCTTAGTATGATACCTGCTGTCAAAGCTTGTCACTCCTAAAGCCGTACCAAGGACGGTCACTTAGCCCAATATGTTATTTTCAAGAGTGAGAAATTACGATCGGCAAGAGCATACTTTGTTATAGCCCTAAAACCGATCTGAGGTTAAATATATAAAGTGACAGGGTACTTTCAATTTAACACATCCCCCAACACCCAGCTTCCCTCAATTTACCCACCCTAAAAACAAAAAAATCCGCCTCATAAAATGAGGCGGATTTTTATCGAACCTGTATTTATCCAACGCTAGAATTTAAGAAAGAGACACTACTAGTTCCGACTTAATTTAGCATTTAGGAAACATTACTCACTTATCACTAAATTCACTTGCGCATAGGCAAAATGGCCATTTTCGTTTTTAATAATATAATTGATTGTCACAAAACGATTATTTTGATTAGTTAACGTAAACTTAATCACACTGTCATCCACGCTGGCCACGCCATCGATGCTGATGGAAGCCACTAAGCTAATGTGCTCATTTGATTCATCATAATCATTATCTAACACATCGAGCACATACACTTTATCAATCGCTTCATCTTGCTCGATGACATCATTTTGCACTATCTCCTGGGCCTCAACCACATCCACAATGAACTGGGCTGTCGCCACTGCACCGATATCATCTTGTACACGGAGATCAAAACTGTCTTGCCCCACAAAATCGGCATCGGCCTGATAATACCATTGACCATTCACCTCGCTTAAATAACCAAAAGTGGGCGACTTGGCGATCACTAACGTTAAAGGATCATCATCAATATCCACCACACTGGGCGTAAATAGAATACGGCTTCCCGACACTAATACAAATTGCTCATCCACTATTGAGGGCGGATCATTGACATTCTCCACCTCCACCGAAAATATTCCACTGCTCATCTCTTGTCCATCGCTGACGGTAACAATCAAATGGGAATAAATCCCCACATCATCATTATGAGGTGTGCCGGTTAATTCCCCCGTTAACGGATTAAAACTAGCCCAATTAGGTTTATTTTCAATGTCAAAAGTGAGCCCATCGCCATCAACATCCACCGCCTCAAACTGAAAAAAATAATCCTGATCTTGATAAGCCAAAATCGGCTGTAGTGGATTGATTATTGGCGGATCATTAACATTAATCACTGTAATGGTAAAGACTAAACTGGCCTGCAACTCTGCATCAGAGGCGGTGATCCGTATATCGTAATCAATGCCGACATCATCATTTGTCGGCGTACCGAATAAGGTACCGGTTGTTTCGTCAAACATTGCCCAATCGGGTTTATTGCCAATACTAAAGGTTAAGCTATCACCATCAATATCTTGTGTCACTGGCGTAAAAGTATAGGCTTCATCCTGATAAACCAAAGGATAGGCATTACCTGAGATCACAGGCGAATCGTTAACATTGATCACTTCCAATTCAAAAGCCGGTAACTGTCCACTCACTATTCCATCCGTCACTGACAGCACAATATTAGGATAGATGCCAACATCACCATTATTAGGTGTGCCAGACAGCAACCCCGTTACCGAATCGATATGCATCCAAGTCGGCGCATTAAGTACTGAGAAAGTTAATGCATTAGCATCGACAGCATTGTGGAAAGGCGTAAATGCATATCGCTGATCTTGAAGCACTGTTAATGGAGGAACGCCTTCAATAAAAGGCGGTGTTGTCACACTGACTTTGGGTGCAATGCAACCTAAATAATCCCCATTAGCAACAAAATAAAGATCATATTCAGTGGCTTCTATTAATCCGCTCACCACCAACTCTGTCTCATCATTTGCCGTCAGTGAAAGGTTTCCCGCCGCAACAATTTCCACACTGGCATAATCCGTTCCACTGACAATCTCCTCGGCACTGGGCGCCACCTCCCCCTTTGGAATAACCAACCAATAAACACTTGCCGCTAAACTCGCATTCACCCTAACCATAACTTGATTGTGATATAAGTCAGTGACGCCAATAATCTCTAAGTGAGGGCTTATCAGGGTCGCATCGACATGAAAGAACTGCTCACCCGATGATAAAAATCCATCATCTTTGCCATAAGCATCAGGACCCGGTGCATTACCATAACAAATCGATAGGGTAAAAAGAGGCGCGCTGGCTTCTATCCAATACTCAGTAAACTGATTGAAATTAAATATAATATTTGAAGACACTAGATTGTGCTGAACAAGCACATCGCTGCCATCATTCGTCGAGCCAGCACTGCCTCTTGCACTCGAAAATGCCGTTTGCTCTAGCCCATCAGGACTGAGTAAATCGCCACTGGGAATTAAGCTCTCATCACTGCCATCCCCATCCGTTCCACTGCCTTGATGAAATCGATATTCCATTGTGGTGCTTGTCAATATTGCATCCACAGAATAACTGAATTCATTGATTTGATAAGCCCCACACTGCATCACAGTTCGATTGGCAATACGATTGAAACTGAATAAGCCAATATCACCACATAAATTTGACTCATCACCAATATTCTCACTGGACTCAAGCAAAAATGGCGCACAAGTCAGCAACCATAGCAGGATGCCACGGCGGTTATTTTTCAATACATTTTTCATCATTAACAGACTTTTAAAAGCGTGCCACTCACACATGAACGGCACAGAGTTATCGAAGGGAAATGGAGGAAAGCGAGATAAAAGTGACATTAATCCATGATTAAATAGACTTAAGCCGTTTCACCTTTTATCAGCCAAGATTCTAATAAATCGGCTTCCTTGTTACGACGAGTCATATACATATCTTTGAAATCACGTAAATTTTCAAGTGCTGCAAACCAATCACCGGATGACACCTGACGCCAAAAGTTAGGCGTGCGAATAGATAAATTGCCATATTGAAATGCCACCGAGGCAATCACAGTTTGACAAGGTGAAGGTAAGCAATCAAAAGGCACAAAACCATGGGAATCTTGCCATAAGGATTCAAGTCGCTCCAGAGCCTGTTTCTTTGCATAACCGTTAATTTCAGACACCTCACCTGAGCATAGCGCCAAAGGTGAACTCACTAAGGCGGCTTGAGCTTGCTGTTTTCTCAACCCAGCATAAGGCGTGAGTTTTTTGGCCAGCTCAGGGGGAAATACCTGCTCCAATTCACAACGGGAACGCGCCCCCAGATCAAATCCACAACCTATCGTCACCCCTGACTGACTGTGCTCAGGATCCGGCACATAGGCATTAAGCGTGTTGCCTTCTAACGCTTCTATAAACGTAAAATCTATCATGTCATCTTCCTTATGGAGTAAAAGTCAAAGAGAAAAGTTGAACAAATATTGTGACATCAGAGTAATATCGATACCTTTGATAGGCTTGATGCGCATCTAATCGCAAATCAACGGATAAGATCCCCTTATCATTCGCTTCTTTTTGTAATGCATTCACATCCAGCTCAAGTAAAGTGTGCCACTCCCCTTGGCTGTCCATCCCCTGAATGACGGGCTGAGTCCCCAAATAATCCTTGTGCGCACTCAAGTGGACTCTTTGCGCCTGAAAAGCATTAAAATATTCAATTGATAACCACTGCGGCTCACCTGCTGCAATACCACTTAACCAAAAATGGCCTTGATCTTCAATCACGTTTTTGGGTGAAAAATACAATGAGGATGTCAGTACCGACTCCGGCTGCACTGATGGATCATTGACACACCTCCCTTCGGGCTCATCAGTGCCAATGAATACACAAAAGGCTTCGAGCCAAATGACATTTGGGGGTAAGGAGTACAAGCGAAACGATGAATATGCAGCAGAAAGTGCCAAAGGGGACAATAAGGTTAGGGTGTTCTTCTCATCCAGCTGTCCCTGAGCGGTAAGGGAGCCAGATAAGTTATCCGTTAAGTCTACCCACACAGGCTCCTCAATACTTCTCCCTTGTAATTTAAGCTCAACACCTTGAAACCGTTTATCTACAGACAATCTGAAATAGCTTGGTCGAATGGATTGCGCATAATCCAATTGGATCCATTCATTGACCCCACTTTCTTCTTGACTCACCCACCACCATGTTTTTTCTCTGATATTACTGATTGTGGGTGACCAGTGACTACTTGATGCGCTGATCTGCTTGATCTCATTGTCATCAGGCACTGGGGGATTGAATATCATCGCTTGTGTCAACGCACTAAAATCCAGCGGTGTCGTCGCTGCAGTGTCAATTTGGTTGGCCACCTTGGTCGGCACCTTAGGCATTTCAGGTAACGTGGTTAATGCTTCAGTTGCTTTTAATACGCCTTTTTGAACACGCTCTAATGTATTTTGCAGCTGAAGATTGGTCGGATCCACGCTAAAAGCCTGTAATGCTAAAGAGAGGTCATTAATGGCATGAATGTCACTTGAAAAACTGGCATTAATTAAACTCAATAAGATTAACTGTTCACTCATTCCTTCAAATTGCACTGTTTCATTTAAATCAATTTGCGATAAAGAAAACAGATCCACATCACCGGGTAGCACCAAGCCTAATGCCCGTAAAATCACTTGACTGGCATATTGCCCATACCGCGCAAAATCCTCATCTTCTCGCTCAAGCAGTATAGGGGTTGCAGTATCTAAATAGGTTTTCGCTAAATGCGTTAAACTGTTTACCTGTGTCATTTGATTTTGATTATCATTGAGATGCTTTAAATCCACATAGCTTGATAATTTCAAGGCATCTAATCCCACACTTGGCATGATGTCATTAAATTGATAAATGACTTGCGTACTCTGATCAACACAGGTTTTAGCATCACACCGCATACGCGTCTCGTCACCTGCCACCACCTCTATTGATAACTCACCACTCAGCTGACTAAAAAGGGGAATAGAGACTTTCCCCTGACTATCAGACTCCCCCTTCCACAGCCAATGACCTTGATTATCAAACACGCTAACGGAGGCCTTTTTCAATTGCCCCTTAAGAATGGATGCGTTTAACAACCACTTTTTATCGCCCCTTGTGACTCCCTCTTCTAAACAAGCAGGTAAAATCACAACCAATAAACACAACAACAGCACGCGAATTTGCTTTACTCTCATACATACGCCTATAACAATATAAAAAATAAAAGAGATAGCGCCCCAAGAGCCAACACTCAGGGGTCAAAGTTAAGGGTTAAGGATTAAGAATTAAGGGTTCAGGGGTAAAAATGCGATTCGAAAAAGACGTTAAATGGGTGCTAGTGAGTACATGAAATGCGGTGAGTACTTGTCTGCAAAAATCATGTTGTAACCTCGATAGCATTGCTTGCTGACAATTTAAGCCCTTATTGCGCTTAATTTGCCTGACAAACGACACAGTAAACGGATTAATGATCCCCTGAGCTTGAAACCACGCATTACGGCTAATGGCAGCAGAATAGTAATTTAACTCAAATTTATCCTTAAAAGGCTCTAAAAAGTCTGAAAATACCGCCCTTAATACATAACGATAGCTCCCTGCTCGCTCAATTTGGCGTAATTGGCTGTATTCATCATAATCCCCTTCTTGATTCAGCTCTTCCCAATGTTGATCGGCAATATCATTTAAAAAACGCATCGGGGTTTTCACCACCCTTAATTGACGCTCCTCACTGAGCAAGCGAGCATGATATTGAATTTCAAAGGCACAAGTACGGCACAATCCCTGCCCCTTCGCCAATAAAAAACCATCATCGGTGATCAGCTCAGCCCCCGCAGGCACCACAATATTTAATCCATAATGGGGATCGGTATACACATCAAATAACTGATTTTGATAATCAATGCTAATGTCGGGAAAGAAATGACTAAAAATGGTTAACACATGATTGAGCAACTTAGGGGTGCCGGATGATGCTATCATTTGTGCGTAACGTCGCTGCTTGACCTTAATAAAGCGAAACTGCTGATAAGTCACTTCCTGATAATCGACGCCAAAAGGAGAAAAGTCATGATCCTTTTCCCATAAAGGGCTGGCCACCGCCGAGGCAAAAAACCAATTAAATGGATTGTTATCATGACGCTTTCTAGGGGACTGTAATTGGGCTTTTTTCGGTGTTATCGTTCGTCTGTCTAGCGAAAATAATAGACTCTTTTGCGCCATTTTATTCGGCAAGCTTGCCTTATTCGATTGCTCTAACGCGGTTAAAAATGATGCAGGGATCACCCAACTCACATTCGCCGCCCCATTTTCCAGTCCACCATTACCAATGCCTATCAAGCGCCCACGTAAATCAACCACGGGGGCACCTGAGTAGCCGGGTAATAAACTGCCATCTAAATAATAAATCGGTAAAGTGACACTGGGCATATTGGTTTGTTGCAAAATAGCCACCGCTTGCGGAGGCAATAACTGCTGCAATATTTCCGGTTTGGCATAGCCTTTCAATAACTCTCTGGTACTCATGCCCAATGCCCCATGGTGATACCCAAGGGCGGTGATACGCGTTTTATAAGGCGGTTTCTCCCCCTCGAAGTCCTCTAGAGGTCGCCATTCTTTGATGGGACGGCTGACTTCCAGCAACACCAGATCCGCCTCCATCAATACCGCCTTAACCTTAGCCTTACGTCGCTTTTTACCAAATTCAATGATGATCTGACTGTTGGGACTGTCCTGCATCACATGTAAAGACGTCACCACTTGAGACGGTGTTTTCCAAACAAATCCACTCGCCACGGACACTAAGCGTCCTTTGTCCTTAACTTGCACCCTCACTGTCGACTGACTCAAGGTTTCAGGATCAAATTCGGCTTGCACATTCAACGCAGCCCATAGGCAAACTAAACACCAATAATGACATTTCATTTCACTGACTCGCATAAAAGAGGAGAAGAATAGTTAAGGCTTGCTGACTTGACACTCGTGGGCACATTCTGCTGTTGAATATGCTCAGTAATGGGTTGCCAGAGTGGTTGAGTAGCAAGGTGCGTTAACCACAGATCACTATGATAAGTTTGTTGAATACGCCTCAATGACAGGCAGGCCGTTTCAGTCATTGCTTCATCAGCGCGCCATGGTACAGGCAGTTCACACACTAAGTGTTTAACCAATAACAACAGCGCTTTTTGATGTTCACTGGCAATATGCTGGCGAACATTTGTGGCTAAAACTTCCCATTGCCCACCGGTAAGTTCAACATTATTCATCACCTCATCCAGAGGTAATGAGTCATCTGTACTCATTAATTCATCACAGGCTTGGGCTTGAACACTGGCGGAAAAGAGCAAACTTGCATGCTGCTGGTGAGCAAATGTTGTTGGCGCCATTGCAGCCGAAGACGCCGTCGATGCAGGCACCGGCGCTGCAGATGGCTTAAGCGCCGGCTCACTGAGCTGCTTTTCAGGATCAACTTGATTTTTCTGAGTCCGGGCGGCTGCCACAGTTTGGTTAACAGAAGCCACTGCATGCTCAGTGTTCAACGGTGTGCCGAAAGCTTTAATATGAACCAAATTAATAGCTTGCTGTTCATTAAAGCCCACGGCTAAATAGCGGCTTTTAAGCTCAAAAAGCGAAGGCGAAAGGGTATTATGACTGCGCACATAAATGCCCAAATAGGCCCCCAACACACAAGCAAAGCCAAAACTGCCCAACCTCATGGCTTTGGCCGCACTAAAGTGACCATCATTTAAGCCTAACATCGCCCCCAGTAAACTGGTTAGCACACTCAGTAGGGTCGCTACCGTTGGAGTGACACTGCTTCCCATGATCACACCTAAGAGTAACCCCACCCCCGCGCCCGCATAACAGGCCAATAATAACGGCATCATTTATCCATTCTATTCATCAAAATACAACTGCCCATAAACCCCTTCCACAAACGAGGCCAATAGCAATGACGTTACTCATCACGATTCATCTCATCAAATCATCAAAATACAACTGCCCATAAACCCCTTCCACAAACGAGACCAATAGCAATGACGTTACTCATCACGATTCATCCCATCAAATCATCAAAATTTGTTAGCGAATTAATAATTGAGGGATTTTATTGCGACGTGCTCGGCGCTTGCCTTGTTTCAAACCAAACTGATACTCGAATTTAAGTAAGGCGCTACTGATCTGGCCACCCCTATTAAATTGTGCCTGCTCGATACGAAAAAAGACCGACATGGCAGGCGTTAAACGATAACGGAGTTCACTCCCGACAGAATAGAGAAAGGATGTATCCCAAAAGCTATTGGGATCGAAGGCGGGGTAGTAAGACAGTCGGCCATAAATATCGCACTCCAGCGCAAAATCAAATCGATAACGATAATGAGTTAGCACACTATAAAAGTGCTGGGACACATTTTTAAAATCACTGTCCCCAGGTAACACTTGCCGATAACTGAAAATTGACTCAAGCGTGAGATCGCTGTGATCAAAATCGAACCGATAAGCGCCCATCAAGCCAAAACCAAACTCTTGATCAAGATAACTGCCACCACCTTCATTATTTGCATATTGGCTCTGTCCATAATACCCATCTAGGCCGACACTCCCCCCTTGGCCCACATCATATTCAACAAATAACTCCGTTTGCCCCCGACCTCGACGGAACATGAGCGGCTCAATGATAGCGAGATCACTTTGAGTGTGTTCAACCACTTCCCCTTCTAGCGTAAATTGCTCATAGATGACATCGGCATAGACCGAGGTACGCTTAAACAGATTCCCGCCCAAGGTGAAAGACACAGTACTGACATCATATTGGGCGTCTAACTCACTTTTTTTAAATGCCAAGTTCGTCGGCGTTCGGCTTAACCTTATTTGCCTCACCTCATGTGCGACATCGAGGTAATAATTGAGTTTTTGATACCAATCACGCTGCCTTGTTTTATCAAACACAAGATCACGAGTGATTAATTCAAATTCATCAGGCAAGTCATTCTGTGCTTGAAGTCCCCCTTGTTGGGCTAATAACACTGAAGGCTGAGCACACAGCAAGATCCCCCCTAAAAGCGTTAAACTAAGGGCTTTAAAACAATCATCAAGCATAACCACCCCTTTCCTTATGAGCTAACCCAGTATTAAGCCGCTTAAACATTCACTAAAAGCACGTTAGCAAGCGGTATTTCGGTATATGAAGAAATAAAAAATGAAGAAGTGAAAAGTGAAAGGTGAAAGGTGAAAAAATGAAAAGGGTTAACAACTCAAAAGTGGGGCCAACAAGGTTTAAACTTGTGCTATTCCAATGGCGCTTTCACCGCGCTTGTCCTTCGCCCTCTGTACATGAGTTATTTTACATGGCTGATTTTACGTTATTTGCTCACTCCTTTTAATTTTTCAACCGTTCTGAGTCCCGCAAGGCCTAACATCCCCAAGGTGAGCTCCATCATAATATTTAAGGGCAACTCAGGTGTCCCCACATCAGGAAACAACCACTGCAACACGGGATTGATCACAAAGGCAAATAAAAACCCTAACCCACAAACCCACATTAAAAAGGGCCGCGCCCCAGCCACAAACACACTGCGATGACTGGCCTGAACTTTATTGATTTCCGTCTGGGCTAAAGCAGGCTTTTGCGCCAGTCGCTGCTTGACCATTTCCAGATTCAATCTTTCCTCATCACTGGTAAATAAATCATCCAGTACCGATCCTATAGCGGCCACAGGCTCGGCAACGCTACCTGAAAATAAACTCGATAGTAATCCTGCCATCATGCTCTCCTTAAAGTTAAAATAAAAAGTTAAAACGAAATGAAATAGAAATAAGTGCCTGAATGGCGCAACAATAATAAAACCTTATAAAATTACCCCATCAGTTTCATAATAAAACATAAGGCATAATAGGGTGGCCGATTTTCGTGGGATTGATTCGATCCGCTAGAGTCTACTGAAGCTGAATGTGTATGTTCTCCTTTGGAACTGGATGTGTAGGTTTCTGTTGTTTCTTTTCCTTCTGAACCATCCAAACCATGTGTCACCTCCCCCCCAGCGGCTCCTTTGTCTGCATCAATGGTAATAGTATGCGTATGCTCACCAGCCTCAGAAATAGTCACAACATGGCTATGATTGGGCATTTCACCTTCCGTAAGTACAACTTCATTCAATCCTCCCGTATCTCCAACATTATAAGAACTGCCCGCACCAACAATAAATCGATTTCTTAAATCTGGACGCCCACTGTCCCCATCACACAACGCCCAACCAGAGGGTATATTGGCGCCACTCCACATGATAATACTGCCTTTAGGTAAAATCTGATGAATGGCAGATTCAGTTAATAAGACCTCATCACTGGGTGTTACCTGAGCCGTATTAGCAATATGCGTTATGGTTTGACTGGCTCCCAACTGCAAAGAATCGCCTAATGTCATCGCACCACTCACATTAACAGCATCATCAATCGTAAGTTCTCCGCTACTGTGCCCAGAGGTTAACGTACCTGAAATGGTGACGGTATCCGTATCTTCATTCCCCAACGTCGTATTGCCGTCTACAGATAAAGTTTCACTCACATGCAATGCATCATTCAACTCCAGACTGCCGCTGGAATGCACCGATTGAAGCACACCAGCAAAGGTGACACTATCCGCGTCTTCATTCCCCAGTGTAGTCTGACCGTCTACAGACAAAGATTCACTCACATGCAATGCGTCAGAAACCTCAACAGCATTACTGCTGTGATTGGACTTAAGCTGTCCTCTGATCCTAACCTCATCGGTATCTTCAAGACCTAACGTGGTATTGCCACTGACATCCAATGCCTCTCTAACATATAGCGCATCGTCCACCTCAAGTCTGCCACTGCTATTTGTGGTTTTTAGTTGACCATTAATGATCACTTCATCGGTGTCACTGTCCCCTAAATTGGTATTCCCGTTAACCGTCAAAGCCCCATTCACTGTTAGTGCACCATCAACATCAAGGCTTTCGCTGACATGCACTGCATCATTAATTTCTAATTGATCACTGCTATGAGCGGAAATTAACATGCCTTCAATGGTCACCTCGTCTGTATCACCATCCCCTAAAATCGTACTCCCTTTTACTGTCAAAGCGCCATCCACATTGAGCGCTTCATGAATACGCACATCACCCGCCGAATCGATACCCAAGCGTTCAACAGCGTTATTAAGATCATTATCCATACTGGTGGCTAAACGGATCCCGCTATCAGTTGACGCCCCATGTTTAATGATCAGTGCGTCACCATTAAGAGAAATACTGCCAAGCGCTAAGCCACCTTGCTGTTGTAATAATAATTCAGGATGTGCATTGGTATTGGTGCCAGACTTATCCGCTTCTAACACTAACTTGCAAGCGCTATTCCCGCCTGAAATATGAAAGGTGCTGCTATTGATTTGACTAAAAGGGCTCAAGGTCATGTCACCAAACAAAATCATATTTTGTTCAATATTCAAGTCGGCTTTGGTGATCACTTGCCCTTTAAATAACAATAAGGTATCGGCCGCCTGGCCTAAAACCACATTGCCCTTGACTTCAAATCCTCCTTCCACAAGCAAGTCATCATTCACCGTGGACATAGCATTTACAAGCGACATAGCATTGTTCAATGTACTCAGCGTCGATGTTTCTTCCGGCTGCTTCACTTGTGCTTTTTTTATCGGTAATTGTTTTATTTGGCCTTGTTTTATGTATGTTTGGGTTAATGCCAATGTCACATTCACATTGAGTTCAGTCCCTGAACGCTTCTCAAGTAGCGGATTGTCACTGGCCAGAAGGGCAAACAAGCTGCCATCGGCTAAGTAAAACCCCATTTCATAGATATCATAATCCGCTTTGAGTGTCGGGATCTGCTCATCGGTAAGCCTCATGATAAGCTGCCAGCTGGTTTGCCCTTGCGCCAATTGCTCTGGGGTAATCGTCAGGCCATTCTCACCACTCCAACGTTGACAAACATGCTCAAGCGTTGACATCACCCCCATGGGTCTATCGCCGCGAGGCGCATTCGGCGCGCCCACTCCAACCTTAGCTTGAGTCAGTTGCAACACCTTGTTTGCTCTGTGCGCCGCTTTGAGCTGGCGCTGCCCCTCTGCCGTTATCACAGCTTGTATTGAAATAAATGACATCGACATCCCTTCTATAAAAATAAATAGCTAAAAATAAATGCTAAAATAAACAATAAACAACCTGAAAATTGAAAAGTACTCGGTACTAGTACTGGATATGATTGTAATTAATATTGAATCGCCTTGCCTATTCAAACATGGGCCTAAATAGGGCTTTTTTGTTCCTTAGTTTTATTCTCCCACTTCCTCTTAACTTTTCTATTAAACTTCTCACCTAATAAAATTCCCACCTAAACTTTGCCATTAATATGGATTTAACCTTTATTGACAATAATAAAAAACAAATCAAAAAGGAATAAGGCTAAAAATGAATAAACGCATAAAGACATGACGTAATGGAAGCCATTAAAATGGTTTCACCCATTGACTGAAAATGAATAAAAATAGCGATACAGTTGAATGAATAAACAGAGAATTAACAAACAGAGAATAAATAAAGAATAAACAAAAAATAAATAGAGAATAATGCCATTACCTAATACCAGTCTAATTCCAGTCTAATTCCAGGCAGGCTCCGCCATTTAAGATTTGCTTATATTAATGCTTATACTAATGCTTATACTAATACTTATATCAGTATTTTTTACATGGTACCTGAATAATGACAGAGACAATGCTTGAATAACAATATAATAGAATTAACTGCTTTTCAGCGCCTTCGAAAAATGCACAAGTTTCTTCACTTTTAGCACAATGACACTGACTACCTATTTCTGTCGTCCCAATACGAAATCTAAGCGCCGCTTACTACCACTAGCGAATATGAGCGGCCTCATTGCGTCAATCCTTTAGGCTAAGGGCACCATTTCGGCACGCCGAGAAAGCAGAATATAGCGAATGAAATCCGAAAGAATGTCATGGATCTCTTGGTGTGTATGACGTTCTTCACGATGATAGCTGCCTTGGTCTTGTTGATGTTGGCTGTCATGGTGTTGATGTTGGCTGTCATGGTGTTGATGATGGCTATCATGGTGTTGATGACGGCTGTCATGGTATTGATGACGGCTGTCATGGTGTTGATGTTGGCTATCATGGTATTGAGGACGGCTGTCATGGTGTTGATGTTGGCTATCATGGTGTTGATGACGGCTATCATGGTGTTGGCTATCATAGTGTTGATAATGGCTATCATGGTGTTGGTGACGGCTGTCTTGATGAAAAGAGTGAAGCGGAAATATTCGACTTTGCATCTTTCTATTACTGAACTGACATTCAATATTGTCTTCTTGTGCCACCCTATAGAAACGAATGATATTATGAGAATGAATATTTTTACTGGCCACCTCCCCTTCTTTTACAGGCACATCCGCAATATGTAAGATCACTGCCACCACAAATGAAGTACTCATGTCATTGCGTGTTAAGGTGACTATTTCTTCCGTTATCCCACTGTGAAATCCATGTTCGCAGAGTACCTGTTGCGCATTTTCCAGTAAGGGCCTAATGTGCTTTTTCAAGTCATGGTGAATGCTTTTTAATTTCGCCCATTCAGCTTTATTTTGCCTCTTATCAGCCTGGACTTGCAGCATTTGATAATGTTCATCATGAGTGTCATGGCGATGTATAATGTGTTCAAGATCCTCATCATAATCGTCTAAATAATCATAGTCTTCACCACTGGGCCTATTGATAATAGGCTGCTCACATTCTTGACATATTGCTTCATGATCCCTGTTTGCCATAGTTAATCCTCTACCATAGTACTTGCAGTAATTGTTTATCCAACCAAGGTAGGCTTATCATGCCAAGCCCCCAAGGTAATTTCGTCATTAGCACATCTTGCGCCTGTTTTTCCACCACTAACTGATAACCTAACGTTGATTTAACGCATTGCACTTGCCTGAATAAGAACATGTCTCTAAAACTACCAATAGGCATGGTTTTTAATGCCTTCCAATGACCAATCACCGCCTGTAGTAAATGCTCACAAGCCGCTTTATCCTCTTGGTTAAGAACGATTTCGGTTTCAACCCAAGTATCAGGCTCTAAGCCTGAGAGTAGATTCGCCACAACATAGACACTTTCTGTCGACGACTTTACCAACATATGTACCAATAATGCATGTGCTGTTAACTGGGCTGACTCATCGACAAAACGCATTTCCCCCTTCTCATTAGTTGTCAATAAGCTCAACTGATTAAAGAAAGTCTGTAAAAAAGGCCATAACAGCAATAATCCACCATCTAAGCTGATTAACTCTTGTTCTTGCTCCCTCTGTAATAAGTGGATCTGTTGGCTTTTAACGGCTAATGCTTTCATTAAAGCCTGCAAATGCTCTTTTCCATGAATCGATAACGACTGAGACTGACAGCTTGCTAATCTTTCTAAACTGAGCGCCGCTCCTTGATGATAAGGCGCCAAAGGGGCTAACTGCTTTGCAATTTGATCATGATCCGTTGCAAGCGCAATCTCAGCAACATTCAGTTGACTCACTCGAGTCAGTGCATGATGATCGACAGATAAACATTGACCTAAAAGACGGCTATCACTGACAACAACACTGCTCGAAACATTAGAAACACTAGAAACACTGGCAATACGGTTTGAAACGCTTGCACTGGTAACATTGTTCGACACACTCTCACTGGCCACACTGTTAGAAACACTCTCACTGGTAACATTGTTAGAAACACCGGCACTGGCAACATTGTTAGAAACACCAGCACTGGCCACACTGTTAGAAACACCAGCACTGACGACATTGTTCGACACGCTCTCACTGGTAACATTGTTAGAAACACCAGCACTGGCAACATTGTTAGGAACGCTTGCAGTGGTCACATTGTTCGACACACTATCGTTCAACAGCTGTTTTCTTGACTGTGTTAACAATTTATTGCATAAAAAGGTGCTCAGCTGCTGTAACGAATGGAGGAGTATTTTGCCTCTTTCCATGTCTTCAGGCTTAGCCTCTTTAAGCCTGACGTTTAATACCATAAGACTGCGCTCACTCCAGGTTTTTATGGCATTAAAATAATGACTGTTGCTTTGTAGCGTCATAATGGGTAACGCCAGTACAGAGACTAATAAGTTGGCTTGCTGACGGATCAAAACCGCAATATTGATAACGGGATCAGGCACACTCGCATCAAATCCATTAAACTCAATCAATGACGCTTCATCAGCACGCTCCGAGGTTGCTTTCTCCATCTTTTCCTTGCTGGTGTTAAGGGCTAATACCATCTCTTCAACTGCGATATTCGGCTCATAACTCACAGTAACCAAGGGCAACCACCAGCTCTCCCCCTCAGCTGTGACATCCTGCTTTCGTTTCTCCAAAACAAATATTTGCTTTTTCAACGCATTGCTAAACTTATCGAGAAAAAATATCTCATCAGGTTCAACAAGTTGTAAGCTACTAATAAATAAATATAAATGTACACATTCTCGGTATAAGCAATGTTCGGAAAAAACACTCATCGATGGCTCTTCAGTAAATCTGCTCAGCCCTGAGTGAAACAACTTCATCATCTGATGGTATTCATTGTCCCCACCCAGTTGCTGAATAAAGCGCGCTAACAAACCAGCGACTTTTTGAGCAAGATTACGCTCAATCTGATAAAAAGAGTCAAAGCCTGCTCTTTTACACCTAGCACCTTCATTCTGACTAATATCTTCATTTGACTCATCAAGGAGCTCAGTGCTCGCGCCTTGATCTTTCTCCAATGAAGACAGTGCCATTATTAGCTTCTGCAAAGCGATATCATCACTTGTTTGTAAAAAGCGACTCACTAATAACGAATGAGGCGTAGGTAAATGTTGTTTGAGAAATTGCAAAGCCAACAATAGCGGCTGTAGGCGTTTTTTGTCATCAATGGTTAAAACAAACGTATCCTCAGAAAAATCAATCGAGTTTAAACACGAAACCAGTCCTTGCCAAAGGCCTATCTCATCTTCAGATAATCGCTCATCTTTACTGACTAATACGCTTTTTTGTGTTGTCACATTATCCGCTAACTGACACCAAGTTTTTACTTCAGCAAGCAGCGCTAATTCAGGGGATTGTAAACTGAAGGTCTCATCGCTCTTTATTATCCTATCTAATGCCTTATGTAATCGATCATATAATCCCAAAGGTAAGTAAGTAAATGATAATACTCGGTTAATCGCAGAGATAATCTCTTTTCTGCTTAAGGCTAAGGGCGCATTCAATACTGCAGAGAAACGACGTTCTAATCCATGAAAATCGGTCACTTCGCTAGGTTTTTCAGAAAATAAAGCCAATGCTTTCAGCGTGCTCTCAATAATATCCGCAGGCAAAACCCACGCTTGCTGTAACCACTCTTTTATTGCAGCCAGTGTTACTTGTAATTGAAGATCTGTACCAGAAAAGCGCGATAAATACGCTAATTTCTGTAATAACAAACCTAATGCTTTTTTCACCGCAGTAAAATTATGCCACTTAGGCTGCGTGATTACCGGCTGCACCCAAGGTGATTTATCCAATAAACGAGTCAATCCAGTAATATCTCCTTCATTAATGCCTTGGTACTCAACAATATTGATCCAATTTATCATCGCCTTAAATAACCGAGTATTGACCCCTTGCTTTAAATGATGACGTAACTGCCCCATGATGTGATCAAGCTTAGCTTGATGCTTGTCTTGCTTAGAGGTGAGTGCTAACGCATAGGTTTGCAGTGACAACAACAAGGCTTGCTTTTTATACTCCATTGATTTAGCAGTGTGTTGAGAAAAATAACTTAAATGTTCTAGGTAAAGCTGCCACATTTGTTGCTTCACTTTTACTGATAACACTGGATGCAAGAAGCAATGTAGCTGCTGCTCGATGTATTCTTGTGAAAACAACAAGGGTATTAATACCGCTGCGTCGGAGATATCCTTCTGGATTGCCAATAAGCTGGCCATATTTTTTCGGCATTTAGGTAATAATATCCACGATTTTAATGCTTGTTGATTACTCGAATTTGAGTGTAAACATTGAAGTAATACGGCTAACAATCTTGAGGTGAGCTGTTGTGTATTCACATCAAAAAAGATGCCGCGAGAATACAGGAGTCCAGACTTTATCTCCCGCCACCCGCTTACGAGTTGAGCTTGACTAGCATTATGACGACTTTGTCTCATGCCCAGCTCGACAGACTGTCTTACACTTTGCTCTATTTTAGGAAAAATAAACCGATAAAAGTAATCCATCGGAGTTTGCATAAATGCATTAAAATCAATTTGCGGCAAGTCAATATGAATATCAGGCAATAATAATGCTTCATTCAAATTATTATCAACTCCTCCCCATATATCTGACGACAATTGTTCAAATGATGACACCACTAAAGACTTCAGCACTTGTTCAAGTTCGGTGGCATCTTCTGGCCTATGACGGTGATATTGAATATCCAAGTGCAGGTTATCAATGGCTAATAACATGGTTCTAGCCCTCTACTATTGATCTCTCCCCGAACGATTCAAGTTGCACCTTCAATCGGTTGGGGATAAATAGCCGATCTCCCGGCTAATGGTTTATACCCATTCTCTTTTCACTTAGCCTAGATATTATCAGTACGCCAATAGTGTTTATGATGAATAATCGGTCCATCAAGATACAATCCATGCCAATAATATTTCTCGTCATGATGATGTCCCTCTGCTGACGATTGACAATTATTGGCGTAAATATGTTGACCTTCTGTAGCATGATTACTTTTCCAATAGCCCTCACAAATAAGGTTTTTACACAGGTATGCGCCACCTCCTTGCATCGATGCGGTATTATTGATGGATTGCACTTTGCTGTTATGACAGTAAGCGGCTCCTCCTCCGTACTTAGCCACACAGTCTCTTGCGAATATGTTTGAATCGGCTAAACCATATGCACCGCCTCCCGCATTATTTTCTGCACTGCAATACTGAATATTCAAGGCTTCGATATCGCTCACAGTATGATTTTCTATCTCTCTATGGGCATAAATCGCACCGCCATCTAATGCTGATTTATGATTAATAATACGACAATTAAGTTGACAATATCGAGCATATTTGAGCTCAAAAGCACCACCCGATCCAGAGTAAAGATAATGTTTTCCATCAAAGGTGAAGCCGCTCATTTTAATCCCTTCAACCAAAGCTAATGCGCTATCCCCTTGGATAATAAAACGGCAAGCCCCGTTTGCTTTGACAATATAAGTGCTCTTTTCATTAAAACCTATCACACTCACACCTGTACCTAATCTCACTGGGTTTTTCAAAAGATACTCACGACTGACGGCACTGTGCCTCATAAGAGGAAAGAGTAAAATAGTGGTATTGTCTGGTACAAATGTCAGCTCGCCGCCATTAAAGACAGCATCGAATTCCGTTTGATTATTGATGATCAATGTTTGACTGTTGCCAAATCCCCAAGCCTTCTCATCAATATAGGTTTTCACTGCAGCCTGTGTTGGTAAAATAGCATCTGAGCTGTCATCTCCCCCTAACGTGACATCATCAGACACATTGGTGATCTCATGACCCGTTGCAAACGTTAGCGCTTGCTGTAAGATCACTTTATCTGCCGTTAATGCTGATGAGATATGGACATCCCCTTGTACATCAAGCGTCGCTGAAGGCACTGAACAATTCAGCCCTAAACGACCACTGGCATCTAAGGTGAGCGCCCTGCTCTCACTATTAACAAGGTCAGCTTGATTGACTGCATTCGACTGAGAAGTTCCGACTATATCCACAATCAATGCCGCCTGTTCAGAGGTCGCCTTTAAATGAACTTGCGCCAGCGGTTTATCGATATCTCCCCCAATGGCAAGTGTGTCATCCAACTGCACTTTGCCTTTAAGTCGACTCGCTCTGTTCACCGTTAAGGTATTTTCAAGCAGTGTTGGCGGGGTCAAAGTCACCGCTGCATCAACATTGGAAACGGTCAAGTCCCCTCTTAAATGGGTCAGGGTGTTCACCTCTAAATTCGCACTGAATGTCACATTATCAGTCACATCCAAGGTACTGGAAAAACGCCCCGCTCGACTTACATCGAGTGTATTACCGAGCCTCGTTTGCCCTCTCACATCTAAGGTATCTTCCAGCACAGTATTATCATTTACCGTTAGATCGGAATGAAGTACCACATCCCCCCAAACATCCGCCCCATGATACAGGGTCAATGGTCCGCGAATTTCTACAGCGTCTTTGACGAATACCCCTCCCTGGATCTCCGCCTTGCCGCGCACATCTAATTGAGCTGTTGGCGATTCCGTTCCCACACCCAATTTGCCATCAGAGAACACCACTGGACTGTCATTTTCAAACATCACCTTAAACGCGCTGGCATAATTATTTTGAAATACACATAGCTGCGCCGTTCTCGCTTCATCATTATCTGGACAATGTAAATCACCGATCACCGTCTGTCCATTAAGCTCAGACACCCCATGCACTTTGATGTTACTGCTAAAGGTCGCTAATTGATCGACATATAAGCAGTTATCTAAATAGGCCTGCCGTTTGACATGTAAATCTTGATGAACCTTGGCAGTGCCCGCCACTTCTAGCATGTCACTGGGTTCATCAATGCCTATGCCCAATTTACCTTGCTTGAAAATCAAACCATGATCATCTCCCCCAACACCATCGATTTTAAACGCCGTTTTTTTGGCATCGGTTTGATGAATATGCAAACGGGCTTCAGGTGTTAGAGTTGAAAAGCCAATATCACCGGATACCATCAGGTTATCTCGAAAATCCGCCCTTTTATCCACGGTTATTGACAATCCGGTGTCGTTATTTCCTTGAATATGTAACTCATCTTCTGCGGTTATTCTCCCCGTCACCGTTAATGTTTGACTGAAATCCGCAGCGCCTGAGACACTCAAATTATCGTTAAACGTGCCGCTAGCACTCACAGTAAGGCCGTTGTCAACAATAAGCGCATCGGAAACGGTTAATGACTGGCTGATGGCACCATGGCCGTTAACATTCAACGCAAATTCAGTGGCTACATTATCAGTCAAACCGTTATAACTGACAGTCAAGGGCCCGTTAACCGTAACCGCATCATTTAAAAACGCTGCACCCTGCAGGCTGAACTGGTCCGTGATAACAGCAGATCCGGTAACATCAAGTGCAGTCAGTTCACTGTTATTGTCTTCGATCACCAAACGGCCGGCTATTTTGGCATCCCCCTGCAAAGCAAAGTGATAATCAGACAGTGGCGTATTCATGGCCAACTTACCGGCCAAGGCATGGATATAGTCAGGGCTTTGGCTATGTTTTATTTTAAAAGCCATTACCTCTGCGTGCTGAGTTAAGGTAAAGGTATTTTCATTGATATTAACGAGGGCATTAACGTTCAAATCACCAGTAATCCCTGTATTACCAAAAATATTAAAAGGCACTGGGGTCGAAGCGGTACCTAAGCTCACCTGTGTGCTGTTTGCACTAAATGAAGCTGTATCCGTTCCAGCTCCTTTGATCTGAAAACCACTGGCAAAGGTGGCATTGCCATCAAACAAACTTGCCGCCCCCACATGAAAATCTGCTTCAGGCATAAGGCAATGAAAACCAATTTTATTAGCATGACTAGAGAGTAAATCGGTCTCTGTATCACCATTTTTATACTTAACATGAATCGCTTTCGGAGTCTGCGTATCTGAGGTTAGACAAAAACGAGCATGCTCTGCAGAGTCACTGCTAATATCATGGCCTGACTCACCCACCGATAAGTGCTTACTAATGCTGGTATCGGTTAAGCTGGATAAACCGGTCACCGTTAAGCTGTTTGCCTGAGTATTGCCTTTAACGGTTAAATTCACCTGGTTGCTATCAAGACCGATATTCACCTGAGCTTTTTTAACGCGAATAACGTCTTTGTTTTCATAATCGCTGACCAACAATGCCGAGCTGTCTGCTCCGGCCCCTTTGATCTGAAGTACAGCATCAACAGTGCTATCATCAGGTAAACCAACCGCTAATTTTTCCCTGACATTGGCCTTCTGCGCAGATAATTGTGCTTTTGCATTTAATTTGTCATAAACATCAGTTTCTTGTAATGATGTCAGTCCCTTAGCATTAACATCGACATTAAAGGTGGCTGAAGCCTCAGACTGCGGGCCGTTCACTTTGGTAATATGCCCCCCCACCACTAAGCTCCCGGTATCACTTTTGCCGCTGATAATTGCCGATGATGCTGATAGCGCCCCATTCACATCCGTAGACCCTGCCGTTAAAAGCCCGGTAACAGTGAGCGCACCATCAACCTGGGTACGGGAATTTAACTGAATTTCGGCATCACTGTCATTTTCAGCCACTTTAATCTTAACCAAGGTTTTATCATTTTTACGAATATTAACCAGCTCATTTTCACCAGTACTATCAACATCCAGCATAGCAGCGGGACTGGCCGTGCCGATCCCCACTCTGTTTTCCACCGATAGACTGTTACCCATTCCCCCCATGGTCTCGCTGGTTCCAATTCTGACATTACCGATAACCTCCAGTAAATTTTTCGGATCGGCATTATTAATACCGACTCGGCCATTGCCTTTGACAACCACCGGAGATGGATCTTCCGTAGTATCCTCTAATCTTAATAAATCTTGCGTTCCATTGACTTTGTTTTGAATGTTTAACAATGCATCTGCAGTCGTTGATGCTACACCACCAATATTGACCGCTTGCTGAAATTCAGCTCGACCTTGTACGGTTAACGCTTGCTCTGTGCAAACATTTCCGGTGACATCCAACCCATTATTTAACTGGATATGTCCGTTAGCCGTTAATTCTCCGTCAGCCGTTAACTCGCCACTAAGACTCATATTCCCCGTCAACTTAGTATTACCAGTGACATCAAGGGCATTGATCTCGCCCATAGCGCCTGCTTTTGCCACCGCAACACCACCGTCAAAGCTTGCTGATTTATGGACTTCAAAGCGCTGATAAACCTTAAGAGCTTCACTGCCTTCCTCACCAGCCAATACCAATTGATCGGCTATATTTAGCTGATCATGACTTATAAAACTGCTCTTTTCGACTGAGGCTGTTAGTGCATCCGGAGCGGTCACGATTATCTTTTTGTTCGTGGTTATAGTATCCGAACCAACCTCAATACCATCATCAAGCTGGTTTATGCTTGAGTCGATTAAATCAGCAAAATCATTTCCGGTCGGGGTTTTATTATCTGAAAATTTATTTTTTAGATCGCCGCGACTGCCTGTTTCAAATGCTTGCTCATCAAGGGGCGTTTGCGTATTACTCATGTGAATTCCTTATATTTTATTTGGCTCAGTAACACCAACAGTTAATTGGGGGATATATTGAGTTTCAGAGGGATTATTGGTTTCAGGGTTAATCGTAGCGATACGCACGGGTGCTGGAATTTGCAAATAATCCAATGGCTCAAAGCTTATTCGAAAGTTGCTACCTATTGTCCCTCTGGATATGGGGTGTGGATTAACCAGCTGTTGAATTTTATGGTGGCAAATTTCATTGAGAATATCATCAGCAGAAACATTCGAATAAGCGTCTGAATGACTTTCTAAAAGTTCAGAAAGGTTCACTTTGAGCTCACAAACTTCAAGCCTGATATGATCTTCTTCATGCAGCCAGAGCTTGATAAGGTCAATAAGCTCCCCCCAGGATGCTTTTGCATATTGATAGTTGCTCTTAACGATCAAGGCCGCATCTAGGCCATCATAAAAGCGGCTGTTTGCTGCAAATATTGCCTGAAGACAAGTCGTTGTTTCCTGCTTATTTTGATGACTAAGCAACTTTGCCCTGTCTTCTTCAGCCAGCCAAGGGTGTAATACTGCGGCTAAATCATTTCTAATAAGCGAAGCATAATTCGGGATATGTTCAAGCACAGCTTGCTTATCAACACTCAGGTAATCATCAGGGTGTTGACTAAAAAGATGACTTAAACTGCTAGCAACTTCTTCCATTGTCGTACCTGACAACAAACCTTGATGACTCTCTTTTAACCAAGGTTCAACCGTAGCAATCAGTTGCTCAGGGCTAAGCACGGGTTCAAACAAGTCCAAAACTCGGCTTTGCAAAGAATCCGGCTGTTTGACAAAGTGCCTGAGTAAGCGGGCAAAGTTAGCAATTAAAGCAATAATACCCAATTCCCGTTCAAGCATTTTTTGGTGGTTTTGTTGTAGCCAGGGTTTTATGCCATTAAGTAGCTGACCACCCGGTTGCCCAAAGATAGCGCTTTGTTCAATAACGGTCTTGGCATCTAATTCACCATAAATATCGGGGTTTTCTGCGAATATTTTTTCCAGTGTTATTTGATAATCTACAAGGTTTTTATCATCAAACTTATTTCTATCAGCAGCAGCCAACCAGGGAGTGATAGCGTCTTTTAGAAAAACACTTTCCGAGGCTTCATAACGCTGAATATTATCCATAACCACCTGAAGATCGATATGAGGGTAATCCTCTGAATGCCGGTAAAAAATGCCAGCTAAACTTGCTGCTAATCCCGAACGGGACAAACCTGAAAAGTGTCCAATAGACAAGGGGATTTGCGTTAAGGCATTAAGTCCTGCGTAATAAAGGCGTTCAAACAAGCTCATCATCGAACGGGGTAATTGAATAAAATAAGCACTTAAATGCACAGGCGATAGCCGACTGATTTGCTGCTGACACAGCTGCTTAAACTCCTTGTTATTCAAGCGGCTTGGCCATTGCGGCGCAATGAAATATATCCCCTGTTCCAGAGCGTCATCGGGGCCTGCGCCAAAACGCAGTAACTCACTTTCCAACAAATAAAAACTTTCCCTGTTATTGGTGGCAAGCGGGATCTGCCCTGGATGAGAAAACCCCAAAAAAGACATCAGTCGGTGAGAAAGTCCGGCGCTATGGTGTTGCTGAATATCCGCAGACAAATAGTTAAAACCACCGGAGCGGTCTCGGCTTAATATTGGATAGTCATTGATGATTTTGGACAACTCAATAACTTGTTTAAGCGTTACCAGTTTATCCAGCAAAGGTTGGTCAGTGCTGATATCCGGTGGTATTGGCGCAAAGTCCTGTAAATAATGGCCAAAAACTGGGCCGTATTTCAGTAAATTGGCATCCAGCATGGTTTCGGCAAAACGAGCCAGTAAATGTTCCAGGCTACGTTTAAGTCGGTCTAACTGCAGCTGGCTTAATACCGGTTCAGCAAAAGCCTGAAAACCTTCCAGCTGATAAGTGCTAAAATAATCCCCAATTAAACGCTCACTGCCGCTGATATCCAAAACCGGCTGGCTTAATTGCGTCAAAGGTAATAGCCGAATATCTTGCCAGAATTGACCTATTTGTATCGGTGCCAAAGGTTCGCTGGCCAGCATCTTGTCGAAGATCTCAGCCAAACGCGAAAAAACATCCTGATCCGGCAAAGCCAATAACTTTCTTAAATTTTCCACCTGGGCACACTGATCCGCCAAGACCTGATCAAACAAGGTCAAAAAACCTTTGAACTGCATAATATTAGCCAACTCAGCGGTGTCTATATCCCCGTCGAGCCGCGATTCTGCCAACTTATACATGTCAGGAAATTCATGTTGCAAAGAAATATATTGCTTCAACTCACGATAACGGCCAGTAACGTATTCATCAACAACATGACTCAATTCCCCCGTTTTACCCTCCAAACCGGCAATTTCTGCGAGTTTATCTTCAATGCTTTGTTTATCGGCTTCGGTTAGCTGATACGCCTGACCATCAATTTCTATTGCCATATTCGCCAAGGTGAGCGCAATATCCAGCCGGGGAGCATGTTCGGGTAGTATTTTAAAACGCCAGTTCAGGTACTGCTCGCCATAATTGAGAGTATCCCCGGATAAAGGGGAGAAAAAAAAAGAGGTGATGCGTTTTAAACCGCGTAAACCATCCAGCGCCTCCAATACGTCAGAGGCATAGATCACCTCAGGCATATCAAGACGTTCAACATCCTGTTCACGGATAAAACCATTACTGAGCAAGGGGCCGTCATAAATATCATCCCCGGTATAACCCGCCCCGCGCAAGGTTTCCTTACTGTAACGCTTAACACCCGGAGACAGGACTTTTCTAGTACGATGTAAAACATCAGCAATCGCCGTCACAACACTGCTAATGTTTTCAAAAGCCAATGAAAACGCAACGGCCAGTGCATGCTTTTCTATTGGAATAATGGCATTGAGATCCTGATTAACATTACGCCCGGCTATAAAGCGTTGGCGGATATCTGCAAACAGACAGCATTTTTCTTCAGTTGTTTTATCACTCCAGTCATCATCAAGATCCACCCGAATATTGACGCAACCGGTCACATGCTCCCCTGCGCCTTTATCATCAATGATTGGATAAACATCGGCATTCTTGACTCCGGGAATATCAATAACAGCCCGGCGGTGATCCGCCAAGGTAACCGCATTTGACGGTAAAATTTGTGATGCCAGAAAAAAAGGCTCTTGGTTAGCGCCAGCAGCATCAGGATCCACCGCAAGCAATTCACGCATGGGAAAATCCAGACGATAGCTTAAGTCGGAAATCACAAACGCCAACACATCAAGCAAGGTAATACCCGGATCGCCAGTATTATGATCTGTCCAATTTTCAGCACAAACGGTTTGAACTAATGCCAGCGCCTGCTCTTTTAGCAGTACGCTGTTTTGAGCACTTTCAGCCAATGCGCTATCTGAAAGTGCCGCGAGATTTTCTTGTGTCATAGTGACCCCATATAAAACCTGGGCGAGTCTGATCCAAATACAGACGGCCCAAAGTTACCCGATAATTAACAGACGAAATAAATGAGACTTTGAGAAAAAAGAGGATGTTTTGATTAGGGGGCTGTTTCTGCTGTTTTTACTCTCTGGAAAATAAATCGGCAGGAAACGCTTAAAGCGCTTTATGGTTAAAATAAAAGCTTAAGTAACCTTAAAATCCAAGTCTATTCGCCACTTACCTACCCCCTCAAAAAGTGCCGTGTCACTATTGAATAAGCTGATATTGTGATTCTGTGCAGGAACCAAAATAGAGGCAGGTTCACTTGGCTCTATTTTATTCTCGCCTTTCCCCCGATATTGCCTGCTCTCACCATTGGCCAGCGCCTGGCTGGCACGCATAACATAAATACTGTCGACCGCATCATGACGCTCAAGCACAGCCGCAAGCTCGGTAAGATAGATTTCTTTCGTCAAGACCTGACTTGTTGACGTGATTCCATTCCAGGGCGTCATATAATCAATAATGATCTGATTCAGCTGACCTTCTATGCTTTCAATATCAAAGTCTGGGGATATTTGTGCAAACAGCTCTAACTGCACCACTTCATAATCAGGGTCAAGCACAGTTGTCGTTACTGCCAGAGGTGATATCTGTTCAACATAAGCTTGTATTTTACGTTTTAAATAGAGCGGCACCTTAGGTTGTAAAATATCAAGATTAAAATTCACCGGCACCACAAGAATAGCCACTTTGGCCAGTAACGGTTCTGTTGCCGTTTGCTCAGTTTTAACATTCAAAAAGCAGCGCACTAAAAACAACTCAGGAAATTGTGCCAATAATAAATGCTCGTAATCCCAGGCGGTTACCGCCCTGTTTTTGTGCCTTAACCGTTCGCTGGCCCGTATTGCCAATTCAGCCGCAGGCTCAGCACTTTTGCCTCCAAATGACGGATAGGGTTGTAATACCTGCTCAACCCTTGGCTCTGCTTCAACCAGCTCGCTAATACTCTCTGCCGGTAAAGGCTGAAGAAAATGGCTTGGATCATTGTCCAGCCCAACTAACTCAACCACAACCCCCTGCGCATATATATTATTAATTCTGGAATACAAAGCATGATCACCCTCAGAGATAGCATCTTCACCAATTGACAACCGGATCCAAAAGCGGCTATCGCCGATAAAATTCGGGCCTATCGCCAATTCCGGCAATTCAAAGGTCACCACACCGCTGTCGAGCAGTTTATAGGTTGAATCTTCGATGATCCTGGCACTGCCGGGATGACTGTTATCAAAGAAAGTCCAACCCGAGTCCGTCAAATAATGCCAGTCAACCTTAGGCGTATTTTTTATATTACTGCCATCCACGGGATCAAGTTGAAAATACAAGCGAAACTGACCCGGCGTAACAACGCCGGACAGGCCAATATAAAGATAACCCAACGCATCCAATTGCGGTAAAAGAGCAAAGGCATTGGCTCCTTTTTTTTGAATATCTTGACGACCAAGTGGATGAATATGCTGAATTTTATTATGTTCACTTACCTGGTCCAGATTAAAATTAATCTGGCTCTGATAATTCAATAGCAGCGAGTCCAGCATAGGTGTATAGGGTTGGTTCACCTCAAGCGGTGTTTCACCTAAGTTTGGATCTGCTGGCTGGCTATAAAACGCCATATTTAAATAGGAGGTATATTGCACCACCTGCGAGTATTCCCCATGGCCAAAATCATTTTGGCTTAATACTAAACTAAACCATTTTGGCCACTGGTTTGCCTGTTGTGTTTCTAGCGATAAATTGGCATATGAGTATAAATTTGTCTGCGGTTGACTAATAAAGATCAGCTGATGTTGATCCAGGTTATTAACAGGCGCATTCGGGCTAAATATCGTTTGCCCGCTAAAAGCGGTATCTAAACGGTCAGAATGATAAATAGTGACTAAGTTTTCAGTCCAAGTGACTGTTGTCCCTTCATCCGCCTGATGCTGACGGTAATCGAGGTAAGCCTGATAATGTTTTTGCCAATCTACCGGCCGATCTAACCAACTAAAGGTTAAACTGGCCTGCTCAACCCGTTTAACCAAGAGCTCAGGATGAGTAAATTCAAACTTAGCGGCAATGCCGGGTTCACTGCCAAAAGGCGTAAACGGGCTGGCCGTGTCTAAATTTCTCTGGCTATTATTGGCAACGATGCCAGAAACACCGACCACCTTCACGGTTAAATGGATATTGTTAAAAACCCCCTTTCTGAGCAGCTCCAAGGCTTGTTTATCCGTATCATCCAGCTCCTTGTCATACATACTGGCTTTAAGGATAAAAGACAAATAAGGGCTTTTGGGCAACAATGCCTGAGCTTCCACAGACAAGCTTTCATCCAGGTAATGACTAATGGCAGGAAATAACCTTTCAAGCCGAATCGTTAAGTCGTCCTGCGGGCTCAATACGGTACAAAATGGCGTGTCTGATGTCAGCGGCAACATACCTTCCACGCCAGAAATAGCCAAGTCGAAATACCGCAAAATATCAAAATCGGGAAAGGCTTCCCCTTCTTTAAAGTCAAATTTGAGATCCAGTGTTCGAAGACCTCCAGACAAATATAATTCGGGTGATGCTAAGGTAAAACCAAGCGCAGGTGACAACTGAATATCAGCATTACTCAACTGGCTTTCACCAAAGGTTAATACGCCATCAGCAGGCATTTCAATATCTTGTCCTAGATCAGCACAAGTGGTTAATACTAAAGCATCCGTTGTTTTATGCCGAGAAAGAGTAATTACTTTATCCACACTGGCATGAGTGAGTAAGGTATTACTCTTAGTTTGATACACTAAGGCATTGCCCGCCTGATCTGCCCCGCCATCAAATTTTGTGCCTTTTAGCAAGGTCATTGCCGGCACATCATCACTGAGAATCAGCACTACATGGCTTTTATCGGGCACCGGTGCTCGCGTTTTAAATCCTAGTACCTCACGATAGTAATGTTGTTGATGCCGCCGAGTAAAACGTTTGTATTGCTCAAAGGGGTACTGCATCATAGTGAAAAAAGCCAGCAAGACCGAAATATCGGGCCGCGTAGCCAGGGCTTTAATGTCATCGGTAACGGGTTCACCGGCTAATAACCCTTGTAACGCCAACGCCTGCTCGGCATCTGGTAATGCGGCTAACCAGTTACCCTTTATATTGAGTGTCTGTGTATCGATAAAGTTTAATTGAGAGGCAAAACCGCGCATATACGCTAACCAGCCACTAAAGCTTCGCTCTTCCATAGCAAAATAATCGGACGACAGTTGCGCCAGACCTCGCGCACTTTGTACATGCCCCGTCGCCTCAAACGTGACTGGCATCAGCTCCTTTGCAGCTGTTTCAGTCGGAGCGGTAGATTGATTACTGGTATAGGTCATAACAAGATCCTAAAGTGAGGATGGCATAAATAACCGTTTATGCCAGAACATAACCGGATAACTTATAATAGAAAATACTTATCTAAAAAGCGTAAGCCTAGAGAGAATCAGTTTAGAGGTAAGGACCATCACAAAAACAATTGATTTTTTATGGGTAAAGTGAATTTTATGAATAAGCCTGAGCCAAACTAACCTTCACCGAGGTAAAATGGAAAAACCATATTCGCCGGACTATTGGTTTGATTGATCAGATAAGCCAGTTCAATATTTAACAAGCCGTCATAGATGTCGCGACTATCAAAATTTATTTCCTGCAGGGTAATTCTCCCTTCATGCTGGGCAATGGCTTTAGCAATTTCTTCTTTTATATCGGCCAAGGCTTCAGCATCCGGAGTGTGAAATAAAAACTCATATAAACCGCTGCCAAAGTCAGGCTCAAACATGCGTTCACCAATTCGGGTGTTTAATAACTGTGTTATCGCCTGTTCAATGAGTTGCTGGTTCGTCACCATTTCAGGACCCGTTGCCGGGGAACGAAATTGCGGTGGAAATAGCCAGCCGGTACCGATAAGTTCATTATCATTCATTACTGAATCTCCACTAGATTAGCTTTAATATTGACCTTATCACTGGTTTTAATATTCATTTCACCACCAGCATTTAACATCATTTTTCCTTTACTCTTAATCGCAATATCATTACCCAAAGTAAAGCTTGACTCATCACATTTAAGTTCTGGACCTGTTTCATCTTTAACCACAATAGCCGCTTTTTCACCGCCGGCAATCGACAAGGTTGGCTCTTTAAGATCAAACCCCAACGACATTTTCTTGTCGCCAAAATAAATGCCTGGTTTTACATTCTCATCATTAAATAGAAATGGGGCCTCATTTATAGGGTTATGGGTAGCCCCCAAAATAACGGGAAAGCGACAATCGCCACCGACAAAGCCAACAATCACTTCATCATCTGGATTAGGCGGAAAAAATATACCTGATTTTTTGCTAGCAAAAGGGGAAACTAGCCTAGCCCATACCGGTGCTTTCTCGTCAATGCTTGGCAGTAACACAGAGATATGCTGCTCATAGGTAGCGTCTTTTTGTTTATCTTTAGCGGCCACTTTACCAATTAAATTAGGCACAGGGGGCGGCGTCAGCCAATCAGAAAACAAGCTATGATTCAAATGCAGTCCCACGGTTATATAAATACGCCAGCCCTGCGGACTAATAACATGTTCAATAGCCGTCACTAAATATTGTCCTGAATAGTGCTTACCAAATTCTGATAAATCCAGTTTATCCAATAACTTAATATCTTTACTTACAGTGTCTTTTCCTGCATAAAAGCCAAGCCGACCACGAAAACGGTCCAGTTTTCGATAAACGACTTGGGCACTGGCTTGGGCTTCGAGTTCGGTATCTGGGAGTGGTACCCCATGCTGATATAAGAGTAAGTTAAGCGCCAGATTTTCGGCCGATGATTTAAGTTCACCTATGGTGATGGCTGACGATTTTTTTTCTTTCTCGCCCATCTTTTGGGTTTTAGTATTCCAGGATGACGCTTTAACCGAATCAAATTGAGAACGAATATCTTGGTGTAATTTAAAACTTTCCAACCCGCTGCCTTTTACCGAAATGGCATGAGGTTTTCCTTCTGTATACTTAGTGGTATCAACAATTTTATTGCTCTCTTGTGCCGGAACAAATAACCAGCCATTCGCCAGCACTCGGGCCATCATCGCACGCCAGGGGGTTTGCTGATAAACAAAGTAATGAGGATGTTCAATATCTGTCTCTACCTTAGCGATATCGACTTTCGTCATTTCCACATCTCTCCCCTCAAACAAGGCTTGGATAATGGCCGAATCTTTTGTCGGCTTTTTATCGGCAAACAACTGAGTTAACGGACCTTCGGTTAACTTGATAACATCCCCATAAGCAATAATGTCTAAAAAAGTATGACCATCAATACCAAGTGTTTGTTCACTTATAATTCCACTAAAAATTAGTGACTTATCATCAAACCCGGCTGTAATTTCAATAGTTTCTCCCAATGTAAACAGCCCCTCGTCCGTTAAATCAAATGTGCCTTTGTTGGTATCACCATCTTGTAATCGCAATGTTAACTTAGGTATTTGATTAACGCCTGAATGGCAATTCAACGAGATAGTTTTAACCTTCTCAGTTACATCACCACTTTGAAGGTAAATAGCGTAATAATTCATGTTAAAAGCCCTTCTCAATGCCTTCATCAATTTTTTCTTTAACCACAGAGGGCGCTTCATCGCTGATATCGGTGGCAGTATCACTTACTGTTTCGGCTGCTGTTTCCGCAGCTGACTTACCTTTTTCGGCGATTTCTTTTACTTTATCAGAAGCGGGTAATTTAATGGCATCACCCGGGATTTTTTTACGAAGGCTGTTCAAACCATTAGCCGCCGCTAATCCCGCGGTTAATGCCGCACTGCCGTAAGTTGCAGCAGCCATCCCCACCAAAGAACCTCCTCCCACCACAGTCGCAACCTTGAGTGCTTTAGCCAACACACCTGGCTTTTTCTTCTCCGGCACGGTTGAATGCTTAAATACGCATTCAACTCTGGCTTTAACCCGGTTCCCCAAGGCATCCACTAATTCATTCTTTATCTTCATTTGGGTCAGTAACCCCAAAAAAACACCACTGGGGGAGTCCAATAACGGCATATTCATCGACTTTATCGCGACAAAATGCGGCTCATTGGTTTCAGGGTTTTGGGTATGACACAAAGCTTTGAAGTTTTTTATTTTGCTATCAACACTATAGGGAATAATATTATTAGGCATCAGGTAAGCCACAGGGTTTGAAAACGTGGTATCGTCAAGGACAAAAGTGACCTTTAGCTCTGAAGGTTTAGTTTTACTAAACACACTGGCGCCACTGTCACCACCGATAGAGTTATCGGCGATAATACAATTTTCGAAACTAACATCCAGAGATTCGTGATCATATGGCAGAGTGACACTGCCCTTTTTTTTTGTTTGTGCTTTATCTTTATATGCGGTGATTTTGATTACCGGAACAAAAGCCCGCGTAGGATCACTGAAAATAGACATGCTTTAGGGCCTCTTTTTAAGCTCAAAGTCTTCAAAGCTTGTTGCTAGATAATGGCTTAACGCCTGATCAAAAGGTTGCTGACAACAGGCAAAAGCATCAAATTTACGGGATAAGTCACTGAACTGTTTTTTTAATGCGGTAAACTCGGCATTCTCCTTGTCATCTTTTACTTTTTTATTCTTATCTTGATTGACCCCGACGGTAAGTGTTGCATTATTTATCAGGGCCTTTTGATTGTTTTCTGGGGTGCCGGCCATAACGGTATTTCCTTTTATTTTTAGCAAAAATCATTAGGTTTTAGTGAACTTAAGCGGTATATACTTAATACCTGAATATTTAAAACTCATCGACTCAATCAGCAAATCATTACTGCCGGCATTAAGGCCGTCCCAGTCCCAGGACTCCAGATAAGCATTACTCACGACCCAGGTATTCACCGGGAAATTATCATCGTCCAATACGCTGATCATAATGTCTTTGCGTAACATCCGGGTGCCCCAAAACAAGGACTCGGCAACATTACTTAATAACAAAGGACTGGGCGCGGTGAATACCCCACGTTTTAGTACCAAGCTTTGTGTTGGCAATTGATTTTCCAGACTGGTCATACTGGCATTGCGGGTTACCCCCCGGCTCATTTTCAGACCACTGACTTCTTTAAACTCAATATCAACTGGATTCGGAATGCCCGTGGTTATAATCACCACCGCAAACCGGTACCCGACAAGGGGTAAACCACGATCTATCAACATAGGATTCTCTGATAATGAAACATGATTGATAAGCGCCCCATTACCGAGGCGCTGTATTTATACGAAAACTAAACAAGCACTAAGGTGCTCACACAAACTATCCCGTGAATGCAATAGTGATGTTGTCAGCCATTAACTCTAATGATTCAACACTGGCTTCATTGGAACCACCATTAAAGCTAGGAGCAGTGAGCTTTTTAGGAAAAGCATTAGTCACGGTCCAGGTGATCAGTGGAGCAGACTTGGGATCATCGTCAGCAATTAAGGATACGGTAATGTCTTTCTTTTCAACTTTATTTAAACTGATGGATGTCAGCCACTCATAAAAGCCGCTGCCTTTTCGTACCAAGCCACGTTTCATGGTAATATTGATATCGGTTGATTGTCCCGGCATATGCTTTTTACCCAGACCATCTTTATAGGTAATGGTTTCAACACCAATATCCAGACCTGATACTTCTGAAAAGCGCGTGGTAAACTCTTCTTTTTCATCCTTTCCTTTATAGGGAAAGCTGACTAAAAACCGGTATACGGGGATAGGGTAATCCGTTTCAATTTCGGCGACTGTAGTTGCCATAAAATAAACTCCAATTATTTTGATAGATACGCCAAATCGTTAATTAAATTCAGTTAAGTTAACAGAGCTCAGCGCAGGAAAGGTGCCACAGAGATTTTTTCTGGGACGGCTATAATTAAGATTTATGTCAAACTAACCGCGGTTAGCCTTCGATACTTTTATGGGAGAAGGTCAGCACAATAAATTCCGCCGGGCGCACTGCCGCCAAGCCGATTTCAATATTCATAATACCGTTATTAATATCGCCTTCTGTCATGGTTTGCCCTAGGCCAACATTAACAAAAAAGGCCTGATCCGGGCTGGCGCCAAAAAATGCCCCCTGTTTGTACAGTGTTTCCAGATAGCCTTCGATGGTGGTTTTAATTTTTAACCAAGTAAAAGGCGTATTGGGTTCAAACACGGCAAAATAGCTGGCTTTTTTGACCGACTCTTCCACCATATTAAACAGGCGGCGTACGGGCACATAACGCCATTCATTACTGTTGCCATCTAAGGTGCGCGCTCCCCAAACCAGGGTGCCTTTGCCCACAAAACTGCGAATAGCATTAATCGACTTGCCAGCATTAATATCAACGTTTAAGTCTTCCTGTTCGCCGTTGTCGATATTGATGGTCGGTTCTACGACCTGTGCCAGCGCAACATTGGCAGGGGCTTTCCATACACCAAACTGGGCATCGGTTTTCGCCATGACACCGGCGATGGCGGCACTGGGTGGCAGTTGCAGGTAATGTTTACTGAGCAGAGATTTTACTTGGTTATAAGCGGCTGTAGATGACAGAGCATGGCCTGCCGTATTGAGTGTTGATAACGGTATGGTTAGGTTCACCGTTGCGGCAATACGTTCACCATTTCCGACGGAATCAGCCAGCTCCCCCTTAGCATCGAGTGTATTGACAATAATTTGACCCGATGCATTAAGGTAATTATTAACATCATTTTTATCACGATAAAGACCATAAACGTTGTCATGATCAATTTCGTTCCCGGGCTCCCCTTCTTTATCTGTATAAAGCGCCTCTAGCCCATATACCTCTTTACCAGCAAAGTTGACTATTTTCTCTACCGGGGTTGTTCCACCTTCCACGTTTACATTCAGTTTAATAAAATACGCACTATAAAATTTCTCATCATCACTGCTATAGCCAAACTGATCAACGACCTCAGTTGTGATGGCCTCATAATATGCAGCATCATAGATATCTTTAAGTTGTTCTTCTGTAGCACCGTCAGCGGCATTAGCAACCGCAGCTTCACCAGCTTGCGCTGCCCCAGAATCATAATAAGCAATAAAGCCGGTAATAGTGGCATGCAACTTATAATAGTTATGTTCCATGTTGACCATGACGGTATCTTCATCATAACTGCGCGCCACAGAGGTTTTCAGCTGCGGATAATACGCCGCACCATATTTAAGCCCTTGGGTGACTTTATCTCGCATTAACGCCGCATCGGCGCGGATATCATCATTGCCCTCATTACCCACTTGCTGCAAGTCAATCAGGGCAAATCGGTCTTGCATACTTTCACAATGCTGCAACGACGCATTTTGGACATCATAATGGGCCTGCGCATCGAGACAAATACTTTCAGGGCAAGAAATCAGTGTGACTTCATCGACTTTCTTTAATGCTGTTATCGCCAACATAAAATCGGCTTTACTTTTACCCGTAATCTGAGTGCCACTGCTATCGGTTGTTTCATAGCCGCCAATACTGATCACATAACAAGTGCCACCACCGTTAGCAAAAAAGTGGCCTACAGCCTGATACAAAAAGAAGTTTGCCAGGGCCGGATTGACGATTTTCTTATCCGTGCCTGTACCTGTGGTATGCTCCGTTGGGATCACAAATTCACTGGTCGCTGTTTTATAAGCCACCGAAATCGCCTCACTATACGGGCCACCAAAAATCGCCATAAACTCCATCATATTGGTGATACGATAGGGCTTTTGAACAATTTCCCCACCCTTATTGTCTTCAACAAGCTGGGTGTAACCGATAAAGGCCGGTATGGCGGTCGGCACTTCGGCCACGGAGGGCGAAAGCAGAGACCTTTCTTTTACATAGACGTCTGGCGTTTTATATTGAGCCATGGATTTTCCTTATTAAGGTTGGGATGAAAAAAGATTAAGAACACAGTTAACGTAAAATAGGGCCTACATAGCGGGTGGTGATTAAGGGCATCCATTAACAGAACGCCTTTTCTATCCTGTTTTACAAAGAAAAAAGGAGTGCTTGCCCAGCGTCGGTAAAGGTCACGTTTATCGGCGGCGGCGGCATGGTATCCGGTGGGGTATTGGGCGATTTTGCAGGTCCTGGTGTCAGTACTTTTAACTGTAAAGTCACTGTGGTTTCCATTGTCACCACAGCGCTTTTCGAAAAGGTTTTTTGCGCCAGTTTTGCCACCACCACAGTGCCATCACCCAGTTTTCCTTGGTTATAACCTATTTTCTCATACGCGCTCAGATAATTTTTTGCCCATGCCTCTAAATCGGCTTGAATGAGCACATTATCCATACAGCCAAACAGGGTTTGTTTCGTCGCGGGTAAAGTATCTTCTTGTTTTTCAAGCAAGCTATATCCTGGGGGCATAGGAATACTCACCTTAGCCCCACCGACACACACTAATGGCATAAAATGGGTCCTTTAAAAGAAAGTAATAAGAGAAAATAATATGAGAACAAAGCATCGCCGTGCACAGGATTATCTCTGCTGTGATCCAGTCTCAATGCAATAGCCCACGAATACGGTAAATGGGCTTAGGTACTCGGTATTGCCTCGCTCGCCGTTTGCCCTCATCCAGACCAAACTGGTATTCAAAACGAAATGACCAGGTCACTATGTTTGATCGGGTACCAAATTCAAGCCGCTGCCAGCCCAAGGAAAATTGACTCGCTTGAGTGAATCGATAATTAATTTCAGCTGAGACAAAATACACATCGCCGATATATTCGGTAAACACAAAGTAATCGCTGGGAAAGTCCACATATTGCAGGCTTAACACACTCTGCAAATCAAAGCGCCACTGCATGGCCTGACTCAGCGCCAGGTTTTGATAATGCCGAGAAACCGTGTCTTCATTGCCCTGAGAGCGCCAATAACTCAAGTTATAATCTAAACGCATCAGCAAGGGCACATCAAAAGGATCAAAAAAGAAACTGCGAGAGGCCATTAGATCGGTGCCAACGGCTTTGGTGTCATCATTATATCGCTGGATCATTGTCTGCTCAGGCAGCTGATATTCGATATTATACTTATCGCTGCGATCAGCATAATAACCATCCACCCCAATAGTATAGCCACCACCAAAATCATGCTCCAATAGCACATCCAGCCGCCATTCTGATGAGTCTACTCCCACCTTAGGGTTCGCTTGGTTATAGGTATATTGATTGCGATTCATCATTATCTCAGCAAACACAGAGGTGTTATCAAACAGATTGCCCCCCACTGTAAACGCCATATCAAAGGGCGCTGAGTCTATGGTAAAGCGTTCACTGTCTTTGGCCGTACTTTGGGGCATAGTGATGGTTTCAATGTCTCGGCGCAAACTGAGCACATAATCGAGCCGCTGATACCAAGGCTTGCGTGTTAATCGTGGTAAATCATCTAGCGTCACCTGCCCTAGTGTTTCCTGTCCTGGTGTTTCCTGCCCTGTTATATCCTCTCCTGCAGTTTCCTGCCCTGCAAGCGCCACTTGACTGAGACTCAACAAGCAAACAATGAATAACACTGCCCAGCCAAAGACCCTTATCCTCGCCACTATCCTCGCTACTATCCTCGCTATCAGGCAGGCTCTCTTGCTGAGCATCTCGCTAAACTTCTCGCTAAACATCGAAAACGTATCATTTTGACACTTCTTCCTTTTAACCTTGTCCTTTAACATATGCTCATCCCTCGCAAAAAATGCCCTTGGCATCATCAAATACAAACAGCACAAACATCTTGTTTTAATTAACTTATTCAATATTTTAAGTAAAAAGTTAAACCTTCGTATTTTATTCGCATGCACAGCAATAGGCACCGCAATAGGCACAGCATAAATCAACTGTCGACGGCAGTGCTTGATAAGCTTTTGGCAAGTTAAAATGAGGTCAATGCGTAATAATAATTGGCGTACAAAAGATGGCTTTACTTAAGCCACTAAAAGTAGATCGGCACGGGTATAAATAAAAATGACATAAATGCATTCAATTATTATTTAAAGCCAGCCATTATTAATCAGTAACATACGGAGATTTTCGCTAGAGTTCAGCACTCATGATTTATCAAATCATGATCTGCCTATTTTTAACGTAATGCCTGCTGCTGATCTGAGAAAATGAATAAAAGATTAACGGAATGAGTGAGTTTTGATGTGAAAAGTACCGACTCAGTTGGCCTTTTATAATATGAGGCTGAGGTTCCTAGTCTTAACGTTTAACATATTAAAATAAGCTGCGCGCTAGCCTATAGGCATATACTGACAGCATTTTGAGAAATGCCGTCGTCGTTTATCTAAATGCTCACAATAGCGACTGAGTTCTTGCAACGTACCGACAGGGCCATGAAACAATGCGCCAAACTCTGTGATAATTTTTAGCCAATTTTCAGCTGGAATGTTTAGCCTAGCCAATATCTTATCTGCATTGGCAGATATTGATCCCCGCTTGTCATTGCGGATAACTCTGCCAGTTTCATCAACTAACTCAAGATAGTCTTTCAATGCGAAGGCAACACCTTTGGGTTGATGTTGACGTTCATTGCCGATAAAAGGGAGAAGTCGTTTAGGCTGCTTACCCGTTAATGCGGCTTCAATACGTAATTTGAGGCTAGTGTAGTCTGATTGCTCTGGTGTACTCGCCATCTTTGCACGAATAGGATTCAATTCAACATAAGCCATACAAGCTAATACAGCCGCTTCATCGAGTAAAGCTTGGCTTTTAAACCTTCCTTCCCAAAAGTGACCCGTGCAGTTATCTTCCATATTCGCTTGCCTTGCTATCGGCTCATTAAGGCAACGCATAAACCAACTAATATCACTAAGCCGTGAACGGTAAATCGAAATTTGATGTTTTAATTGGGTCACTTGATGTGCTTCAATCACTTCACCTTTAGCAAATTGACGAGTAATTTGAGTACCGTTAAATAACTGATGCCACTCCTCAACCACTTCTCTATCTGACCAGCTGTTGGCTTTAGCAACATCAATATAAAGTACTACATGTAGATGATTACTCATCACTGCATAGGCCGCGACATCAATAGCAAAAAAAGAAAAGGGGTCAAGTCGCTTGATCAATGATTTGCCGACGAAGCCGATTTACACGTAGAGCAAACTTAATATCGTTAAGCATCCGTTGTCGCACTTTTGAGGTCACATAGCTGACTGAACCAGGATGACTTAAATTAAATACATGACTTAAACTGACCAATCGACTATCCAACATTTCTTGGCAAAGATACATCGCGACCTTACGACCTTCATTTTCCTCGCTCAATCCACGAATTGACAAATATAAACTGGTCGCATCTACTCCATAAAAATCAGCAACACTATTAACCACCTCATCTATCGTCAAATCTGGTCGGCGCTCCTGACTCACTGTCCGTATTGCTGCATCAGCTAGAAACTGCTCACAAATAAACGCTTTATAAGTGTCACTGCCCAATATCTGTCCTAGGTTATGCCTATAAAAGTCAACAACATCTTTACTATTCCCTTGTAAAACAAAACGTTTATATCCTTTATAGCATTCATGATCTCCAAGCATCTTATAAGTCATTTCTCGCGCTAACCATTTAGGTGGTTCAGCTTCATTAATAAACGCGCAGTAGCTGGACCAAGGATACTGATCTAAAGACGTCACCAAAGGCCATTTCATTTCGATAGGGTTGCGGTGAATATAGCGACTTAACTGCAATAGGTATTCATCGGCCTCGACTAAAATAGCCTTGTAGCGTCCACGAAACAGGGGACCATCGGTACGCTTAAGTTTGTTGTATCTTTGGGTATACACACCGTTAATATGGCGCATAATACGCCCGAGATTAGCTTTGGGCGTTTCTATGAGTAGATGATATTACTTCAGGCATCCTGCCTTTCGCCCTTCGGGTCAGCTAAAGCTGTTGTAAAACGCTCCCAGCGTTTTACTGATTCCCCATCAAACAGTACGCATGGATCACACAGTCAAAGCGACAATGCACTTCCTCCAGCGTGGTCAGAAAGGCTAAGTAATAGTCCCGATTATGAAAAATTACTTGCCGACCTTTACCCCGATTCATCACATGATAAAAGGCATGGTCATATTCAATCCTAAGCGCTCTAGGCATACGCAAGTCAATTGAGAAATGAATACGTTAACTGTAGAAGCACGCCACTGTATTAGCAAATTATTGATCCAGTGACTTGACCCCAAACATTCAAACACTCAATTACGTGAGTTTATCGTCAATCATTCCCCTTGCACCATCGTCATGGAGGCCTGTTATTCTTCTCATTATTGGGGGCGGTTTTGTCGACAAGCGGGTCATGAAGTAAAGCTCATACCAGCACAACACGTTACCCCTTTTGTGCGGGGAAATAAGAATGACAGCAATGATGCATTAGCTATTTTTGAAGCCAGTTCTCGCCCTCATATTCGCTTCGTGCCTATCAAGACAGAGGAACAGCAAGAAATATTAATGATGCACCGTATACGCGAACGTTTGATTAAGCAGCGTATTGCCTGCACCAATCAAATTCGTGGCTTGCTCGTTGATTTTGGCATTGTGTTCCCACAAGGTTTTACGGCATTTAAACAAGCCATGTGGGATATTATTTGTGATGAACAGCAAAGATCCACGATTAAGTTTTTAGTTAACCAGATTTATGATGAATACCTCATGATATCGACTCAGCTAAAATCCATTAACGCGCTTATAAAGCAATTAGTTGAAAAGTCGGCTATTGGGCAAATCCTCATGAGTCTCCCTGGTATTGGCTATATCATTGCGTCAGCCTTCGAAGCCGCTATCGACAAAGGCCAAGCTTTCAGCTCGCCAAAAGAGCTCGCCGTTTGGTTGGGGCTCACACCAAGACAATATGCATCGGGTAATAAAAGCACCCTAGGCAAGATAAGCAAACGTGGCGACCGCTATTTACGCAAACAGCTTATTCATGGTGCCAGAACAGTGGTCAGTCATGCTCATAAGAAAAATGATGTACTTAATCAATGGATCACCCAGCTAAAAGAGCGAGTAGGCTTTAATAAAGCCACCATTGCCACCGCACATAAATTGGCAAGGATTATGTGGGTATTATTGAAAAAACAAACACCTTACCAAACACAAGCCTGCTTAGTTGAGGTGGCTTAATGGAACCGAAACATGCAAAGAAATTCGCTATTGGGTTAAGCTCGGTCAAGACAAGGGTAACATCACAAGATGCAACAATAACCCGAGTGGGTGTATGAGCGCCCAATAGCACCTTATTCCTTACTGAATTGTCAGCATCGATGAAGAAATGGCTCAGTCCAACCAACATAAACCCGTCAGAGGCAAGGATATGACTTAACGTTAACAATCCGTTTGGGTGTTTATTTCTTTTATTGGGTGTGTTGGTTCGCTAATTCGTCAATATTAGGCATTAGGGGCGCAAGCCATCTTGTTAAGCCCGTATATATGTCAGTACAACCGCCTTGAGCGAGTTTGAGCAAAATAAATCGCCAACATCGAGACCAATGACCAAAACTGAGTAAGTAAGAATGAGGGTTTAGTTTTTATTACCAAGGCCTATTACGACCTTGGCTAGATTTTTACGTTCAAAACAAGCTAAAACAGGCTAAAACAGGCTAAAACAGGCTAAAACAGGCTAAAACAGGCTAAAACAGGCTTGACTATAGGGGAGCGTCCATATATGTCTATAAGAACTTTATTGGGCTATAAGACGTTTTCAATGGCTTTTAGGTTTTGTTATGGGCTTTGGTTGCTAAAATACGTAATCAAATAAATTTCTCCATAATTTATGATACGTTAGCTTGATTACGCTCGTTCACGTAACATTACTTTTCACCGACCCAACATTTCACCTCAATCAGACTATGTTCGTTGCTATCTTCAGTTTTTAGCACTTTGGTGCCAACTCTAGTTACTTTTTTATCAGCAGGAAGAAAGTGATTTAGAATTTTTCCGAATGGTGTTTCCTTAAAAGTATCCACCAATTCATCCACTTTAAATATTTCTGATCTAAATGTATTCTTAGGCTCTTTCTCTCGAGCTTTAGAGCTATCATATTTATAACCACCTAACTCTTTGGGCAGCCCAACTTTGTTTTGTATTTTTTCAAATATTGGTTCCTTTACCCCTTTATTAATTACAAACATGAAGGTGATTTTATAAAAATCACCAGGTCCGAAACCATGCTCCTTAACTGACATTTTTAAGGTTTCAGACATATAAACTTGGCTAAATTTATGTATTCCAGCTATTTCAAGTTTATGTTTTATGTCTTCACTGGCTTTTCCTTTTTTTAGCAGTTTATAGTCATACGTATTACCTGACTTAAAATCTTCGCGCTTTACTTTCTTACCACCACTGACCTCGCTGACTTCTTCACCTAACTCATTAAGAACAACTTGTTTGTTTTTGGATTCTTTCAATCCCATTAAACTCGGTTGCGTCTCTTGAACTTGCTGCTCGTGTTGTATTTGAGGGACCATTATTTCTTGTGCGGATGTGTCAGGTTTAGTACCTTCTTGTACTAGTGAATTCGTAGTGCCACTGGTAATTGACGATGATTGATTAGTATTTTGTTGGTTTTGCGGATTACTGGTATCTGGAGTTAACAATTTGATGGCTTTATCAAGGGGTAAATTCTCCCTGTTAAATATTTGCATTACTTTACGCTGTCTATCTCCACTATTCTTTATTCCAATATCCAGATTTTTCACTTTTCTTGCAAACTCATCCAACGTTAGTTCTTTACGAAAATGACCCTGTCCAGTATATACAACGCGCTGAAGAGTTTTACTGTTATTACGATATAGTCCTTCAGCGCGATTATCTAAAAACCCAAAACCTTGCTTCACCTTCTTCTGCGCAACAGAATTAGCAACCACCTTACTTTTATTCTCTTTTGGTTTATTTACTTGTTCAAACATATCTCAAACCTTTTTAATTAGACTTTAATCATTGTTATAGGCTGTCTTCAATTGCCTATAACAATTTGGCTATAAAGACGTTTTCAATAGTTTTTAGGACTTGTTATGGGTTTAGTGATGGGAGTGGAAAGTGAGTGACACGGCTGCTCTAAATGGGTGACCCGTTTCCCGAATCTACGCTTCGGTAATCACAACATCGACCCATTGACTATCAAATTCGGCAATCTTACCGTCGTCGCCATATTCCATTTCAATTGCTTCCTCGTTAGCTCTAAGTATTATTTGCATTGATTCAATATTACCTTTCAAAAGCTTTTCTCCCAACCGAACTGGCCCTACTAATAGAGAATCGATATGCTCTTGCGACACCACAAAGCTTATTGTGTTTATGTAATAGCCTTCTGAGTCTGTGCCATCCTCTACTAGCACTCTTCGTTCCTTTATGGCTTGTTCGTATTTTGTTCTTGTATCGATCATGTTCTCCGCTATTGATAAAGCAAGCTCTTTTGTTTTTTCATGCACTATGTGCTCTATCGTCGAAGTCTTTACTTTCTGCTTGTCCATATCTTTCGCTGTATTCGAGCCTTCAGTTTGAAAGGGAGGTTGTTGAAGTAGTAGTGAGTGCCACTTTATATCGTTCCGGATTGAAGAAATAATATCAGTGCCATAAGGATCTATCCTTGTCACAACGTCGTCATTTGGACCATCATATAATACTGGATTCAGATAGATATCATGCAGTGTTATATTGTCACTGTCTTTAGCTCTTGTTATTTTCACTTTAATATCGACGGCCCCGTCATTCTTATCGCTTAGTTCGTTTCTTTTTTCGCCAAATGAGTTCTCAATTATCATTTTCTCATTAGTGAATGATATTAAATCAAAAAGACCGTTCCTTATATTCTCGGTCACTTTTCCTCTTTCCCCCTTAAACCTTTTTGTAAATGTATCGCTTACACCGTCTTCATCATTATTCTTATAGTAATAGTCTCCTTCTTTATCATAATCATTTTCATTCAAGAATTTTTCAGTTCCACTGTCTTTAGGCATCGAACATTGGGTGACATTATTTCCTAGTGCTTTCACTACAGCTTTTTCTTGTTCGCGTATACTGTCCACATATGTTATGCCCTGATTATTAGTGCTTAGTAGCGATGTTATAGGTGACGAGGCTCGCGACTTGTCCTGAAAGTTATCGCGATGCCACCCGCGTTTCACCGTCTTCTGAACAACAGAATTACCAACTTCCCGACTTTCATTCTTTATCAGCTGTAATGGTGCATACATTATTCAATCCTTTTAAATTAGATTTAGTGATTGTTCATCGACTCTTTATGACAAGATGTGCTCCTGTTTTTCAGGCATTTCCGATATCCCTATCATTCTTTGTTAGAAAAAGTGGCTTTCTTTCATTGCCTTCGCGCCATGGAGGGTGCTTATGTGAGTCATGTCAGGAACATTTTTTTAAAACCAGGGTAATAACAATTGGGCTTAAAGCTGTTTTAATGGCTTTTAGGTTTTGTTATGGGTTCGTATTACCCTCTGCCCTTCAGCAATTGTTTCTTTTTAGTTCATTACCCTGCAAACATCTATGGAATTTTGTAAGTATTTTTATCAAGTTGAACATTGTGAATTTTCACGTCAACTAATTTGATGTCGCCCAAGAATTGAACACCATTCTCTATCCAAGTTACCTGATTCATTATGAGGCTATCCTGATTTGTTGATGCGACCTCATCCGTAGCCTGTAGTTTTGTATCTTTTGAAACAAGCTTATTGCCTCCTTCCACGTCCTTCCAGCCCTCTTCTTCATATTTCTGTACATTTATTAATGTAGTCTCGTTCTTGGCTTTTAGGTACTTTCCCCTAGCTCGGTCTACTTCATTCCACTTTTCCTTAGCACCTAATAAATTAAGACTTATTCCATCTGATAATTTAGTTAATGGGATTAACGTTGTGTTTGATCCATCCTCGCTTGTCCAGCCCCATTGAATACTACCAAGGTTTTTTCCTTTATCCCCCCCTTTAATAACGAGAGCGGATACTTCAAATTTCATGCTTCTTTTTTTACCCGTTGTAACTTGGGCATGATCATTCAGTTCAGCCGCTTCTCTCGCATGAACATCATCGCCCAGCATTGGCATTTGCACATGGCTCCCTAGTTTGTATTTGTTAAACTCATCACTTACGGAAGTTTTTTCTATATCATCATTATCTAAGTTATTGGGTGCACCATAGATCGGATTTTGTGCCACATGACCTCTATCAATTCTATACCCATTGTCCGCAGTAGTTTTTTTATGCTGCGGGTACGTATCTTCCCTTTCTTCACCAATTTTTTGCTCTACTACTTGTATCAGGCCAATTTTTTCGGCTTTTAACTTCATTTTGGCGCTTTTAGTCATAAACTTCAACGACATAATAGCACCCAGCTTATTTGCTTTGTCTGTTTTGGTATATGTATCTGCTGTGTATGTGCCTGACTCGGTTTCAACAACTTGTGCGAGTTGCATAATTTGATCATTATTTATTGTTTTATGAGTGAATTGACTTAGTTGAGACGAACGATTTCTCATGAACCTAAAATCTGGTTTCACATTATTTTTCTTCTGGGCAACCGAATTAGCAACCGCCCTACTTTTATTTTCTTTTGGCTTCTCTAATTGTGCATACATATCTCAAACCTTTTAAATTGGATTTTATTGATGTTAGCCAGCTCTTTATGACAAGATGTGCTCCTGTTTTTCAGGCATTTCCGATATCCCTATCATTCTTTGTTAGAAAAAGTGGCTTTCTTTCATTGCCTATCGTTACAGGGATGTGACCTATTAGAGTAATGCAGGAGCAATTACCGATAACAATTGGACTAAAAGACGTTTTAATGATTTTTAGGTTTTGTTATAGGCTAGGTCGGTTCATCCATATTTTAAAAATATTTATAATTATTGCTTATGTTACTACCTACCATTAGGAGGATAAAAATAACGAATTCAGCTCCTTTACGCGTATAGCTCAAACTGTGCATTTACATACTGGATTGTGTTTTGAAGTCTATCTTTTCCTATGTCATTTAGTTGATACTTACCTCCGACCAAGTCATAGATTTGGACTGCATTGATAGCCCAAGGCGCATCCATAGGATACCTTGGGGCTGCAAGGTCCATATACCTCGCAACCTGATCACCATGGGAATTGATGTCTTTTATAAGCCAATCCTTATAGTTATTTCTAGAATCCTCATTTTCAAGGTTTGTACCCGTCAATATTAACCTGTTCATATACCCGGGGTTAAGTTGATACCATATCAATGGTAAGTGCTCAGTTACGTTTTCCTTTCCAGGTGTCTGGTTGTCTCTGTCGTGCCCTGGCTTGGCATATTCAGGCATCACGTGTAACACAAACTCATGAGATAGGGTTTCTAAGATTCTCTCCATTGGTTCACGAGCGTTATATTTCCCAACCTGTATAGTACTTTCGTCGATACCTGTCGATTCCGTACTAGCCCATAGCCCTCCATTGGCTGGTGCTGTTTCGATGCGAACAGTATAGTTTTCATCTTTTAACGGCCCGATTCCTTTGTTCGTATCCATGAATTTGTCAATTACTCTGTTCAGTTTGTCTTGCTCAGTGGTGTGAGTGAATTCCGTGGTATCGATTTTCCTTTGAATCATATGTTTTTTAAGCATATTCCCATTGTATGTACTTAATACCTTTTTGGGCGCTAGATTTTGTCGATTATCAACAACCCCAAAACCTTCCATCCCACAGCTCTTCTTCTGTTTAACAGAATTAGCAACCGCTCTACTTTTATTCTCTTTCGGCTTCTCTACTTGCTCATACATATCTCAAACCTCCTCCGATGGTCTTCGACTTACGGGGTAAATTATAATTTCTTTAGCGATTGTTATAGGCTTTTTCTTCATGGCCGATAACAATTGGGCTAAAAAGCGTTTTTAATGATTTTTAGGTTTTGTTATGGGCTTGAATGGTAGGGGCGTTTAGAATTAAGAATTTGCGTGCTTGTCCTAGCTTTTTCTTTCCTCCTGCCCCCTTACCCTCGCCTGATGATTTGCGCAAATAGCCAGGTGGGATGCAGCGTTTTCTTTAACATGACTGTCTTGTTAGCGCTGCTTGTTAAAAAGAATTATTTACAGAGTCACTGAGTCTTTATAAAGTGTACTTCCGTTTAATCTGCATTTGATTCAAATCCTCCAAAATCCCCACAGGTTTTACAGGCATTTCAGATGACTTTTTCATTGGTAAAGTGGCATCGTAATGATTACCAGAATAAACAACTACAATCTCATTTTGGACTCTTAAGTTTACTCTTCGAGCCATGTTTTGATTGGGCTCAAGAGTCAAGGTCGCACCATTTAGGACAATCGTAATGGGCCTCCCCAAGGCGGTAGCTATTAAATTGGGAGCATAATCTCCGGTATTTCCTGCCCATCTTCCATTGTTTCTTATCTCATCGGCGACATTAGCAATCGATGTGCCACCTGGAAGCCAGTCTTGGATCAAGTGCCTATTATCTTCGATCAAGTAAGCTACGATGTTTCTTAATTCGCTAACTGAAAGACCCAATTCCGATTGATTTGAAACAGAATTAAATAGGCAGTCACCATCTCCAAGTGTATTTATTCTTCTTCTTCCTAACCGTTCCAATTCCCTATCTACTTGTTTTTTTTCATTTTCGCTATCTTTATCCTGTTCCTTTAGTAAAATTTCTTGGTATTCATCAAAGGACAATTTTTTTCCTTGATCTAGTAGGCTATAGTATCGGGCAAGCAATAATTGAACATCACCCTGTACTGGATATGAATCAGGATCACTGGTTTCGTTTATTTTTAAGTCTTCGCCCCCCTTGACAGGAACCACATTAGGTTGATGACTGATAGGGTCAACCATCCTATTTATTTCAATTATTCTATTCTCATAGGATGTGATTCGACTTTCTAGTTTTCCCACCTCTTTCTGAGTTTCCCCCTGTTTGCCTTTTAATTGTAATTCAACATCATCTAAATCAGCGTTCAAAATATTAATTGCATTATTATACTCACCTCTTAACTCTGCTTGTTTAGGTGTATCAGCTTTTTTAGATTTAGGTAACTGCTCCTTTTTGTCGATAGCGTCACTTCTTTTCTTTATCAACATTTCTTTTATTTCCAATAAGAGTCGTTCCTCTTTTGTTACATGCAGCTTTTCAGTAATAGCAGTCCACCGTTTTTTCTCGTATTTTTCTCTTTTTTCTTCTCCCCTGTACAAATCTTTGTTGTTATTTCGGGAGTTCAACGGGTCCGCTAGTCGCTTTCCTTCAACAGCTACTTTTCCTCCCTCCCACTCTGCATTTTCGGCGATAAGCTTATTACCATCATTTTCACCGACTTTGCCTTCAGCATCCTTTACGTTTTGGTATCTATTTAGTCTTTCAGTAAGTTCTTGTTTAAAAGCGAACAGTTGTCTGTCTGTATATTTTTTGTAATTTTTTATTTCTTTGATCGTGCTTAATTCCTTATCCCGATAAAATAAATTTCCAAATGGTTTCTCTTCTTTTAGATTTCTATTTTCGATGACTTTTTCGACCTCATTAAGTCGCAGTCTTAAATGGTCAAGTATTGTAGAGGCATCCTTCCCTTTTTTGATGCTTTGCTCATAATCATTGTTTTTCGGAGCGAAATCCCAATGTGTAGTGTTGCCCCCCCTAGAAGAGGGAGCGATGGTTTGAATCCTAATTCCCCGAGAATTTGCAAAGCCCTGATTGATCCTGTTGTCATTTCTACACGGTTCTAAAAAATCTTTTTGTAAAATTTGAAGATCTTCTGGTCTTAGGGTCTTTTTGTCATCCAATTTTTTTAAGGCGTTCATATATGACTCGCTGATAGCGTATTGATCTGAACAGTATTTATTGCTTGACGTTGTGATACCTCTAGGCGACTTGAAATGTTCTTTTCGTAACTCATCAGGAGCTGTGTTGGAGGTAATCAGAGAGTCAGGGACTATCCTCCCTTTGTACAGCGCCAATGCTGTGTTTATCAATTTTCTGCGTCCAGTTTTTGGATCATCTTGTGAGTAATGATCAACTTGTTTGTACATTATTTTTTGGGCTTCTTTCATCCCCATTATTTCTATAAGCTCTTTATAATCATCATTCAATTGACACTCTTTTTTGTTTTCTTTCGAAGCCTCCACTATTCCAGGGTCATAATATAATTTTGCCTTATATTTTTTCTGATTTGAATCAGGTATCCCTATTTCTGGCATGACATCCATATTTTCATAGTCTTTATATAAATCATGTACTTTTGCATTTTCAGGATCTTTACCTAAGTAATACATCCTTTTTGAAACATGGTCGTAGGACCAAGATGCGACTTGTATAGCTTCTAGAGCAGCCTTGGTGGGCTCGACCCCAGCGATGATTAAACTCTGTAAATCATTATCTTGCTCCTTCGTTTCTTCCAACATGTAACGAATAGCATCTTTCATGATAGAATGATCGATATATGGAATAAGTTTTTTTATTTTCGCTATTTTCTTGTCTAGACTATTTTTATCCTTTAGGCTGTTTTTTGCCAATTCAATTACTTTTTTAGAATATAATTGGCAGGTACTCAGTCTTCCTTGCCCAGCAGTTAAGCGAATATCAGAACCTTGGGCGTAAGCGTACGCTTGTAATTGTGCAGGCTTACTGGAGCTGTAGTCTACTTTCACATCATCCATTGAGTAGCCCGACAGATTTTCAATGCCAGATTTTAGATTATCAGGTAGTCCAGTATTATCTTCTTTTTTCTGAATTGGTAAAAAAGAAGTAATATTGGCTTGTGACTGCATTTTTCTTTGCACAACACTCTCAGGTCGATTATCCACAAAACCAAAACCTTGCTCTCCATTATTTTTCCTCTGAGCAACAGAATTCTTTATCCCCTTACTTCCCCGACTACCGACGACCAAGGTATTCTCTTTTTTCTGCAATGGTACATACATATCTCAATCCTTTTTAAATTTGGACTGTATTCATTGTTATTGGCTTTCTTCAGTTGCCTTCGGGCCACGGAGGGTGCTTCTGTGAGTAATGCCAGAACACTAGTTGTAAATCAATAGGAACAAGAGTGAAGCTAAAAAGTGTTTTAATGTTAGGATTTGATGATGGGAAATCACGATAAATTGATTTATATTTCAAATAGTTGCGCCGAAAAGCATAACTAACAAAGCGCAGCATCACCCTAATCTATCGATTATCAAATGTCACCGGCAAAGCAGTCACTTTCGGACTTTCATCTTTTCCCCCAAATGCCTGATTCCTGAGTGTGTGGTGTATAACTCTCATTTCTTCATATACTCCCCCTGAAAACGCCGCCTTTTTACTCGGAGTATCGTTTTCGTTATACCGCCTTTTGAAAGACATTAAAAGTTGACCTATAGCTAGATGATAATCTTGCACCTCTTGAGGTATCTGTGATACCCTTTCGATGCTAGAGCCCGCTTTGCTCACCTCCCTGATATGATTTTGTGCGCTTTTCACCAATGATTGCACTACTTCATTTTTCTCATCCTCTGTTTCTTCTCTATCCACCAATTTCATAAACGCCATGGTGTATCTTCCAAAATGTGCCAGTGCCAATCGAGTTTCCCGTTCATCGTATGCCGATTCAACTTCCGTATCGACGTCCAAACTTTCCACAAAACTTCTAAAACCTGTCACTTTATTTGTGCGCCCATTCTTTTGAAGTATATCTCTCAGTCTCTCTGCAAACGATTTCTCCCCCCATCTTGCCCAGGCCGTAGTGCATGCAGAAAGATTGATTACACCAGTATGCTCAACTCTCAATCCAGTGTGTACTAAATAGTCAAATAGCTCTTGGGCTGTTTTACCTGCCACCGTCGGTTCGTCCTTACCAAACATCGGGCTTCCATGCGCTATGATTGTTAGTTCTTCACCTTTACCCATAGTTAGCAGAGCCTGAATATCATCATCTGTCATTATCACGCCAGGGGAGCGACCTACAGCTCTCTCACGATTCGCTGCTATTTTACTTGCTTCAACACTTGTGGGGTCCGAACTATCTAGGTTAAGTACCCGCCTTTGAACGATAGACTGAGTCGATCTAGTACTATGAGTCTGCAATACATTGTGTTTGCTAAATAGGTTTCCATCAACATCGCTGAGGGCTTTCTTTCTTTTAAAAGTGGTAATTGAGCTAAAGGCCACCCTGTTTTTATCCTTTGTCAGCTGTAATGGTGCATACATGATTCAATCCTTTTTCTTTCTATTCGCTAAAGGCTTCCGCTGAGGGCTCCTGCTCAAGGCTTTTCGCTGAAGGCGCTCTAGACCAAGCTGCGGCCAATGCTTTCGGCTTTGGCGCCCATGACATCGGCTTCATGCTCTAATGCTTGACTGTCGTTAATGGCATGGCCTGCAAACTGAGTGGTCGGTGCCACGCGGCCTTGGGCCTGCTGGGTGAGATGCCAAGCCTCGTGAGCCACGTGTTTATTTTGGCCCGGTGCCATGTGGATTTCACTGCCTTGCGCATAGGCATGGGCATTGAGCTGTGCGGGTTTGGCTGAATTATAATTCACTTTAACATGATCCAGTGACACGCCAGATAAATGCTCCACCCCCGCTTTAACATGATCCGGCAGACCGGTGCGATTCACAGTGGGCGCTTGATAGCCACTTTGCCCAGGCACATAACGCCCAGCACGGGAATAACTGCGCATTTGAATGTAATCGACTTTTTCCTTGGATTGGCTTGTAACCATATCTTCTTGCTGCTCTTTTTGTAAATACATATCCTCTCCTTGTCGCTGTTATTGAACGGGTGTGGCGGGGTTAGTTTTACACTCCCAGGGCTGGCGAGCGCCGCCGGTGTAAGGCACTGCCAAGCCTTGTTCGATTAAATGCGCGCCATAGTTCATGGCATTGTTCATGCTATTGCTCATGCTATTACTCATAGGAGAATCGCCGTCTAGCAGCCACAGTTCGCCATTGATGCGGCTGGCGTATTTGGTGAGCGTCGGGTCGATATTTTTGACCCGTAACTGCTGGGCATGGTGTAATAAGTTGCGGGCATAATCGCTGGCCTGATGGCCTAAAATGATCTCACATTCGCGAATACGTTGACCACTTTTGACCCCACGGCGAGACTCGGGGGTATCGATGCCCGCAATGCGCAGGTTCACTGTCTGGTGTAAACCCGGATATAACAAGAGTCGGACTTTGATGGTATCGGCATCAATGACTTTAATGAGCTCCGCACTATAGACATTGGGCAAGGGCTTAGCCTCACAGCTTAAGGTTAATGCGCCGCAATAGAGACACAATATGATAAACATCACTTGCAGTGGTTTCATGGGACGTCCTTATCATCGACAAATTGAATGAATGAGAGAAGATATATATGAAGCAGGAATAATAACCAGCGCCAAATTGATTGCTTTAATAAGTGAGTTAGTGAGTGATTTAAGACAAAACTAATGGCTCTCCCCAGCAAATAAGAACTGCACCATTTTGGGCATCAACTGTAATTTCAACATTGTCTGCTCCACCACTCCCGGCTCCAAACACATCATTTGGATAGCTAAGGTGTTGACTTCCCGCTTCACCTGGAAAACCATTTCTGCCTGTTGTTGATGAAGCGCCACCACTGCCAGCCGATCCTATGCCGAAAGCTCCGACACCTCCTCCCATTCCTCCTCTAAATCCACTATTAGTGGTACCGCCACCGCCGCCGCCACCCAAAACGCCACCTGAAGCATTGCTAACAGCGCCATTCACATCGCCAGCACCATTACCGCCATTTCCTCCATAACCTGCCGCTCCGCCGCCACCACCGCCGTCAACAGCTATACCTGTAGTTGGATTGGATAAACCACCGCTTCCCCCGGTACCAACCACAAAGTCGTCAACGTTTGAGATAATTATATTTCCTTCCCCCCCTTCACCTGCAGCATTATTTGCTGCGCCATCACTTCCTCCCTTCTTCCCGCCAGTCGCCAATAAATATCCCTGCACCTGGCTGTCTCCGCCATCAATGCCAAAACCATAAGCGGTATTGTTAACAGCACCTTTTCCGCCAGCACCAACATCAATGTCTAATGCTTGTCCTGGGCCAACAGCAACATCATTTAAGGCTGCAAGCCCGCCACCGCCACCTCCTGAGCCGTGATCACCTCCCAAGCCACCACTGCCGCCAGCGCCAATTGCCACCATGTGAACCTTTTTCACTCCAAAAGGTATGGTAAAAGTATGTGCTCCCGGCTGAGTAAATAAAATCCCCAGGCCATTAAACACCAAGGTACCGCTATCATATGGAGTCTTATCTTCTCCAAGCACGGGGAAAGAATCCGGCATAGCAATAGTGGTTACCGTTTGACCTTGCTTCATTATCAAGCGGCTAAGTTTTTTTACACCATGACTCGTTTGGATCAGGCAAGTTGAGAGTTTTTTTAGTTGGTTGTCAATTTTGGTATATAACATTTCGACCTCAGTTTACATCGGTATATAAAGCAAGGATTTTTCCTTCAGGAATATCGGCAAGTGTGATGGTTTGATTGGTATCTTCGACAAATTCAAAATGATGTTCTAATTTAGCGGCACTGGCAAAAGACAGTGGCGAAATGGCAAGGTTAGCGGCTGTACCTTGCTCAGCCTCTTCAGCTAGAGCCAGCCTGACAATGCCGGTTTGAGTGCCACTGGCTTCAGGCAGGTTATTACGATTTACCTTGTTACTCGTGGTAATTAAATCAAGCTTTTCATTAGGTATCGCCGGCAAATTATTGGCTGCTATGTTTATGATCTGTGAACCATCGCCAATTAAGGTTTCCGCTTTTACTTGTGTACCGGTAATTGTATCCCCTAGGGTTAAATCTATTTGTGGTGGCAAGTGTTCGTTATTTAAATTGGTAATTTGCTCGCCATTGCCGATTAAGGTTTCAGCCTTTACTTGTGTGCCGGTAACCGTATTCCCTTGGCTTAAATCTATTTGCGACGGCAAGTGTTCGTTATTTAAGTTAGTGATTTGCTCGCCATTGCCGATTAAGGTTTCAGCCTTTACTTGTGTGCCGGTAACCGTATTCCCTTGGGTTAAATCTATTTGCAGCGGCAGGTGTTCGTTATTTAAGTTGGTGATTTGCTCACCATTGCCGATTAGACTCCCGCCCAGAAAGGTATCTGCTTTAATTTGAGTGGCCTTTACTTGTGTACCGGTAACCATATCCCCTTGGGTTAAATCTATTTGTGGCGGCAAGTGTTCGTTATTTAAATTGGTAATTTGCTCGCCATTGCCGATTAAGGTTTCAGCCTTTACTTGTGTGCCGGTAACCGTATTCCCTTGGCTTAAATCTATTTGCGACGGCAAGTGTTCGTTATTTAAGTTAGTGATTTGCTCGCCATTGCCGATTAAGGTTTCGGCCTTTATTTGTGTGCCGGTAACCGTATTCCCTTGGGTTAAATCTATTTGCGACGGCAAGTGTTCGTTATTTAAGTTGGTGATTTGCTCGCCATTGCCGATTAAGGTTTCGGCCTTTATTTGTGTTCCGGTAACCGTATCCCCTTGGCTTAAATCTATTTGTGGCGGCAAGTGTTCGTTATTTAAGTTGGTGATTTGCTCGCCATTGCCGATTAGGGTTTCAGCCTTTACTTGTGTACCGGTAACCGTATTCCCCTGGGTTAAGTCTATTTGCAGCGGCAGATGTTCGTTATTTAAGTTGGTGATTTGTTCACCATTGCCGATTAGACTCCCGCCCAGAAAGGTATCTGCTTTAATTTGAGTGGCCTTTATTTGTGTTCCGGTAACGGTATCCCCTTGGCTTAAATCTATTTGTGGCGGCAGGTGTTCGTTATTTAAGTTGGTGATTTTCTCGCCATTGCCGATTAAGGTTTCGGCCTTTACTTGTGTGCCGGTAACCGTATTCCCCTGGGTTAAATCTATTTGCGGCGGCAGGTATTCGTTATTTAAGTTGGTGATTTGCTCACCATTGCCGATTAGACTCCCGCCCAGAAAGGTATCTGCTTTAATTTGAG
>NZ_CANLKR010000028.1 GCF_947491715.1 uncultured Shewanella sp. | reverse complement strand
GTCATAATGTCACCTGTCATCTTATGAGGTGATGATATCACCTCTAACTAGGTGGCCAAACTAACTATGCCACTACACCTTTGTCTACCTCTTTGTCTACCTGTTTGTCTACCTTTCGTCTTTGTCTACCTTTCCTGTGATGGTTAAATCATCAGCAAAAACATCCAATGCTAAAACACCAGCAGCATCAATGTTATTAATTTAAATAGTCCCTAAACTAGCATCCAATATTCCTATATTCGGATCTTCATCTAAAAACTCATTATCTTCACCAGACAATAAAAATACTCGGTTAAAACCCGTAAATTTACAAGATGTACAAGTAATGCTGTTTGTACCAAAAACAATCAAATCAGCCGACTCACCGACTAGCTCTATATTCCCAAATAAATTAATATCAGCAGCCTGTAAAATAATCACTTTAGCTGGTTGAGAATAATTATTATCTGAAAAGCTTTCTAAGTTTAGCAATTGAAGAGTTTGATCAAATATTGAGAATTCAGAAAATTTATTTAATGAGATACCTGAATTATTTCTTGCTCTAATCACCAAGTAAGTTCGATTATTTAAGGGTGGTTACTTAACATGGTTATATTAAGGTCAAGATCTAAGTGAGACCTCCGAATGTTTGCCCATAAAGTCTGTTTTAATGGTTCGCTACATAATTCACTCACCAATGCGATAAAACAATAATAATAAACTACATTAACCCATTACAACATAAAATCAAGACAGTAATAACATACCGTTACACTTTGAGCATTAAACAACACGAATTTCTAGGTTAGTCTATTAGGCAGATCATTTATGAAAGGTTAATGTTATGAACTTTTTCAAACAAACAATGATAGGGATAATTAGTCTTCAATTTAGCTTGATAGTGCCCGCTTTGGCGCAAGTTGACATGATTTCATGTGACACATTTTCAGAGAAACAGCCGACAACACCCGCCTTAGGTCAACGCTATAATGACATATCTCCCTTATATATCGGCACCGATAACGAAACAGGTAATGAATTATATTATTGGGCGCAACAAACGCCTGACAGCATACTACAACTCGGTGTTAATGAGCTTTTTCACGATTATAAGGATGGTGTCAAACTAGCCGGAAATGGAGCCGTTGATTTACCGGGGTTAGATGAATTTAATAAAGGGGAATCATTTACTTATATAGAAAACTGGAGTGATATAGACAACACACTTATATGGCCGCTGTTTTTAGAAAATACCGGTAGCTTCACTCTAACAGTACAAATGGGTGTCGACGCAAGCCAAGCAGGTAGCCAAATTCTATTTACATTAGGCGAGCAACAAGCACTGTGTACCACCCCCTCGACTGATGGGGAAGATCAGCCACGCTTTATTTGGAGCATTCCTTTTAATGTCACTCAAACTGGATACCTTCCCCTCGAAATCAGTATTGATAAATTAATCGGCACCAGCGTGGGTAGATTCTATACCATAGAAGCGCAAGGAGAAGGTGCTCATAATGCTTATGTATTAAGAGCACGTTGGCGCCCGTCAGCTGTTCATGCTAGCTTTGAGACCAGCCTTAACACCAATCCTAAACGACTCTGGGTAGTTGAAATTTCACCAAGTCACTACGAAAACTATTTTTATGCCCCCATAAATACCCAATTTGGCTATTTTGGCTCGGGACGCCACCGTGGAGGGGAAGTAGCAGGACTTAACTTCTCTATGTGGTCATATGGCAAAGATGAAACCGAACCAACCGTCGACATGCTATCCCATTTAATCGCCTTAGGTAATAAGCAAGCAACTTATGGTGGCTTCTCCCACGAAGGAACGGGGGTTAAATTAGAAGATTGGATGCCTTATGACGGCTATAACATCGACAAGCAAATACTCGCATTACGCATGGAACCTGGCGACCCTTATGACACCTATTATGGCTATTTTTTACACCCAGATACTCAACATTGGCAATTATATGCCGCGGGTAAAAAATATAATTACGGTGTACCCAATAGCAGTATCACTGCGGGTTCATTTATTGAAGTCGTGGGTAACTCTAGCGTCAACCGTACAGGGATCAAAGAGAGAGAGGTCAGCTACCGAGGTTGGTATATGGACAACCAAGGGCAATGGGCCGCCATGGATACGATGAGTTTCAACGATAAAGCAGGTGAATACATGAATAAATCATGGTCTGTCAGCGATGATAAAATGCAAATGCGCATGGGAGGAATGGCACACCATTTAGGCACTCAAGGTAGAAGCACACTCACAACTAACGTCATTGCGCCTTTACCCAATTATTTGCAAGGTGGTTACATCGATGAGCTATACGCTTTACCTGCTATAATCAGTCAACTTGAGGCACTCAATATCAGTGGCAGTCAAGCAGAGATCCAGTTTAATATTGATAAACTGGGTGATAATGCCACCGTACTTTTATATTGGGGAGAAACGCAAGGCTTAACATTTTCTGAACGTTGGCAAAACGTCGTTGAAATTGATGCCGTACAATCAGGCTCTATCCGTTATTCATTGCAAAACTTAACTCCTGACACGGCATATTTTTATCGTATTTACATTGAAAATGATGCAGGTAAAACTTGGAGTTTTGATACCGAGACCTTTAACACGGATAAATAATATGGCATTGAACGCTAGAGCCTCTCACCAAAGATCAACAAGCCCTAGTTACCTAAAGCAATTCAGCCTTTAGCTACAATCCTGTTGCCAGCAATGTTGAATATGGGCTCCTTGATTAAGGAGCTCACTTTGAATGCTCTTGTCTCCCACCAAATGCCCTACCCCAACCACCACAAAAAGATCATCAATATCATTGTCTGCCTTTGGCTGGCTATGTTGATTGGCTTTTAGACTAGAGAGCCTAAATTAAAAAACCTAGATGAGAGCGCGCTTTGACTCAAGCCGATTCACCGTGGCGGCCTAACAACACCATACTCGCGTGCTGCGACCCTAATAAATAGCAAATCCCTCGACAGATTTTGTCTCTATGTACTCCCAAGTCACACTTTCCATTGTCGCTGCCTCGGGGCCTTGGTTTAAGTATTTAATCATTGCCATTAAGTCTGCTTCTTGACCCGTGGCTTCGACTTCAACGTCGCCATTTATGATATTTTTAGCATAGCCATTGATACTCAAAGCCGCTGCCACCTCTTTTACTGACGCTCGATAAAACACGCCTTGTACTCGACCCGTTACTATCGCTTTTAGCGTCCGTACCGACATGGCAGCCTCCTCTTTTGGCAACACCTTCACTTCGACTATTTCTCGCTATCTTTCACTGTTTTTTTCTGATTTTGACTATTCATTTTGGCAAATGCATAGAGAGTTTATTTAACCACGCCACAAGCAAAACGTGTTCCGCCTCCGCCAAGTTTAGCAGGTTTATCTGAGTAATTATCGCCACCCAAATGGATCATTAATGAATGGCCTTTTAACTGAGATAATGTCAATTTAGGCGCAATAACGGGGCCTGTAATCTTGTCCTCTTGATTAGCATAAAGTACAGGTAAATCACCTAAGTGCCCATCACCATAAGGGCCTAAATGCACATTGGTCTTTTGTGGATCTAAGTGCCCACCTGCAGCATGACCATTATCAGAACAACTGGGCATTGTATGCACATGGAAACCATGGAACCCTGTCGGGATCCCTGATAAATGCGGGATCAATAGCAAGCCTTCTGGCGTATCTTTTGCGATAATGTATCCAACCGAATGCGCCTTTGTATTGCTGGCAACAGTATTCATCATAATTTTCTCTACAGGTTGCGCTATTGAGCTTGTTTCAACCAATTTCGCCTCATGAGAATTCACTGCTGCCATACTAGTTGAAACAAGCGTTACACTTGCAATCGCCCCCAGTAAAAAAGATATAGGTTGCTTCATCATACTCATCTCCTGATACTTAAAATTGAATTTAAGCATGCATTATTCATGGTCAATTCAAGGAAAAAGAAGCATGACTTAATCGATTACATCACGCAAAGCACCGCAGCATTATTTACAAATGGGATTAAAGTGTTTCTTTCATTATTTTATTTTTAAACAATCAGTTAAATATAAAAAAACAAATTAAAATAAATAAAAATTAATGGCTAAGTAAAAATAAATTCATCAAATTATGTGAGCACGTCACTATGTCGTTATCATTGTAATTAACTTATCGTCAACAAAAATCTGCTCTGTGGCAATAACCCCAAGTCGACATTGCATCAAAAAATAGGTTTCAACACAAAAGCTATCTTCTGAATACAAAGAAGCGTGATATTTGATGCATACTTCGACCATAACAAAATCTATGCCTTGTGCTTATGATAAGCACTAAAATTTATTCCTACATCTGTCAATAAAGCCAAATGCCGAGCATGCTCAAAATAATACCGAAAAGTGGCATTTCAATCGTGCCATCGCTATTGAAATAATGGCGTGAATAGTAAATGAACTGTCGCTGTTTGCAAATGTAATTCAGTCCGGAAATGCATAACCTATCTTCATCAAATGACTTTCTCAAGGATCACCTTATGAAGATTAACAAACAAAAACCCGTAATGGTAACGGGAGCAACAGGTTATGTCGCGGGTGTATTAGTTAAGCAACTATTAGAAGCAGGCCTAACCGTTCATGCCCCCATTCGTGATGCACAAAATACAGACAAAGTACAGCATTTAAAAGCATTAGAAGAAAAAACGGCAGGAAAAATTATCTTCTTTGAGGCTGATTTACTTCAAAAAGGCTCATATAAACAAGCCATGATGGGCTGTGAAATTATTTTCCATACGGCTTCACCTTTCGTGGTGAACACTAAAAACCCTCAAAAAGAGTTAATTGATCCTGCTGTTAAAGGAACAGAAAATATTTTACACAGTGCCAGTGAGATTATTTCGGTCAAACGCATCATATTAACCAGTAGTTGCGCAGCCATTTATGGTGATAATACCGATATTACTCTCACTGCAAACAATCGTTTTACCGAAAGCGATTGGAATACTAGCTCATCGCTACAACACCAAGCTTATTCTTACTCCAAAACATTAGCAGAACAAACAGCATGGCGTATTTATAAACAACAATCTCATTGGGAACTCATAGTATTAAACCCTTCAGGCGTATTTGGTCCCGGCATCAAACCACATACTCATTCAGAAAGTTTTAATATACTCCGTCAAATAGGAGATGGCACGATGAAAGCAGGAGCCCCAAAATGGGGAATGGGCGCGGTTGATGTCAGAGATCTCGCTCAAGCTCACTTTCAAGCAGCCTTTCTGGACAATGCCAGTGGACGTTATATTATTTCGGGACACAATACGAATTTATTTGATTTAGCAAGAACACTTACGCCAAAATATGGACATCGATACCCCATCCCTAAACGAATGATACCTAAGTGGTTATTATGGTTAATCGGCCCTTTTGCGAATAAGAATATGACTCGCAAAATGATCGCTCGAAATGTCAATATTTCATGGGAAGGTGATAATAGTAAAAGTGTGCGCGATTTAGGCTTAAATTATCGTCCTCTCGAACAAACAATGACTGAGTTCTTTCAGCAACTTATCGACCATAAATTACTCTAATCAATATTATTACTTTCTTGTGTATACCTAGACCTGCCAAAAAATGATACCTGTGATACACCTTACATTGGCTTAGGTATATACTTCATTTTACCCCCTCTTTTCATTACTTTGTTCTCAAAAAACCGCCATGATAACAATACACAATAAAGCTAAAATCACTAAACATAGACAGCAAGGGTATTATATTGTCAGCCCAACGTTGAAAATATTGCTCAACTTACTCGGTGCAGATGAAACCTTAGTGTTAAAACATGCCAAACTCCCTAGCGATTTATTTTCCCATACGGAAGCTCGCTTGAGTCATCTTGACTATTTTCAACTTTGGCAGGGCATTGAAACAGTCTTTAGCGATCAACCTTTTCCCTTACTCGTTGCTAAACACATGAGCACTGACTTTTTTGATCCCCCTTTTTTTGCAGCTTATTGTAGTCCCAATTTACACACAGCATTAGAACGACTTTCACGCTTTAAGCCGCTTTTATGTCCAATGACTTTAACTTTTACAGAAACACAGCAGCATTTCTCTGTACATATTGGTCATCTTCAAGCCGTTGAAGCCATCCCCAATATGATGACAATCATGGATATGGTTTTTATATTGCAGCTCGCTCGCATGGCCACACGTGAACATATTATCCCTTACAGAATATCAGGCCCTTCCCCTTCGCTTATTCAGGCTGAATACAAAGATTTTTTTGCCTGCCCAGTACAGCAATCCGCTTCGATGTCGATCACTTTCGACAAAAAAGATATTTATAAACCTTTTGTGAGTGACAATCCCCGCATGTGGTCTTTTTTTGAACCTGAGTTGCGTAAACGTCTAATAGACATCACAACCAATATCGATATGCAAACTCAAGTTCGTTATCAATTATTAGAAATGCTGCCGAGTGGGCAAACGACGATTCAAGCACTGGCTCAACGAATTTACATCAGCCCAAGAACTATTCAGCGTCGTCTATCCGCTGAAGGCACATATTTTAAAGCTATCTTAGCCGAAGTGAGAAAACAACTTGCTCACCATTATCTCACTCAATCCTCTATCCCTTACTCTCAAATCGCACTCTTACTCGGGTACCAAGATACAAGTTCATTTTTTAGAGCTTTTCATCAATGGAGCGGTATAACACCTGAAACACAAAGAAATCAAAATGAAACAGACAATAAAAAAGACCTGTAAGCTTAACTCACAGGCCTTATAGCGAAGGTTATTTTGCCAAAATATTACGCCACTTTTTGCTCTTTCAGCTCATCTTGACTCGCTAAGTATTCATCAAAGGTGCCATGAAAGCTCACCAACTTTTTGTCTTTAACATCAATAATGCGCGTGGCCAATGAGGCCACAAACTCACGGTCGTGGCTCACAAAAATAAGGGTACCTTCATACACTTTAAGCGCATTATTAAGTGCTTCAATCGCTTCCATGTCCATATGGTTAGTGGGCTCATCCATCACCAGAACATTAATGTCCATCATCATCAACTTACCAAATAAAAGGCGGTTTTTCTCACCACCTGAGCAATTTTTGGCTTTTTTATTAATATCATCCTCAGTAAACAATAATCGCCCTAACATCCCACGCACCATGAGATCATTATGTTTCGGCGTACGCCACTGAGACATCCAATCAAATAAGTTTAAATCATTATCAAAATCAGCTGTACTATCTTGTGGGCAATAACCAATGGCGGCATTTTCAGACCATTTAATTACGCCTTCATTGTGTGCTAATTCATTAACCAAGCAACGTAACAAAGTGGACTTACCCACACCATTTTCACCAATTACCGCAAGCTTAGCACCTGCTTCAAGAATGAGCTCACCACTTTCAAACAATAGTTCATCATCAAAACCATGGCCTAGATTTTCCAGAATTAAGGCTTGGCGATGCATTTTTTTTCCTTCAGCAAAATGCAATGACGGCGTCATACGACTGGACGCTTTCACATCATCTAGCTTAATTTTTTCTAATTTTTTTGCTCGAGAGCTCGCCTGCTTAGCCTTAGAGGCATTGGCGCCAAAACGATTCACGAAGTCTTGCAGCTCATCCATCTCGGCACTTTTCTTGGCATTACCTGCTAATAACTGCTCTTGAATGAGTGCGGCCGCTTCCATGTAATATTCATAATTTCCAGGATAAATTCGCAGCTCACCGTAATCAATATCAGCCATATGAGTACAAACGGTATTTAAAAAATGCCTATCATGAGAAATGATGATCATGGTGCACTTACGTTTATTGAGCTCACCTGCTAGCCAATTAATAGTGTGTATGTCCAAATTGTTAGTCGGCTCATCCAGTAACAAAATATCAGGATTTGAAAACAAGGCTTGGGCTAATAGCACTCGTAACTTCCAACCTGGCGCCACTTGCTGCATTAAACCAAAATGAAAATCCTCTTCGATACCGGCTTCTAATAAAATCTCACCCGCTCGACTCTCGGCGCTGTAACCATCCATCTCAGCAAATTCACTTTCAAGTTCAGCCACCTTCATACCATCTTCTTCGCTCATGTCTGGCAAAGCATAAATACGATCCCGCTCTTGTTTGACTTCCCACAATCGCGAGTCACCCATGATCACAGTATCAATGACACTGTATTGCTCAAAGGCAAATTGATCTTGGCTCAGAGTACCCACCTTTTGACCCGGCGTAATCGACACATTGCCCGAAGTGGGAGCCAACTCGCCACTCAAAATTTTCATGAAAGTGGATTTACCACACCCATTGGCGCCGATAAGGCCATAACGGTTACCATTACCAAATTTGGCCGAAATATTTTCAAACAATGGCTCAGGGCCAAATTGCATTGTGATGTTTGCGGTAGAAATCAAAGGAAAATTCCAGCGGTTACTGACAAGTCGATCTTCAAGTCAATGGCAAGACATACCCGTCATACTTGAAGATGTACAAAAGTCTACAAAAAGAGGTCGCGAATTATACAGAGTTTGCCGCTAAGATGTCGAGGACTGACAAGCAAAAGAGGCCGTTTATTGTTATTATCTCTGCCTATCATCGCCATAACATGAAAATAGGCATTCAATGTTATGTGCATATACATTCTAAGCATAAAACTTTTCAATAAGTTAAGCTAATTTTGACACTTTATTTGCAGTATTAGGAAGATTCATGAGCGAACTACAACAAAATAATCCATTACATGGCTTAAAGCTTGAAACCATGATCACAGAGTTAGTTGATTTTTACGATTGGAAAATTTTATATGCCGCTCTGCGTTTAGAATGTTTTAATCTCAACCCTAACATGGCTGGGTGTATCAAATTTTTAAAAAAAACAGAATGGGCCAGAGAACGAGTAGAAAATTTTTACCTTTATCGTTTCAAACGTATGCCAAAAGCCAATGCAGGACAATTTAAGCTCAAACCCCGTGAGCGTGGTTTTGCCAACGGCATTCTGCCCCGTAAACCACAAGCCTTAACGTTAGAATTGGTTGCTGAAATGCGCGCGAAAGCCGAAGCCGATTATAAGGCGATGAGCAAACAAAAAGGCTCAACGCGTTTTAACAAAGAACAAAAAGCCTCCTCAAATTCGGCTAAAACACGAGATGAGCGCGCTAAACCATCACAAGATCCCAAGAATCCTTGGGGTAAATAAAAACAGTTGTCTCAAAATCAAAAAAAATCTTTCTGATATCATAATGAAGCAATGTCATTGGTGCCATTGCTTCATTATCTGAACATTTCAACCTAACTTCATTAAGGCCATCTATAATTAAAATACTTTTACCTCATCATGGAAAACACATGAAAAAAAGTATTCCACTTTATCTCCCCCTTTGCTTTTTACTGCTACTGACTACTTGCATCTCACCACTCATTCAAGCCACCGAGAAAGAGGCTGAAGTTAATAATGTGACAGGAACTTGGTATACCAACAAAAAATTCAGTTATCTCGTCGATAGAAGTGAAAACCAACCCTTCGCAGCCCCTAATATCCGTGAAAAAGTGCCCTTTCATGAACGCTATATGACAGTTGAATGGCAACTTGTTCAACGACCCGATGGCATCATTACCGGTACCAGCAAGTGGACGTCTTATGATAAAAACAAAAAGAAATTGCTGGAAGGTACAGACATCTTGCTAGGCGGGATCAATCACGATCGCATCATTATTACTGATACATCGGATCGTAATTCACAACTCATTTTTGATTTTACGTTAGATGACAATAACAATATGAGTGGCTTTGGCTACAATATTATCGGCCCTAAAGAAATCATGATGAGATTTGAGCTCGTAAGAAAAAAGTAAGCCAGCCTATTCAAACTCCCTTAAACTTCACCATAGGCGGCTTACGAATAACATAAGCCGCTTTTCAATCCTGCCACATTCCACCGTGCATTACCGACCAATACCGTCAGAACCACTGGGATCAGCCGCGGAACTAGCCGCAGAAGACACTGAAGGCCAATCTTTAAAAGTGGCTAAATGCTCACGAACCACAGCTTGAGCTGGGCCAAATGCCCACATTTTTTTACCCATCCAATTAATATACATACCGGATTCATCCGCTGCACGTTCAAAAGGATCGCGACGTAAATTGAATAAAAGCGGAGCATTCAGTGTTTCTTTCGCCCCACCCCATCCATGAGGTTGAATAACAAAATGCGCCTTCCAGTCATTGTAACGAACCGCTTGAAGTTGCGTCCTTTCATAATAAATAACCTCAGAACGCTTACCCTCCCCTTTTCCCGTTAACGTATCTAGCTGATTATAACCATCTAGATGTGCTTTATAGCCTTTATACCCTGCCAGCATTTTGTCAACCAAATCATCAGGGCCGCCCGCAGCAGCGATCAATGTGGGTAAAAAGTCCATACCGCTAAAAATGTTATTATTCACTTTTCCTGCCGGAATCGCATTCGGCCATTGGATCAACATAGGAGCCCTCACACCGCCTTCCCATGTTGTGCCTTTTTCACCTTTAAAGGGGGTCATGCCACCATCGGGCCAAGTCATGATTTCAGGCCCATTATCAGCGGTAAACACAACAATCGTATTATCTGCGATCCCTAAGTCATCGAGTTTATTCAATACTTCGCCAATATGATCATCTAACTCTTTCATCACCACTTCTTGTAGTCCCCAGCCATTTTTACCTAACATGGCTTCATACTTTGGTGATAAATGAGTCCAAACATGACCTCTTGAAGGGCAATACCAAGTGAAAAAAGGCGTTTTATCTTTGACGGCTTTTTCAATAAAACTCAAAGTATGTTTATTCACTTCATCATCTAATGTCTGCATTCTTTGTGTTGAAAGGGGCCCATCATCGGTGATTTTCTGCTTCCCTTTTCCCGTAGACCATGAATGCACTAAGTTTCTCGGCGCAAACTTTTTAATCGCTTCTCCTTTAGGCCAATCTGGATCTTCGGTATATTCCATTGCATTCAAATGGTATAACCAACCCCAATACTCATCAAAACCATGCATAGTCGGCAAAAATTCATCTCGATCGCCTAAATGATTTTTGCCAAACTGCCCAGTGACATAACCTTGTGTTTTTAATAACTCGGCTATTGTTGGCGTATCGGGGGTCAACCCAATAGGATCACCCGGTAATCCCACCGAATGTAAACCAGTACGAACGGGATATTGCCCTGTTAAAAAAGCAGACCGCCCAGCAGTACAGCTCGGCTCTGCATAATAGTCCGTAAACAACATGCCTTTTTTAGCTATGCTATCGATATTAGGTGTACTCACCCCCATTAATCCATTATTAAATGCACTAATGTTAGAGACCCCCACATCATCTGTAAAAATCACTAAAATATTGGGTTTATCTGTACTGGCAAATGTCACAGAGAGCATGCAGCCATACAGCATCAATACCGTTAAAAAATCCGTTATTACTTTCATTAGGATAGGTTCCTTAAATTAAATAATCACATCCTTTCACTCACTATCTTCTATCGATTTTTTTGCCTCTTCAGCTTGCTCTTGTTTAAATTTTTTAAGCACTAACATACCAACGAGAGCAAATAAGACTTCTAACCCCATATAAGTGATTAATAACCAATGTGCCATACCATCAATAATCAAACTCATGGCTCTGCCCACTGCGAGTCCCCACATAAACACAATCAAACTGTATAGTGCCGGTGAAGTTAAGCCTTTATTTGATGCGCCCAAAATCCAAAAAATAACTAAGGCTAAATACAATCCCATCATGGCTCGAAAAATATGAATACTATTAATGGTATCCACAGGAAATCCATATAACCAAGGGATACTCGTTTCTGGCGCGACACCATAAGACAGTGCAATCGGAAATAAACCAATCACTGAGATAATTAAAAACACTTTTGCTTGGAACATATCTTCGCTCCCATTGTGCTATTGAGATTAGCCTTTAAATGAAACCGTTAGAAAATGAATATTATTAGTCGAGAAACTATAACGTTGAGTGAGCCAATCAGTATCACCATCCCCTAAGTCCATATACTGATAAGCCACACCAATTGACTGACCTTGACTCAATGACCACTCTGCGCCAATGCCTATTCTTAATGTTTCATCGAGGGGCATATCAATGGTTCTATTTTCAGCATTTTTAATGGGGCTTTGATCATAATGCACGCCACCTAAGAGTCGCCAATCGGCAAATTGATAACTGGCTGACACTCCGCCGCCTAATGTGTCATCATAATTCCTATCAAAACTGTCACCAAACTCACTCCACTGCTCCCAGTTCAAACTCGCATTCAAGGTTAATTGCTTATTGAATTGATAATCAACACCCAGTGATGTCATCGCAGGCCAGACTAAATCTTGATCAATCACGCTATCAGGCAATTGAGATAAATCATGATGTACACTGGCATTATAATTCAGTCCCAATAACACCTCGCTCGATACTTGATACTGCGCCCCCAGAGCAAAACTCAAATTTGTATCATGATCGGAGGATTCATCGCCAGCAGACAGCGTAAATTTCATCTTGGCATATTGCGCAATACCCGTAACACCAAATGACAATGCCTCACTCACTTTATAAGCAATAGCGCCATCAAAATTCACCACGGTAATTTCAGAACTGTCAATGACACCTGCACCAATCAATCCATCAGAATAAGACAAGGCCAGTCCACCGGGTGCATATAAAGCCAAGCCATAATACCAACGCTCATCGATTTGACTTACCATGGATAAATGCGGAATAAGCATTTCTGAAGACGCACTTAAACTGCGACCACTGGTTTGTTCTTCATACTTTTGATTAATATCAAGGTACTCCAACCCCACTTGATAGGCGAAGCCATTAATCCCAGTGATCCCCGCTGCATTGGTGATCACCGCCGCCGAATCATTATTATTCGTGACCCCTGCAACCCCAGCACTAGCAACACTATCTGCCGTTCCTATTTGAGACAGTGCCAGTCCTGCAGCCTCAATGGCCGGTGTAATGCATAAACTACACATTCCAGCCCATAACATGTATTTCATCACTTTATCCCTTCGTTTATTTTTATCATCCTCCTATGTTATTTAGTTGCTCATGGTCGAATTAGCAATAAAAAAGGCGCAGCTTTTAAAAGCTGCGCCTTTTTATGAAAAATACACTCTTATCGCTATTTTTTACTGGCTATTGCTTGAGTGACTTGTTCAATTGACGTACCGCCTAAAGCCTCACGCTTAGCTAAGCAGGACTCAATCGTTAAGCAGGCATACACGTCATCACTAATGATATCGCTAAAGCCTTGTAACTCAGCTAATGGAAAATCTTCTAAAGGTTGCTGCTTTGCGATTGCAGCAACCACGACTTCTCCCACCACATGGTGTGCCTCTCTAAAAGGCATGCCTTTAGCCACTAAATAATCTGCCAGTTCAGTAGAATTGGCGTAGCCTTGCTGAGCCGCCTGCAAACTTCTCTCACGATTAACGCTCAAACCATTAAGCACTAACGCCGCCATTTCAAGACAAATTGACCAAGAATCCATGACATCAAATAGGCCTTCTTTGTCTTCTTGCATGTCTTTATTATAAGCCAGTGGCAATGCTTTCATGGTGGTTAAAATCCCCATTAAACTGCCATAAACACGGCCCGTTTTACCACGAATAAGCTCAAGCGCATCGGGGTTTTTCTTTTGCGGCATCAAAGAAGAGCCGGAAGTGACCTGATCGTCTAACTCAATAAAGTTTGCTTCACCACTATTAAAGAAAATCAGATCTTCCGCCATACGGCTTAAATGCATCATGCTGATACTGGCATCACTACAAATTTCGACCACGTGATCTCTATCTGACACTGTGTCTAAGCTGTTAAGCGTAGGAGACGCAAAACCAAGGGCGGCTGCGAGTTTGACTCTATCCATTGGATAAGCGGTACCCGCCAACGCGCCAGAGCCTAACGGACAGGTATCGGCACGCTTTAAGGCATCTTCTAAACGGCTAATATCCCGTTCAAACATTTCCACATACGCTAAACACCAATGGCCAAATGTCACAGGCTGTGCGCGTTGTAAATGAGTATAACCCGGCATCACCGCATCCAGTTCGCGCTCTGCAAGGGAAATAAGTTCAACGCGTAATTGTGCTAACAGCGCCAGTAATCGCTGACCTTCTTTTTTACACCAGAGCTTGAGATCCGTTGCCACCTGATCATTTCGCGAACGACCCGTATGTAGCTTTTTGCCTAAATCGCCCACTTTTTCAATCAATGCTTGTTCAACAAAACTGTGAATATCTTCCGCATCCGATTGCACAATCAACTCAGGCTTATCACCCACTTCTTCAAGAAGTTCATTCAATGCCTGTTGTAATTGTTCACATTCTTGTGTGGTGATCACGCCAACCTGATTAATGGCGCTAGCCCAGGCAATCGAGCCAACAATATCTTGCTCAATTAATCGATAGTCGACAGGTAGTGAGTCATTAAACAGTTTAAATAACGCACTACTTTCTTGACTAAATCTTCCACCCCATAATGCCATGACAACGCCCTCTATTAATCTTTTTCACTCACTGCGCAATAACCTTTACGCTTGAGTCTAAATAAACTCAAGCACACTGACCTATTTAGTTTGTAATGCTCTGATCCGACTTGATAAAGAATACAAACGAATAAAGCCCTCTGCATCTTTTTGATCGTAAACATCATCTGCACCAAAGGTGGCAAACTCTTCAGAGTAAAGGCTATTCGGCGAGCGCTTTTTCACGGCTTGAGCTTGACCTTTATACAGTTTAATCACCACTTCACCATTAACTAATTGTGCTAATGACTCAGACGCCGCTAATAACGACTCACACAAAGGGGTAAACCAACGACCATCATAAACAAGGTGTGCCATTTGTGCGCCCACTTGCTCACGCCATTCACGACTGGTTTTATCAAGCACTAATTCTTCAATGGCTCTCAATGCGGCAAACATCACAGTGCCACCTGGCGTTTCATAACAGCCACGTGACTTCATGCCCACTAATCTGTTTTCGGTAATATCGATACGACCCACGCCATGAGCACCCGCAATGTTATTTAATTTCACCAATGCGGCATACGGGCTTAACGCCTCATCATTTACTGTTGTGATCCGACCTTGCTCAACCTTAAGAGAAACATATTCAGGCTCATTAGGCGCATCTTCTGGCGCCACCGTCATAGTCCAAACCTCTTTTGTGGGCTCATTCCATGGATCTTCTAACTCACCACCTTCATGAGAAATATGCCAAGCATTGGCATCACGGCTATAAATTTTTGTCGCCGACGCAGTGGTTTGAATATTACGCTCGGCAAGATAATCTAATAAATCTTCACGGCTCACCATCGACCATTCACGCCAAGGCGCAATCACTTTTAAATCTGGAGCAAGCGCAGCAAAACAACCTTCAAAGCGAACCTGATCATTACCTTTACCTGTACAACCATGACATACAGCATCCGCGCCCACTTTACGTGCCACTTCTACTTGTGCTTTGGCAATAATCGGTCTCGCCATTGACGTTCCTAACAAGTAAGTGCCTTCATAAATCGCACCTGTCGCAATGGTCGGATAAATATAATCAGCCACCAGCTCTTCTTTTAGGTCCACAATGTGGCATTCAGACGCACCGGAAGCTAACGCTTTTTCAGTCAAGCCTTCAAGTTCTTCTTCGCCTTGACCCACATCAGCACAAAAGGCAACGATTTCACAATTATCATAGGTTTCTTTTAACCAAGGAATAATCGCAGAGGTATCAAGACCCCCCGAATACGCTAATACCACTTTTTTAACACTAGAAGATTGGATTTCTGTAGACATGTTCTTTCCTAAATTCGGTTTACTATTCAATATATTTGCTTTAAGCAAGCAAAGTCACTAACACAGCATTTTGCGCATGCATACGATTTTCAGCTTGCTGTAAAATCAATGACCCCTCGCCATCAACAACATCCGCGCTGGCTTCCACGCCACGATAAGCCGGCAAACAATGCATAAAGTAGTGCGCCCCCGCTTTCTCCATCATGGCTTGATTGACCTGATAAGGCTTAAACTTAGCCTCAATATCCGCCAAGTCAACATCCTCACCCATCGAGATCCATGTATCGGTATAGATTGCATCGTGATCAGTAATATCCTCAACATTTGACGTTAAGGTGAGCGTACCGCCATGTTGTTTGGCTAACGCTTGTGCTTCACACACCACTTGCCCATCAGGAAATTGTCCTGGTGGGCACATCACAGTTAAACTCGCCCCTAAAATGGCCGCCCCATACATCAAGGAATGAGTCACATTGTTACCATCGCCCACATAGGCTAATTTCACTTGACTGATGTCATCAAACTTTTCTGATAACGTCAGAAAATCCGCTAATCCCTGACAAGGATGGTACAAATCTGACAAGGCATTAATCACAGGCACAGTGCCATGTTCAGCTAAACATTCAATGGTTGAGTGAGAAAAAGTTCTGGCCACGATGGCATCTGCCCAACAAGAAATATTGCCTGCAAAATCCGATACTGGTTCCCGCTTGCCTAACGCCCCATTTTGTTGATCTAAATAAAGGCAATGCCCACCTAATTTATTAATACCAATATCAAAACTCACACGGGTTCTCAATGAGGGCTTTTCAAATAACATCACCACACTTTTCCCCGCAAGCGACTGATTATACTGAGCAGGGTTGGCTTTAATCTCTTTTGCCAAAGTCAGCAAGTCTATTAACTGCTGCTGGCTCAATTCTTTTATCGATAATAAATGCTTCATTATTTTACCTTTGACTCAATTCCAAAGTGTTATGGTTGAATTTGCGTGCCAACTGACTCACCTTGACTTAATGCGATCAATTGCTCCGCATCTCGCCAAGACGCAATTTGCACTGCTTGCCCCATTGCTTGGGCCACTTCAAGGGCGGCTTCCACTTTCACTTTCATGCCCTTTTCAATCACACCTTGTTTCGTCAACTCAATAATGTCAGCTTCGTTTAAGCTGGCAATTAATTGGCCCTTGCCATCAAGCACGCCAGAGACATCAGATAACAATACCAACTCACCGAAGACTAATTTTGCCAATACCGTCGCCGCTTGATCGGCATTCACATTTAATAACTGTCCATTTGCATTGGCTGCAATCGAACTCACAATGGGCATCCAGCCTTGTGATAAAATGAAATCGAGATAAGTGGCATCATTGGGGGTCACTTCTCCCACTAAACCTAAGCGCTCATCTTTGATATTCGCGTGCACTAAATTAGCATCACTCAGGCTCATGCCCACACACGTCACACCTGCTTTTATTGCAGCAGCCTGTAAAAGTTTATTTGATGTCCCCGCAAGTGCCCCTACTATCACAGGCATTTGCTCCTCAGGTGTCACTCTCAGTCCATCCAGTTTTTCAGTGACCATACCATTGGCCGTTAGCTGTTCTTCAACCAAATAACCACCACCGTGCACCATAATTAAAGGCTGCCCATTGGCAATCATCTTGGCAGCCGTGTCCATTAAACGGGCCATCCCCATTTCACATTGTAATAATGCGCCGCCCACTTTAAGGACCATAGGCGTTTTTTTCACTGATTGCATTTCAACATTCGTTACTGACATAGGTTACTTCTCTTTCACTCATAACATTAAAGCTTATAATGAATCTTTATGCACTGTAGGGCTTGGCTAGCAGCGCCTTTCATTAAGTTATCAATGGCGCTGGACACCACAAGATAATGGTTACTTTCATCAAATTTCCATCCAAGATGGCAATTTGGCGTATGCACAACATCATCGATTTTAGGAAATTGATTTTGTTTGACAGTGACTAAAGGCGCACTGTCATAAACACGATAAGCTTTTTCGATATCTTCAATTTGCGTACCCGCCTTCAATTCCACCGTAATAGTGGCTAAAATGCCGCGTTTGAAATTCCCTAAATGTGGCGTAAAAATCACTTCATGCCCTAAATGGGTGGCAATTTCAGGTTGATGACGATGCCCCAGAACGCCATAAGGCGTTAAACTCACCTCGCAAAAGCTGGTGTGTAGTTGCGCTTTACGGCCCGCGCCCGTAACGCCACTCACCGCATTGATAACGGGCAGTGTTTGCGTCATTAATTGCGCGAGTGGTTTCAATGCTGTCAGTGATGCCGTTGGATAACAGCCTGGTACAGCAATCATCTTTGTTTGCTCAATTTGAGCTTGATTCCACTCTGCTAAGCCGTAGACTGCTTGAGCCAGTACCTCAGGGTATTCATGGTCAAAACCATACCACTTAGGGTATTGTGCAACATCACTGAAACGATAAGCGCCACTTAAATCAAATACCGTTATGCCTTGCTGATAAAACCATGCTGCCAGATGCAAGCTCACTTTATGGTCGGTAGCCAACACGACAGCATCACATTCTGCCACAATCTTATCTTTGGCATGCTCAGATAGAGGCTGTAAGCGCAGCTGTATATGACTGTAATTTGGGTAAAGTTCACCCAATGGTTTACCTTTATCCAAACTGTTTTCAGAAACATACAAACCTTGAAGTGACAAGGTCGCTTGCTCATGGATCAGTGCGGTGATTTGTGCACCGGTATAACCACTCGCGCCGATAATAGCTATGCTTTTCATAATGAATGATTTCTCAAAATAACATGTAATAAAAAATGAGGCGGATGTCAGCTCAATAGACGCCTAATATACAGTCTAGCTGAAAGGATTATCGTCGAAACTGAACGTCAAGACTGTAAAGGACAGACTCGATACTGTACATTAAGTGAAATAGGGTTACTCTCATTTATAAGCCCACCGAATCTGGTACTGATATTAGCTAAGTGCTAGACTAGCACAGACAGTTATTTATGCAATATATTTGAATATATATTTTAAAGAGATGAACTATGCTAACTTTACCTGACATTAAGACCACCTTTAGCCAGTTAATTGCCACTCCATCTATCAGTGCACTTGAAGCCGAGTTCGACATGAGCAATAAGAAAGTCATTGATTTGCTTAGTAATTGGTTCTCTGACGCTGGATTTAAATGCCAAACACAAGCCGTGACTGATTCTCGTGATAAACACAATTTCCTCGCGCAAATAGGTCAAGGAACGGGTGGCCTGCTGCTTGCCGGCCATACGGATACAGTGCCCTTTGATGAAGGGCGTTGGAGTCAAGATCCTTTTACCTTAACCGAGAAAAATGATCGTTGGTACGGACTAGGCACCTGTGACATGAAAGGCTTTTTTGCATTAGTCCTTGAAGCAATTAAAGAAGTACCACTGGATAAATTAAAACGCCCTATTTATATTCTCGCCAGTGCCGATGAAGAAACAACGATGAATGGCGCAAAAGCCTTTGCTAAAGCAAAATCAATTGCCCCTGATTATGCCATCATAGGTGAACCCACTAGTCTCAAACCCGTCTATATGCACAAAGGACACTTAACACAAGGCATAAGAGTAACAGGAAGAAGTGGTCACTCATCCGATCCAAGCAAAGGGCTTAATGCAATAGAGGTTATGCACTTAGTGATTTCACAGCTATTGAAATTAAAGCAATTCTTGAGTGAAAATTATCACGAATCCGCATTCAGTGTCCCTCATCCCACCATGAATTTTGGCCATGTTCATGGCGGAGATGCAGCCAATCGTATCTGTGGTTGCTGTGATTTGCATATTGATCTTCGTCCAACACCTTGTGTATCGATAGAAGAACTTGAGCAGTTGGTGATTCAATATTTAGCCCCAGTTTGCAATCAATACCCAGGCGCAATAGAAATCGCGCCTCTTTATCCCGCTTCAGAGTCTTTTGCCGGTAAGCTTGATGATCCATGGACACAAATCGTTGCAAAATTGTCAAATAATCAAGCGGAAGTTGTAAACTATGCAACAGAAGCCCCTTATATTAAACAGCTAGGCTGTCAAACATTAGTGCTTGGACCTGGCAGTATTGACCAAGCGCACCAGCCAGATGAATATCTCGATGTCGATTATATTAGTCGAACAAAAGAACTTATAAAAAACCTTATTTATCATGCATGCATTAAATAACACTCATTTATCAATGTTGACAAGCTAGGCTAAAATCCGTACTCCGGCACTTTTTATTATCCACTGTCATTTCAAGAAATGTCGATAATAAAAAGCGCCATTAACACCAAGATTATTCACCCCGCAAATTCACCAGAAAAAGACTATATTTAGAACGCTATTAACGAAATAACTCTACATCCTCATGTTGACCCAGACCCTAAGTTCTGGGTAAGGTGGTGAGTTCGCGGATTATTTTGTCGTGAAAATAATACCCGTGATACCTAAAGATGCAGGATTCAGGTATCACGGGTATGAAAATAACAATAATAACAATGGACCCTTATATTGAGATAATTTTATATTAACGTGCTTGGAGTCTTTTTATGGTAGATATGTACGCATCCTTAAGGTCAAATGTAGGCACTTTAGGGCAAATTCTGGGTGACACAATACGCACGGATCTCGATGACGCTTTTCTTGATAAAATCGAACAAATTCGTCATTTAGCAAAAAGTTCTCGCCAAGGCAAAGAAGGCGCGCGGGAAGAAATGCTTACCTTGCTTAATGCGCTTCCCGACGACGAATTAGTTCCCTTTGCTAAAGCCTTTAATCAATTTTTAAACTTAGCCAATATCGCCGAGCAATTCCATACCATCAGCCATAATTGCGATGAACTTGTTTGTGTACCGGATCCCGTTGAGCAAGTCCTTAATCATATGCTCGACAGTGATATTGATCATCAATCCATGCTTGATTGCCTGAAAAACCTCGACATTGATCTCGTCTTAACGGCTCATCCAACAGAGATATCAAGACGCACACTCATTCAAAAGTATGCCGCTATCGTTGACACCCTCAGCCAATTAGAAAACCAACAGATCAGCGAAAGACAAAAAAAGCAATATCATTTACGCCTGCGTCAGTTAATTTCTCAGATTTGGCACACCAATGAAATTAGAGAAACAAGACCGACTCCCGTTGATGAAGCCAGTTGGGGATTATGTACCGCTGAGACCTCATTATGGCAAGCCATTCCTGATTTTTTAAGACAACTTAATACATTAGTTGAAGAGCGGGCGAGTGAGCAACTGCCTATCGATATTGCCCCTATTCGATTTTCCAGCTGGATGGGCGGAGACAGAGATGGTAACCCATTTGTTACGGCCACCGTCACACAAGAAGTCTTAGACAGAAATAGACTCTGCGCTGTCAAACTCTATCTCAGAGACATAGACAATTTATACGATGAATTGTCTATGTCCAAAGCTAATGATGCGCTTAGCGCCTTCACGCATCATGCCAAAGAGCCTTATCGTCATGTATTAAAAACACTATTAACTCAGCTAGAAAACACACAAAATTTTTTAGAACAAAGATTAAATGGTCAAATCAGCACCTTAGATACTGACGAGCTTATTTGGCATAACAAGGATCTAAAAACACCATTAACACTTTTGTATCATAGCTTATCCGATTGCGGCATGAAGCTCATCGCAAATGGTTTACTCTTAGACATTCTTCGTCGCATCGCTTGTTTCGGCGTTCATATGCTAAGACTGGATATCAGACAAGATGCTCAGCGTCATGCTGATGTGATTGCCGAACTCACTCGATACTTAGGTATGGGGGATTTTAATCATTGGACGGAAGATGAAAAACAGGCCTTCTTATTACGCGAACTAACCAGTAAACGTCCATTGCTCCCTCATCAATGGCAACCTTCTGCAGAAGTCACTGAAGTATTGGATACTTGTCGGCTTATCGCACAACAATCTGAGCAAGCACTTGGCTCTTATGTTATCTCAATGGCCAGCCAAGCATCAGATGTACTAACGGTATTATTATTACTCAAAGAAATGGATTGCCCGCACCCTATGCGTGTTGTGCCCTTATTTGAAACATTAGATGATTTAAACAATGCCGCAGATTGTATTACAGCACTATTTGCAAACGACTGGTATCGAGGCTATACCAAAGGTCATCAAGAAATAATGATTGGCTATTCCGATTCAGCCAAAGATGCGGGCGTTATGGCAGCCGCTTGGGCCCAATATAATGCTCAAGAACAATTGGTCGCCATTTGTGAACAAGCCAATATAAAATTAACCTTATTTCATGGACGAGGCGGTACCGTTGGTCGAGGTGGCGCACCAGCTCATGATGCTATTTTGTCTCAACCACCGGGATCTGTTGATGGCCGCATGCGTGTGACCGAACAAGGTGAGATGATCCGCTTTAAATTTGGTCTGCCCAAATTAGCAGTACAAAGTTTAGCCCTATATACGTCAGCTGTAATGGAAGCCACCTTATTACCCCCGCCAGAGCCCAAGCCTGAGTGGCGTGAAAGCATGCAAAGATTAGCCGAGGATTCAGTATTAGCTTATCGTGGCATAGTACGAGAAGAGCCTGATTTTGTGGATTACTTCCGCGCTGCCACACCTGAAGTAGAGTTAGGTAAACTGCCTTTAGGGAGCCGCCCTGCCAAGCGGAAATTGGATGGCGGCATAGAAAGTCTACGGGCCATCCCTTGGATTTTTGCTTGGTCTCAAAACCGGCTCATGCTACCTGGGTGGCTAGGCGCAGGTGAAGCCATTCATGCGGCCAAGGAACGAGGCGAGCTGACGCAATTACAAGATATGGCGCAAAACTGGCCTTTCTTTCAGACCCGCATTTCTATGCTTGAAATGGTTTACGCTAAAGCCGAGCCGAATTTAGCCGAGTATTATGACACTTATTTAGTGCCATCACATTTGCACCATTTAGGCAAAACCTTACGTGAACGTTTAAATCTGGGTGTCGAGTCTATATTGGCCTTAACTCAATCAGATGATTTGATGACACTCACCCCTTGGAATCGAAAGTCTATCGAATTAAGAAACCCTTATATCGATCCACTCAACTTCTTGCAAGCTGAGCTCTTGTCCCGTACTCGCAAACAAGACGCACCATCGAGTAATGCTGAGCTGGCACTCATGCTCACCATTGCTGGCGTGGCAGCAGGAATGCGTAACACAGGTTAATTTAGTCATAGCATCCCCTTGCCAAACTTATTGAGTTGGGCAAGGGTCATGAAAATGATAAACTGCTTAAAAAATTCCATTCGGCAAGTCTATAGGCCCACACATTGAAATTATCAATATCGACCCCTCTTTTATTTTTGCTGCCATTCATGCTTTTTTTAAATGCCTGTGTCAGTCAATATAGCGTAACTGAAAGTGAGTTAACGTCTTATTTATCTAAAGAAATCACTTACGATAAAAAACAAGGTAATGATTTATTAGGCATGGAAATGCGCATCACAGATATTCAAGTGAAGCTCGGTGAAAAGCCTGATACCATGAGCGTATCGGCCACCACACATGTCACCATTAACAACCCTTTAAAACCTTTTGATGCCAAGCTTTATGCTAAATTTGAGGCTAAACCTTGGTATGATATTGAAAAACACAGCGTCTATTTACACCAATTAAAGCTAGTAGAACTGAAAACAGACAATAAGAAAATTGAAAAAATCATACAACCCCTTTCACCTCAGCTGATGAATTATTTAACGGAATTTTTATCAACCCAACCGGTATATGTGCTTGATACTAATGACACTAAGCAAGCTATCATAGCCAAAATGACCAAACGTATTGAAGTCAAACCCGGTAAGATCTCACTGATTTTTACAGATTAACCTAACTTATTAATAACGAGTGTCATAGAGAAATTGACGTAAATCACAACTAAACAGCAGTATAAAAACTGCTGTTTATTCTTATCCCCAGTTCAGATTACTTACTAAATTGCTACTTACTAAATCGACCAATAGAGCCATAATCGACAATCACAGCTTCGCCAGCCAATTCACGTCTTAACATATCATAAGCCACTGCCGTACTTAAACTGCGTACCAAACTCCGTGAGCGTCTAGGTAACTTAATCATTTGACTATAAACCCCTTTATTTGTGGCAAGCGCAATGGCCACCGTACCAACAGGTTTATCTTCTGTCCCCCCACTTGGACCCGCAACACCGCTGGTGGCTAAGGCATAATCACTGTCTAAAAGACCTCTGGCGCCTAGTGCCATTTCCTCCACAACTTGGATCGAGACCGCACCATGATCGTCCAAGGTCTCCGGCTTCACATTAAGCACCTTCACTTTTGACTCATTACTGTAAGTCACCAATCCTTGATGTAAATAAGCTGAGCTTCCTTCAAAGTCCACCAGCTGACTGGCTATCATGCCACCGGTACAAGACTCTGCGATACTCAAGGTTTTCCCCGAATTTAAAAGCGTCGAATGAATTTCTTCAGCCAAGCTCACCTTACCATGTGCCACAATTGCATTGCCGAGTAACCCAATGACTTGCGCTTCGATTTTTGGTAATAACGCTATGGCCTCTTCGCCTCGAGCAAACAACTTAATCTCAATGTAAGGCATAAAGGAGCGGTAACCTAAGGTAACACCTGTGGGTAAATTAATGTCGGATAATTTATCGGCAAGACTGGACTCACCCTGTCCAAGGGTCAGCATTTTTTTCAATGCCACTTGCGTCATTAAATCAAATCTATCCCTCACAAAAGGGATAAATTGCTCAGTCACCATTTGTTTAAATTCAAAGGGCACACCCGGCGTGAAAAACAACCAAGCTCGATTTAATTTAACTGCAAAACCACAGGCCGTACCCACCGGATTATCAATCATAATCGCCGTATCCGGTAACAAGGCTTGCTTCAAATTACTGTGGGCCATAGGACGATTATTGCGAGAGAACCAGTCTTCTAGTCTTTGTCGCCACTGTATGTTTTCCACTAAGTCCACGCCTTTAGCCAATGCCATGGCCTCAGCAGATAGATCATCACTGGTAGGCCCAAGACCACCATTCACTAAAATGATATCAGCTTCGACACTTCGCTCTTGGAAAACAGCCACTAAATCTTCAAGCCTGTCACCCACAGTCACGCGGCGCTCACACTCTATCCCTTGCTCCATCATGGCATTACCGAACCACGCCGCATTTGTATCAACAATCTGGCCTGCTAATACTTCCTCACCAGTACAAATCATTTCCAGTTTCATGCTATTCCTTACCCGCATCATCAAAGGTGATGCCAAAGTTATACCTATCCCCACCTAACTTCAATATACGGAAGAAATTAACATGGGAAATAACATTGAGATAAAACCTAAAAGGTAAGCAGAACACTTGAGTGGCTATCAGAGAATAGAGATTAACAATGTAAGACATAAGCCATTAAAACATTGTAAATTATCAGAAAAATAATTCACAAGTAAATCACAAGTAAAATAAAAACTTATTTAACAATAAGTTAAATAAAAGTCTTTATTCAAAAACAGTTCCCCAACGTGTAACGCAAAGGTAAACACAATGTTGACACAGACAGGAGGGATACTTATTCTATCCACTCTAGAAGTCATGCTTTACTTGGCAAAAATAAGCCTTTTAGCCAAAAGACATTCTTCTATATCAGCACCAACACAGAACTAGCACAAAAGCGACAAAAAACGGACAAGAAGTAAAAATAAGGACATTGAGTTGGTCGCCTAGCATCCCATCTCGATTACATCATTAACGCATTCAGTAGATACAGCAGCGCCTCAATAAAGTGCTGCTCTGGCCTGCTGCGCCTTGATTTATCCCACTTTTATTTTCGTAAAAATCATGACATCGGCATTCAAAGAGCCATAACTTTGTGCGGTAGCTATGCCTGTAGAAAATATGCCTGTAAAAAATATACCTATAACAAAATCAAGGGATCCATACATATTCACACAAAACGTTAAAGCGACAATCAAGTATTAAGACTGAAACGCGATATCTCTTATTTTTCAAAAAAATCAAGGATTGAAACTGAAGAACGGTATCGGCCTTCATTCAAACTTATTTATCAAGCTCATTCAAACTCATCAAGGATTGAAACTGAAGCACGGTATCTATTTTCATTCAACCTTATTTATCAAGCTTATTTATCAAACTCATTCAAACTCATCAAGGATTGAAATTGGACGTCATCCGCCCCCAACGTAACAGCTGGCAAATAACAAAAGATGTGATCTTTGCCCTATTGATGCGCGAAATAAAAACCCGCTTTGGTAGCAATCGACTGGGTTATTTTTGGGCCATCGCAGAGCCCGTTGCGCAAGCTGCTATTTTTGGCCTGATCTTCACCTTAATGGGCCGAAACAGTGTCGCCGATATTCCTGTCGCCCTGTTTCTTTTTACGGGGATTTTACCTTTTAAACTCTTTGGTAAATTACTCACACAACTGAGCGCCGCCATTGAAGCGAATAAAGGATTATTAAGCTATCGGCAAGTCACGGCAATGGATCCGATTATCACACGGATTATCATAGAGCTAGTGACCTTTTTAATCGTTTACAGCCTCATTTTTAGCGTCATGGCTTGGCTGGGATTTGATGCGTGGCCCAATAACTTACTGGGCGTGCTAAGCGCCAGTCTGTTACTGATTATTTTTACTATTGGATTAGGCTTATTACTTTGCACCGCTGTCACCTATTGGTCAGACAGTAAAAAATTAACCCAGCTGATCACTCGGCCGCTCTTTTTTGTCTCGGGCATTTTTTTCTGCGCAGTCATGATCCCACCACAGTATTGGTTTCTGTTTGACTGGAATCCGATTTTTCATGCCATTGAGCTGAGCCGAGAATGCTTTTTTCATGCTTATAATTCACCCGTTGGCAGCTGGACTTATTTAAGTTTAAGTGCCTTGCTCAGCTTTAGTAGCGGCTTAGCCACCTTTCACTTATCTCGCCAACGGTTTATTGGTTAACACCTTATGATTTATTTCGACAATATCACTAAATCTTACGCCACTAAGCAAGGGCGCCATTTCGTCTTTAATAATGTGAGTCTCGACTTACCCACCCATAAGAATATTGCCGTTCTCGGCCCCAACGGCGTGGGCAAGTCCACACTCATACGTATGATGGGCGGCGCCGATAATCCCACTCGAGGGAAGATTCATTCGCCGCTTAATATTTCGTGGCCTTTAGGCTTGCAAGGCGGACTACAAGGTTCGATGAGCGCGCGAGAGAATGTGCGCTTTGTGGCAAGAATACACGGCTATAAACACACTTTACCCATTGAGCAAAGAGTGCAAGATTTTGCTGAAATTGGCCCATTTTTCGATGAACCCGTCAAAAACTACTCCAGCGGCATGCGTTCACGCATCACCTTTGGACTCACCATGGCCTTTGACTTTGATTTTGATGTGCTGCTCATCGATGAACTTGGCGCCGTTGGTGATGCAAACTTTAGGCGAAAAAGTGAAGCCATACTCAAAGAAAAATTCAATCAAACTCGACTCATTATGGTGAGTCATTCATTAACCGAACTCAAACGTCATTGTCAGGCGGGTCTGCTCATAAAACAACAAAGCTTGTTGTATTTCGACACACTCGATGATGCCATCAATGAATACCAAAAGACGTATATAAGTTAACGATTATGCCCATGACTTCTCAAAAAAAAGTGCAGCCACTGAGTAAAGTGGAACGAAAAATACGCAAGTTACGCCGGAATCCCAAATTATTTCTCGCCGACTCTAAGGCCTACATACACACAAGAAAAACCTTATACCAAACATGGGCCAAGTTGGGGTCATTTGCACTGGTGATTGCCGCATCCTTACTCATCGTTGTTTATTTTAGTCTCATCGCCTCGCCACGATATGTCAGCCAAGCACAATTTGTCGTTAAGCAAGCCGGTCAGAGCCCCATTCCTCTCATGGGACTTGCCGCCATCACGGGCAGCTCACCCACCATGCGTGATGCACTTATTTTACAAGAGTACATTCGCTCACCCGAAATGGCGCTGGCGTTAAATACGCAAGTTAATCTCAAGCAACATTATCAAGCTCACACTTGGGATATCATCAGCCGCTTATCAAAAGGCAGCAGCCAAGAAGAGTACATTGCCTATTTCAAACAACACATTCACGTCAACTATGATGAAATGTCAGAGATTTTAACCATTGAAGTGCAAGCGTTTACACCTGAATTTGCGTTAGCAACGACCCAAGCCTTACTTAAAGTCAGTGAGCAGTTTATTAATCAACTCGGCGAAAGCATGGCTAAGCAACAGTTAGAATATGCAAAAAAAGAAGTCAATCGCGCCTATGACGAATTAAAGCTGCAACAAGTGAAGTTAATTGCTTTTCAAGATGAATTTAGCTTATTTAATCCCGAGCTACAAAGCGCCTCCTTACTGGAAGCCATGAATCAATTAGAATCACAAATTATTGCCAAGCAAGCCGAACTCAAGTCTTTAAACGCTTACATGCGAAGTGATGCCAGCGAAATTATTGCGAAACAATTTCAAATTGAGGCTCTCACTTCACAACTAGCCCAAGAGAAACAAAAACTCACGCAAGAAGACAAACCCTCACTGAATAAAGTGAGCCTGCGTTTTAAAGACATTGAACTCAATACCACGCTGGCGGCGGATCTGTATCAATCGTCACTCATCACCCTTGAACAAATGAGAAGTGACGCCTTCAATCAATTAAAACACTTATTAATTATTGAACACCCTAGAATTGCCCAAGACAACCAGTATCCCAAACGCCTCTATAACATCATGACCTGGTTTGTCGTACTCCTATTACTGTATTTAGTCGGCCGTTTAATTATTGCCATTATCAAGGAACATCGCGAATGAATGCCCTCTCCCGCATAGTAACGAGTATGCTCTGTTTATCCATGATATACACACAGAGTGTGTCAGCCAATTTACAACAAGATCCCACTGCCGAGCTCAGCCCCAGCATTAGCATTAGCGATACTCACGCAACCCAACGCTATGGGAGCTGGTTATTTGAAGGCGGCTTTAGCCAAACTGCCTTTTCGGCCATCAATCCTCATTATGTCATCACTCAAGGGGATAAACTGCTTATTCAAATTTGGGGCGCTATCGATTACCAAGCCGAGGTCAATGTCGATCCCCAAGGCAATATTTTCATTCCTAAAGTCGGCCCCATTAAAGTCCTTGGGATCACAAATAGCCATTTAAACCAAGTGATTTTAAACAGCGTTAAACGAGTCTATAAAGCCAATGTCGAAGTCTATGTGTCACTCATGTCGAGTCAAGAGGTCAAAGTGTTTCTCGCGGGCATGGTGGTAAAACCCGGTCTGTATCCGGGCCAAAGTGCCGACAGCGTGCTGCGTTTTATCGATCAAGCGGGTGGTATTCGACAAGACATTGGCAGTTATCGCAATATTCAAGTTAAACGAAATAATCAAGCAATCGCACGCATCGACTTATATCAATTTTTGCAACAAGGCGAGATGCCCGCCTTGCAATTTCAAGACGGTGATGTGATTTTTATCGGCCCCAAACAAGGGGAAGTCACCCTTGAAGGCGAAATTGGGTTCCATGGGCAATATGAACTCAATGACCATTCCTCCCTTGAGAGCATCTTACAGGCCGTGGTCATTGATGAGCAAGCCACTCACATTACTGTGATTGAAGCCGAGCAAAATACATCACCCGCTCAGCCATTCACTGAAACTAATGAAACTAATGAAACTAATGAAACTAATCAAACAGCTGCCATCAAGATTGCTCAGCCCGCTTTATCCATTAGTGCCAATCGCGCGGTGAATGCCAAGCAATATACTCTCGCTCAAGCAGCCAATGTCAACGTCAATCCCGGTGCCTTGATTAAAATCAGCTCACAACTCAGAGCCCAAACCATCAGCGTCGATGTGATTGGCGAACATAACTCTGCCCAAGAAACAGTCCTACCTTGGGGATCCAGTCTTAGCGATTTACTCGACAATACGCAATTTACATCCTTATCCAATAGGGCGGCAGTTCAACTTTACCGCCCTTCTGTGGCCAAAAGACAATATGACATGCTGCAAGCCTCATTGTCTTCCCTTGAGCAAAGCGTGCTCACTAAACGTTCTGATACTAAAGAGGCCGCAGAGCTGCGGGCCGCCGAAGCAAAAATCATTTTGCAATGGATAGACAAGGCTCGCAAAGTGACCCCTAAAGGCCAAGTATTATTAAATGATAATAAGGATGTTAGCCAAATCATTTTACAGCAAGGAGATCGCGTGGTGATCCCAGCCAAACGTAACTTAGTGATCATCCACGGTGAAGTCATGTTCCCCACCGCCATCGCCTATAACCCTAAACTGGATGCTGAAGCCTTCATCAACAAGGCGGGCGGCAGTCATCGAGACATTGATGACATGAATGTGCTCATCATGAAACCCAATGGCAGCTTTATAACCGTCAATGACTCTCTTGATGACATTACCCTCATCGGCCCCGGCGATGAAATTTTTGTGTTATCCAAACCCGATGAAAAAGGCTTTCAATTTGCCAAAGACATCACTCAAATTATTTTCCAAATCGCCATGTCGGCAGCCGTGGTCTTGGCGATATAAGAAGTCCCTATTATGCGCCGAAAACTTAAAATAGCCGTTATTGTCGATGAAGCCACCACATTAGGCTTGTCATTTGACGCACAATTGATTCATTTAACCCCAAGAAACTGGTTATGGAATATCAATCGCTATAAACCCGATTTTTTACTCGTTGAATCAGCTTGGAGAGGACACCATAATCGCTGGCGCAGAAAAATCGTTGATTTAGATATTAATATTCATGATAAATCTCTGGAAAAATTAGTCTCATATTGTAAAAAAAGATCAATTCCAACCGTATTTTGGAATAAAGAAGATCCAATACACTTTGATCGCTTTTCACACACGGCACAATTATTTGAGTACATCTATACAACAGATATTCATTGTATTCCCCACTATTTATCGCTGAACGCAAATTTTAAACATATTGATGTACTCATGTTTGCCGCTCAACCCCAAATACATCATTCAAGAAAAGCACAAAAAAGATTAGCCAATCTCGCTTTTTTAGGTGGATATTATGGAAATGAACTAAAAAGTCGAAGTGAAGAACAAAAAAAAATACTAAGCGAGATTGAAGATCAAAACCTGATTATCTTTGATCGATTTTGGCAAAACGAAACACCCTGCAGCTTTCCATTGGCCTTTAGAAAATATTGCCAACCTGGGATCCCAGCTAAAGACATTCATAACTTATATAAGCAATATCATTTATATCTGAATTTCAACACCGTTCAATCATCCAAAACCATGTTATCGAGACGAGTATTTGAATTAGCGGCATGCGCAAGTCCAATGTTAAGTAGCCCCTCAGTCGCTATTGACGCTATTTTTGGGTCATATATTCCTCAAATTCACGATGCAAAATTAGCATCAGTAATTTGCAATGAGTACCTAAAGGATCATGAACTTCGCCATCAAGATGCCATCAATATTCAACAAATTGTGCTCGACAGTCACACTTGGCAACACAGATTGGACCAAATAATAAAAACACTGGCCTAAGTCACCATAAGGATAAAAAATGACAATCATTAATAATAAAAAACGGATTTTAATTGTTTTCGGCACTCGCCCTGAAGCAATAAAAATGGCGCCTATTGTTACAGCCTTTAAAAAAAGACCAGATGTTGATATTAAAGTTTGTGTGACTGGACAACATAGAGAAATGCTCGATCAAGTATTAGCATTATTTAAAATCATACCCGATTATGATTTAAATATTATGAAACCGGGCCAAGATCTAACCGATATAACAACTGCTATTTTACAAGGCCTTAAACCTATTTTTAATGCCTTTGAACCTACTCGGATCCTCGTTCATGGTGATACGGCAACCTCTTTTGCTGCAACGCTATCCGCTTATTATCATAAAGTGGCTGTCGGGCACGTAGAAGCAGGATTACGCACGGGTAACATTTATTCACCGTGGCCGGAAGAAGGCATGCGCATGCTGACCGGTAGTATTGCAGATCAACATTATACGCCAACGGTGAGTTCACTTAAAAACTTGATTTTAGAAAATACAGCACCTGAAAGCATTTTCGTCACTGGCAATTCTGTCATCGATGCACTCATTGAAGTGAATAAACGTATCGATAATGATAGCCAAATGCAAAAGACACTCGCCAATCAATTTCCCTTCTTAAAACAAGATAAAAAGCTCATTCTCGTCACTGGTCATAGACGAGAAAATCACGGTGAAGGATTTGAACGTATCTGCAAAGCATTAGCCACACTTGCTAAGCGAAATGATGTACAAATTGTGTATCCTGTACACCTTAATCCCAATGTTCAAGAGCCCGTCAAGCGAAATTTATCCGCTCTTGATAATGTCTTTTTAATTGCCCCTCAAGATTATCTGCCTTTTATTTATCTTATGAAACAAAGCCACATCATATTGACCGACTCTGGCGGTATACAAGAAGAAGCGCCTACTTTAGGTATTCCAGTGCTGTGTATGCGTGACACCACAGAGCGCCCAGCAGCAGTCAAAGCGGGTACAGTGAGACTCGTTGGCACTTGCGATAAAACCATTATATATGAAACCAATCGATTATTAGACGATGAACTCGCATATCAAGTCATGAGCCATGCAAGTAACCCTTATGGTGATGGCAACACCAGCCAACGTATTGTCAACGCAGTATTAGATTCAAATAATGCCCTTAGTTTGCAAATTGATATGTCAATGTCAGCAGCCTAGCCATCATGGGCAATAAATTCTGTTTATTAAGTAAAAACCTCTCCTTTTAAAAATATCTCTAAATAAAGAGTCGAAAATGAAATTTAACTCCCTCTCAGTCATTGGTTTAGGTTACATCGGTTTACCCACAGCGGCTGTCATTGCCAGTAACAAAATCCGTGTAAAAGGCGTCGATATTAATCAAGATGCAGTGAATACCATTAATCAAGGAAAAATCCACATTGTTGAACCTGGGCTTGAAGCCATCGTTAAACAAGCGGTAAAAGAAGGATACTTAACGGCGCATACAGAAACACAAGCCGCCGATGCTTTTCTTATTGCCGTCCCCACGCCTTTTATTGGCGACGAACATCAACCTGACTTAAAGTACATTCAAGCTGCCGCTAATGCGATCGCTCCGTTGCTCGTTAAGGGAAACTTAGTGGTACTAGAATCCACTTCCCCTGTTGGCGCCACCGAAAAAATGGCCGATTGGCTGCAAGCCGCTAGACCGGATTTAAGTTTTCCACACACAGTAAAGCAAGGCGAAACTCCTGATATACTCATCGCCCACTGCCCCGAGCGAGTTCTGCCCGGTCAAGTCATTCGTGAGTTAGTTGAAAATGATCGCATCATAGGTGGCATGGATAACACCAGTACCGAAGCTGCTACAGCGGTATATAAGATGTTTGTTCATAAAGGTCACTGCATCGCCACTAATGCGCGTACAGCTGAAATGGCCAAGCTCACCGAAAATGCCAGTCGAGATGTACAAATCGCTTTCGCAAACGAATTATCCATGATCTGCGATAAACAAAATATCAATGTGTGGGAACTCATTGAACTGGCAAATTTACACCCTAGAGTGAATATTCTGCAGCCCGGTGCTGGCGTCGGCGGCCATTGTATCGCGGTTGATCCTTGGTTTATTGTTAATCAAAACCCCACTGATGCCAAAATCATTCATCAAGCACGTAAAACGAACGATCAAAAGCCCCAATGGGTCATGGAAAAAGTTGAAGCCGCCGTTGCCCATATTCAAAACCCCACTATCGCTTGCTTAGGACTCGCGTTTAAACCTGACATTGATGATTTACGTGAAAGCCCAGCACTGCACATCACCCAAGCTTTAGCCTTAAAAGGCTATGATGTGCTCGCGGTTGAACCCAATATAGACACCTTACCCGAAAAATTTAATGCTCTCGAAAATATCAAACTCGTCGATTTAGACAATGCCTTACAACAGGCTGATGTGATTGCAGTTCTTGTCAAACATAAAGCCTTTATTTGCTATCCCTTTGAGCAAACCAATGTGCTTGATTTTGTGAATGCTAGATCATTTAATGAGGTATATACTCGCCTTTAATCATTAAAAGATTTTTTATTTAAATATTATTAAAAATTCATGTAGCAGTTTTAAAGTCACCTTGAAAACTATATAACCCCAACATAAATGTGAATGTGATTAATATAAACTTTAAATTACCGGTAAATATAAATGCTATCTTTAAACAAATTAAAAGCTCATTTCAAACTAAGAATAAATAAAACAACAAGAATAAAAATCAGCTCTAAAAAAACAACCCCATTGCCTAAAGTACATTTACTCGATAGTAATGATAGAAAATTACTCACATTCAAAAAAAATGAATGTGAGTATCTGAGTCGATATAAGCTTGAAATGGAGGAAATTTACCCAGTTGGATGCGATATATTTATTTTTACATCTGACTTTAAACAACAAGGTGTTTTTAATGGCTATTACATTTATGACCAAATTAGTAGCGACCATAAGCTTACCTCAATTCTTTTGAAAATAAAAAAAGAAAACAATCTATTTCTAGTAAAAGATGAAAACATACACTTTTCAAGTGATATATCTGATGTATTTGACCATACAATAACAAAAAATGAATATATTGAAATAAAGAAAGAGTTCAAAAAGACAAACAATAAGTACATAGGAAAAGAAATCATTATTTCCCCTAAGTCTAACATAAAAAATGAACTAGACAATTTAAATAAAAGCATAAACTTACTATATATAGACACATCTATTGATACTGCTAGACTAGAAGCAGAAATAAACAAAATAAAAAGACATAAATATCTTATTTATTTTAAAAATTCTGGATATGAAAAAGAAATGGATTCATTAAACTTGGAGTGGACATAATGAGTATTATTATTTTTGCCGATGTTAACTTTAATATCATTGATGGTTCATCTGTTTGGTTACAATCAATTTCAAATGTAGTTTCAAGATCTGGAAAAAAAGTATTCCTAGTCACGAGGCATGAGTTATCATCAGATAATAAGTTAGCAGATGGACTTGATAACACTATTACCTTAATTGATCCATCAAGCAATCAATATTTAGGTAATGAATATAAAGATTCTTTATCCCCCTATGGATTACTAAAGATTATAAAAATTATTTCTGATAGTAATTGTATCAGCAGTATTATCATAAGAGGAAATCGATTTCTTTCTTATATATTGGAACAATCTGATTACCCTGTCACACCTTATATTATTAATCTAAATAATGATTATCAAATAATTGATAAAATGATAGATGCTAACCATAGAGTTAATTATATTTTTGTTCAAACAGAGCGCACCCGATGTTTAATTGAACATAAATATGTTGAATTTTCTGGTAAAGTTGAAATTTTACCCCCTATGGTACCCGAACACCAAGCTAAAATAACAAAAAAAAGGCAAATTATCTATACAGGAAAAGCAGATAAAAATTATTTAGTTGAAGAATATATAGATCAAAATATAAAATTAGAAAAAATTTACATTGGAGATAAATTCAACCATAACAAAGAAGATAAATTTTTTGTTAAGAGAATTAAAGATAAGCTTACTACAAAAAACATCAAATGGCTCGGAGGAATGAAAAGAAAAGAAGCCATTAAACACGTTGCTCAATCTACTTTTTCTTACAACTTCAGAAGTTATAAGTTTAATTATATCAATGAAATATCAACAAAATTATTAGAATCTATGAATGTTGGGACATTACCAATATTAAATAAAACAAATGCTACTGTACGTTTGCTAGGAGCAGATTACCCCTATTATATTGAAAAAATTGATGATATTGAAAACGTAATAAATCTTAATAGAGAAAAAGAAAAATATTGGGCAAAAAAAGTAAAAGACATTGCAAAAAAATACACTTTCAAATCAATATCTGAAAAAATTTATGATATATTTGATTTTAACCAAGAACTAAAAAATAAAAAAATACTCATAGCTTCACATGATATAAAATTTATTGATCAATTTCGAAAAGAAATAATAAAGTCCGGCGCTCAAGTTAAAGTAGATTTATGGAAATATACAAAAAAGGGTGATCTACAACAGTCAAAAAAATTGCTAGATTGGGCAGATATTATTTGGGCAGAATGGTGTGTAGGACCTGCTGAATGGTACTCAATACATAAAAAAAAGCACCAAAAAATGTTTGTACGCTTACATAGATTTGAATTAAATACTGATTTCCCCTCCAAAATAATTAAAAAAAATATTAACAAATACATTACTGTAAGCCATGAAATCAAAGAGCAATGCATACGAGAATTCGGCTGGGAAAAAGAAAAAATATGCGTATTTCCACAATATGTTAATTGTAGAAATTTTGATAGAGATAAAATATCTGGTCATGAATTTAATTTAGGATTAGTTGGAATTGTTCCCACCAGCATAAAACGATTTGATCGCGCCATTCAAATTATGGAAAAATTAATTGAAATAGATAATAGGTATCGATTATATATTCGTTCAAAAATGCCTTGGGAATTTGATTTCATCTGGTCCGATCCAAATGAAAAAATAAAATTTAAAAATATTTTTGATAAAATCAATAATAACCCTATTTTACGAGATGCTATCTATTTTGATGAACCTGGGCCCGATATGGCAAATTGGTTTAAAAAAATTAATGTAGTTTTATCAACCAGTACGGTCGAAGGTTGTCATACAGCTATTGCAGAAGGACTTGCTTCAGGATGTAATGCTATTTTATTTCCATGGAAAGGAGCTAAATCAGTCTATTCAGGTTATCCCGTTGTTGATAATATTGATGATGCTGTAAAAGCTATTTTAGATCTTAAAACACAACCTAATAATCACAAATATTATGCTAAACAAAACTTTGATATTGGATTACTAAAAAAATTCTTTATAAAAGAGGTTGTAAATGAAATATAGTAATATTCATAATTATTCTTATGTACAACCTTTAGAAAAAGGTTTTTATACGATAGAAGGACAAACTATACTTTTTTCAGATAAAATGTGGGAAGATTTAAGTAAAGTTAACGTTAACGATCTCTGGTTGACATCCCTGATTTATCTTTCTAAAGACTTTGAATCAAATGATATAGATCAAGCTTATAAAGTTTACATATCTTGGAGGAAACGCTATTCTACACCTAAAATACGTTCAAAAGATCCTGAGTCTTATTGTTGGAATGAAATAAGTGTAACAGCAAGACTATTTGTTTTATCATTTCTTTATTTGAAGAAACAAAAAAAGGAATTACTTCAAGATATAATTAATCATCTGGAATGGTTAATAACTGAAGAAAATTATGTTGGTAAACATAATCATGGCCAATATCAAGACATAGCTATTGTAAAGTTTTTTAATGAATACGGAAGTTTTTTTAATATTATTCCTGATAAATACATAAAAATTGCTAATAAAAGGTTCACAGAAAGTATTTCTCATAGCGTCAGTAAAATGGGGGTACATTTAGAGCATTCTTCAGCTTATCATTTTACAATATTAAGATTAATTAACACCTTTCTTACTAACAATAATAATCCATCACTCTCTAGTATTAGAGATAAAATGAAATTTATCTCTAAACTTTATGTTTATCCAGATACAACTCTACCTCAACTAGGAGATACATATCGAACTAAGGGTTATCATTTCGTAAAAAAGAACCAGCTTTTTTTTGATAAAGAAGCTGGAATTATTATTTATCGCTCTTCTAAATGGGATCTTTTTTTTACTTGTTGGCACCATTCTCACACTCACAAACATTCCGATGAACTAAATTTTGAACTATCTTATAATGATAATAGAGTTTTTGTTGATTCAGGTAATTATGGGTTCAATTACAACGATAATTTTAACAAATACGCAAGAAGCCTTGCAGGTCATAATTGCCTTAAATTTAAAGACTTTGATTATAATGCAAAGAATCTAAAGCCTTATGGAAGTGGTATGTTATATGTTTTAGAAATTAATAATGGTTTAATTGGTATTGGATACAACCCACATTTATTAAAAAAAGGAATTTTACACGTAAGAATAATTGAAATAACTGAAAGAAGTTTTTTTGTATCTGATTATATTAACCACAACTATAATAACATATTAATGACAGAAACAAATTTCCACCTAGAAGATTCAATTAAAACAAAAAAAACAATTAGAAATAAATTTATGATAACAGTCAACAAGAAAAATCTTTACATTTTTTTTGGACATGGAAGTCAAAGTATCGGACGGTATCACTTCGACAAAGAAAAAACAAAAGGTATATATTTCCCTAGCGATAATATAATTGCTGCAAACAATCAGTTTGTATTAGAAGATAAAGTAAAGCAAAAAGAATTTATCACTTCATCACTATCAGAAAGTAACAATGTCAACCATCCAACATATAATGATGGAATATATATATCAAGTGATACTGTTCACACTATAAATATTAATGATTTAATAAAAAACTTCATAAAGTAAAAAATGATAACGATAAATATTAGCCTCATTTTTAAAATTTAAATAAGGTCATTATATATTATTTCAATTATGTTGCCTTTTAAGCTGTTTGATAAATTACTGACTCAATTGACCTATGTCATCGCCACTCTGATGCAGCATAAAAAAGTATCCGCTTATAATATCATTGGAAAAAGTCATGACTGTGGCAGCAAAGAAGGTTATATGTTAGCCAATTTAGAGTATGGCTTAATGCATTCTGATACAAAAAATGCTCTAAATCAATTTATCAATAATTACGCTAATAAATCAGTAAATTTAGTAGCATAACTATTAACTTTCTAATATTACAATAATTAGGAAAATGGATTAAATTCTTACCAGATTAAGTCATTTCTAATTCTCCAACTACTATGCAACTCTCTTTTATTATTCCTTATGCGATGCGTTCGTTTGATAAACAACACCAGCGGCTCTTGTCGCTGGTACATACCTTATTGTTGCTACCTGATTGTGAGGTGGTTGTTTATGACATGAGCGTTAATAAACAAACAGATTTAGAGGGCCGCCCTGATGTTACCTACACTCATGAACCTTTGAATCGACAAGCACATGGTGTTTTTTCACCCGCTTATGCCAGAAACCAAGCGGTGAGACGTTCAAAAGGTGAATACTTGTTTTTTATGGATGTGGACTTAACCGCAGACTTCACTTTTTTACAAAGCCTCACTGCTAAAGCAAATAACCTTAAAAAAATAAGCAGTAAAGCCTTTGACATGTTCCCTTGCTTTTATTTAACGCAAAATGCCAGCCTCAATCAGAACACTAACAATCTGAGCCCTAGCGATTATTTATTGAGTTATATGCAAGGTGAAAATTCAATCATTGAAGGTATCGCACTGGCATCGAGCTGCTTACTCGTTAATAAAACGTGGTTTAATCGATTAGGCGGATTTGATGAATCCTTTGTTGGTCATGGAGGGGAAGATCTTTATTTCATTTGCCAATTGGCATGGCATTTTCCATGCGCACCTTTGCCAACTGATTTTAAAAAAAATATAAAAGCACTACATCCAGGGGATTATAAAGGATTTCGACGGTATCTAAGTTTGTATGCGCTAGAACACCTATTTAAACAGCATTTTTTCGTACATCTTTGGCATCCAAGGCCACTCACTCAACATTATTATCGTAGACGAAAGTATAATGACGTATACTTAATAAAAAAAATTCAAGACTTGCTCATTAATCAGCCCGAACCGTTGAATAATATACATGCAGGTTTTGTTAACAAGGATTTTAGAATTGAGCACCAATACCTTGATTGGTTGATAGAAAAACAACAAGAGTATCACTGGGCTTACCCTAAATATAATGGATTATTTTGCTGGCAACAGCATGCTGTTATTAAGCGGCCCTTGTGGCGGAAAATACGTAAGCTTTATATTAATCCTAAGTTATTCACTAGAGATTTCTTTAGCAAAATACAAAAACAATAATAAAAGTAGATGAACAAGATGCAGTACAAAATTGTCATTCCGGCTCGGTTCGCGTCGACGCGATTACCGGGTAAACCTTTGATGAACATCGCTGGGCGACCCATGATCTGGCATACCTACCAACGGGCGCTAGAAACCTTAATTGGTAATAAAAACATTGTTATCGCCACGGATCATGCTGAAACAGCCCAAATTGCAACGGACTTTGGTGCCAATGTGGTCATGACATCTAGCGAGCATGAGTCTGGCACTTCACGGCTTGCTGAGGTCGCAAGACGTTCCAATTGGGATGAAGACACCATAGTGGTTAATTTGCAAGGTGATGAGCCACTGCTCGCGCCAGATTTAATTGAATTAACGGCAAAAACTTTAGCGGATAATCCACATGCAGGTATTTCAACCTTAGGCTGTCAAATTAAAGAGCAAGCTGACTTACTCAACCCCAATTGTGTGAAAGTTGTTTGTGACAGAAATGGTAAAGCCATTTACTTTTCACGTTCAGCCATCCCTTTTGCCAGAGATGGTTTTGAACAGGCCCATTTTGATACCCCTCGTAACCCGTGGCAACGCCACATTGGCATGTATGCCTATCGTGTATCGGCTTTGTACCAATATCAAGCTTGGCCTAGCTCGGTTCTGGAAGAGCTCGAAAAGTTAGAGCAACTCAGAGCCATTTTTAATGATGTTCACATTCAAGTGGCCCTCATTGATAAAGCGCCAAGACATGGCGTCGATACCTTTGATGATTTAGAAAAAGTGCGTCACATCATTGCCCAAGGCTCTGCTGAACAAACACAGCTACAAAAACAAAATTCGGCAAATAGTCATTATTTTTAAATGACCGCAGTCACTTTATGATGTTTTTTATATATACCCGTGCAGATCCACATTGCACGGGTATTTTTTCAGATTTAAACCCTATAACCCCGTGATACTTGAAGATGCATTCAAATAAGTGCTTATCTGTTCAATCACGCGATTGAGCTTATTCTCACTCATTTGCTGCCCTGAAGTATTTCCCCAGATAGGTTTAGGCCAAATCGCATCATTGTAAAAACGCGCCACATGATGCACATGCAACTGCGGCACGACATTGCCTATTGCGGCCACATTCATTTTATCGGCATTAAATTCAATTTTTAGCATTTCACTGATCAAAGATGACTCTTGCAATAACTGCCTTTGATCTTCTAGCGTTAATTGAAAAATTTCTGTTTTATTTTCAACCCGTGGAACCAAAATAAGCCAAGGACCTATGTCTTCTTTACTGAGCAAAACATCACACAAAGGCAAACTAATAATTTTCACGGTTTCTTTTTCAAGCTGCTTATCTAATTCAAAGGCCATAACCATCACACTAATAAATTCTTTAAAGCTGTAACCTACTCTAAAGAAAAAAATAACTCAATAACAGTTATACCCAAACCACTTGAAGATGCAGGATTCAGCTGGAATTAAAACATTTTTAGGCAAGGTATTGAGTTTCTGGCTTAGTCATTCTAAGTTGATACTCAATAACGCAGTATAAAAGTGTTTTAAACCAGCCCGTTGGGAGTCCGTAAAAACGCTAACTTCTGCGTTGCATGATCTCACAAGGCAATAAGCATTCTTTCACTAATGCGCCTTGAATTAAGCCCTTTTACGGGCTCTGAAAACATGCACTTTCAAGTGATTTGGGTATATACCCATGATATTTTTATCTGGTTGACACAGTTACAGAATTATTGCATGTTCGACACACAAAGTTGCACACACTTTAATCAAGTCGCCCTTCATCAACTCAGTACCTTTAATATCAGTTAAAGACGCGACAACACCACTTTTAGTAGCCGATTTTATGACTTTATATACAACATCCGCAGGTATTTTAGCGAGAAAGGCCAATATTAAAGCCTGTCTAAACCAAGATATCCAACGACTTTCTAAACATAATCATCATCAATTGTTACCTGGATCTGACGCCCTCGTCGGCTGGGGTGTCAAACCCAACGCGTTAAAACTCAAAGCCCTTGCAAACACGCTCTCTTGCCCTTTTATCCATCTGGAAGATGGCTTTATTGGCTATGCGGGCCACCCCAATACTCAAGGGCAAGCCGTGTCTATGATAGCCGATAAAATCGGTATTTATTATGATGCCCGTCAACCTTCCACCCTTGAGCAATTGATCAATACCCCTTGTAATGAAGCGACGTTAGTTCGCGCTAAAAAGCTAGCGACAAGCCTCGTTGAACTTGGGATCACTAAATATAATTGTTATCCCGAATTCAATGCTCAACATACATTGCCTTCATCGTTAATCAAGGCATTACAAAATCAAGACATGGTGTTGATTGTTGATCAAGTCAGTGGCGATCAATCTATTGAAGGGGCGTTGGCGTGTCCAGCTGATTTCCATCGTATGCTTGAAAAAGCCCACCAGCGTTACCCCAATAGTAAACTGGTCATACGGACACATCCAGATACGCGTTTAGGCCGAAAATCAGGGATTTTAGCTAAAACCGTAGCACAATCATTGCCTGCACATTTAAAAAATCACGTCATTTTAGAAAGTCATCCATGCCATCCTCACGCCCTTATTCGCCATGCTCAAGCGGTATTTACCGTCTCGTCGCAAATGGGATTTGAGGCCTTATTATTGGGCAAAAGTGTCCACTGTTTTGGTATGCCCTTTTATGCTGGTTGGGGACTCACTGAAGATGATAAACAGTGTGACAGAAGACGCTCTGTTTCACTCAATCAATTAATCGCCGCCAGCTTAATTCAATACCCTTTGTACTTTGATCCTATTACCCTTACCCCTTCAACCCCCGAAAATGCCATCAACTTAATCGCCCAACAAAATAAGACAGAAATGCGCTACGACACCCTCTATTTATTAGGGTTTTCATTTTGGAAGCGAGCTTTTATTCTGGAATTTTGTCAAAAACTGGCCAAACGCATAAAATTCATTCGTAAAGTCCCAAAGCGATTAAACACACATGACAAAATTGTGGTTTGGGGCAACAAATACCCTGAACTCACTCAAGCCATTCGCATTGAAGATGGCTTTATTCGCTCCAGTGGATTGGGCTCAAATTTAGCCAGACCGTCGTCACTCATCATCGATCCCTTAGGCATGTATTTTAACGCGCAAGTCAATAACAGCTTAAGAGAAAAACTCAATCATATTGACATTAATGACGACATGTATCACAGAGGACAAAAGTTAATTCAATTACTGGTTGATAATGATATTAATAAATATAACCTCATTGGACAAAAAACATTAGCAATAAAAGATCACAATATACCAGCGCGTACCCAGCAAGTTCGTTTACTCGTTGTAGGGCAAGTGGATGGCGATGCATCTATTGTCACAGGGAGCCTGCAGATCACCAGTAATGAAGCCTTATTATGGGTTGTTCGAAAGGATAACCCCGATGCATTTATCATATACAAGCCTCATCCTGATGTGGTTGCAGGCAATCGAGAAGGACAATTATCTCACTCCTGCTTAGAAACTTGCGTCGATGCATACATTACCGACATCGCGTTAACGCAGCTTTATCCTCATATTGATGCGTTACACACTATGACGTCATTAAGTGGTTTTGAAGCCTTACTCAGAAACGTCACCGTGGTGACTTGGGGTCAACCTTTTTATTCTGGCTGGGGACTCACTGAAGATAAATACCCTGCAAATGATAGACAGCGCACACTTAGCTTACCCATCTTAGTGTATATTTGTGTCGCTTTATACCCAACCTATATTGACTGGGAAACACGGCTGCGGATCACCCCCGAGCAATTGATAGCCAAAATGGCTAACAACAAAGTGAATATAAAAAGCCAGCAATCTTATTGGCAACGTTGGCGGCTTAAACTGATTTATCTAGCTGAAACACTAAAAGCTTATTAAATATCAATGATATTACCTAGAGCGTAAAGCCCTCATTACTCGAACATAGGATGTTATGAAAATTTTGTTGTTACAAGGCCCTTTGGGGTCATTTTTCCAGACCTTGGGAAATCAACTGATCCAGCAACAACATCAAGTGTATAAGATTGATTTTAATGGCGGCGATCAATCTTGGCCCATTGATGGCCATAATCAAGCCTTTGCCGGGCATACACACCAATGGTCTACCTACCTTACACATCACTTGACTTTATGGTCCATTGACGCCGTTATTTGTTTTGGAGATTGTCGCTTTTACCACAAGCAAGCGGCTCGCATCTGCCAGCAACTTAACCTCACCTTTTGGGTATTAGAAGAAGGATACATCAGGCCCGACTTTATTACTTTAGAGCAACAAGGTGTCAATGCATTCAGCCCTCTTTTACCGACGATTCAACAGCTCAGCGAACAAACTACTCCCCTTGCTGATAGCTGTGAGGAAAATAATATCACCATAGGGAAAACTTTCTCAAAACGAGCCTATTTTGCTTCACGTTATCATATTCTACGTACTCTTAAAGCCAAGCAATTTAGCCACTACCACAATCATCGCCCCTGGAATGTGTACCAAGAAGCCTTCAGTTGGGTCAAAGGTGGCGCGATAAAACTCTTACGTAAAGGTCCTGATAAACAATTAATGCAAGGTTTACGTCAAACATCGGCCAAATTGTTTTTTGTCCCTTTACAGGTGAGTGAAGATTTTCAAATTAGGCAGCATTCCAATCTCTGCAGCGTCACCGATATGATCAACCGTGTCATGCGCTCATTTAGCCAACATGCTCCACATAATAGTCAACTCATCTTTAAACACCATCCCATGGACAGAGGGTTTGTCAGCTATCAGCAACACATCAACACGCTCATCGAAAAATATCAACTACACGCCCGTGTTCACTATGCCTATGAATTGCCTTTACCACCACTCTATCCGCTATTAACGGGCGTTATCACCATCAATAGTACAGTTGGGCTATCAGCACTACACCATAGTGTGCCGACCTGCTGTTTAGGTAGAGCGCTTTACAACCTAAAAGGACTAACCCATCAGTTAGGGCTTGACAGCTTTTGGACACAACCAAGTCCAGTATCTGAACACTTATATCAAGGTTTACATTTCGTATTGCGCCATCATACTCAACTCAATGGCAGTTTTTTTAAACACCAAGTAACGACTGCAAACAAAATTATCGAACACATTCAAGCCCATCATTCACAAGCCTTTCAAACTCCAACAAACCTCGCCTTTTATTCTTCCGCTAAGCTTGCCTAAATGAGTAATACCTCTTACATAAAAACACAATCAACTGACACAGTGTATTTAAATACATTTTAAATTAGTCATTTTTCATTCACGCCAGGAAAAATATAACCAGTAATAAAGGCCTATAAAATTTATTTCTTATAGGCCTTTTTATTACGCCATTATAATTAGCCATAAATAACAAATACAAAAAAACAAAAACAAAAACAAAAACAAAAAACCAATGAAAAACAAAAATAGACTTTATCAATACAAGTTGATATGTTTTTATAAAAAATAATGGTACCGTTACATATAAATGCAACAATTATAATTTACCATCAACTTATGAATAATATGATGATGAGTTGTACACAAATAAAAATAGATAAATATGATATTTATGGTTAGTAGAAATAAGTATTACCTTTAGTTATCTATGTAGTCTAATGAATGATAACCACACTGACAAAGGCGTTAATAGACCGACTAAAACAAGGTATCGTTCATATTAAATTTAATCCAAACAATTATTAGCAGCATTCTAGAAGCTGAAATCTAGTGCGGTAGCTATTATCTAAAAAAACTAAAATGATATTTTTCGCTATGCCAGATTGATAAAATAAGACAATTGGACTAAGCCTTTTCAATAAACTTCCAATAAAAAAGTCGACAATACATCACAAAACCTACATTCCATTTTCATATTAAAAGATAACACTCCTTATATATTCAAATAAAAGGCTTAAATATTCCAGTAAAAAACACAATAATCAATTAAAGCATTTTCAATAACACCAATAATAGTATTACTACTATATTATTAATACCAGCATTTGAAGCATTGGCATATTAATACTAGCCCATATTTTACAATTGACATTTTAAACCATTTCCATTCACACATAGAGTAGTAAAAGAATCATAAAAGTTTAGAACATAAATATTAAAAGTGAGAGAAATTAGAAAAATAAATTCATGCCAAATTCAATCATTCTTTAGGGGGAAATCATGCAAGACATCGTCCAAGTTGAAACCATCTCAGTCATAGGCTTAGGTTATATAGGCTTACCCACAGCGGCTGTGATTGCCAGTAATAACATACGTGTTAAAGGTATCGACGTTAATCAAGATGCAGTGAATACCATTAATCAAGGAAAAATCCACATTGTTGAACCTGGGCTTGAAACTGTCGTCAAACAAGCAGTCAACGAAGGATACTTAACGGCTCATACAGAAACACAAGCCGCTGACGCCTTTTTAATTGCCGTGCCCACTCCCTTTATTGGCGATGAACACCAACCCGATTTAAGTTATATCCAAACGGCCGCTAATGCGCTCGCCCCGTTGCTCGTTAAGGGAAACTTAGTGGTACTAGAATCCACTTCCCCTGTTGGCGCGACTGAAAAAATGGCCGACTGGCTGCAAGCCGCTAGACCCGATTTAAGCTTTCCTCATACCCTAAAGGCAGGCGAAACCCCTGACATTCTTATTGCCCACTGCCCCGAACGTGTATTACCCGGTCAAGTACTGCGCGAATTAGTTGAAAATGATCGCATCATAGGAGGAATGGACAAGGCCAGTACCCATGCTGCCATCGCTCTTTATCAGCAGTTTGTTCATAAAGGTCATTGCATCGCCACTAATGCCCGTACTGCCGAAATGGCCAAACTCACCGAAAATGCCAGCCGCGATGCGCAAATAGCCTTCGCCAATGAACTCTCAATTATTTGTGATAAACAAAATATTAATGTATGGGAACTCATTGAGCTGGCAAATTTACACCCTAGAGTGAATATTCTGCAGCCCGGTGCTGGTGTGGGTGGTCATTGTATTGCCGTCGATCCTTGGTTTATTGTTAATCAAAATCCAATGGATGCAAAACTCATACACCAAGCACGAAAAACCAATGAAGGTAAGCCTCAATGGATTATCAATAAAATCGAAGCGGCCTGCCACCAGTTAAAGTTAAAAGGGGTCGACAAACCTATCATTGCTTGCCTAGGACTGTCTTTTAAACCTGATATCGATGATTTACGTGAAAGTCCAGCACTGAACATCACCCAAGCATTAGCGTTAAAAGGCTATGATGTGCTCGCCGTTGAGCCTCATATTCAAGCCTTGCCTGAAAAGTTCAATACTCTCGAAAACATTCAACTCACCAGTCTTGATACCGCCATCAAACAGGCCGATGTCATTGCCATTCTTGTTAAACACAAAGCCTTTATTCGATATCCTTTTAAGCAAGACAATGTGCTCAATTTTGTCAATGCTTGAACTCAGCTAAACCCAATAAGAATCTAAACCATAAACATAAATTAAACAGATGGTTATAATAATATGAGACAAAGTCAACTTAAAGGTACAGCAACCATAAAATATCCATTTCCTAAAAAAGAAATAAATTCGCCACCCAAAATTGGCCTGTATAGTAAAAACTATTGAATTCCCAACAGACACAATGGGTTATAGTTTAACTATTACTTAAAAAGTCATTTAAGCCCACTATTTCCTGTTAATCATTATGCCTAAAACAATAAACAACAGTATCTATTACAGCAAAACCAACAGGATTTAACTTATTAACCTTAGCAATATCACTGTAATCGTAAATAATAAGTGGGCTTTGATTCATTTTAAACGTTAATTTATTTTATTGGGAAATAAAGAATAATGTTATTTAGTAGCCAGTTTGAATTAAATGCAGGAAGCTATTGCGTACACGTGAAGTTTGACAGTCATGAAGAAAAAGAAAAAGCCCTAGTATTAAAATATTCAGGGTATGACAACATCCATGGTTTTGTATCAAATAATCGACTAAGGTTGTCAAAACAATACGGCGCATTTGATTATATTACGACTAAACAAGGTAGCTCTTTTTACTCCGCACTTCTAAAAGTAGATGAGCATGCAGTACTCGGATTATCTGTATCTGAGTGGAAAGGCAGCGGTAATATTCAATCCATTGATGTCATACCATTAACCAATGCCTCTTCTATTAATGCACATGCAAAGAAGAAAGCCAATATTTCTGAGCGATTACAGTTAGAAAATAAAGATCTTGAGTTACAAAATTTAAAACTATTAAATGCAATGAACAACCTCAAGTCAACGCTATCATATCAGTTAGGCAACTATTTAGTGACCACCCCAAAAAAGCCACTGAATATGCTTAGAATGCCCTTTAAAATTGCAAAAATATACCGACGCTTTAAGTCTATAAAACTAAAAGAAGTCGAAGGTCACAACGAATGGTTTGATATTGACATGTTACCTTCAAAAACATACCCACTTAAGAACAAAAAAGAACTGCAAATAGACATTGATATTCGAGTGGGTATAGGTGAAAAACAAAAAGCAGCTTTAATTCAATTTCAATTTAATTCCATTTCAGCTGATCCAGCCACAGCCAAGCAACTCGGTATGTCATATTCTGAAAAAGTTGGGCTTTATAAATATTTAAATACTGAGAATGACTCATTAAATTCAATTAAAATTCGTACTCCTGACTCTGCCTCAGAAGTAAAAGTTTCAACTTTATCTTGGTACCCCAATGGAAAAATTAGGGCGAGATTAATAGATAATCATCAAAATCAAGAATCAATAACGATTCATACAAGTATTAAAACATTATCGCAGGAACTCGCCGCTGCAGAAGATTGGAAACAAAAAGCAAAGTCTTTAGATTGCGATGATAACACTAAGGCTGCGGCTTTATATGAATACGCCTCTGATTTAACACGCAGTCAAAAACTAGCGGTACTTAATTTTACTATCGAACATTATCCTTGTTCAGTATTGCTTGCTAAAAATATGCGTCAGTTAACCGATTTGGGAGACTTCAATCTACTGAATAAGGCCCTAACTCACATCACAGCAAGTGATAAGATAACCTATAAAAAACAGGTCAACTCAGCAATCGGCTATTTAAACTTGAAGAAACGTCTTCCCATTATTCCCACACTGTTAACTTCACATACCGATGAACAAAATCGCCACTCGCCAGTTGCATTTGTATTGCATTGTTCGTTACCGTTTCACAGTAATGGTTACGCAACTCGCTCCCATGAATTAATCAAAGCAATATCAAAAAAAGAAAAAGTAACCGTTTACACTCGTCCAGGTTATCCCTGTGATGTACTTCAAGATGAAATTGAATTCGCATCCAAAGCAGTCGATGGTATCAAATATAAAAACATAGGTGGTGCCGATTATTATGATGATCCCCTAGACGAATACATCAAAAAATCATCTGAAGTATTGATATCAGAGTTTATCAAAGACCGACCTCAAACCGTAGTCGCCGCATCTTCTTTCTATAATGCACTACCAGCTTTAATTGCGGCAAGATCTCTTGGGATCCCTTTCGTTTATGAAGTGCGAGGCTTATGGGAGATCACACGAGCTTCAGCCATTCCAGAATGGAAAAATAGTGACCGCTTTAAATTAGAATCTCAACTAGAAGCTTATGTCGCTAAACATGCTGATTCAGTCATCACTATCACCGAAGGATTAAAAAGAGAGCTCATTGAGAGAGGGGTAAATAAGTCAAGAATTTCAATTGTCCCAAATGCGATTAACCAAGAAAAATTCAACTTTACTCAGCAAAAAGAAAAGAAAAAAATCGTCATAGGGTATGTTGGCTCTATTGTGGAATATGAAGGGCTAGATGATTTAATTTTTGCTTTAGAAAACATAGATAAAATGGGTAAAGACTTTGAACTGGTTATCGCTGGTGATGGGCCATACCTAGCACAGCTAACGAATATTGTGAAAAACTCCACCATTGGCACTAAGGTGCGTTTATTAGGAAGGATCCCCCATGAAGAGGTCAATCAACTTTTAAAAACGATCGATATCACCCCCTTTCCTCGTAAAAGTATAGAGGTTTGCGAATTAGTTTCTCCACTCAAACCCTTTGAATCTATGTTATCGGGTAAAGTCATCCTCGCAAGCAATGTTAACGCATTAAAAGAAATAATAAATGGAGATAATGGTTTACTCTTTGAAAAAGGCTCGATTAAAGACCTTACCACTCAATTAAATAAGCTAATGAGTTCAGTGGATTTACGTAAATCCTTGTCTGAAAATGCACGTGATTGGGTATTAAAAAATAGACTTTGGTCAGTTGTCACGGAGCAGTATTCAAGTGTGCTCCAAAACCCCCATAGGAATATGACACAAGAAAAAAGCACAAATAAAGAACTAAAAATCCTCATCTATGGTGATGTTGATATTAACTACACCGACGGTTCCTCTATATGGGCAGTCTCTATTGTGGATGTATTCTCTCAATGTAAGCAAACAAAAGTCGATTTTTTACTCAAATCCGATAATCTCAATTCTCTCGTGCTGCAACAAATTAACCAAATAGAGAAAGATATTAAAATCATTCAGCCGTCTCAGCACGGAATAAAGGGGAGACTCTCTGCAACCAAGGCAATCGATCTCATTTGTGAATTGATGCAAAAAAATGACTACGATGCGGTGGTATTAAGAGGCTCAGAAATCAATAAGCTTGCCTTGGGATATCCCGAATTCGCCGGAATTACATGGGTATACCCAGTTGAGATATTTCAAAAAGCATTCAATGAAGTCACTTTAGAAGACAGAGCTATCCTTCACAATGCAGCCAAAATTCTTTGCCAATCTGAATTTATTAAAACTGATCTAATTACTCAATTTAATGTGGACAAAAATAAGGTTATCGATCTTCCACCTATGGTCCCTGATTCCATTAACCAATATAAACAAGCGACACCAGACAAGATTCAGCGAATAGTTTATGCTGGAAAATTTGATCCATTATGGGCAACAGAAGAAATGTTAACTGCATTTCAAGGGATTCGAGAAAAAATAAAAAATGTAGAATTACATGTTTACGGTAATAAATTTAATGATAGATCAGATAATAAATTATTCACCAAAAGAGTAACCAGCCTGCTTAATAGCAAGGGCGTCATATGGCATAAAGGTGTCAGTCGAGATAGAGTGCTGAGTGAATTGCCCAAATATGATTTGGCATGGGCATGGCGCTCCCCCGAACTGGACATGAATACTAGTGAAATATCGACAAAATTTCTTGAATACTCCAGTAAAGGACTGCCTATTTTATGCGTTCCTGGTAAGGCTTACATTGCAAACTTAGGTGAGGATTACCCATTATACGTAGAAAAAGAAAGCCACCTCATCGAAAAAGTTATTGCAATGCTATCTAATAAAACATTATTAAATAAAGCATCTGAAATCACCTATCATTCATCTAATCAATACTTTTATAGCACAGTCATCAAAAAAAGTTTAACCCCCACTATTACTGACATATTAAACCAATATAAAAACAAAACCTGCCTAATTGCTGGCCATGATTTAAAGTTTGTTAGAAAGTACATCGAATTATCTAGACAGAAAGGCTATAAAGTTAACGTTGATAAATGGCTTAGTCATAATGATCATAATGAGTTAGACAGTGCGAGAAAATTAGTCCAATCCAATTCCATTTACTGTGAGTGGATGCTAGAAAATGCTGTTTGGTATTCAAAAAACAAACTCAAAAAGCAAAATTTGATAGTTCGATTTCACCGACAAGAAATTGAAACGACTTACCCTAAAGAAGTCATCATTAGCAAGGTCAATCAAGTTCACTTTATTGCTCCGCTTGTGATGAGAGACGCAAGAAAGCTTTTTTGGCGCGGTAAAGATATAGGAATATTAAGAGAAAATTATATAGATGCTGACGCATTAAATAAGCCTAAATTTACCAATGCTAAATTTACCTTAGGCATTGTGGGTATCGTCCCAAAAATGAAACGAATCGATAAAGCATTAGATCTACTAGAAGTCTTAAGAAAGAAAGATGACCGCTATATTCTTAGAATTAAAGGTAAACTCCCCAATGATTATCATTGGATGAAATCTCGAAAAGATGAAATGAACTATTTTGATAAACAATTCCAGCGTATTGAAGCCTCTGAGCACTTAAGAGGAGCCGTTTTATTTGATGGCCATGGTAATGATATGGATCACTGGTTCAGAAACATTGGCTTCTTACTCTCATTCAGTGATTTTGAAGGATGCCACTTATCAGCAATGGAAGCCATGGGCAGTGGAACGATACCCTTAATCTCTAACTGGAAAGGAGCGGATGAAATATACCCTAAAAAATATATATTTAAAGACATAAGCAGTATTTGTCACTTCTTAAAAAAGTGTAAATCAGACAATCAAATCAAACATAATATGAAATATGTCAAAGATCACTCCACTAAGTGGGCTTTAACTGCTTCCATGGCAAGTTTTGAATCCGATAATGCATTATTAGAGAAGCAATAAATTCTAATGAGCTTTAATACAAATGATTATCATGATGAAACATGGAATGCTAAATCTTATATGCGCAGGTTAATTATGGCTAGTAGAGAAACCAGTAGGGGACTAAAATTTTCAGGCCCTGACTCATTCGCTTGTTATCAAGCAATAAAGTTCACTGATGATGCATCTTGGACTTTAAAGATTGAGTTTAGCGATTTAAGTAAAATGGGGACTTTTAATTTTTTTTTTGGTGAACGGGGTACTCGCTATCAAGGTTTTGTCTGCCTAAAAAATAAGATTTATTACAGATTATTAGGAGGAGAATATATAGGCGGCATTGTATACGATAAAAGTCGCTTAGTTCGATTAATGGTCACCTACCGCTCTGGTATTTGGGTATTTACCATAGACGATAAAGAAATATCTTGCTTTGCTAAACAGGCTGTTGAGTTTAACGCGATAGGCAGTGGGTTCACAGGCTTTGAGCACGAAGGTGAAACGAATATTTATTCTGTCAAAATCACCAGTTTAAATACAGAAACATTAAAGAATATCGATGTCGCTCAATGGGATCTCATTGAAAATAAAGGATGTATAGCCTTTGATAAATCAGGAAAACAGCATCATGCACTGCTTGTCAATACGATGTGGCTCACCCAAGAAACCATAAGTACAACGCCATCGAATCGACATAGAAAAGCATTCTGGAAACCTTACACTCAAAGAAAACCCAAAAGAAAATATGACTTTTTAAAGACAGCAATTGAGAAACCTGCTAATGAAGGTATTTATAGCATGATCAAGCCGAGTCTTACCCAATTTAATGCTGAAAAAGGGAAAAAAATATTACAAGGAATATATTCATTTAACCGTTTTAATGACGTACAACTTCCCTTAACGTTAGACTGGAATGAAGATCCTTACAACAATAAAAGTTGGCAATGGCAATTTCAGCAACTGATATTTTCTGTTAGTTTGATGGCTGCCAGCCATATGACAGGTAATACAGCATTTGACGATAAGCTGAAAGACACCCTACTAAGTTGGTACCAGAAAAACTACAAGACTAAACCCCCTTCAACATTATCTTGGCATGATCACACTACCGCATTAAGGCTGCGAAATCTTATTTATAGTTGGGAATATTTAAGGTTAACGGAACAGGGAATGTCAATGGAATGTGCTAGCGCACTGTTAAATATGATTGAATCCCATTGCATTGTACTCAGTGATGATCACTTTTACAGTAAGCATACCAACCATGGGTTCGATCAAAGCCTGTTTCTTTACTTAGCATCCATTACTTTTCCTGAATTTGAGCATGCTTCTTTTTGGCAAAAACTAGCATTTGACAGGTTACTCAGTGAGATCAGTATCGCATTTACATCAGAAGGCATGCATGTTGAGAATAGCCCTAGTTATCAGGTCGACATGCTTCAAAAAGTACAATTTACATTGCAATTTTTTGATTGTTTAGGACAACAACAATTCTCCCACCTCGACAAGCTAGTTAATTCAGCGCTAAGAATACTGGCGATTCTAATGCGACCCGATAAACAACTCCCCCTTTTAGGTGATACGGATTTAGGCACTAAAATCCCAACATTTAAAGGCTATGAAAGTTACCCTAACTATCAATTTTTCAAGAAGATCGATCAAAATACTTCGGCTAAACTTCTCTGCAGTTTAACTCCTTTAACCGTGCTAGCCGAAAGCGGCTATGCCGTCTATAGAAAAGGCGATCAAGCTGTCAATAAAGATTCAGACCTCACTCATATTGTCTTTAAATGTGGATTTTTAAGTACGTACCATAGACATGATGATGATCTCAATATTCTCATTTACGCATTGGGCGAAGATTGGTTAATTGATGGTGGCATTTATCAATATGATGAAAAAAACAAATATCGCCATTACCTAAGATCAACTAAAGCCCATAATGTCCCACTTATCGAAAATGGAATAGCCTTAAGGAAAATAAACCAATTAAGGCCTTCGAAAATAGTTAACTTCAATGATGAAAACAATGACACTTGGGTTAAAGGGGAAAGCTTTATACATGAAGGCATAAAAATATCAAGAAAAATAAATTTCATAGATTTCAATGAGATAATTATATCAGATTCAGTAGCGCTTCCAATAGGTACAGTGGAATTTTACACTGTTATGTTCCACTTGCCGAAAGATAAAACCATTAGGGTACAAGATAAAGAAGTCACTATTTGCTCACCTTCCGGTCATCAGATGACTATGCTATTTAGTGGTGATTTTGATGTAATTATTGAGGTTTTTAGTGGCCAAAGTAAACCAGAAGTACTAGGCTGGCAATCACTCAGATTAGGCGATTTACAAGCAGTAAATTCCATTCGATGCCGCATATATCCTAAAAATAGAGATTACAGCTCTTCAGTGAAGATAAAAATACATCCAAAGCCTCAATAATAATCTTCACTTATTAAACCATGAATCATTAGCACTAGCTGAAATAGTACCAATACAATTTAACAATACTCAGTAAAATCAACAAAAGGAAGAAAAATGGAGTATCATCAATTTAAAAATGACCTATTGCAATGTATTGAGAATGGAAAAAATCAAGGTAAGATTTCAGATTTCATCAATAGTATTCTTGAGCAAGACCCCTCTAAATCTTTCTCTTACCGTAAAGCGTCATTTTCCATATTAAAAAATGATAAAAAAAACTTGGCTGTTGATATTATAGAACCCGCTATACCTAATCTAGATAATAAATTTCTCAGCGTTGTAAAAGACAGAGTTTACGATCTTATAAAATCAGGTCAAGAAGATAAACGTACCGTTCTTAAAAAAGTATTATTGAGAGAGATTGAGATAGATTTCCATAAAAACATGAGTACTCAAGATGAATCGACAGCTTTAATAATACTATCAAAACAACTCGATACACATCCTTACTTATCCCAAACAATATACAGAAGACTAGCAAGGTTCTACCATAAAAAAAATATAAACTTATACAATACATTAAGGAATAAATTACAAGAATAAATTACAAGAATAAATTACAAGAATAACTTATACATTTAAGGTAGGAAATAAATAACGATGGTTTTTTCCTACTTTAACAACAACATGAACGGAGTTGAACTTGTTATCTGCAGCCATCAATAAAATAAAAAAACTAAACTTAATCGGTAAAAAAAGAAATTACATCACAGCAAAAATAAAAATAAATGCACATATTAAAAAAGAAGACTATAAAGGGTTAATAAAAACAATCGAACACTATAAAAATAAAGGTTATTCAGAGCTATCCCTCAATAAATGTGCATTTTCCATCCTGAAAGATATCAATCCAGAAGAATCATTTTTTTTTGCCGAAAAGGTCATTGAAGAAGAAAAAGAGTTGAGTTTTATCAATGTATACCTTAACCGATTAAATAATCTAGGATTTAGAGAAAGAGCAGAAGAAATTAACAAAATAGTTTCAAATAAAAAAGAAGAATTTAAAAAAGAACACTTTAAAACAATCAAGAAAAGAATATTTACAGAATACACAAATAAGGATTTTGATTCCGCATTACTACTATTTGAAGAATTAAAAAACAAAAACATTGAGTTAAGTTTAGCTAAGTATATATTTTCAATAACAAAAGATAAAGACACTGAAAAATCACTGAATTTTATAAGTAAGTATATTATACAAATACATGACTCAAAGTATTTAAATGTTATATCTAACCGATACAAAAAAATAAATCTTAACGAAGAAAGCAGTCTAATTAAAGCAATACATTCCAAAAAAATAAATATGGAAGAGTTTAATAAAAACTTAAACTTTTTAAAAAAACAAGCCACGCCTCTTATAGATATAAAGCAATACATAGATAACACCATAAAAAATAACAAGGTAAGTAACAACTTCTACAAATCAGTCTTTGCTAACCTAAAAGACATAAAACCAGAATATGCACTTGAATTCGGTAAAAAGTACATCAATAACTGTATAGAAATTGATGAATCATTTTGCCTAGTTTTTGCTTTAAGACTAATGAGAAACAATAAAGAAAAAGATGCATATAAGTTATATCTATCACTATACAAAAAAAATAAAAACCAGAAAATAGAAAGCAAGGTAATAAATTCATTTAGTAAATTAAATCAAGATAAAATAATACAGACTTTAAGCCATAAAAACCCACAAAAAGCAATAAAGAAGCTATTACCTAATGAACTTAAATATAATAATTTAACTCTGTCAAAAATTATTTTCGAAGCCTGTAGAAACAATGATGAACTCTCTGAATTAGCCATAAAACACGGTGAAAAAATTCTACAAAAAGTTACTGATGGATACACATCTCTAGCGATTAGTAATTTATATTTTAAGCAAGGTAACATTCACGATGCCATTAATGTAAAAGGACTATCGCTAAACAACCCTAAACATGCGTTAAAACTATCTCACTATTGTGCTTATCAAAAACTACTCCAACATGGATTTACATTACCTAAAAAATCAACCAAGACTACTACTAATAAAAATATACTTTATTGTTTACACAATAGTTTACCTTACCACAGCGGCGGTTATGCGACCCGATCACATGGTTTAGCGAAAGGCGTTTCAAATAATCATTGGCATATCCAAATGTGTTCTCGATTAGGCTACCCCCATGATCTCTCATCACACAAAAACCTTAGCCCTGATCAATCGAGCATCGATGTTGTTGATCAACTGAATTACCATCGACTTTTCACTAACATTAACCAATATGGTGTTGCCAATTTAATTGATTATATTGAAAATTATGCGACTGAATTAATAACATTAGCAGATAAGAAAGACATTGCGATTATCCATGCGGCATCGAATTTCATGAATGGAATTGCTGCTAATTATGCCGCACGCACCTTAGGTATAAAAAGTGTCTATGAGGTACGTGGATTATGGGAAATAACGCGTATGTCACGCCAGCCAGAATGGGAAAATAGTGAACATTTCAATATGATAAAACGACTGGAAACGGAAGCGGCTATGAACGCCGATGCCGTGATCACTATTACCCACGCACTCAAAAATGAAATGATTTCCAGAGGCCTTCCTGCAAACAAAATTACAGTGGTATCCAATGGTGTACATGTTGATCGATTTGCCCCCAAGAGCAGAGTGAAAGAACTCGAACAAAAAATGCAATATGAAAATAAAGTCGTCATTGGTTTTATCGGTTCAGTGGTCAGTTATGAAGGTTTAGAATATTTAGTAGAAGCAAGCAGCATATTAAAAAAAGCATCTATCAATAACTTCGCCGTCATGATAGTGGGAGATGGTGCAGTGTTGAATGATATTAAAGCATTAGTTAAGAAAAAGCATGTCCAAGAGTTATTCACATTTACTGGTCGTGTCCCTCATGAACAAGTTGAAGACTATTATTCTCTCGTTGATATTGCTCCTTTTCCCAGAAAAGCTTTACCCGTTTGTGAAATGGTATCGCCACTCAAACCCTTTGAAGCCATGAGTATGGGTAAAGCCGTCGTTGCATCCAATGTCGCAGCCCTTACAGAAATAGTCGATCATAATCACACAGGGATCACCTTTGAAAAAAATAATCCAGAAAGTCTGGCTGATGCGCTCAAGCAACTAATCACAGCCCCAGATTTAAGAACCCGTTTAGGTAAACAAGCAAGAGAATGGGTTGTAAAAGAAAAAGACTGGTCAATGCTGGCGACAAAAGTAGCCGAAGTTTACAGGAAAATCAATGATGCCAAATGAACACACTCAAAAAAAAGATCAACACGAAACCAGTCAGCCAACTCAAGTATTATCAAAAATACCAAATATAACATATGAAAAAAATCAACATCATGAAGTTTATATTGGCAGCAGAAAAACCCATATTCTAACCCATTTCAAAACAAACTCTGATAAATTAATTGTATTTTTTAATGGCGCAGTTGATATTAACAAAACACCTTTACCAACATTTCAACGACACTCTTGGTTACATAAACTTCCTTATTCTTCCATGATTATTATGGACCCAACTATAGATTTATTATTAAACAAAAAAGACAATAATTACATCACATGGTATCAAGGTGATGAAAAAGAATTCTTCCTAGAGAAGCTTAACATTTTCATAGAAAACACAATAAATCAGTTGGCTATACTACCGGATTCAGTTATTTTTTATGGTTCGAGTGCTGGAGGATTCGCCTCTATAGTATCTGCAACACTATTGCAAAACAGTAAAGCCTGTGTTGTTAACCCACAAATAATAATAAGTAATTATTATAAAAAATATACTGATAAAATTTTTGATTTTTTGAATATATCATCAGAAGATAACAGACAATCAAGAGTGAATATCATAGAATTAATAAAAAAAGAAAACAATTTCCCTTACATTTATTATAAGCAAAATAGTAATGACACACTTCACTATGAAAAACATTATCTGCCCATAAATAATTTGTACTTAAACACTAATAACAATAACAAATTAACATCAATAATCACAAATGATGATCGAGGCCATACAGCAATACCTCTATACAATGAGGCTCTCGATGATTTAGTAAAAACTTATGAATATTTTTCTAAAAACAAATCAAAGCATCTGACCATAAAGCATTTTGGTATTACTCCAAACCAAAGCACCATTGATATTTTCAAACCTAGAAAAGACAATTCACCCTATGATTTGACATATCCAATAGATTGGAATATAGATCCATTTAACGATAGAAATTGGTGCTTTCAACTTAACGCTTGGCGTATGATGGAAAGTAGTTTATTTGCCTTTGAAAAAGACAAAAAAGTCGAAACATTACGACCATGTTTCAGTATAATGAAAGAATGGCTTATTTTCTTTAAAAATAATGATGATAATAAGTTCACATGGTATGATATGTCTTCTGGATTAAGGGCTTTAAAAATAGCTTATATATTATACAATATAAAGTATCATGAACTACAAGATGATATTGGAGATGAATATCAATTAATACTATATGAATTAGCTGAACTCCATATAAAAAAATTAAAAAGCCAACCAATATCAAACAATAATCATGGAGTTTTTCAAATCCATGGATTATTAATGTTATCTAGATATGAAAAATCGAATAAAAACATTAAATACTCATTGGATAAACTTATAACTTTATTAAAAAATCAATTTTACAATGATGGTTATCATACTGAAAATTCAGATGAATACCATTGGTTTATTTCAAATTCTATTAATATTTTTGGTGAAATAGACATATGTAAAAAAAATGACAATTTAAATAACTTGATTAAATTAACTGAAGAGTGTAAAAAGTGGACAGTTTTTCCTGATTTAACTTCAATATCAATTGGTGATAGTAATTTTACAAAAAGGAATATCAACAAAAGTATAGCGGAAAATGATAACAATGAAAAAACTTATATAACAAAATATTTTAAAGATGCTGGGTATTTTTTTATTCGAAGTAACTTTAATGAACATGAAAGTAGAGCATCCATGCTTTTCTTCCAAACAGCATTTAAAAACAATACACATAGACATGCTGATGATTTCAATATATTACTCTATGAACATGAAACTAATATACTAGTTGACTCAGGAAAATATTCATATGAATATAATAATGAAAAAAGAAAATTTGTTGTATCAACTAAAGCCCATAACTGTTTAATAATAGATAATGAAAATTACTCAGTTAAAAAAGAACACTATTATAACACAAGATTAGTCCATCATAGTGAAAGTAATGGCGTTTATACATTAAAAACACTAATAGAAAGGAAAGATATTAATGTCTATCACTCTCGCCATATTGTATATAAACCAAAAGAATTCTTGATCGTCATCGATGAGATGCATTCGAATATTAAACGAGATTACACACAATGGTGGCACTTTCATCAAGACATGAGTATCAATAATGAAAGTACACATTACTGCTCCACTCTCCATGATAAAATAAATATGAGCATAAAGTGCTCTAGTTTTGAATTAGATTCAATCACCCAGATTATTCAAGACAATATAAAAAATACACAAATAATAAAAGGACAAACCACCCCAGAATTACAAGGCTGGCGTTCTTTATCTTATAGTTCTTTAACACCCAACTTTGCACTTTCAAATAACACAACAAGCACTAACTGCTTATTAATTACTGAATTTAGTTTCAATAACAAATCAGAAGATCTAAATTTATTTATTGAACACCAAGAAAGTAATAAAGCATTACTCATACAAGAAAAGACAAACAACAACCTAATCGAAATTAAAGTATCATAACCATATGAAAGTTAATATAAAAGCAAAATTCAATTATGCGTATAACTTACTCATATATAACAAATATAAAATATTGACAGTCTTCTTTAGAAAAAAAAAGTCACTAATAAAAAGACACAACTATTTTATCAGTAAAGGACTATTTAAACTTGCCCTCCTCTCATTATTACAAATCAAGCATAAAACAAAACAAGATCGCAAACGAATTAATCGACTATCCCATTGTTTACAATGTTTAAGTCCCAATTCAAACACACAGCAATACACAAAAACTCTGCCTCTTAATAGCAGTAATCAATATAAAAACATATTACTTGTTGTCCATAATAGTTTTCCCTATGACAGTGCAGGCTACGCCCATAGAACATTGCATGAAGCCAAAGCCTACCAAGCACATGGTTATCATGTGATCATAGCCACGAGATTGGGTTACCCTTGGGATTTAGCTAAGCACAGAAACTTACCTAAAAAACGCCATCAATGGGTCGATGGAGTGGAGATCATCACCCTGACCGGGATTCGTCAATATAAAGTGGATAGTGATATAAAGTACGCCCTGCAATACGCAGGCCTGTTAGCTGATATTATTTGTGAGCGACAAATCGATTTACTGCAAGCTTCATCTAATTATATCAATGGACTTGCCGCTTATTTTGCTGGCAGAAAATGCCACATCCCCTTTATTTATGAAGCAAGAGGTATGTGGCATATCACAGGTGGCAGTAAATCAAGCCAATTCAAAACCAGTGAGCAGTTTCGTTATGAAGAGATCATGGAACGCTTCGTATTAAATCATGCCAGCGCCAATATTTTCATTACTGAATGTATGAAAAACCACTATCAGAGTCTGACTGGCATTCCAAATCTTGTCTTAAAAAATTGCGTCGATATAAAAGAAATTAATGCAAATTATCCCAAATTACATTACCAACAAGGCCTAACATTCAAATTACTCTATGCTGGCAGCTTAGTTTTTTATGAAGGTCTTGAGCTATTGATTAATACCGTTGCTGAATTAAGTGCTTATAAAATCACATTAGACATCATGGGTGATGGCCGCTTGAAAGCCGACATTGAAAAACACATTAAGGCACTTGATACACCTCGCATTCGCTACCATGGAAAACTAACCCGAGAAGCCTTAACAAAACTGTACTCTCAATACCACGGCGTTATCGTGCCTCGAATCAAATGCGATGTCACTCAAATGGTGCCACCGCTCAAACCCTTAGAAGCATTAAGTCATGGCGTTCCTGTCATTGTTTCATCTTTGCCAGCCCTAAGAGAACAGTTAACTGATTTACAGTCAGTGCTTTATTGCGAACCTGGGAGTTTATCGTCTTTAAAAAAACAAATAATCCACTTAATGACGCATCATAATGATATTTTAAAACAAGTACAAAAGGACATCATCCTCATTAAAAAAGAGAAAACCTGGGATATTGAGATAACAAAAATAACCAAGTTAATGCCACTCTCCCCTTCTTTAACGGCTGTTGCTGAATCATAACTAAAGCGTATTTTTCTAGTCATTAGAAAGTCATACGGATAAAAGAGGATATTCACATGCCTTATCGACTGCACTCTGTGAAACCTGAACGCAGAGCGATACAAAAAAGAGCCAGTCTTAAAATTATGTCCGATGTCATTTTTGCGTTAACAATGCGGGAACTTAAAACCCGTTTTGGTCATAATCGGCTGGGTTACTTTTGGGCTATCATGGAACCCGTTGGTCAAGTTGCTATTTTAGGGCTTATTTTTTCACTGATTGGTCGTAATAGCGTTGCCAACATTCCGGTCGCCTTGTTTTTATTTACCGCTATTTTACCCTTTAAATTATTTGGAAAATTACTCAATCAATTATCAGCCGCAATCGATGCCAATAAAGGACTATTAAGTTATCGGCAAGTCACCGCCATCGACCCTGTTATTACACGCATCGTTATTGAAGTCGCGACCTTCATATTAGTGTATGTCTTTATCTTCAGTGTCATGGCGTGGCTAGGTTTTACTGCTTGGCCAGATAATCTATTGGGTTTATTAACCGCAACCGCCTTATTAATTATTTTCACCGTTGGATTAGGCTTGCTCTTATGCACAGCTATCAGTTTTTGGAAGGATGCCAATAAATTAACGGCCATAATCACTCGGCCATTATTCTTTATTTCAGGGATTTTTTTTTGCGCGACGATGATCCCCCCCCAATATTGGTATTTACTTGATTGGAATCCTATTTTTCATGCCATCGAACTGAGCAGAGACAGTTTTTTTAATGCCTATACAAGCCCCGCTGGACAATGGTCTTATTTAAGTTTTTGTGCTCTTGTGAGCTTTAGTCTGGGTCTGGCTCTTTTTCATCTTTGCCGACATAGGTTTATTGGCTCATGATATATTTTCAACAATTGAGTAAATATTACCGCACTAAAAGTGGTCGACATTACGTGTTAAAAAACGTCGACTTAGCACTGCCTAGCAATAAAAATATTGCCATACTTGGCCCCAATGGTGTAGGAAAGTCGACCCTGATCCGCCTTCTCGGCGGCGCCGAAAACCCAAGTTCTGGCACGATCCATTCACCACTGAATATTTCTTGGCCTTTAGGTTTGCAAGGCGGATTACAAGGCTCCATGAGCGCTCGAGAAAATGTACGTTTTGTTGCACGTATTCATGGTTATAAAAACACTCAACCCATCGAAAGCAAGGTTGAAGAATTTGCCGAGATAGGTCAATTTTTTGATGAACCAGTAAAAAATTATTCTAGCGGTATGCGCTCTCGCATCACCTTTGGACTCACCATGGCTTTTGACTTTGACTTCGATATTTTGCTCATCGATGAATTAGGGGCCGTTGGTGATGCCAATTTTAAAAAAAAGAGTGAAGCGCTACTCGCCAAAAAATATGCAAGCACCAAACTCATTATGGTGAACCATTCGCTATCTGAACTTAAACAACATTGTCAGGCGGGATTAGTGATTAAGAATAAAAAATTAATTTATTTTGATAACTTGAACGATGCCATTGAAGAGTACCAAATAACTTATGCCAAATAATCAAGTAACAAGCTCACTTAAAGAAAACCATAGCCCTCCAGCGATATTAAGCTCGACTCAACGTAAATTAAGAAAGTTACGTCGGGATCCTAAATTATTTTTAGCCGACTCTAAAGCTTATATCACTACCCGTAAGACCTTATATCAAACATGGGCGAAACTGGGATCTTTTGCGCTGGTAATCATTGCTTCTATTGCAGTCATTATTTATTTCAGCATCATTGCCTCACCACGATATGTGAGTCAAACCCAGTTTATTGTCAAACAAAGCAGTAGCAATGAACTGCCTTTATTGGGATTAGCCTCACTGGGTAGCTCATCACCTAATATGCGTGATGCATTGATATTACAAGAGTATATTCATTCTGCCGAAATGGCTCTAGCATTAAATGAGAAACTCGCACTCAAGTCTCACTACCAAAATACACAATGGGATAAAGTCAGTCGCTTAAATCAAAGCAGTACCCAAGAAGATTTTATTCAATATTACCAAGAGCATTTATCAGTACATTATGATGACTTGTCTGAGATCCTTACCGTAGAAATTCAAGGTTATACGCCCGAATACGCACTCAAATTAACCCAAACCTTACTGGCCATAAGTGAGCAATTTATTAATCGACTGGGTGAAAAGATGGCCACACAACAAATGCAATATGCTGAAGAAGAAGTGACTCGAGCCTATAAACAACTTAAAGCAGAACAAATGAAACTTATCAAATTTCAAGATACTGCCAAACTCTTTAATCCTGAACAACAAAGCAGCGCTTTACTCAATGCCATGAACCAACTTGCTTCACAAATTATGACACAACAAGCCGAACTGAAATCCCTCAGTGCCTATATGCGTAGTGATGCCAGTGAAATAGTGGCAAAAAAATATCAAATTGAAGCTTTAGAAAAACAATTAGAACAAGAAAAACAAAAACTTATACAACCTGATCAACCATCACTCAATAAGGTCAGCCTCACCTTTAAAGAAATTGAACTTAATACTCAACTGGCAACCGATCTGTATCAATCGGCCTTAGCCAGTTTAGAAAAAACCCGCAGTGAAGCATTTAAAAAATTAAAACATTTGCTTGTGGTCGAGCAACCTCGCATCGCCCAAGACAACCTTTATCCCAAACGGCTTTATAACATCATCACCTGGTTTGTTGTATTAATACTGATTTACCTGATTGGAAAACTAATCATTGCTATTGTTAAGGAGCACAGAGAATGAAGCAATTAATGCAATTTATTATCCTTATCGGATTTTTTACTGGCTTCTCATCGATGGCTTCCGTAGCACTACAACAAGAATCGACAGCCGAAAAAACCGCTAGTATCTATGATACTGATAATCAACAACGTTATGGTAATTGGTTATTCAACGGCGGATTTAGTCAATATTCGTTTTCCGCCGTTGATCCTAATTATCAGCTCACCCAAGGTGATAATCTACTCATTCAAGTCTGGGGAGCGATTGATTACCAAGCCGAAGTCACCATCGATCCCCAAGGTAATATTTTCATCCCTAAAGTCGGCCCTATAAAAGTACTGGGCGTGACCAACGCTAGGCTGAATCAAGTCATACTCAATAGTGTTAAACGCGTTTATAAATCCAATGTCGAAGTCTATGCCTCTTTGATGTCAAGCCAGCAAGTAAAAGTCTTCTTGTCGGGTATGGTCAATCAACCTGGACTATACCAAGGCCAAAGTGCAGACAGCGTGCTACGTTTTATCGATCAAGCGGGCGGTATTCGAAATGACATTGGCAGTTATCGCAATATTCAACTCAAACGTAATAACAAAACAATCAAACAAATCGATTTATATGCCTTTTTACAACTGGGTACGATCCCATCACTGCAATTTCAAGATGGGGATGTCATTTTTATTGGCCCAAAACAAGGTGAGGTCACCATAGAAGGTCATGTAGGTTTTAGTGGTCAATACGAGTTGGTCACAAGTTCAACACTCAAAAACATCCTTAACGCTGTGGTTGTCGATGAACAAGCGACCCATATCACTGTCATTGCAGCTGAACCTGCTCGCCCACTAACCCCCTCACAACTTATTGTGTCAGATTCAAATAATCCCGGTAATCGCCCCATCAATGCAAAACAATACACATTATCACAGGCAAAATATATAAAAGTGCCTGCAGGTGCATTGATTAAAGTCAGCTCTCAATTAAGGCCCAGCAGTATTAGCATTGATTTAATTGGTGAACATAATTCTGCCCAAGAAATGGTACTACCGTGGGGATCGAGTCTTGCTGATTTGTTAGCGCAAGCACAATTTACACCACTGTCGAACCAAGATGCAGTGCAACTCTATCGCCAGTCCGTTGCCAAAAGACAATATGACATGTTACAAGCCTCATTGTCGGCGCTTGAACAAAATGTACTGACAAAGCGCTCGGATACCACAGAAGCTGCCCAATTGCGGCAAGCAGAGGCAGAAACCATTTTAAAATGGATTGAAAAAGCCCGACAAGTGGAACCCAAAGGCCAAGTATTATTAAATGATAAAAATGCATTTAGTCAGATTATTTTACAGCAAGGCGATCGCATTGTTATTCCTGCGAAGCGAAATTTAGTCATGATCCATGGCGAAGTCATGTTTCCTACCGCTATCGCTTACAACCCTAAGCTGGATATAGAAGATTTTATTAATAAAGCCGGTGGAACCAATACCGATCTTGATGATATGAACATACTCGTCATGAAGCCCAATGGCAGCTTTGTTAGCGCCAACGATCAATTATCTGAAGAACAACTCATTGGCCCAGGGGATGAGATCTTTGTGATCTCCAAACCCGATGAAAAAGGCTTTCAGCTAGCCAAAGATATTACTCAAATTATTTTTCAAATCACCATGTCTGCAGCAGTGGTCTTAGCAATATAAGAAGCGCCCTTATTATGCGTCAAAAACTAAAAATGGCTGTGATTGTCGATGAAGCAACCTGCTTAGGCCTACAAGAAGAAGCACAGCTCATTCATTTAACCCCTCTCAATTGGCGTTGGTGTATTAATGTTCATAAACCTGATTTACTATTTGTTGAGTCTGCATGGAGGGGCTTTAACGCTTCTTGGCAAAAAAAAGTCGTGGATTTAGATACAAATGAAAACTCAAGTCTAAAACGGCTCACTGATTATTGCCGCAAAAAATCGATTCCCACCATTTTTTGGAATAAAGAAGATCCCATTCATTTTGAACGATTTTTGCAAGCTGCAATGTGTTTTAATGTCCTTTATACAACCGATTCGAATTGCATTCCAAAGTATAAAGCACTGGCTCATTCATTCCATGCAATAAACATCTTAATGTTTGCCGCACAACCTAAATTACACTTTTCAACGCAAACGAAGCGACTATCTAGCATTGCTTTTTTAGGCGGATTCTATGGGGAAGAATTACCTAATAGGAGCGAAGAGCAACTACATATCTTGCAGGCATTAAAACAACAAAATTTAGTGATATACGACCGTTTCTGGACATCTCAGCAGTCATGTCGTTTTCCTCAATCACTCATTGATAATTGTCGCCCAGCAGTTTCAGAAAAAGCCATTTATGCACTTTATAATCAATACCAAGTTTATCTTAATTTTAATACCGTTCAACATTCCCACACTATGCTTTCAAGACGCGTATTCGAATTGGCTGCCAGTGCCAGTCCAATGTTAAGTACTCCCTCTTATGCAATAGAAAATATATTTGGCTCACACATCATTCAAATACAACAAACCGATCCAGTGAGCAGCCTTTATCAGGATTACTTAAAAGATGATGGCAAAAGATTAAAAGATGCAAAGATCATCCAAGAAATTGTGCTCGATCAACACACATGGCAACACCGATTAGCACAGATCAAAATGGATATTGGTTTTAAATAGTACGATTAACTACATAAGGAGATTGATATGGCAAGTGTAAAACGGATCTTAATGGTTTTTGGTACCCGGCCTGAAGCAATAAAAATGGCTCCCATTGTCAAAGTATTTAAGGCAAGAGAAGATGTGGATATTAAAGTCTGTGTGACAGGACAACACAGAGAAATGCTCGATCAAGTGCTAGCATTATTTGATATTATTCCTGACTATGATCTAAACATCATGAAACCAGGACAAGATCTCACCGATGTCACGACTGCTATTTTGCATGGGCTTAAACCTATTTTTGCAGAGTTTAAACCCGATCGCATTTTAGTTCATGGTGACACAGCGACTTCTTTTGCAAGCACATTATCAGCGTATTACCATAAAGTAGCCGTCGGTCATGTTGAAGCAGGATTACGTACCGGTAATATTTACTCACCTTGGCCAGAAGAAGGTATGCGCATGCTCACAGGGAGTATTGCCGATCAACATTACACACCGACCGTAGGCTCATTAAAAAACTTAATTTTAGAAAATATTACACCTGACAGCATTTTTGTCACTGGAAATTCAGTCATTGATGCCTTAGTAGACATCAATCAACATATTGACAATAATCCAGCGGTACAAAATCAACTTGCCGAGCAGTTCCCTTTCTTGCAAACTGACAAAAAACTTATTCTCGTCACAGGTCACAGACGTGAGAATCACGGAGATGGGTTTGAGCGTATTTGCAAAGCGTTGTCTGTATTAGCGACCCGTGATGATGTACAAATTGTCTACCCAGTGCACCTCAATCCGAACGTACAAGAACCAGTAAAAAGAAATTTATCAGGCTTTCACAACGTCTTTTTAATTGAGCCGCAAGACTACCTCCCTTTCGTGTACTTAATGAAAAAAAGTTATCTCATTTTAACCGATTCGGGTGGTATTCAAGAAGAGGCACCAACACTTGGGATCCCAGTATTGTGCATGCGCGATACAACCGAGCGGCCTGCTGCAGTTAAAGCGGGTACTGTGCGCTTAGTTGGCACTTGCGATAAAACTATAGTAGACGAAACTATTCGATTACTTGATGATGACTTTGCCTATCAAGTCATGAGTCATGCTATCAACCCCTATGGTGATGGTCATACAAGCGAACGTATTGTTAATGCCGTTTTAGGCACAAATGGCGCACTAAGCTTACAAATTGATAAATCGAGTTTTGCAGCTTAAATATTGATTTAAAATCAGAAGTCAGCATAAATAATAGCCCTGAGACTAAGTGCCATGGTGTGTATTTCTCCATGAACTGATGTCGTCTCTTTATTTTTCAAAACATAAAATGCCCTCTAAAATTTCAATTTAATGTTTAAAGGTAAAGGATTACCCCAAATGAATATTTCATTCATCGTTCCGTATTCTCAACGTTCGTTTGAAAAAAACAATAACAGATTGCTCTCGGTTATCACTGCGATTAATGGTATTCCACAAACGGATATTATTATTTTTGATTCAAGCCCGAAACCTGCTAATAACTTGCCTCATTCTAACAATATTATTTATATCCATTCCCCCTTTAAAGGCAAAGTTTACTCTCCCGCTTTTGCGAGAAATCAAGCGGTTAAATTATCTAAAAGTGATTATTTATTCTTCATTGATGTTGATTTGATTGTCCCGAGTGTATTACTCAATAAACTTGTTTCAATTGCAGAAAGATTAATGAGCAGAAGTATCACCGCATTTGAAATGTATCCGTGCTTTTACTTAACAAAAGAAACAGTATTCAACAACGAAAAACATTTGACTAAGCCAAAATTAATAGAATGTCTTGATTCATTCATGAAAGGTAAAAATGACATTATTGAAAATATTGCCCTTATTACCAGTTGCTTACTCATAAACAGGCAATGGTTTAAACAGTTAAAGGGATTTGATGAAACTTTTATCGGTCATGGTGGAGAAGATTTAGAGCTCATTTGCCGATTAACGTTACATTACCAGAAAGGGGAAATTCCTATTGACTTCAGTCATGATAAAAAAACAATTCATCCCGCCAATTATGAAGGTTTTAGACGCTATTTAACCCAATATTCTTTAGAACATTTATTTGAATTTAACTTCTTTATTCATAAGTGGCATCCGAGACCATTAACCCATAAATATCATCGCCAACGCAAAGTGAATGAAACATTATTGCAAGAGAAACTGCAAACTTTAATCAATACTCAATGTATTGCAATCAGTTCCGATCAGCCCATTTCACTCAATAAAGGTTACCGTAATTGGATCCAATCATTACAACAAAAGTATAACTGGCCCCTTCAAACTTACCCTGGCTTATTTCACTGGCAACAAGATATTGTCATTAAGAGATACTTCTGGAGAAAGTGTCGAAAACTCTATGTCAAACCGAGATTATTTTTTATCGACCTCATCAAGAAACAAGTTTATAAATTTTCACAAAAAATCAATCGTCCCTAAAGGTACACGTTATGCACTATAAAATCGTTATCCCCACTCGCATGACATCAACTCGATTACCCGGTAAAGCGCTAGCAGAAATTGAGGGCAAACCGCTTATTTGGCATGTTTATCAAAGAGCACTAGAAACAGGGATTAGCGCTAATAATATTATTATTGCTACCGATAGTTTACAGATAAAAATACAAGCAGAACGTTTCAATGCCCAAGTAATGATGACATCCAGTAGTCACCCTTCAGGCACTGATAGAATTGCTGAGGTCGCCACAAAAATGAAATGGGACAATGAGACTATTATTGTCAACTTACAAGGAGATGAACCTTTAATTCCTGCAAACGCACTTCAACTGGTTGCCAGTAGTTTACATCATCAGCCATTAATGGGCATGGCCACACTCAGCACCTCATTTAGTTCACTCAAAGAAGCACAAGATCCAAACTGTGTTAAAGTTATATGCGATGAAAACCAACATGCCATTTATTTCTCTCGAGCATTATTGCCTTATCCTAGGGAAGCGATCACACTCACTGATTGTCAAAATGAGCAAACCCCTTTTAAACGCCATATAGGTGTATATGCATATCGAGCCGAAACAATTAAAAAGTTGCATCTTCTACCTAGCTGTCCATTAGAGCACTACGAAAGGCTTGAGCAATTAAGAGCATTGTTCTTTGGTATCAAAATACAAGTCACCGAAATCAGCTCCCCACCAATACATGGGATTGATACACCTGAAGACTTAATCCGAATTAGACAAATATTTTCAAACCGTAAAGCAATATTGATTTGAACCTGTTTCGCCATGACTCAATTGATCACTTTCAAGTAAACCTTCGATTAGTACTCCTTGAATATCAATGATTTCTTATTAGCATTTGTTAATTCAATTGCCCACTCTGTTATTTTTCTCACCATATGTTATCTTTAACATGTACTTGCCCTATCGAATTCTGCTTTTCCCCTCTCTATTTTACATAAAAATCATTATTTTTATTGAAACGCCTTATATCATCTTTTCAATTGCTTATTCACTACAAGACAATAAGATCATTCTTTTTAACTAGAAAAAACGTCCTCAAAATAACATTTGTAATTATTTTGTACTATAAATAATCTATAGCTTGAGCGTTAAACAAACAATATTTAACGCTTTAAGGTTAGCTAACATGAAGTCACCTTAATTAATCAGGCTGAAATCAATAACTCACTCAATGGTCTGAGTGATTTGAGACATGATTATAAAGGTCAAAATGATGTACAGATATACTGTTTTTTGTTGTTCATACTTTATCCCATCATTACTCATGACAGTCAGTGCTTCTGATATTAGCAATAATAGTATCGGATTAATTTACGGCGAGCCGACCAATACTCAAAATAAAACCATCTACACATATGATGTCGAATACCAACGCATTTTCCTTCGCTCTGACTCTAACCGTTATTTTTTAGGTGCGGGTGCAACAATTGGACAAATATCAGTCGATGATGAAAAAGGCGAACGTCTCAGCCTCTATTTAACTCCGGGTGTCAACGTGGGATCATTCTCTTTCGCACTGGTAGGTGGGGGGATCTACCTCACTAAAACCGTTTTCGGTGAAAACGATGTTAATACAAAGGACTATGGCGGTAATTTCCAATTTATCATAGGTGCTAATGCTATGTTCCATGCAACCAAGAGTTGGACTATTGGTTATCAATTTGAACACATGTCCAACTGGAATAACTATGATCATAACCCCGCATTAAACACTCACAATCTCGTTTTGAGGTATCAATTTTAACGCCATATCTCCTTAAAAGCATACAAAACAAAAAAGCCACTCTTATCATTTAAAGAGTGGCGCCTGTCATGGCCAGCTGCGGGGCCATTTAAATGCATTCTGCATAAATGACATTCCCAACATCCTGTCGGTCCCCCCTCCGCGTTAACCCAAAAGGATGTGGGGAATGCAGACAATGTCTGGAACAATTGTCGTAGACCCACATGGGTGAGGAGACATTACCAAAAAGCAGACAAAACAAAAAGGCCACCCTATTGGGTGGCCTCTGTGTTTTATTTGGCGTCTGGAAATGACCTACTCTCACATGGGGAGACCCCACACTACCATCGGCGCGATTGCGTTTCACTT
>NZ_CANLKR010000027.1 GCF_947491715.1 uncultured Shewanella sp. | reverse complement strand
ACGGGTGGTGGGTTAAACCTTACCCGACAGGGACTTGCACCCTGCAAGATGCATCAAGCTTCGCTTGACGCACTAACGCCTCGCTAAGAGGCAAAAAATTGTTGGCTAAAATAAGCAACGAAGGAGCAAAAGCCAACTGTTTTTGTCCTTGTTTAACAGCTTGTTAGCCGTAATGCTTGCGTCGATGACAATTTGGGCATAAAGCCTCGGCATTCTCTACAGTATCATCACCGCCCTTAGCTAAGAAAATAATATGATGAACTTCTAAGTAAGGACTTTTATCTTTCGATTTCTTGAAAGGAGCAGGTTTATTACAACATTCACAAACACCAGCAGCACGCTCAAGAACTTCAGCCACAACATCAGGGTTTCTCTTATAGCTCGCTTGATAAGTAAAGGTGATTTCTGGTTTTGGGTTAGAACCGATAAGACGTTTTTTCGAGCTATTGGATCTTTAACCGAATCTATTACTAATTTATCAAAGTCAGTCGATACTTCTTGTTGCTCTTTAAGGCTCACAAATGAAATTTGCACGCCTTTCATAGCTGACTTCATCTGATTGGTTGTATATTCAGCCGGAGGTTCATTTACAGCCAAAGCATATGTATATTTTAAAGGATACAACTTTGAGTCAAACATGATAAACCAGTCAACACAGTTAAGTGTTTGTCTCCATGGCCTATGGCCTGAGTTATATAAAGATATTCCTCTTTCAATATCGGCAATTGTTACACTAGGTGCTGGCATATATTCCTTTACGGCTAACGCCGCGCTCTGCGGCAAGTTTAGAGCGCAGCGGAAAACTTGTCCGGCAGCAGCGCCTTGTTAACTTTGATCACATCGAGTCAATTTTCGTGATAATTTCTTTATGTTTTTGCATCTCTTCATTTTGCCATTTACTATTCCAATGCCAGTCGCTAGTCCTTGGGTTTCTATGCTCACAGCTTTTACAATACTGATTTTTGAAACCGAATTCTTCAATAGGCGACTTGTAAATATTATCTAAATCCCAGCCTCCCATAGCATGTCCCATTTTTATGCAATGCACCCACTTCATCGCTGCGGATGGTAATCCTAGCATTCTAGCCGGGATTCCTTGCGCACTAGAAGGGAATACTATTAGATTCTCACAATCCTTGATAACTCTTTCAGGGTTATAGTCTTTAAGTCCTTGTTTTATTATCTGACCCATTTCATCTTTAGGGTCGTCATAGTTGAACCCTAAAGCTTTTGCCCTTTCACGAAAAAACTTTAACTCATCCTCTGGGGTTGCATCTTCATTGTTTTTCTTAATATCAGCTTTTATCTTAGCAATCGTATCAGTAACACTAGTCTTTATAGATTCATTCTTAATGAGCTTGGATAACTCAAAGGACTCATCAAGATGAAAGTCCGCTTCTGGGGTGTTTATCTTAAAGGTTGAATTCAAAACGAGTATTTCAGCTATGAAATTCTCTTGATCCAACTCTTTAGAAAGATCAATGGATAAATCGATACAAAATTTCATCCATGTATATAAGTAATTCGACTGTTCATCCAGCCCATCCATAGACAATCTATGTGCAAATACTGCAACCTTAGTTCCTATTCTAGGTAGAGCTTCAAGCAACAGGTACTTATTTCCTGAGAAGATAATTCTATTTATAAGATGTACAACTTTCTCAACTTCCTTTGCAGCCCTTAGCACCACTTGAGATCTTGAAAAATCGACAACCCACTTAGTTAAGTCATCATTCTCTGACATTTTTGCAGACAGATAATAGTGATAGTCGGCATCGACTGATATTTTTAATCTGATGCTTCGCAGCAATAGTACAGAATATAGACGAATGTACTCTTTTGCTTTATTTTCTCTAACCAGCTCTATAAGTAACACATACAAATTGAAGCATAATCTTTGATATTCTTCTGACCTTGGATCTACCTTTTGTAAGTAGACGCGCTCTATATAGAGGCCTGCACAAAATCTAGTTTCTACTTTTTCAGTAGCAGAGTTTAAGACATCCTTAGCATTATCAAATAATGCATCGAACTCACCACTTACATAGAGCCTTTCAAAGGCCTCACTAAACAAATGAAAATTCGTTTGCTTTGATTTTTCTAGCATTTCTGCAATAAGCACATCAGGAGACTTTTTTATCATGGTCTCAATTGGTGAGGTCATTCTACTTAGTGCGCTTGCCCTCAACCAGTTCATATTGGCTTCGACGGACGCTAACAGTTCTTCATCCTTCTCAGGTAGTGTATCGGTTACTGGGATGTGAATAGCGATGTTCTTCTGGCTATTGTCCAAGGCCAAATTCATGCTTTCCCTAAGTTGAGCATCATCCTGTAGGCTTTTCCAAAAAATTTTTTTTGTGGTTACGTCCACAACAATCAGAATTACCGGAATCTCTACTTCTTGCATGTAATATCTAAGTCTTTCAAGCTTAAGACTGAAAGATGCAGTGGTTCCATTTTCGATAATGGAAACTGCTTTCTGGCCTTTAATTTGAGCCTTAAAGATAAACCCTGTTGCATTGTCAGATTCATTAGCAAGTTCAATTTCACCATCAATACCGTAATCTTCTTGATCTTCCTGTGATCTAAATATCCAGTGATCAGGTAAATAGAATTCGAGTACCCTGCCTGCTTTGCGTCCAATTTCTTTCGCGTTCATCGATTCTCCATTCGTAGGCAGCTAACAGCTTATTCAACAGCAGCAGGATAATCTTCCAGACTGCTTACTCTTTTTTTAAAACAAATCATTAAGCTAGAGCACACAACTAACCCATTGTTAAGCAATGTAAATATTAATCAAGCTAAGCTATAAGCCTAAACAGCCAACAAAATACCCTCAAATGTTACTTATGTAAACATAATGTTTACTTTTAAACTAAGCCAATATAAAACCATAGAGATAGCTCACACTTTATCCCATAAAGCTAATTCGAAGACGTCCCCTTTGCTTTTGTCTTTGCTTTAACAATCCCGTGTAGATGCATCTGCTAGTTTCGGTTTCAAGGATGAAACCGTAAAGCGGCCATGGATGGCTTCACAGCGTCTAGCAGAGGTATCTGCACAAAACCCGCTGGAAGCGATTAATACCATTACTGCTATGGCACTCAATGGAATATCAAATATGAATAAGACCAAACGCTAGTTTATGATCCCCTTCTGTGGATGGGCATCCACGACCTTAACCCTGCTGGCAGCAATTCAACTCAAATATCGCTAGACGCTATTCTAGATCCTCCCACTGTGAGTGTGAAACTCACGACCTTAAGCCTGCGGCAGCAATTCAATATCACTAGACTCTTTGAAGGCCACACCTATGGATGGCCATCCACAAAATTACCCCTTATCAATAGTATGAGCCGTTTCGGTGAGCATTTCTCGCATCCAGCGGTGGCCGGGATTGTGCTGAAGTAGCGGGCTCCAAGCCATGGTGAGCTCAATGGGCAGAATATCAAACGGCGGTTTAACAATCAGCACCTTAGGATTACTCTGTTGCAGGCGCGCCATTTTACTGGGCACAGTGGCAATGAGATCTTGCCGTTCAGCCAAGGAGCAGGCCGCTTGATAATGCCGAGTAAACACGGTAATACGGCGTTTTTTACCAATACGAGTTAAGGCTTCATCAACCCAACCTAAGCGTTGCACATCAGCAGGATCCATGCCAACGCCAACGCCCATCCCCGTTTTGCTGACCCATACATGGTGCGCCTCTAAATAGCTTTCAAGATGAAAATCATTGAGCACAGGATGGGTTTTATTGATCAAACAGCTAAAGTCATCTCGCCATAATACTTTTTGATGAAAGGATTGCGGAATACTGTCAAAGCGATTAATCACCATATCCACCGTCCCTTGCTCTACATCAGGAAAATTCACATCACTGGGGGTCATGATATCCAAAATGATATTGGGCGCTTCATTGCGAAGGCGAGCAATTAATAGCGGCAATAAGGTGGCTTCAGCATAATCACTGGCCATGATCCTAAATACGCGGTGACTCTTGGCAGCATCAAAATCCGCTCGCGGTTGGACTGCTTTTTCCAGTTCAATAAGCAGTGAGCGGATGGCGGGTTCAAGCTCCTTTGCACGCTCGGTGGGCGTCATCCCTTGGCTGGTGCGAATAAGCAGTGGATCATTAAATAAAGTTCTTAGTCTTTTCAATCCATTACTCATTGCTGGTTGACTGATCCCCAGTTGATCCGCCGCACGAGTAACATTCTTCTCACGTAATAAAACATTTAAATAAACCAACAAATTCAAATCAATACGAGATATATTCATAAGATAAATACCGAAAATACAAACTATAAATTAGACTAATTTAGAGTAATATTACTACTATTTGATGAGTAATCAAACGCTGCTAATCAATTTGTTAAAAAAGGAATTATTATGTCGAACTACAGAAACCAGATAGATGAAGCTGCAAGCTTGATTAATGCTGAAGGAACGAGCTGGAACGCAATCAATGCCGATGCCGTTGCCCGCATGAGACTGCAAAACCGATTCAAAACCGGCTTGGATATTGCTCAATATACCGCCGACATCATGCGTGAGGACATGGCAAATTATGACGCGGACTCATCACAATATACGCAATCCTTAGGCTGTTGGCATGGTTTTATTGGCCAACAAAAAATGATCTCCATTAAAAAGCACTTATTAACCACTAAGCGACGTTATTTGTATTTATCTGGCTGGATGGTGGCCGCCCTGCGCTCTGAGTTTGGCCCGTTGCCAGATCAATCTATGCATGAAAAAACCTCTGTCGCGTCACTTATCAAAGAGCTCTACACCTTTTTGCGTCAAGCGGATGCCCGTGAATTAGGCGGTCTATTTCGCCAGCTCGATAAGGCGCCAGTCCATGAAAAGCAAGCCATACAAGCTAAAATCGATAATTTCGAAACCCATGTCGTGCCCATTATTGCCGATATCGATGCAGGCTTTGGTAATGAAGAAGCCACCTATTTAATGGCAAAACAGATGATCGAAGCAGGCGCTTGCTGCATTCAACTTGAAAATCAAGTCTCTGATGTTAAACAATGCGGTCATCAAGACGGTAAAGTCACTGTGCCCCATGTAGAATTTCTCGCCAAAATTAATGCCGTGCGTTATGCCTTCTTAGAGCTTGGCATTGACAATGGTGTCATTGTCGCCCGTACCGATTCATTGGGTGCAGGCCTGACGCAAAAAATTGCCGTCACCAACACCCCCGGTGACTTAGGTGAGCAATATAATGCCTTCTTAGAAACCACAGAAGTCAGCCTCGATGACATCAGTAATGGTGATATTGTCTTTAAGCAACAAGGTAAGCTCGTCAAACCCCATCGTTTACCCAATGGCTTATTTAAATTTAGACAAGGTACAGGAGAAGAAAGGTGCGTGCTCGATTGCATTACCTCTCTTCAAAATGGCGCCGATTTATTGTGGATTGAAACCGAAAAGCCCCATGTGGCACAAATTGGGGCCATGGTCAATGCCATTCGCCAAACCGTCCCTAATGCCAAATTGGTTTACAATAACTCACCCTCATTCAATTGGACGCTTAATTTCCGCCAACAAGTGTTTGACGCCATGAAAGCGACGGGTCAAGACATGAGTGCCTATGAGCGTGCTGATTTGATGAATGTGGAATATGACAGCAGTGAATTAGCACAGCAAGCCGATGAAAAAATTCGCACTTTCCAAGCCGACGCGGCACGTGAAGCGGGGATTTTCCACCATTTGATCACCTTACCGACGTACCATACTGCGGCGCTATCGACGGATAATTTAGCCAAAGACTATTTCGGTGACATGGGCATGTTGGGCTATGTGGCGAATGTGCAGCGCAAAGAAATTCGTCAAGGCATTGCCTGTGTTAAACATCAAAACATGGCGGGCTCTGACATGGGCGATGATCATAAAGAGTATTTCTCAGGGGATCAGGCACTGAAAGCCTCTGGTAAAGACAATACCATGAATCAATTTTAACCTCAGCGTTCATATCAACGACAGCACCCGAGAATAAACAAACACCTTAAACGCACACAGAGTAACCTTAAGCGAATGGCTTTAGGTTACTCTGTTTTCTTTCTGCTATACCCATTTTACGTTTGTCTTGTTTTTCCGTTTAACGCTAGTGATAGCCCCTAGTAATAGACACGTTTATTTATCGATTTTTTTACAAAAAGGCGGTCACCACACCGCTCAATAAACCGTTAAATTTGGCTTTTTGTAGTAAAAGCTACCCTATTTAGAGCTTATATTTCAAACAAACATTTGAATAATAATTTCACATCTAACTATTTCCAAAATTAACTTAAATCAATACTAACCAGTAAGTTAACATTATTAAAAGAAGAAATGCTTATGCATATGACTCCATTTGGCCTAGACAAAGACTTTTATTTTTGTTGATAGTTTGAACTCTAAGTATTAATATACGGCTCCATTAAAAGGGCTCAGTGGCGTTGTTTGCCATTTTTTTAGTTAAGTTGTTTATGCCATTTACATCAAAAAAACTGCGACAAAAGCAACAGATAAAAAACATAAATGAAACAATTAATACAAATCCCGTTTTAACTATTACTTATAGTAAAAAGTGGACACCTGATGTAAAGCAAAATGCAACGCTTGTCTCGGCCATTAACTTTAGTTACATAAACAAGCCTGCATTTTTAATATTTAGCTTTAACACTTTTTTTTATAACGAAAAAAAAACATTAAGTCGGTTATTGATTTTATTACCCGCCTTTTTTAAATCCAAAATGGCTCATTATGTCAATTATGCCATTGACTCACACTCCTTTCATGTCGTACGGAGCGCATCATGACCTTACCGCATTATTACAGTTACATTGACGGTCAATATTTAGCCAGCGATAACAGTAATCCCATTGCCGTCACCAACCCCGCAACGGGTGACATCATTTATCATATCGATACCAGTGATGAGAAAGTCCAACAAGCCGCTATAGACAGCGCGAAGAGAGGCTTTGCCATTTGGTCGAAAATGAGCATGATTGAGCGAAATCGCATTCTGCTTAAAGCGGTCAGCTTATTACGTGAACATAACGACACATTAGCCGAAATTGAAGTTAAAGACACAGGTAAACCTTGGCAAGAAGCCAGTGTGGTTGATATTGTCACTGGTGCAGACTCCATTGAGTTCTTTGCCAATATTGCCGCAGGCTTAGAAGGCACTCAGCAACAAGTCGGTGGCGATTTTTATTACACCCGCCCAGAACCTCTCGGTATTTGTGCTGGCATTGGCGCATGGAATTATCCCTTACAAATCGCCTGTTGGAAATCAGCACCTGCACTTGCCGCCGGTAATGCTATGATTTTCAAACCGTCAGAAGAAACCCCCTTAGGCGCATTAAAGCTCGCAGAAATTTTCACTCAAGCCGGATTGCCCAATGGTGTCTTTAACGTCGTATTAGGCGATGGTAAAGTCGGACAATGGCTTACCAGCCACCCCGATATTGCTAAAGTCTCTTTTACGGGTGAAGTGGGTACCGGTAAAAAAGTCATGGCCTCAGCGGCCAGTAATCTAAAAAGTGTCACCATGGAATTAGGCGGCAAATCGCCACTGATTATCTTTGATGATGCGGATCTTGATAATGCCGTTTCAGCAGCCATGTTAGGTAACTTTTATACCCAAGGCGAAATTTGTACCAATGGCACACGGGTATTCGTACACGACAATATCTACCCCCAATTCATTGAAAAGCTCAAACAGAGAACCAATGACAATATTATTTGTGGCGATCCTATGGATCCCGCCACCAATTTTGGCGCACTGATTTCAAAAGATCATCAAGAAAAGGTCTTAGGCTATATCAATAAAGGGATTGAAGAAGGCGCAACCTTACTCACAGGTGGGCATTCATTACACCCTGACAATGCCAAAAATGGCTATTTCGTTGCCCCTACCATTTTCACCGACTGCCAAGATGACATGACCATTTGTCGTGAAGAAATTTTTGGCCCAGTCATGTCAGTACTGACCTTCAAAGACGAAGATAATGTCATCGAACGCGCAAACGATACCGAAATGGGCTTAGCCGCAGGTGTCTTTACTCAAGACATTACACGGGCTCATCGCGTTATTCATCAATTGCAAGCAGGGATTTGTTGGATAAACGCCTATGGGGCTTCGCCTGCAGAAATGCCTGTTGGCGGTTATAAGTTATCGGGGATCGGCCGTGAAAATGGCACTGAAACCCTGAAACATTACACCCAAACAAAAGCCATTTATGTGGGATTACAATCCCTAGAAAGTCCATTTTAAGGATCCGTTTTGATAGGCTCAAATAATCAACACCATTACGACTATATTATTGTTGGCGCAGGCTCAGCAGGATGTGTATTAGCCAATCGATTATCGGAAGATCCCAGCAATCAAGTACTACTATTGGAAACCGGTGGCAGTGACAAAAGCATTTTTATCCAAATGCCGACTGCCTTGTCCATTCCAATGAATACCGCCAAATACGCATGGCAATTTGAAACCGAGCCCGAACCCTTTTTGGATAACCGTCAAATGCATTGCCCGCGTGGTAAAGTCTTAGGGGGTTCCTCATCCATTAATGGTATGGTTTATGTTCGTGGCCATGCTAGAGATTTTGATGAGTGGCAGCAACTTGGCGCAACGGATTGGGATTACGCCCATTGCCTACCGTATTTTAAAAAAGCCGAGACTTGGGCCTTTGGTGGGAATGATTATCGAGGGGATTCTGGTCCCCTTGCCGTGAATAACGGTAATGAAATGAAAAACCCCCTTTATCAAGCCTTTGTTGATGCCGGTGTGGATGCGGGCTATTTAGCCACGTCAGATTATAATGGGGCCCAGCAAGAAGGTTTTGGCCCTATGCATATGACGGTTAAAAATGGCGTACGTTGGTCCACGGCTAACGCGTATTTACGCCCCGCCATGAAACGCAGTAACTTGACGGTCATCACCCATGCTTTAGTGCATAAAGTCCTCTTAGAAGGAAAACAGGCTAAAGGCGTCCGTGTTGAACGCAAAGGCAAAATACAAGACATCTTTTGCCAAAAAGAAGTGATCTTAAGTGCAGGCTCCATTGGCTCACCGCATATTTTACAGTTATCGGGTATTGGCAATGCAAACACACTGAAACAAGCTGGCGTCGAGTTGGTACATGATTTACCGGGTGTGGGGCAAAATTTACAAGATCACTTAGAGTTTTACTTTCAATTTAAGTGCTTAAAACCCATTTCACTCAATGGTAAACTCGACCCTTTAAATAAGCTATTTATCGGCACACGCTGGATTTTAAATAAGAGTGGATTAGGCGCAACTAACCATTTTGAATCTTGTGGCTTTATTCGCTCAAAGGCCAACCTTGAATGGCCCGATCTTCAGTATCATTTCTTACCCGCCGCGATGCGTTATGACGGTAAGGAAGCCTTTGCCGGTCATGGGTTTCAAGTGCATATTGGCCATAATAAACCCAAAAGCCGTGGCAGTGTCGATTTAGTCTCAAAAGATCCTAAGGTCGCTCCCCGCATTCAGTTTAATTACCTTGAGCATCAAGACGACATTGAAGGCTTTAGAGCTTGCGTCAGGCTAACCCGTGAAATCATTAACCAACCCGCTCTTGATGATTACCGCGGCGAAGAAATTCAACCAGGGTTGCATATTCAAACCGACGAAGAAATTGATGCCTTTGTGAGAAGCTCTGTAGAAAGTGCCTACCACCCTTCTTGCTCTTGTAAAATGGGCGTTGATGACATGGCCGTGGTCGATCCCAGTACAAAAGTTCATGGATTACAAGGATTGCGCGTCGTCGATTCGTCAATTTTTCCCAGTATACCCAATGGCAACTTGAACTCACCAACCATTATGTTAGCTGAACGTGCAGCCGATTTGATACTGTCTCGTCCTACGCTAAAGGCTGAAAACCACAAGGTTATTCTTGCCGATAAGTTAACGCAGCAACGCACTCACACACCAAAAAGGAATACAAACGCACACTAATCATAATAATAAAAATAATGATTTTACACGCCAAGCCCGTTGAACACATTTGATATGTGCTTCAGATAGGCTTGGCATTAACCACAATTTTCAGCAGTTAACATTTATGTTGTCTGGCTTTGAATAATGCAAAGTCAAGATAAGGTTAACTCACTTCTATACCCAAGCGACCTTAAATTATGCAGTCAGGTCGTTTGGGTATAGAAGGATATCATTTGATATTGAATGACCACTAATTAATAACAAACAAAGGATCACACTTGATATTACTTCAACTTGTCCAAAAAAGGAGGCTAAAATGACGCTTTGGTTATCAATGGGCATTATTTTTACCCTCATCGCCATTGTTTTTGTGCTATATCGCTGGGGCAATGTAAAATGTGTCGGCACGAACCCCGTTAGCACCTTCACTTTTATTGCGATCTTATTCACATCGGGCTTAGATGTGGGCTTAATCATGTTCCCACTCACTGAGTTTGCTGGGTACGCAGATGTGGCAGCCAGCCCGGAATACGGTTTTACGAATCCACTGGCCATTGAATTTGGCTTTTGGGGATGCCTGATTTGGGGATTTTACTTTCTCACTTGCTTCTATTTTTGTGTCATTGAGCCTAAAGTGAAATTCTTTGAAATAGCTTGGGTTAAATTTATTAATAATGTCGTTATTATTGGTACCTGTGCCTTTACCGCGTATTTATTATTATCAAACCTACCTTGGTATTTACCTGAAGTAGGCGATGGCAGTACTATCGTTGCGACATTCTATTTAATTGTCTTTGCCGTGATTGCTGCAGCCGTTTATTCCAGTATCAGTCTTAAGTATGTGCGTATTTTAAGTTTAGGCAGTACTTGGTTGTTTTTAAGCTTAATTGCCATCATGTGGGCAGGTGCATTTTTATCGCCAGAATCCAGTGTTGGAGAGTTCTTTAGCACCTTTGGTTTAATTGGCGGCTATTTTACTAACCTGAACCATTTCGTATTACCACTTAATGATTACCATGAATTTTATCTACTTTGGTGGTTTGCTTGGAGTATCATGATTGGTCAATTTACCTCACGCTTTGTCGGTGGGTTAAAAGCCTATCAAGTATTGGGCGCCATGATGATATTCCCGTCTATCCCCATTGCGATTTGGTTTACCGTGCTTTACTACTACAGTACTCATGGCCTAGATACCACTGGTTTTTATAATCTTGCCATGGTGGTTGTCGGCATTACTTTTGTGATCAACTCTCTCGATTCTTTGATCCGCTTATATACCGATAACTTAAACCTCACCGTTGAACGTTTAGGTAAATGGAAATACTTTATTGCCAACCTAGTTCTAATGTCAGGGCTCACGTTATTGTTCCAACTTAATTTCTTAGAAATTGAATGGATTGGCGCCTTAAATATTGCACTGTTTTTCAGTTGCACCCTTTATATGCTCCACCAGCATTACACTAAAGGCCTTAGTATTCGTAAGCCACTAACAACAAATTAATAAAAAACAATAATAACAATTAATCATAAAAAGTAATTATAAAAATTAAGTGTTCAGTTCAATACAGGATAACGAACCTGTATTGAACTGTCGGCATGACATTATTTCCACTCAAAATAGATGATAAAAATAAAATGACAAACAACCTAAAAACAACAATAAGTAAAACGCTTTTAATGCTTTCAACCACAGCCTTATTAGCATCAACCTCAAGTGCTTATGCAGCGCTGTCTTCAACCGTTACTGCAACGTCTGACTATATGTTTAACGGTGTGAGCCAAACTCAAAATAACCCTGCCTTACAAGCCAGCCTTGATTATGCGGCAGATGCTGGCTGGTACGTTGGCGCCTTCACCTCAAATGTGGATTTTGGCAGTGGTGACGACACTTGGTTAGAACTTGATGCCTATGCTGGAAACTATTTTCAGCTCACTGACAAGTTCAGTTTAGACGCAGGTCTTGCCTATTATACTTACCATGGTGATGACGCTTCGAGCGACTACAACTACCCTGAGCTTTACACTAAATTTGGTTATGACTCATCAATAGGTCACAGTGAACTAAACTTTTGGTATACTTGGGATTATTTTGGATACAGTGGCAGTCATTACATTGGCATGATAGCTCATACCTTTACCCTCGCTGAAGGCCATGATATTCGCTTTAGCTTCGATCGTTCAACCTCTGGCGATATTCAGAAATGGGCTTGGGATGAAAACCGTGCCTATAACCATTACCGTATTGCCTATATGACTAATATTAAGTCATTTGACTTAACCGTTTCAGCTGAAGATACCAGCATGAACGTTGATACCGCTGATGCACGTTTTGTGGTCTCTGTTGCCAGAACGTTCGACTTTTAATGTGAAGCCAATCGCACTAAAGTAACAGTCAGCAATCAATAAAGTGAATATCGGCAGTTCATCAATATCTTAAAAGATAAAAATGCATCGATATTCACTTTTCGTTAGATTAAAAATCTAAAAATTGATATTTCAAAAAAACTCATTTTCAAGTATGCTGCGACCCTCAATTAAGTAGGAGTTATGATGGAAAAATACGAACAATTACTCATCTCGCTACGACGCGTTATTCGCGCCATTGATCTCCATTCTCGCCAGCTTAATAAGCAATCGGGATTAACGGGTCCACAACTCATGGTCATGCAAAAAATTGCACAACTTGATGCCCCCCTTGCCAAACAAGTTGCACAAGAAATTACCTTGAGTGCAGCAACGGTCACCACCATCATTAATCGCTTAGAAAGCCGCGGTTTAGTCAACAGACAGCGCAGTGAAAGCGATAAACGAAAAGTGCATTTATATTTAAGTGACAGCGGTCAAGCTATTCTTGATGACGCCCCTAAACCTTTACAAGATCACTTTATCAAGCGATACCAAAACCTGGATGAGTGGGAGCAAAGCCAACTACTTTCATCCATTGAACGTATTGCCAGTATGATGAATGCAGATGATTTAGACGCCGCCCCCGTGTTGCTCGTAGGTAAAATCCAAGAGTAATAGAATTGGCATCCTCCAAAGTCACACTCAAACCTCCTTTTTAGCTGCATTGCTAACAAAAAGTTAGCGATGGTATAAGATGAACAATCACTCCATTATTGACTGCACAACATTCAATCAATATCGCCTTGTCTTTGACTTAACATGGCGTCGATAGCGGCTGTTAAAAAACGCTATCAACATCAAACTAAGCCTCGGCCACACGTTTAAGTTTCGCTAAATAAAAACCATCAAAACCTGTTTCTGCAGGACTAATCGTTTCATCTTCAATCAACTCAAAGTGAGGGTTCTTGGCAAGAAATGCATCCACTTGCCCACGATTTTCTTCTGGCATAATGGAGCATGTGGCGTAAACCAAAATCCCCTCCACTTTCACCATTCGACTGTAGCTTTGCAAGATATGCTTTTGCAGCGCAACAAGAACAGGTAAACGCTCTGCCGCATCTCGCCACTTAGTATCAGGATTACGTTTTAACACACCTAAGCCAGAGCAAGGCACATCAAGTAACACCCTATCGGCCGTTAATTTAAGCCGCTTAATGGTTTTACTGCTGGCAATGATACGGGTTTCGACATTGTGAGCCCCAGCTCGTCTAGCCCTTTGCTTTAAATTATCCAGCTTCCATTGCTCAACATCCATGGCAAGTAAACGGCCTTTACCTTGCATTTGAGCCGCAATAGACAGTGTTTTACCGCCAGCCCCCGCACAGGCGTCAATCACTCGCATACCAGGTTTAGCATCTAATGCTGCTGCAACTAATTGCGACCCTGCATCTTGCTGTTCAAATAAGCCTGATTTAAACGCATCAGTTCTAAAAAGGGCTGAATCAGATGTCACTTCAAGCGCAGTGTTAACGCCCTCGACTTCCAAGGTGTCCACCCGCTCTTTAGCAAGGACTTTACGCAATGTTGTTTTATCGGTTTTCAGGGTATTTGTCCGTAAAAAACGTTTCGCCGCTTGATATAATGCCGCACGCTCTTGTGGCCATTTATCTCCTAGCTGAGCAGCACCTAAGGAGTCTAGCCATTCAGGACAACCATCCCATAACGCCTGATTTTCTTTGGCTATTGCGACTCGTTTCGCTAATTCCGCTTCATCAATGGGTAAGGAGTATTGCATTTTAGGCAAGGGTAATTGATGAAAAACGTGCCAAGTATTTAACAGTCTTGTCCCTAATCTGGCCACTTCATCTGTTTTAACATCGGATAGATAACAGTATAAATTAAGCCTCCTTAAAATATCCCCTACCACATAGGTGATCCGCCCTTGCTCTGAAGGTTGCAGCGTCACCCCTGAAAATTGCAAAGAATAAGCACGATCCAGTGGTTTTCCTTGCGTTAAAACAAGATCAAGGATATCGATCACCAATTGATTAGAATGGGGAGAAAGTGAAGCATTTAACATGTTAGGCTACCGTAGAGAAAAAACCGAGGGATCATAGGAGTAAAGTGAGCAATACGCAAGTCAATCCCACCTCAAATGGCCAAACTTGCCAATAAAAGAAGAGAGAAAATCAGACACACAATCTCCCTTCTCTGTTCAATTGGCTTATACCCGTGATACTTGAAGATGCAAAAGCCTTTTAGGCAAGGCTTTGAACAGCGTGCCTAGTCATTCTAAGCTGATGTTCAATAACGCAGTATAAAAGGCTTTTAAACCAGCCCTTTGGGAGCCTGTAAAATCACCTACTTCTGCGTTGCATCACCTTAAAAGGCAATAAGCATTCTTGCAATAATACGCCTTGAATTAGGCACTTTTACAGGCTCTGAAAACATGCATCTTCAAGTATCACGGGTATAAATGAGGTAAGGGATGGTTATAAGCCCAACGAATTTAATAGTGCATCTGCTTCATCGACTTTAGTCGATGACTGATTATTTGTCACTTTAACCTGCTCACGGGCTTCAACTTTTTGCGTGCCATGCACTTCCAACAACTTATCAGGATCTTGCTCTTTGTCATCCTTGATAGTGTTAAGTGAAATAAATTCCGTTTTATCCATGGCAAATTCAAGGTAAAAACTATGATTACCTTCGGTTTTAAAAGCCACTCGACGGCTGACCGCTTCGGTTAAGTTCGTGTCGACCGATAAGGTAATTTCTTTGCTAATCGTGAGCATTTTAGGCTGACTTTGGCTAATAGATGATTGTAACTCCTGACTGACTTTATTGGTAAAATCACCAATAATTTGATTCATCAATTCACCCATTACATTCGCCACCTCATCTTGAGTGTGAGAAAAAGCCAAATCAGACTCTGGCATGCCCATTTGCATCATATAAGCCCGATAAATCTCGATGGCAGAGGATGAGGAAAAATTAATGACCACTAATCCTGAGAATCCACCATCAAAAATAGAAAAACAACCTAAATCTGGCTTTAAACACGTACGAGTAATGGTTTGCACCATGCCAGCATGCGTGATAGCCGTGCTTGTCGTCCTCGACAATATATGTGATACAGAATGACATAATTTAAGTAAAATATCCTGAGAAGTAACAACGGGCGTGCTTAGTATCATAATCCATTCCAATGGTTAACAGCTGATCTTCATCTTATTATTAACCGTTATACTAACGAAAAAAAATAAGGACTTCATTATAAAAAACAAACGATTCCTCTCTCTTTAACCTATGCATGCAATACGAGTGCTATTATTGATACTGGATATACGAGACACCAAGATTTGAACATGTTCAATTCACCCCATTCATAAACATGAGGTTATATCATTACAATGCCAAAAATGACATTAGCAATACATGAAGAAACCTTTTGTATTCATAGCCTTGATCCAAATAAGTCCATTCCAGAAAAAGTCTTTGCACAAGATATTTATTTCATCGGAAAAACAAAGGATGAAATATCCATTGTTACGCCAGAGTGCCTCTCCATTAATAGCCAAGATTCGGAGCCAGACTGGCGCTGCCTAGAAGTGATTGGTCCGTTAGGCTTTTCGATGACCGGATTGTTATCCAAAGTGTCTGGAATTTTAGCCAAAGAAGAAATCAGTATTTTGGCTATTTCGACCTTTGAAACAGATTATATCTTAGTCAAAAGCCATGATTTTAAACATACCCTAAGTTCATTGAAAAAAACAACTATCACATTATTAATGCACAAGCCCTCGTTAATAATGAAGAAAACGCCATACTCGCAACATCTAAATAACCCAGTTATGAATCATTGACACCATAAAGCAATTATCAATCTGCTCGTTATATCGTATGCTAGCTCCTATGCATTGAGAAAAAAGGCCTTAATCATGCAATACTCAAAATCTGTGATCATTTCAGCCCAACATGGACTGCATACTCGTCCAGCGGCTTTATTGGTTAAGCAAGCAAAAAGTTATGCATGCGATATCTTCATTGAGTGCCAAGGAAAACAAGCAAGCGCAAAGAGTTTATTTAAATTACAAACATTAGGTTTATATCAAGGAGCGCAAGTAACAGTGATCACTGAGGGAGAAAATGCCCAATTAGCCGTCACGGATATTGCTAACCTACTTTTAAAGCTTAACTAGGAGTTCAGTTATGCCTCTATCTGGTATCGTAGTTTCTCCAGGCATTGCCTTTGGTGAAGCCTTACATTTACATTTACACCCTGAAAGGCACGATTACCACTTATTGCCACTCGATAAAGTCGAACAAGAAAAAGCAAACCTAATTAGCATCATCAATGATAAGAAAAATCAATTAATACAGCATTTAAATCGCCTTTCAAGCCAATCTGAAAACTACAAGTTAATTGAAGCAGATTTACTCTTATTGGACGACGAAGAATTAATCCATAGCATTTGCAGTGAAATAGAGCGGTTTCAACTTTGCGCAGCCGTCGCAGTAGAGCGTATTTTTTCCTATCAAGCTGCCGAAATGAATGCATTAGATAATCATTACCTTGCAAACCGATCTCAAGATATTCTGTCATTAGCCCGTCGTCTGATCGATCAAATCAATGGTGCACATAGCATAGAACTGAGTAAAATTGACCGACCCACGATCTTACTGGCCAGCGATATTACGCCAGCTGAATTTTCAATGTTACCCCTCAAATATATTACCGCATTAGTGCTCAAAACAGGCGGAATAACCAGCCACACCGCGATTCTTGCTCGAAATGCAGGGATCCCCGCGCTATTTGATTGTCCTTTTGAACAAGCCAACATCACCAACCAACAACCTCTAGCACTCGATGCATTAACAGGTAAACTTTATACGGCTCCCAGAAAGAGCACAGTAAACAGGCTTAAACAACTACAACAAGACAACCACAAACAGAAAAAACAACTACTCAAATTTAAACACAGAAAAACACAAACAAAAGAGGGTTATCACATTCCCTTATTTATCAATATGGGCTCCATTAATGAAACAACACACATGAATGAAATGGATGTGGAAGGCATAGGACTCTTTCGAACCGAGTTTATGCTAATGAACACGCAAAGTGTGCCCAATGAAGATAAACAATACCGACTCTATAGTGACATCGTCCACTTATTAAAGGGTAAAATATTAACCATTCGCACCTTAGACATTGGTGCAGAAAAATCACTGCCTTTTCTCAATAATACTGCCGAGGACAATCCAGCTCTAGGGCTAAGAGGGATCCGCTACACCTTGGCTCACTCAAACTTACTGTACCCACAAATTCGTGCCGTATTGAGAGCCGCTCAATATGGGCCAGTTCGTCTCATGTTTCCCATGATAAATCAAATAGAAGAGCTCAATAAGTTATTGGAAATAATAAAAAAATGTAAAGCACAGATGAAGAAAAATCATACTAATTTTGGACAATTAAGTATCGGTATTGTCGTTGAAACCCCCGCTGCAGTGATGAATTTAGCCTCTATGTTACCTAAATTAGATTTTATTAGCATTGGAACCAATGACTTAACGCAATATGCTATGGCTGCCGACAGAGGTAACCCTCAATTAACCAAAGACTACCCTTCATTATCGCCTGCCATATTGAGTTTCATTCGCCTGATCCTTTCAACAGCCCACGCCCAACAAACGCCTGTTAGTCTTTGTGGTGAATTAGCCAGCGATCCCCGTATTGCCCCATTGCTCATCGGCATGGGGGTGGATGAATTAAGTGTCAACCTTCCAGCTATATTAGAGGTTAAATCTGCACTGAGTAAAATAAGCTATCAAGCTTGTCAGTCTTTGGCCCAAGAATCCCTCAGTATGAACACCATCAAATCCCTGCATGACTATATTCATAACCAAGCCCGTTTGAGAGATTAAACTATTTTTAAGAACGCAAAAAAGTTTGAATAAATGTTAATATATTGGTGTTTGCAGTCTGTATTATCCAACAATAAAAATACAATAGTGAAATACTAGAGTACCGACTAACGCTGATGTTATTTTGTCATGGCACATGAAAATAGATAATGATAGTCTCAACTGACTACAATAATAACAATGAAAAAATAACAAGAACAAGAACGATCTTCCCCACCAGTGTACCTGAAAAAATTCAGATCACTTGGAGAGACCAAACAAGCCAAGTTGCTAAGAGGTAATGTATGGGATTTTTAAGCCGAATTAAGCGATTAGTGTCCGGGCAAACCACACGCACTGGTAATGTGGATATATACGCCCCAATATCGGGGAAAATCGTTGACATCGAAACCGTACCCGATCCGGTTTTTTCTGAAAAAATTGTTGGCAATGGGATTGCAATCGATCCTAAAGGAGACACGATATTATCGCCTATTGATGGAGTAATAGGAAAGATTTTTGAAACTAATCACGCTTTTAGTATTGAGTCTCCCCACGGATTAGAAATTTTTGTTCATTTTGGGATCGGCACAGTAGAACTCAGAGGCGCGGGCTTTAAACGTTTGGCCGAAGAAGGCCAAGAAGTCAAAAGCGGCGATCCGATTATCACATTTGATTTAGCCTACCTTAAACAACATGCCGACAGTGTCCTCACTCCAGTATTGTTAGCCAATATGGAAGATATCCAAGGGTTAGAAAAACGCCATGGGCAAATAGAAGCAGGAAAAGATGTGATATTTTCAGCCATACTCTAACCCTTAACTTGTAATACGCAGGTTTTACTCTTGAGTCCGTCATATGAGAATGCCACAATAGGTCATACCATAACGGCATTATCTTTACTATTTTGGAGTCACTACCTTGACATTATTTGGCATTAAAAATTGTGATACGGTACGAAAAGCCCGTAAATTTATCGATGCAAACACATTAACCGTACCATTCCATGATTTTAGGCAAGATGGTTTAACCCGCGAACAACTTGAACATTGGACTAACCTCATCGACTGGAACCTGTTATTAAATAAGCGTAGTACCAGTTTTCGCGGATTACCTGAAGCGGATAAACAGGACATCGATCAGCAAAAAGCTATCGACCTCATGTTGGCCACTCCCACCCTCATTAAACGCCCTATCTTACTTGGACAAGACAAGATTTTACTTGGGTTTAAAGAAGCAGACTATAAGGCTTGGTTTAACCTATGAGTCATCCACAAGATTTAGCCTCACAACGTGAAGTCTTAGCCCTAGCGAAAACATTAATTGCTCGTCCTTCGGTCACTCCCTTAGACGAAGGCTGTCAGCAACTAATAGGCGATAGACTTAAAACATGCAATTTTAATATTGAGTCAATGATCTTTGAAGATACCACCAATATGTGGGCTCGCCGTGGCAATCAAGCGCCTGTTTTTTGTTTTGCAGGCCATACCGATGTTGTGCCTACAGGCGATTTGAATCGCTGGCATACCCCACCTTTCGAACCTACAGTCATCGATAATTATCTCTATGGCCGCGGCGCTGCTGATATGAAAGGCTCATTGGCCGCCATGGTGGTCGCTACTGAACGTTTTGTGGCTAAACACCCCGACCATAAAGGCTCTATTGCTTTTTTAATCACCAGTGATGAAGAAGGCCCTTTTATCAATGGCACTACCCGTGTTATCGATACCCTAGAAGCACGTAATGAAAAAATTACTTGGTCATTAGTCGGTGAACCTTCATCAACCCACAAATTGGGCGATATTGTCAAAAACGGTCGCCGTGGCAGTTTAACAGGAAATTTAGTCGTCAAAGGGATACAAGGTCATGTCGCCTACCCTCACCTTGCAGAGAATCCAATCCATAAAGCCGCTCCCGCACTGACTGAACTAAGCAATATTGTTTGGGACCAAGGCAATGATTTCTTTCCGCCAACCAGTTTTCAAATTGCAAATATCAACGGCGGAACCGGTGCATCAAATGTGATCCCTGGGGATCTCAACGTCATGTTTAACTTTCGTTATTCAACGGAAGTCACAGCTGAAAAATTAATTGAACGCGTCATCGCATTATTGGATAAACATCAGCTTGATTATGACATCGATTGGATTTTTAATGGCCTGCCCTTTTTAACTGACAACGGACCACTACTTGATGCTACTCGAGATGCCATCAAACAAACCACGGGAATTGACACCGATCCACAAACCAGTGGTGGCACATCTGATGGCAGATTTATTGCACCAACGGGGGCTCAAGTCATTGAATTAGGCCCGGTTAATGCCACCATTCATAAGGTTAATGAAAGTGTTAATATCGACGATCTTGAACAGCTCGCCTTATGTTATGAAAAGATTTTGGAAAATCTCTTGTGCTAAGATCACATAAGGTTCTCCTTGGCCTGAGCCAAGAACACCTTAAACCCTTTGGCAACGGGCTCTTAGAAGCCAACACCTTAGCAGCTTTCATGCGCATGCAAAAAGCCGCTAAGCGTGATGGCATTCACATCACCCCTTGCTCTACTTTTCGAGATTTCCATGCTCAGCAAGCCATTTGGGATCAAAAGGCAAAGGGAAGACGGCCACTTTTAGATCATAGGAATCACGTCGTCAATATCCAAGGTAAGACAGATAACGAGCTAATTGATTTAATTCTCCTTTGGTCGGCTCTTCCAGGCACATCTCGCCATCACTGGGGAACGGATTTAGATGTGTTTGATAGCTTGGCAATAACAGCAAAACAATTACAGCTTATTGACAGTGAGTATCATGAAACCGGGCCTTGTCATTCCCTTTCGAAATGGCTAGACGCCCATGCAAAAGACTACGGTTTTTATCGTCCTTATCAAGCCGGATTAAGTGGAGTAAGCCCAGAGCCATGGCATTTGAGCTATTACCCCATTGCCAAAGACTTGCTGGCGCAATTTGAACTTGAACATCTAACCCACATGATTAAACAAAGTAATATTCAATTAAAACAAGCATTACTGCCTCGGCTTAAACCATTAGTGCAAGAGTATGTATTACGTGTTGCGCCACCACCTGAATAATAAAAAAGCAGCCGACTTGATTAAACTGTATAGACCAGCTTTAAAATAAAGAATGCTAAAATGATGACAAGATTAATATAAAGAGTGAAATACAATGAAGCTACTTAAGCCTTTATTTGATAATAACCGCCGCTGGGCCGATCGTATCGTTAAAGAAGATCCCCAATTTTTTGAGCAATTAGCCATTCAACAACACCCAGAATATTTATGGATAGGCTGCAGCGATAGCCGTGTGCCTTCGAATCAAATCATTGATTTAATGCCCGGTGAAGTCTTTGTTCACCGCAATATCGCCAACATGGTGATGCACAGTGATATAAACTGTTTATCGGTACTGCAATATGCCGTCGAAGTGCTCAAAGTCAAACACATTATGGTTGTTGGACACTACGGTTGTGGCGGTGTCAAAGCCGCAATGGGCTCAGACAGGTTAGGGCTCATCGATAACTGGTTGCATCCTATTCGTAGCTTGTACAAAAATCAAAAAGCCACCTTATCCCGTTTAGATGAGAACGCCCAATTTGATCGCCTCTGCGAACTCAATGTCATTGAGCAAGTAGGCAATGTCACTGCCACCACCATAGTGCAAGATGCTTGGCACCGCGGGCAAGAACTGGCCATTCACGGATGGATTTACAGTATCGAAAATGGTTTGTTATCAGACTTAGATGTGACTGTTAACGAAGATAACCACTCCGGCTAAACGGAATAAGGCCCGATTGAAGGATGAATGATAGCAAAATGTCATCATTACTTATCATTCTCCCCTTTTTTTCATTTTCTTCCAATAAAATTATCCCTATTAGTCCAATATTGAAGAAGAATACTCGCTCTTTTTCCCTTATCACAGTTATAATCCGAACATTATTTTGAAATGTTAACTCAGCACAACGCATTCTAAGGAAATCCACATGCCTGGTTTTGAATTATTTGGTCCTGAAGAAAAACAGGAAGTCGCAGACGTCATGGAAAATGGTTTTACTTTCCGTTATAACTTCGATCATATGCGCAATGATCGTTGGAAAACCAGAGAAATGGAGCAGCTTCTATGCGAAAAAATGAATGTTAAGCATGCGCATCTGGTGTCAAGCGGTACTGCCGCGTTGCAAACGGCCATGGCCGCTGCTGGCATTGGCGCGGGTGATGAAGTCATCGTGCCCCCTTTTACTTTTGTCGCTTCCGTTGAGGCCGTGTTCATGGCTGGCGCCATCCCTGTTTTTGCTGAAATCGATGAAACCTTATGTTTATCACCTGAAGGCATTGAGGCTGCAATCACACCGAGAACCAAAGCCATTAACTTAGTCCACATGTGTGGCTCTATGGCAAAAATGGATGAAATTAAAGCCGTTTGTGAAAAACATAATTTGCTGATTTTAGAAGATGCTTGTCAAGCTATTGGCGGCAGCTATAAAGGCCAAGCCTTAGGCACTATCGGTGATGTCGGTTGTTACTCATTTGATTCCGTTAAAACCATCACTTGTGGTGAAGGCGGCGCCGTGATCACCAATCAAACTGGTATCTATGATCATGCTCACATGTTCTCCGATCATGGTCATGATCATGTGGGTAATGACCGCGGAGCGGAATCTCATCCCATTATGGGCCTTAATTTTAGGATCTCAGAAATGAATTCGGCAATGGGTCTCGCCCAGTTGCGTAAACTGGATAAAATCATTGATATTCAGCGTACCAATAAGGCATTGATTAAAGAAGCCATGGGGGATATTAGTGAAGTGAGTTTTCGCGAAATCCCGGATCCCGAAGGCGATTCAGCAGGCTTTTTAACCTTTATGTTGCCCACCGAAGCGCGCACCATAGAGATCAACCAAAAATTAGCTGAAAATGGTGTTGATGGATGCTTTTACTGGTATGTCAATAACTGGCACTACTTAACAAACTGGAAGCATATTCAAGAACTTAAATCCCCTGCGGCGCTGCCAATTACTTTAATTGCTGACAAGCCTGACTACACCAAAGTCTCAGTGCCTAAATCCGATGCCATTATGAGCCGCACCATTTCAATGCTCATTAAATTATCTTGGAGTGAAGAACAAATCCAAGAGCGTATTGCTAACATTAAAAAAGCTTTTGCGTAACGCCTTAAAGAATAAAGATAGCGGGGAAAATACCTCCCCCTTATTCCCGCCTCGACAAGTAAAAATGTAATGGAGCCAATGATATGAGTTTTAAGAATTTCAAAGTCGTGCCCAAAATGATCTATGGCCGCGGTTCATTTGCAGAGCTTGATACTGTCCTGAACGCCGAACGAAAACAAGCTGATGACTATGTTGTCTTTTTAGTCGATGATGCTCACAAAAATAAACCTCTAGAAGCACGTATTCCATTAAAATCACAGGATCTGCTTATTTGGGTCAATGTCGATGATGAGCCTACTACCGAGCAAATCGATAACCTGACAAAAGAAGTTCAAGGCTTTAACGAAAAGCAAGCTGTCAGTGTCGTAGGATTAGGCGGAGGCTCCACCATAGATATCGCTAAAGCTGTCTCTCTGATGCTCACCAACCCTGGTGGCTCGGCAAAATATCAAGGTTGGGATCTCATTGAGCGCCCAGCGGTTCATCATGTGGGGATCCCCACCATTTCTGGCACTGGCGCTGAAGCCTCACGCACAGCAGTGCTATGTGGTCCAGAGCGAAAACTAGGCCTCAATTCTGATTATACGGTATTTGATCAAATCATCATGGATCCTGAACTGATCCAAGGTGTGCCCACCGATCAATGGTTTTACACTGGGATGGACTGCTATATCCACTGTATTGAATCACTCGAAGGCACTTTTTTAAATGAATTTTCAAAATCATATGGTGAAAAAGCCCTCGCACTGTGCCGTGAAGTTTATTTAGATGATCATCCCGAAAAAGATGATAAACTCATGATGGCCTCTTTCATGGGGGGCATGAGCATCGCATACAGCCAAGTCGGTGCCTGCCACGCCGTCTCTTATGGTTTAGGTTATGTTTTAGGCTACCATCACGGTATTGGTAATTGTATTGCTTTTGATGTATTGGAAGATTTCTACCCTGAAGGAGTAGCAGAATTCCGTCAAATGCTGAAAAAGCATAATGTCACCTTGCCTAAAGGCATTTGCAAAGACTTACCGAATGAAACCATTGAAAAAATGGTAAAAGTGGCGAAAAGTATGGGCCCTTTATGGCATAATGTGTATGGTGATGGCTGGGAAGAAAAAGTCACTGACGAGATGCTAACGGCACTTTATCGTCGCATGTAACCCTTCTCATCAAAGGTTCTCAATCCTTTAAGGGAATTGAGCATATTCTTTGGGCTGCTTGCAGCCCTTCATATTTTGTAAAATAGGACAATCAATGAATGTCACTTTATTAATCCCTGCACGCTATGGCTCCAGTCGTTTTCCAGGTAAACCATTGGCCCCCATAAATGGAAAGCCAATGATCCAACATGTCTATGAACGCGCTGCTCTCGCCAAAGGATTAAGTCACATCTATGTCGCCACTGACGATGATAGAATTAAAGCGGCCGTTGAGTCTTTTGGTGGAAACGTTGTAATGACCAGTGCCGATGCAGCATCGGGAACCGATCGTATAGAAGATGCCATAGCTCAATTGGGCTTAAAAGATGATGATTTAGTGATTAATCTTCAAGGCGATCAACCATTAATTGACCCTATTTCTATTGAACAAATCATTAGTTTATTTGAACGCCATCCAGGTGAGTTTAGTATGGCAACACTGGGATTTGAAATCACCGAAGAACATGAACTGAACGATCCTAAGCATGTCAAAATGGTGTTTGATAATGATTTTAACGCATTGTACTTTTCTCGTGCGCGCATTCCCTTTGGTCGTGATACCAGCGACTATCCCGTTTATAAACACTTAGGTGTTTATGCCTATACTCGACAATTTGTTTCAACCTTTGCTAAGCTGCCTTTAGGCCGTTTAGAAGATCTGGAAAAGCTTGAACAATTACGCGCCTTAGAGCATGGCTATAAAATAAAAGTCGCTATTAGCGCATTTGACTCGCCAGAAGTGGATACCCCTGAAGATATTCGCATCTGTGAAGCTCGCTTAGCCGTCGATTAATGCAAAATAAGATCTCAGCATCAAACACCGTTGAGATCTTAACCTTCAACCATGAGTCATCAATGTAAAAGGAATAAACATGTCAACGTTAGAAACATGGCTCATCATTATTTTAATCGTTGGGATCATTGCCAGTAATTTAGTCGTACTCAAATACAGTGCTAAATTTAAACTCACTCAATTTGGTAAAGTTCATAAAAAATTAAACAAACATTCCCAAGAAAAACCGAATGTTAATAATAAGTCACCCAATGAAACGCCAAATAGGAGTGAAACCTCATCCGATGATACCACTCAACACAAAAAACAAAATCCCCCTAATCCCAAGTCTTAATTTTTAATCTTGTTGACGAGACAGACCTTCATCCTCCCCTGCGTAACATTCTCCCCATTTATCCGAACTCACTTTATGGCAGTCTTAAGGCTATATGCCACAATGTAACAACAAACAAAAAATCGAGTATCGACAGGATAGCTCACATGCATGCTCTCAAACTCTCAAGCCTCATCATACTGGCATTCACCTCAACGAATACAGTGCAAGCAGAAATAGGCAATACTCCCGTCATAGGCGGATTGATTAACTCGACTGAAATATTGAAAAATCAAATCGTTTCATCACTTTCTTATTCGACTCAATTTGCTCGTGATATGACCTTATTTACCATTGGAGGCATGACATTAGAAGCTTATCTACTCACTTTACCTCTTGAAGGAAAAGTAAAAAAACAGGTCATGGGGCAACTCGCCAACCCCTATTATTCTATTCCGTTAAGCTATTTTCTCTATCATTTTTATGATCGCTACACCAATATCAGCCCTAATGATGAATTCAAGCATTATTTACAGACAATATATAGCCAACAGACATTAGTGGGCTTTGAACACTCTTTGCTGAAATTCTCCAAGCAATCGCAAGCTAAAAAAGCACTCAACCACTCTCATGGGCAACAAAAAGGCCTTCAGTTCAATAGACAGTTTATCGCGACACTCGTCACAGTCTATGATGCACTCGTTCAGATTGATGAATGGCAAGATATGGAGCGACTCCCCGAGCAATATACTTACCTAGATCACTCCAGTGACGATTTAGCTTTAATAGCAAAAATTCAGCCCATAGTGATAGGTATTCTCAAACAAGCCAGTCTCGACATGGATGAGGGCGACACCAAGCAAGCGCTGCTGGCGATCATCAAAGATAATGACCCCAAATACACGTTAAAACCCAATAATAAAGCCCAAGCAATCACCATTACCTTGATTGATTTCGTTCGTTTAAACGTACTCAAAGCCTACCGACAATTTGTTTATCAAGATGAAAAACAGCAGCGCCTGAATCACTGGCTGCAAACCGCATTTAAACAAGAACCTGAACACGCAATTGCGTTTTTACAGTCACAACAAAAACGCCGAATTGCCGTACAGTTGACCGTTGATGGATTACAACAAGGTTTAATACAAGGACTCATTAACCCTAACAGCCCTTTTATTTCACACGCTTATCAGCAATATCAAAATAGACAAGCATTAAACAGCCCGCTCGCTCAAGGAAAGCCTCAACATGAACCTGACGTTGATTTTTTGCAGAAATTATCAAAGACAACCTATCAAGATCCACACTATTTACCCTTTTTTAAAAGGGTATATCAGCACTATGCAAGCTCAATAGCAAAAGTCGGTATTTCCTCAACACCCACCATCAGTGTACGAAACCTCCCTATCATTAAAACGGGGGCAAAAGTGGCAGGTAAACATGGCACAGGGATCCCGAATTTTCACTTTGTCGACAGAGAAAAAGACAGGGCCTATTATTTCTTTGGTAACGATGCCCTCCAACTCGACAAGCTCTTACAAGCCAAAGGTGTTCGTACCATGTTCGATCGTTTAATTCACCTTAAAACCCTCAACTGCAACGCGCAGTATGATTGGAATGCACACACAAGTTATGATGGACTCATTAACTTAGGTGCGGGTGAACAACGCCGTGATTTTGGCGAAAAACGTTGCCTAAAAGAATTAAATGAACGGGCCAAAGTAGAGCCCACCTTAAATAAAATGCGCCAAACTCTCATTGAAAACATTTCGGCTTATCAACAAATATCACCGTGGAGTTTCTATACCAAATTAACCCGTAAATGGAAAATTGAACAAGACATAGAAAAATACAGTAAACTCGATGCCAAAGGGATCCCAGACTTTACTTTGGTCTATAACCCTTGGCCTGATCACTTTGCTCATTTTGTCGGCCCCTTTAGTAACGAAATCATTATGCCCAGTGGTGAGCTCAACCGACTGGATTATTGGATAACACAAATAGAAAAAGCCTATCAACAAGCGGGAGTTTATGATCAAACATTATGGGGAATGGCAGGCGATCATGGTCTCGCCCCGGTTTATTACACACTGAACCCAGAAAAGGTCATTTTTCCCGCTCTTGAAACCAAATTGGGTTACCCCCTCGCCATCAAAAAAATCTCATCAGATGAAGGTGAAGGACCCAAAGTGACCAATGCTTTATATCCCTCAAGCAATAAAAACAGTGATGCCATTATCGCCTCCACAGCCGGCGGAAACTTCATGATCGATCTCTTTAACGCACAACAAGGTTGGGCGACGCAACCTGTTTATCAAGAGTTGATCCAATGGCGTCCCATAAATGCTAAAGATGCCATGACTGTCGATTTTGTCTCAGAAACAATAGATGCCTTAGGCGATACCCTCGACTATATGGTCGTGCGTGAAAAAAACTGCAATGAAAATAACTGCCAAATTAGACTCATTGGAAATAGATTGGGTCAAAGGCATGATGAAATCATCATCAATCACAATCAGCGTTTTTACTATGGTTCAATAAATGATAAAAACGCATTCATCCATCCTGTCACACTACTGAATGTGCAATCACTTAATCCATACCAAGCTAAGCCCAATGAGCAGGCATTATCACGCTTTACACAATTGCAGGCACAGTGTATTCAGCAAGCGCTTCCACAAGACAGTAGCACATGGTGTAATGCAAAACAGTGGCGAGAGCTCACCCAATGGACACCAAGGCCCGATTCCATCGTTCAACTGGCACAGCTTTATGCCAGTGAAAGAGCTGGCACCATTAATCTTTTCCCCAGAGAAGGCATAGGCTACAACACAAAAGTACCAGGCAGGCATGCTGGCGAAAGTTATCTAGAAAAAGACGCCTTTATTGGATTTTGGGGAACACCGATAGGCCCTAATGCAATACCACTTGTATCCGAAGCGAATGGTTCACTGGCGCCCACATTATTTGAATACCTAACCGAAGAGCCTGTCAAAGCAGGCGAAAATGGCTGGGGCTACCCTTCTGTGTTACATAAGCTTGATATCAAAAATAAGCACTGAATTCAATTTAATATTAAACAATGAAGAACACTTCAGGTTCCATATTGGCATGGCGTCTAACCACCATCTAAGCAAGAATACAAACGATGGAATTAATATCGTTCTCCTATGCAATAATGCAAAGCTATTACATCACATGATTACAAGTCACAATAATTTTGGGCTATTACAAACTGCACATAAAAAGCAACACTGCAAATCAACTATCGCGTCAACCAATGGTACCCAACGCTTCCACCACAAGGTTGAAATTTACAAACAAATCCCCCAATAAAGAGGCAAAATACGCTATATTTAAGCTAATTTATTGACGTAAAAGGTGTCTGATGGATAGCACAGGTTTAAATGAACAATTACCTCATATCGATGATGGATTACAGTCCTTATCCCCTAAACCCAGCCCCAAAGAAAAAATCTGGCATATTGTTGCCATGATCCCTAAAGGGCAGATCAGCAGTTATGGCAAGATAGCCGATTATGCGGGTCTTCCTGGTCGAGCACGCTTTGTGTCTACAGCCTTAAAACAAGCCCCTTCTAACTTGACTCTCCCTTGGCATCGAGTCGTCAATAGCCAAGGAAAAATTGCCTTTGAAAAACATACTCCCGCTTTCAGGGAGCAAATGCAACGATTAGTCATGGAAGGCGTGTTAGTGAAAGATGGACGAATTAAATTAAGCCAGTTTGAATGGAAACCCGATATGGCCACATTAGTGCTAGCAATGCCTTTCTAGCTTAGCCTTGTTAATTTATTAAGCTCATATTGTATTTTACATACTGATATTGAGATTGTTTTAAGGAGTGTTCCTTTGTTAAAAATCAAATCTTTCATCTCTGCCTTCAGTGTGATTTTTTTCAGCCAATTTACTCAGGCAGAAATAACACCTCTCACACCGCAAACCGCCGAATATCAGGTCTATTATGGCAGTATTGAACTTGGCAAAGCTCGTTATCAGTTACCGCCAAAACAAGGGGATATTTATCAGTACCGTTTTGACAGTGATGTGAGTTTGCTCGTGCTTTGGGATAAACGTCATATCCTCAGTGAGTTCACCGTTAAAGATGGCCATTTACTCCCAATCCGCTACACTCACGACAGAAAAGGCACAGGCTCTGATTATCAAGATCAAACGGTCTTTTTAAAAGATAAACAAGAAATATTCAGTCGATACAAAGATAAGAAAGTCAAACTCCCCTATAAAGAATCGATTTATGACCCTTTAATGGCACAATTACAATTTCGCTTAGATATCAGTAAAGGAGCGAAAGATCTCGAATACAAAATGGTCAAAGAAGGTGAAGTCGATGATTATAAGTTTAAGGTAATAGGCCGAGAACAAATCAAAGTGGTGAGTGGCATCTATGACACCATAAAAATTGAAGTCGTTAGGGACAGTAAGAAAAGACAAACTTTTTTCTGGATGGCGCCATCACTGGCATATTTACCCATCAGGCTGACTCACTTTGAAAAAGGCAGCAAGCAACTTGATATTCAGTTATTAAACTACACATTTAGCCCTGAACTCTTACCCCAAAACAACAATGAGAAGGATACAAGATCAAGCCCTGCTTCACTTAGCAATCAAAATCAACTTGAAAATGCACAAAAATGAAGTAAATTAACCTTTCTTAAATAAAGCATACCTTTGATAAAACCCCGTCTGAACACCTTGTCTTAAACGGGGTTAAATTAACCATTATTTTTTAAGTCAGTTTATGTTTCAGTAGCCGAAGACTGATCAATCACCACTTGACCTTTCCTAAACAATGTCCATTGCCCTGGGCTGAGTATATGCCACTCCTCATTATGAGTTAACGGCCGAGTGGCGATAACTGTCACGATATCATTAGGCGTGGTTTCTTTATCAAAATCCACCACCACATCTGTATCAATCAGCTTTGCTTTACCAAATGGTGCCTTGCGTGTGATATAACACAAATTGTTAGAGCAATAATTCATCAAGAAATCGCCATCACTTAAAATCATATTAAATACACCTAACTGCCTGATCTGATCCGCTAACTCCGCTATATAACGATAAACAACAAGCATATTCTCAGGCTGAGTATAACCAAACTTATCCAATACCTTATCTAAAATCCAACAAAAGGCCTGTTCACTATCAGTATCTCCCACAGGTAAAAAGCGAGAAGATAATAAGGTATCTTCGTAACCACTAAGCTGACCATTATGGGCATAGGTCCAGTATTTTCCCCATAATTCACGCATAAAAGGGTGAGTATTTTCTAATGCAACGCCACCACGATTGGCTTGCCGAATATGACTTATCACTAACTCACTCTTAATCGGAAACGATTTAATCATAGTTGCAATATGCGATTCACTACTTGGGCAAGCATCTTTAAAAGAACGGCTTCCTTTACCTTCATAAAAAGTGATCCCCCAGCCATCAATATGAGGACCAGTGACCCCCCCTCTTTCCGCCAACCCTGTAAAACTAAACACGATATCAGTCGGCACATTCGCGCTCATGGCCAGCAGCTCACACATTTTATTCCACCTACTCAGTACACTATAAACCCTAATTTTACGCCATTTTACCCAGTTATTGCGTCAGATTAAATAATTAAAAAATAATAAATATTCAAACAAATGTTTAAAAAAGCTTGTATTACTTTTCACTAAGGTTTAAATTTCATATTAGACAGGTCAGACCACGAAAAGTAACATGGTCTGGATGCCAGTAAATATTAGTGACCGTTTTCGATAATTGGGTCACACTTTAAAGGAGAAAGACAGTGAATACGCTACTTTGGATTATAGCGATGATCTTAGTATTAGGTACATTAACCTATTTACGAGTATCGTTGCTGACTGCAACACTTGGTGCTGGCATTATAATGGTGGCAGGTTCGATGATTGATATCATCAACCCTATTGCCTGGATTGCCTTTTTGATCATAGCTTTACCTCTTAACCTAACATCTTTTAGAAAAAATTTCATCACCCGCCCTTTATTGAAGGTATATCGCGGGATCATGCCTGAAATGTCATCAACGGAAAAAGAAGCCATTGAAGCCGGTACCACATGGTGGGATGCGGATCTTTTTGCCGGTAACCCAAATTGGAAAAAACTACACAATTATCCAAAAGCGACCTTATCCGCTGAAGAGCAAGCTTTTATTGATGGGCCTGTTGAAACCGTTTGTGCCATGGTCAATCAACATCAAGTGTCACATCAACTTGCGGATCTTCCCCAAGAAGTTTGGCAATATTTAAAAGATAATGGCTTCTTTGCCATGATCATTAAAAAACAATATGGTGGATTAGAGTTTTCTGCCTATGCACAATCTCGCGTACTGCAAAAGTTAGCGGGTGTTAGCAGTGAACTGGCTTCAACAGTCGGTGTCCCTAATTCTCTCGGCCCTGGCGAGTTATTACAACATTACGGCACAAGCGAGCAGCAAAATCACTATCTACCTCGCTTAGCAAAAGGGCTCGAAGTACCTTGTTTTGCTTTAACCAGTCCCGAAGCAGGCAGTGATGCCGGCGCCATTCCTGATTTTGGCGTTGTGTGTAAAGGACAATGGGAAGGTGAAGAAGTCCTAGGCATGAAACTCACATGGAACAAGCGCTATATCACGCTCGCGCCTGTTGCGACCGTATTAGGGCTTGCCTTTAAACTCCAAGATCCAGATGGCTTGTTAGGCGATAAAAAAGAACTTGGGATCACTTGTGCCCTTATTCCAACAAATATAAAAGGCGTGATCACAGGTCGCCGTCACTTCCCACTCAACTGTATGTTCCAAAATGGCCCCACTCAAGGCGAAGCAGTCTTTGTCCCACTCAGTTTCATCATTGGTGGCCCAGAAATGGCAGGTCAAGGTTGGCGCATGCTGGTCGAGTGCTTATCTGTTGGACGAGGTATCACTTTACCCTCAAATTCTGCAGGTGGTGTGAAAACGACCGCTTTGGCCACAGGCGCTTATGCTCGCATTCGCCGTCAGTTTAAATTACCTATCGGTAAACTCGAAGGCATTGAAGAGCCAATGGCTCGTATTGGTGGTAATGCTTACTTGATGGACGCTGTTGCCTCATTAACGACAACAGGTATTGATTTAGGTGAAAAGCCTTCCGTTATTTCCGCTATCGTAAAATGCCATTTAACCGATAGAATGCAAAAAAGTATCATTGATGCCATGGATATCCATGGGGGTAAGGGTGTCTGTCTTGGCCCTAATAACTACCTAGGTCGTGGCTATCAAGCCGCACCCATCGCCATTACCGTTGAAGGAGCGAATATTCTTACTCGCTCTATGATCATTTATGGGCAAGGCGCTATTCGCTGTCATCCCTATGTGCTAGCAGAAATGGAATCAGCGTTCGATTCCGATGCTACTAAAGGCTTGAATGACTTTGATGCCGCTATTTTTGGTCACATGGGTTTTGCAGCCAGTAACTTTGTGCGCAGCTTCTGGTTGGGTTTGACCTCAAGCCGTTTCTCTAATGCCCCCTATTCTGATAAAACCAAGCGTTATTATCAGCACATGAACCGTTTTAGTGCTAACTTAGCCCTGCTTTCTGACTTAGCTATGGCAACCTTAGGTGGTAACTTAAAACGTAAAGAGCGTATTTCAGCTCGCCTAGGCGACTTATTAAGTCAGCTCTATTTAACGTCTGCTACTCTTAAACGTTATCAAGACGACGGCCGTAAAACTGAAGATTTACCCCTAGTTCAATGGGCTGTCGAAGATTCATTGCATAAACTACAAACGTCTCTCGATGAATTACTAGACAACTTCCCAATGGGGCTAGGTCGTGCACTACGTCTATTCATCTTCCCATTTGGCCGTCCTATAACCCGCCCAAGTGATGCGCTAGATGGCAAAGTTGCTGCGATTATGCAAACACCTGGTGCAAGTCGTGATCGTTTAGGTAATGGTCAATATTTTGCCGCCCATGAAAATAATCCCATCGGTATTCAAGAAGAAACCTTTAAAGATCTGCTGGCTGCAGAACCTTTGTTTGATAAAGTCTGTAAAGCAGCCAATAAACGTTTGCCTTTCATATGGCTTGATAAAGTGGCAGCAGAAGGAAAAGCCTTAGGCATATTAACTGATGATGAAGTCGCACTATTAGAAAAAGCAGAGATAGGTCGAATGAAGTCTATTAATGTCGATGATTTTTCTCCCGAAGAGTTACAAGCTCAAATGACCGCACATAAGCATCATGAGCAAGCAGCTTAAACACCTTACATTCTTATCGTAATCCTTAAAAAGGAGACTCAAAATGAGTCTCCTTTTTTTTATCGTCAGCATCACGACTCAATCCATCTATTTCAATTCATACCTTCAATAGACATTGACTCTAATCGCTTTGCTCTACATAAAAATGACTGAACATTAATTACTGCACATTAATGGTGTAATCTTCCACTTCCCCCCAACTAAAGGCTTCACATGCTGAAACTGACGAGTTCCACTGCATAGACACTCTCATCACTGTCTGGCCCGTCATTGCAGTCGCAGGCACAGTTAATGTCCCAGTCATTGCATTTGAGCCAGTACCATTGAAGAGCTGCTCTCCTGCATCATCAAAATCTCCATCTTGATTCAAGTCAACCCAAATGAGCCAATTTTCAGTATAAGATGCACCAGAATAGCCCGGCGTTAACACCATAGGGTATCCAGTGCCTTTAGTCATATCAATCACTTGGCCTGTAAAGTCAGAATAACCACTGGCCCCAGAGCTATTGCTGAAACCACCGACACTGACACCGCTTATCCACTCATAACTGTTTGATCCCCCAGTCACAGTACAATATTCAGGTAATTGCGCCACATTGACCGTTTGCGTCACAGAGTGAGTGCGATCATCCACATCCGTCACCATCAAATTCACTTGATACGCACCGCCAGCAGCATAAGTATAAATGGGGTTTTGCAATGTGGAGTTTCCGCCATCACCAAAATCCCATGCCCAAGTGGTGATATTACCATTCGGGCTGGAACTGGTATCCGTAAAGCTCACCGTTAAAAACTCTTTACTAAACTCAAAATTCGCAATAGGTTCTGCTGGGATCACGAGATCAATCCCCACAACAGCAAATGCATCACGCACATCAGTAGCAGGATAATCAAAATTCGGATTTGTGTCTTTCAGCACCAAAGCCGCGTCCAAAATCCCTTCAGCCCCCTGCTGAAAGTTTGTCAATGGTCCCCAGTAATCTAGATTGGCTTTGACCCAGAGATCAAATGCCTTATGAGTATCCCAACCCGCTGTAGTCGCCAAATTATAAAAAGCCCGATTAAAGACCCCACTGGAATAGTGCACACCCAATCCATCATAGTAATCATTCACATGCCCAATTGAGCGGCCATCTAAGGTAGGATCAGCAAAATAACGCAGCGCCCCCGTTGCGGCTTTAAAAATATCGGCTCCCACTAAAAAGTCATTGGTTCCTTTCATATAAAACTCAGCCGCATCCCCTGAAATATCAGAAAATGACTCATTAATGCCACCTGGCTGCTTCGAATATTGTAAACCCGAATTTTGCTCAGTCACCCCATGGCTCACTTCATGAGCAGACACATCCAGCGATGTGAGTGGATAGAAAGTATTTCGACCATCACCAAAAGTCATGGAAGAGCCATTCCAAAACGCATTCTCATAGTTATTGGAATAATGCACTCGCATGGTTAATTGGAAAGTGAGTGGTGCGGTTTGATACCAATCATTAAACATATCAAACACCACTCCACCAAAGAAGTGAGCATCATTGAGCGGAGAATAAGCGCCATTGATTTCTTTTTTGGTATTTTCATAGCAACCAAACTCAAACACTGAGGTACCGGATGTGCCATGATCTAAATCAACGGTTTTAACATTGGTGTTTTCCATTTGACAAGTACTGCCATCCACATCAATGATATCAAGTGTGGGGAAGTCCGTACCATAATGATATTGACCTACTTTCGCATTACCACCAGGGCCAGTACCAGCAGCGAAAGCAAGTCCATCATAGCTTTCTATCATTTCACCTGTTGTCGCATCGATGATATAAGTAGGTCTGGTAGGATGCCCTCCTTTCGCTGAATCGGCAAAAAACGAGATAAAAATAGCCAATTTAGCTTGATTTCTTTCATTTAAATAAATCACTTTCTCACTGGTAATATTTTCAAATACCCAATCTTTCACCTCTGGGTTTTGGGCTTTCAGTGCATTTTGTTGCTTAAACAGTACCTTTTTCGCCTGCATTTTATTGGTTTGTATGCTCTGAGTACTGATGTCTTTACCAATCCCTTGTAGCAATGCCCCATGTAATGCGACAACCTGCTGGGAATCATCAGATGTCACTAATACATGGTGCCCCCAAACAGGGATCCCTTGATATAGCTGACGATAGCGGCTATGGGTTATATTCGCTGGAGTGGTCCGTTGTTTTAATAATTCTAGACTGTCATTAGCAGTAAAATTCAGCAGGCTGTTTAAATCACTTTTATCAGCACTAACATGTAATAATTGCATCTGATTATTGCGTAAATCAACCGGAGTAGCTGCAAAGGTCATCGAAGGTAGGAAAGAAAATAGCCCTAAAATTGAACAAGAAATAATACTTTTTTTAAACATTTAAATATCCTTATACATATCAATAAAAAAATGATCACCATCACGATGAAAAATACATACTGCCAATTATTATGAATATATAAACATTACTATTATTCATTTCAAATTAACTACTGACAATGATACTCCTTCCCCAACATCATCGATTAAATGATCGAAATAACTCCATAGTACCAAATACTTCGACAACAACAGTGCCACTTTATAATATGCCATACACCAGTATTTCGATCTAAGGCTAGTACAGAGAATAAACTTGTCAAACATAAAACATTAACTTTTACTAATAAATAATAAAGTACTAATAATCAAAACCTTAAAAATAAACAGCTATCATTAATGACCATGCAAGTGACTTGAAGATGTTGGATTTCAAAGAATATTAACGTTACAGTTATTTCATAAGCCTTTATTTTGAACATTAACATGTCAAAATAACTCATTATTAATCATTACCACTTTAATACTAAATAACAAACAAATAAATATTGTAATATAAACAACAATGATTCTCATTAATAGAAAACAAATATAAAGTTCTAGACATATTTAAAACATTTCGGAGCATAAGTTATTTTCACTGATTTAAAGTCAATTAACTATAGACACTAAAGTCATAGTTAAAAAGTAATCTAAAGATTAAAATAATTTAATAACAAGTAAACTATCGACAATAAAATAAAAACAATATAAAATATACAATGTCATTATAATTAACATATAACTCCCTCTTAGACATTATATTTATTGATGGGTACTGTTTTCGATTCACTGACATTTACACTACAACCTCTCACCGTTACATTATTAATTAAATATGTTATAACAGACTTAAAAATATCAATATCCCCTATTATTAATTTTGAATAAACCAATATAAAATAATAAAAGGAAACTCATGCTTCCTTTTATTATTGATCAATACTTCACATAGATAAGTATTAACCTAACTCCATTATTGAATATTAATGGTGTAATCTTCTACTTCTCCCCAACTAAAGCTTTCACAAGCAGATACGGATGAATTCCATTGCATTGACACTCGCATTCTTGTTTCACCCGACATTGCAGTTGCTGGCAAATGAATAACATAATTGACTTCACTAGAGGAAGCTCCATTAAATAGCAGCTCACCTGCATCGTCAAAGTCACCATCTTGATTTAAATCAGCCCAAACGCGCCAGTTTTCAGAGTATGCTGTCCCAGAAAACCCTGGCGTTAAGACTAGAGGATAGAAATTATCTTTGGCTAAATTAATGACTTGATCGGTAAAGTCAGAGTAACCACTGGCACCCGAAGTATGGTTAAAGCTATCCACACTAACTCCACTGATCCACTCAAAGCTGTTCGATCCCCCTGCCGCAGAGCAATATTCAGGAGTCGAAGTCACACTCACGGTTTGCGTCATTGAATGAGTGCGATCATCCACATCCGTCACCATCAAATTCACTTCATAAGCACCAGCACCAGCATAGGTATAAACGGGGTTTTGTAATGTGGAGTTTCCGCCATCACCAAAATCCCATGCCCAAGTGGTGATATCGCCATTTGAGCTGGTGCTTCTATCCATAAAGCTCACCGTTAAAAACTCTTTACTAAACTCAAAATTCGCAATAGGTTCTGCTGGGATCACGAGATCAATCCCCACAACAGCAAATGCATCACGCACATCAGTAGCAGGATAATCAAAATTCGGATTTGTGTCTTTCAGCGCCAAAGCCGCATCCAAAATGCCTTCAGCTCCCTGCTGAAAGTTTGTCAATGGTCCCCAGTAATCTAGATTGGCTTTAACCCAAATATCAAAGGCTTTATGGGTATCCCAACCTGCTGTGGTGGCCAAATTATAAAAGGCTCGATTAAAGACCCCACTGGAATAGTGCACACCCAATCCATCATAGTAATCATTCACATGCCCAATTGAGCGGCCATCTAGGGTAGGATCAGCAAAATAACGTAACGCCCCCGTTGCGGCTTTAAAAATATCGGCTCCCACTAAAAAGTCATTGGTTCCTTTCATATAAAACTCAGCCGCATCCCCTGAAATATCAGAAAATGATTCATTAATGCCACCTGGTTGATTATAATAAACTAGTCCCGAATTTTGCTCTGTCACCCCATGGCTCACTTCATGAGCAGAAACATCGAGCGATGTGAGTGGATAGAAAGTATTTCGACCATCACCAAAAGTCATGGAAGAGCCATTCCAAAACGCATTCTCATAGTTATTGGAATAATGCACTCGCATGGTTAATTGGAAAGTGAGTGGCGCGGTTTGATACCAATCATTAAACATATCAAACACCACTCCACCAAAGAAGTGAGCATCATTGAGCGGAGAATAAGCGCCATTGATTTCTTTTTTGGCATTTTCATAGCAACCAAATTCGAACACTGAGGTACCGGATGTGCCATGATCTAAATCAACGGTTTTAACATTGGTGTTTTCCATTTGACAAGTACTGCCATCCACATCAATAATGTTAAAAGTGGGGAAGTCCGTACCATAATGATATTGACCTACTTTCGCATTACCACCAGGGCCAGTACCATCCGCAAAAGCAAGTCCATCATAGCTTTCTATCATTTCACCTGTTGTCGCATCGATGATATAAGTGGGTCTGGTAGGATGCCCTCCTTTCGCTGAGTCGGCAAAAAACGAGATAAAAATAGCCAATTTAGCTTGATTTCTTTCATTTAAATAAATCACTTTTTCACTGGTAATATTGTCAAATACCCAATCTTTCACTTCTGGGTTTTGGGCTTTCAGTGCATTTTGTTGCTTAAACAGTACCTTTTTCGCCTGCATTTTATTGGTTTGTATGCTCTGAGTACTGATGTCTTTACCAATCCCTTTTAACAAAGCTCCATGTAATGCGACAACCTGCTGAGAATCATCAGATGTCACTAATACATGGTGTCCCCAAACAGGGATACCTTGATAGAGTTGGCGGTAACGACTATGGGTCATACTCGATAATGTGGTCCGTTGTTTTAATAATTCGAGACTGTCATTATCACTGAAGTTAAGCAGACTTCTTAAATTATGTTTATCCGCTGTAACATGTAATAATTGCGCCTGATTATTGCGTAAATCAACCTGACTAGCTGCAAAGGTCATCGAAGGTAAAAAAGAAAAAAAACCTAAAATTGAACAAGCGATAATACTTTTTTTAAACATTTAAATATCCTTATAAATATAAATTAAAAAAGACCACCCTCACGATGATTAATACACATCAATATTGCTATGAATATAAAAATAACACTATTGTTTATTTTTAATTAGATAATGACAATGATATATCACCTCCAACATCATCGATTAAATGATCGAGGTATTTCCATGTTCCAAAATACATTGGCAAAAACAATATCGCTTTAAAATATGTCTTGCCTCCGTATTTCGTTCTAAGGCTAGTACAGGGGTAAAACTTGTCAAACATATAACATTAACTTTTAGTAATGAAATAATATTGATTTATATCAACAGATTATAAACAAAGCCTGTTTTATCGTTATCACATAAAAAGCTTAAAGACATTGGATTTAAAAGAATATTACCCATTATTATAAACCCATAAAAATTAATTTAATTGCTAACATTGTGAATACCATGAATTATAAAAGTTACAACTTTAATACTAAAAAAAATATTAAAAACTATAATACAAACAACAATGATTATCATTAATTAAAATCAAACAGGTAAATGAAAATAGATATATACCGCTTATATAAAAATAAAAAATAATTTTAAATATAATTCCTGAATAAAAAGGCAGACATTTTTGATGAGTAAGATTTAAATAAGTGTATTAAACAAAATGTAAACACTAGTAGAATATAAGTAGTAAAATAAAGTTAAACATGATGAAATAAAATTTAATATTGAAAAATGAAACAAACACGACTTGATATCTCAGATATCAAGCATCACACCCAACAAGGGAGCATGTTGCTGTGCACCATACACATCAGTGTCACCTTTACTGCCTGAAGATTGAATACGATTAATCACTATTTTGATCGCTTTAGCGGGTTCAAAATAGATAATGGACTTCACCTCATCAACAGAAATATTGTATAAGCTCGCAACAAGTGCATGGCTTATCTGCTTTGTTCTTTTTAATCGCTCATAATCTTCTTTATTATTAAAAATGATATCGAACGTTAGCTCAAAAGGGCTACAATTTTTAGAGCGGATCACCTTGGCCAGCTCAGTGAGTGTTTTCTTCATCAATTCATTACCTTTAATTTAAAAAAGGATTGCTCTTGCATCTCAATTAAATGATACATAGAAAAAGCATAAACAGGCCCAGCACTTAAGTCAGATGGAGAAAAAGGAAAGGCCAAATTGCCAGCCGTAGCAATGCGGTTTGGGTAGCCATAATGCAATAATGTCGAACGGGTTAAACTGCAAATACTGTCGGCAGTAGTTTGTTCTTTTGCAACCACTTCAATGACCACACCTAATTCATGAGCTTGACTGACTTTAACAGGTTCTTGTTGTCCCATGACGCCATTTTTACCGTACACATGAAAATCAACAAAACCCTCGATGTGATCTTCTTCCATTCTTACCAACATTTTCTCTTTAATGGTCGCTAATATTTCATCAATTTCGGCAATCATAATGGGATCGCGAATACCGGCAATGCTCACCGTTCGATAACCCTGTAATCGTGCTCCTTCTAATTTCACACGATACACTTCATCTTGCACAAAACGGCTTCCCGTCACACGCACTTGTCCATGGGCTAATGCCATAAACTGAACCTGCCTTAAATCCAATCTTCCGCCAGGACCGGGTAACACATAGGGATTCGATTTTTCATACAAGGTATGGGCAGCAACAGAATCTTCAGTAAATTGCCTCTCATCACTGCATGGAACGAGGGTAAAACCCGATTGATCAATCACTCCTACCACACAGTCAGATCCCGAGCCCGGCGTTGCCGCAATAGCCGCACATTCTAAAATTTTCCCCATGTGAATAGCTAAGCCCGCATCAAAACCTCTTTTTATGGGTAAAGCGGCAAATACAGCGGGATCATAGGCTCTTCCCGCCAAAATCACCTGACAACCAGCATCAAGGGCCTCAATAAATGGCTCTATTCCCATTTGGGCAACAATGGATATGGACGCTTGAACCTCTTCTTCCCTTAATGATGCTAAACCTGCTAATGCGCTCACTTTGTTGTTATTAATGCCATCGATGACTGTCTGCTTATCAATGTCAGCGGAAATCACCCCAATTTTTGCAGCTAAGTCTTGCTCAGCAAGCAATTCCTGAACAATATTCAACGTCCAATCGAGGTGAGACTTGGCTCCCGAGCCTCCTGAGGATCCCACAATCACAGGAATACTCGCTTTTATGCCTGCCGTTATCATGTGCAGTAAATCTCGCTTTACCGCTGCCCTATCCGTAAATGATTTTCCAGAGCCCAAATAAAAGGGGCCTGGATCCACCGAGCCTGCATCGACGGCAATGACGTCAGGTTTCATTGCCATACCGCGCTCAAAGGAAGATAAAGGAAAGCCATAGCCTAAAATCGCTGTGGGAGATAACACAGTTAATTGTTGATCTTTCATTATGCTGTCAAGTCAGTAAGCACCTTGTAAAGCATAGAACAAGACCACTGATGAAACATAAAAAAACCCCAAGTCGTCACACACGACTTGGGATCTATCTTACTGGAACGTACTGAAGCGTTTAACTTTCGGCGATTTTATTCAAAATGCGTTTTTCCGAAATAGGGTAAGCGGTACCCAGAATTTGCGCAAAACACGATACGCGATATTCTTCAATCATCCACCGCGCCTCCACTAACACCTCAGGCACGGGCATATTTTTTGGCAGTTTAGCCAATTGAGCATCCAGCTGCGTTTGCACCTTACTGATACTGTGCATATGCAATCGGTCTCGATTAGGATCCACAGGTAATTTCTCTAGCCGCTTTTCTATGGCTTTTAAATAACGCAACACATTCGGTAAGCGCTGCCAACCACAGCTTTGTACAAAACCTTTAAACACCAGCTTATCGAGCTGAGCATGGATATCACTCATAGCAAAGGCGATATCTAAACTGATCTTGCCTTTTAAGCGTTTCTTTACTTGCTGATACAAGGTCAAAATGGCCTCCACATCCAGTGAAATTTTCTCCGCTGTGGGATTGAGCTCTTGGCGAACCCAATCTTTTGCCGCCTCAAAACTTAACTCATCACGAATGTTTAGGTTCTTCTCATCCAATAGGCGCTGCACGGCTGCCGACAAAATGTCATCGATCAGCACTTGCACTTGCCCAAAAGGATTAAAGTACATGGCCAATTTGGCCTTATTAGGTAAACTCTTTTGCAAATATTTCACCGGAGAGGGAATATTAAGCAGTAATAAAGTTTTTAGACCCGCAGAATGCGCTTTATCCGCCTCATGCTCATCATCAAATAATTTAATGGATACACTGGTTTTATGGGCCACTAATGCCGGAAACGCTTTGACTTCAAAATTACCTTTACTCTGCTGATACTGCTTAGGTAAATCACCAAATGACCAGGTAGTCAGCGCATCTTGTTCAATGCCCGCATCGGCCACTTGACGAATCGCTTGGGACACTTGCCCTTGCATGCTGTCTTTGAGCGGCAATAAATTCCGCCCTTGTGCCAATAACTGGCCTTTGTTGCCCTCAATCTTAAAGTTCACTTGTAAATGTTGACTCAGTTGAGACACATCAAAGTCGGTCGGCGCGATCCGTACGCCACTCATGCGTAATAACTGCTTACACATGGCGTCAATTAACGGCAATTCAAAGGGTGTCATGGCCTGAACACACGCCTTCGCGTAATCCGGTGCAGGCACAAAATTACGTCTTAAGGTTTTAGGCAAGGAGCGAATAAGCGCCACCACTTTTTCTTCGCGTAGACCCGGCACTTGCCAGTCAAAATCACTGTCATCAACTTGGTTAATCAAGGCCACGGGAATGTGCACCGACACGCCATCATCATTGGCAGAGGGCTCAAAATGATAACTCACGTGTAGCTGTAAATTGCCTTTTTGCCAGCGCTCTGGAAAATCCAACGCCGACACATGACTGTCACTGCGCTGCATCAAGCTATCACGTTCAAAATCCAATAAGTCAGGCTGTTGCTGTTTAGCCTTTTTCCACCAGCGGTGAAAAGAGGCTGCGTTATACATGGCTTCGGGCACTTTAGCTTGATAAAAGTCCACCAGCACTTGCTCGTCCACCAAAATATCGCGGCGACGTGACTTATGCTCAAGCGATTCAATATCTAATAATAGCTTTTGATTATTAATGAAAAAGGCTTCTTTGGTTTTTAACTGCCCTTCGGCCAGAGCACTGCGAATAAAAATATCGCGGGCTTCTACGGGATCAATCGGGCCATATTGAGTCTTGCGGCGATTCACTATCGTTAAGCCGTACAAAACTTGATTTTCAAAGGCCACCACACTGCCCTGTTTGGCTTCAAAATGCGGCTCTAGATAATTTTTCTTCACCAAATGTTGAGCCAGCGGCACAATCCATTCCGGTTGAATTTTAGCGCAACAACGGGCAAATAAACGCGACGTTTCAGTCAATTCTGCCGCCATCACCCATTTAGGGCCTTTTTTAGCCAGTGGTGAGCCGGGAAACACAAAAAACTTACGATTACGGGCACCGAGGTACTCTTTGTCTTTATCTTTAAAGCCAATATGACTGAGCAAGCCTGTCAGCAGCGATCGATGCAATAGCTCGTAATTAATCTCTTCACTCGCCGTATTGAGCTTCCATTTTAAATCGTGAGTCGCTTGTCTCAGCTGCGCATACAAGTCTTGCCACTCACGCACCCGCATGTAAGCCAAAAATTCTTTCTTGCACTGTTTTCTAAACTGATTACTGCTGTATTCTTGCTGACTGGTTTTAATAAAGTCCCACAAGTTGAGCCATGAAATAAAGTCTGACTCATTATTAATAAAACGTTGATGCGCCTGATCCGCCGCCTGCTGTTTATCCATTGGCCGCTCACGGGGATCTTGAATCGACAAGGCCGAGGCGATCACTAACACTTCATGTAAACAACCGTTTTTATTGGCTTCGATCACCATGCGGGCTAAACGGGGATCCACCGGAATGTGCGCCAATTGCTTACCCAAAGGCGTCAATTTTAGCCCTTGAGTCTGTTTGTCTACCGCTTCTAACTCTTCAAGTAATAAAAAGCCATCGCGAATGTAACGGGGATCCGGGGCTTGAATAAACGGGAAACGCTCAATGTCCCCAAGCCCAATGGCCAACATCTTTAAAATCACTGACGCTAAGTTAGTACGCAAAATTTCCGGATCGGTAAATTCAGGGCGATTATTAAAATCTTCTTCGCTGTACAGGCGAATACACACGCCCGCTGCCACACGACCACAGCGCCCTTGGCGTTGGTTCGCGCTCGCTTGTGAAATGGCTTCAATGGGCAAACGTTGCACTTTCGTGCGGTAACTGTAGCGACTGATGCGTGCAAAACCGGGATCAATCACATAACGGATCCCAGGTACCGTTAACGAGGTTTCCGCCACGTTAGTGGCCAATACAATGCGCCGCCCCACATGGCTGTTAAAGACTTTAGACTGCTCGCCATAGGATAATCTGGCATACAAGGGCAAAATGTCGGTGTCTCGATATTGGCGCTTATTAAGCTGCTCGGCCACATCACGAATTTCACGCTCACCGCTTAAGAAAATCAGAATATCCCCTAAGCCTTCATTAACCAGCTCATCGGTGGCGGCAAAAATGCCGTCCATCATATCCATGTCGGTATCATCATTCGACACCAGCGGCCGATAGCGGGTCTCCACCGGATAGGTGCGCCCAGAGACTTCAATGACAGGTGCATCGTTAAAATGCTTGGAAAAACGCGTCACATCAATGGTGGCCGAGGTCACAATCACTTTCAGATCGGGGCGTTTTTTCAATACATTTTTCAAATACCCCAAAATAAAATCAATGTTTAAACTGCGCTCATGGGCCTCATCGATAATAATGGCGTCATATTGGTCGAGAAACTTATCCGAGGTAAGCTCTGCCAATAAAATCCCATCTGTCATGAGTTTGATATATGACTCGGGCTTAATGGCATCAGCAAAGCGCACCTTAAAGCCCACCGCCTCACCCAAAGGTGTTTTCATTTCTTCGGCGATGCGCGATGCCACACTGCGGGCGGCTAATCGTCTGGGCTGAGTATGGCCAATGAGGCCGCGGGTGCCTAAGCCTAAATCCAGACAAATTTTAGGCAGCTGCGTGGTTTTACCCGAGCCTGTTTCCCCCGCCACAATCACCACTTGATTCGCGGCAATCGCAGCGGCAATGTCTTCGCGCTTTTGCGAAATGGGCAGATTTTCAGGGTAATCAATCTTAGGGCGATTAGCGAGACGTTGCTCGACTTTTTCACGCGCTTTTAAAGCCTGCTGAGTCAGCCTTTCAAGTTCTTCATTCTTTTTGGCTACTGCTTGCTGGTTTGATGCTGTGCCATGGGTATTGTCTTTTCCTTGCTGCGCCTTTCTCTTCTTATCAGAGGAATGAGCGGGTTTATTCAATCGAAACAAGCGCTTTTTGATACGGGCCGCATCTGCTTGATAACAGGTTTTTAAAAATGCCGATGACAGTGGATGAGGCCCTTCTGCTTGCACACTTGTACTCGCAGCCGCAGCCATATTAGCAGCAGTATCAGAGTCAGAAGATGAAGGTGAATGCGTGTCAGCGGCATGATCTGTATTGCGCTCAGAAGAAGCGCCAGAATGAGGGTCCGAATGCGAAGTCAAGTCAAAAATCCATAACCAAAATCAAAGGCGATGATTTTAACAAGAAATCAAAGTGTTTGATAGTCACTCGGCATCGATGCATCTCGTTCGAAGCGTTTTACAAAGTAAAACCTCACCCTGCGGCAGGCTTTTGTGCAAATACAAAAATAACTCGCCGTGAATATCTGACCTACATGGATAGTGGGGAATGCCTAAAAATGTTGGGAACAGCTTTGCATGATCGGTGACAGGGCCATGGGCGCTCTGCGACTTCAAATGACATCCTTATCTAAATGCCAGCCAAATAAAATACATCCGTATATAAAAGCCAGCTTAACATCCTTGTTTCCCGTTCATTGACTCATGGCGTGGCCATATTCACCCTGTTTGTCGCTGATCAAAGCCATATTTATGGCTTTCGCCTTGAAACCGAAACTAGCAGATGCATCTACACGGGGTTTTAAAATCAAGAGAAGATAAAAGTAAAGATAAAATCAAGTGGATTTCTTCGGGTTGTTTTTTTGATTACTTAAAAAAGTAGACTAAAAGGGAAACCACTGCAAATGATATCCCTATCCTCTCGTTCATAACTCAAAATAGTATTATTCTTCTCCCTGTTTTTCTTACACCATTTATTCAAACGAACATCAACCATTCTGTGTCTTCTTTCTTGAAATTAACATCCTTATTGTACATTTGGTAATAAAACTCTGCAGACTTAATAAAGTATTAAGACTGAATAAATAGACACCTTTTGTTTAATTTTTTAACATCTTCAAGTGTCTCTGATGTAGTCGGTTGCTTAATATTATTTTCTGAAATGCCTGAGATATTCTTAATAATGTTGGTTGAAACTTCATGAGAAATCCATGGATATTTAGTACATTCATGTGACGCTCGCCTTCCAGGATTCTGGCTTTGATAAGGTAATTTCTTACTCGGATAAAAATACCAATTATCATTGTTTTTGTTTACATAATTCCTCACAGGTTTAGAGTCAAATCCTGTGATTTTTTTATAAGCCCATTTATCGTAAATTTTCCTTGTCGGCTTTAAATGCTGCTCAATCATTAACATCTTATCATTATACCAAACCCCTTCAGCCACTCCAGAAACAGCATATAACAACGAAGCAGGATAAATCCCCAAAACAATACTGTCATCCTCTTCTTGCTGACGACTCAATACATATCCATAAACCTTATGAGCAGCATCAATAGACTCAAGGTAGAGATCATTAAAGTTTTCCTGAGATATCGCCGGCACAATTAAGTTCACAGAGGCCAGTTTTTTTGATTTTTTATCCATATTTTGCAATAGATAACCTGTTGGTATCGCACCAGCAGAATGTGAAATTGTATGAATGGGGATGTTTCTTTCGACAAGATGTTGAACCAGCTTATCCCCTGGTGAATTTTTAGCAAAACATTCTTGCGCATTGTTTTTGACTGTATTCCAATGATTCGTTGCGACTCTTTGAATGCTTAAACTCCCAACTTTATACGTTCTGAAAGCTTCTTCTTCAAATGTCGGAATGATTTGATGATTTATCCCAAGCGCGATTCTGGCCAGTGATTTAGCAATCACAACGCTGGTAGTTATCGGCAAGAGTCCTTTTGTTTCGCTTACTTTCTCATCGTGCTGCTTCGCTGTTGAAGATCGACTAAGATCTTCCTCTATAGAACTAAAATCATTATCTCGCTCGACTAAGTTATTGTTTAACTCAACGGCTAATAGATCTTCTTTCAGAATGTCATAATAATATTTATCATTGTCGACTAAGAGAGGTTTGAACTGGCTTTTATTCTTAATATCGAATGCCGCACCGTACAAATAAGACTTAGCCGCTAAAGTCACATCCTTTTCTGTTATCTTACCTAAAAGATTTTTTTGCGCTTTCATCTTCATTGAGTCTTGCAGGAGTTTATCTTTAAATTTTTGTGCTGCACGATGCAGAAAAATATCATTCGCAGCGGCCTTTAACTGCGCAATAAAGTTCCCCCCTTTTAATGGATGCGCATCATAGTTCATAAAAATAGGGAAATATCCATTTAACGAGGGTGAATCAAAAAGAGATGCTTCCAATAAAGGCCCAAGCGTTTCTTGCATATAATCTTCTCCACTTAAGCCACCATGAAAATAAAGCACCACTCCTTTTAATTCTAGTTGACTGTTTATTTGCTGAAATAAAGCATTCAACTTCGCTTCACTGGCATTTCTGCACGAAAAATGATGTGTTTCATCAGTAATTAAGTTACTTGCGGCAGGTTTTACAGTCGATACAGACTCTTTTGATTGACTCGCAAAACATATGGAAGATAAAAATATTAACAATACAAGATAGGGATAGGGATAGGGATATTTCATATCATTTCCTTAATAACAAGTGTTAAGGTTACAAAAGCAATATCACAGCAAACTTCTATATTAAATGAGACAACCTTTTCATAGTTTACTAATGAACATATTCATTTTATAAGCTAAAAACAAGCCTTTAATGATATCAATTCGTCAGGTTTTATCGATAGCATTCGTAATTCTGTGTCATTTCCGTGTAATAAATAGTTAAAAACAGCAATGACACATAACTGAATCTTATGATTTTGGATAAGCCTTAAAAGCGTTACAAGAAGGTAAAAATTTAAGCAAGAAAGCCGAGTACGCTAGCGACTTTATCATTTGCAGGTTAACTCACAAAACTGCTGTGCTTGTTTCTGTGGTAGATTAAATTCTTTGTTTGTAAACCGATCTTTGAACTTGATAGCTTCACTGGCATCAAACACTTTGTTATCTATTACTACTGCCGATCAACGCATGCTCAGTCTACATGCACAGCCAGACTGTTCACTCAATAGTTCATTCCTATCAGAATGGTACCTCAATCGATCTTCAATTAAATAATTTCATCCATAAATAGTAAAATTAAATAAAAATACATTTTATACCTTTAATATTAGTCTATTATCCTTTTAATTTTTTTGCACAACTCTGACTTGTCACTGTTAGTCTTTCCCAAAATAACGATTGAGAAATTGCAGCCTGATACAATGAGTTGCCATAAAATTCACGTCACATTGATTAATAAACAAAATTTAATTAAAAACATAATGTTATCAATAGAGGATATTAGCAAACAAATGATCCTAGATTAACCGTCAAAATCACCAATAAATGATAACCAGATGTAAAAAAACCACCAGATACCATAAAGCATGAATACTATGTATGATTAAAGTAGAGACAAAAAACAAAAAATAACATACATTAAAAAACGCTATCAGTTCATTTTGATGTGCCACTACCTTAATGAGTTAAGTTTTATTATATTAACACTCACTTCTTCAGACGTTCCTCTTATCATCAGGCCATAAAAGTGAGACTAGAATATAACCCATTCATAATAGAAATAAGCAATATCTATTCATTTCAATTCACAATTTAGATATGGAATAAGTGATAATGTTCAACCTTAAGTATCGGTTTAAAAAGCGCTTCTTTAAGGTAGCCATTAAATTATTAAACAAATTAAATGGCCTACTTTTAACCAGACACAAGGATATAAACTTGAAATATTATAGCTCTTATATCCCGGACAGATATTCAGAAAATTACACAGAGTACAATAAGAAAACAAATTTTCTTGAATTTGATAACCTTAAACAATGGCTAAAAGGCAACAAAAGCAATAATATAGGCGATATTGGTCGATTTTTTTTCTTAAATCTCTGTATCGATTATTTAATTGAAGAAAAAATAAGAGGCAATGTCGCTGAAATTGGTGTCTATAAAGGCAACTCAGGCTTCTTACTCACCAAATATGCGAAACGCGTTAATTCAACTTGCTACTTATTTGACACTTATGAAGGATTCGATCAACGTGATCTTCAAGGGCTGGATAGCCATGTTGACAAGCATGCTTTTTCAGAAACCTCATTAAGCGCCGTCAAAAACATGATAGGTGAAGACAATGTGTTATATGTAAAAGGCTATTTTCCCGATAGTCTAGAGCAAGTTGGAGAAATAAACCACTTCAGTTTAGTGCATATTGATTGTGATCTCGAAAAACCAATTTCTGAATCATTATCGTATTTCTATCCTAAAATGTGCTCTGGCGGTTTTATGATCATGCACGATCATTCCAGTTTACACTGGCCAGGTGCCCAAAATGCTATTAACCAATTTTTTAAGGATAAGCCTGAATCCATTATTCCCGTCCCCGACAAATCTGGCACTTGTGTTATTAGAAAAATATAGTGTTATTGCAGTACAAGCTCAGCGACTTGTGAGTTAACCTTTATTCGGATTAACTGGAGCCTGTACTGCTTCTTTATCAAAATCAATTCACCGAAATTCAGCGCGTTAATCGAGAGGCAGCCACAAGAAATCACAGTCAATAGACGAATCCTCATCTTCCGCTCTACTCCCCATTCGTTCAAGAATAATCTAAGAGACAATAATCAATAGGCAAGCCCCCTCTTTAATCATCTTATTTTAGGCTTAAGACAAATGATTGACTCTATTTCCCCTTCTTTAATTATTACATACTTTTTAATATTAAAAGACTAAACCTAACTAATGAGACCGCTCTCTTCTAAAAACTTAAAAATGAATGTTTTTTATGTTCTTTCCTTTTATTCATTCCATTAAAATAATAAAAATGAGTTGAAACAAGATTGTTAGTGTTTACTAACTTTTTACCTGCCTACTTTGTTACTTATAACTGTTTTATATCATATTTATTGTATTAGCCTTTTTGAACTACAACCTAATAATAAGCTTAATGAACTAGCCTCTGCCCATCATAAGCTATATGACGTAATTAATAGGTTCCGTTCTATTTAATAGATCCAACCACACAGTATCGAGCGATAACAATGCAAGGGTTAAAAATCAAGCCTTTCATTGTCCAATGTTAACTGACAATGAAGGGCGAATGACGATGCCAACATTACACCCTTTACTCTTAATAGTTAGGGCTAATCGTTTTCTTGGCTGAACACGTCATTTATTGATAGGGATCCGTTAGACTTTCCATTAATGCATTAACATGTTGGCAGCCATCACTAACAATAATACCGCAAATATTTTTTTGATGGTTGAAACCGGTAAATAGTGGGTTGATTTGGCGCCTAAGGGCGCCGTAAACCAAGACGTGCACACAATACCCAATAACGCGGGTAAATAGACAAAACCAGCAAAGCCATCTCCTAAAGCAAAATGCGAACTCCCTGAGCTGATGTAACCTATGGAGCCAAATAATGCGATGACAATACCGCAAGCGGAAGCACAGCCTATGGCTTTTTTCATATCGATTGAAAAAAATGTCAATAAGGGCACCAAGAGTGCCCCACCGCCAATGCCTATCATGGCAGATAAACCGCCTGTGATTGTCGTAAAAAGGGTAAGCAAACCTTTATTGGGCATTTGACGCTCTTCTGAAGGGGCACTTTGCGTACTGCTATAAAGCATTTTCAAGGCAATAAGCACCACACTCACAACAAAGACTAAACGAACCGTTGTTTCAGGTAACAGTGCCGCCATAAAACCACTGAACAGGGCACCCAATGCCACTCCCGTCATGATCCAAGGCGCAAGATCCCAAGGAACATTACCTTTTTTATGGTGAGCCATTGCCGAAGAAGTGGATGTGAATAATATTGATGCCAGAGACGTTGCCACGGCAACGATAACCACTTGCTCAGGCGGAACAAGATTAAAGTGAAGTAAAATACTGCTCAGCACTGGCACAATAATTAATCCACCGCCAATGCCTAGCAGCCCAGCCAAAAAACCCACGCCACTGCCAAGTAACGCGCAGAATATCATTAATAATACTAATTCACTCATTCAGCTCACTTCTTATTTCATCAAGGGTTAATAAACTGCATCAATATAGCTGACACCCATGCCAACATTCAAATAAATAGCGAATGAATATTTCTCATGTTGAATATGAAATAAATGCGCTTTTAATCATGTATCGAACCCCGTATAAAAGTCAGTACACAATGAAGACCCAATAATAAATCGAGTTTTATCTCAGGTTTTTAGCTATAAAACAGGATACGCAATGAATACAGACGTTAGCTTTTCCATTAAACGCATTTGTCTTGATGAAAACTATCACCCCTCAGACAATACACGGATCACCACCAACTTTGCGAATTTAGCGCGAGGAGACTACCGTCAAGCTAACTTGCGCAACGCGTTAACCATGATTGACAATAGCTTTAATGCCTTAGCCCATTGGGATAACCCTAAAGGGGATCGTTATTCTGTCGAACTTGACATTATTTCTGTTGATATGAATATTGAAGGCAATGCAGCGCCCTTTCCATCCATTGAAATATTGAAAACCAATATTGTGGATCGTCAAACCAATAAACGCATTGAAGGCATTGTCGGCAATAATTTTTCCTCTTATGTGCGAGATTATGACTTTAGCGTATTACTGTCAAAGCATAATAAAGATAAGCCCCAATTTAGCATTCCCAATAACTTTGGCGAACTGCATGGAAAACTGTTTCAGTACTTTGTGAACTCAAATGTTTACAAACAACACTTTAATAAACTGCCAGTGATCTGCCTCAGTGTATCGGATAACAAAACCTATCATCGCACTGAAAATCAGCATCCTGTATTGGGCGTTGAATACCAGCCAAATGACACCTCTTTGACTGAGCAATACTTCAAAAAAATGGGCTTACAGGTGCGTTATTTTATGCCGCCTAATAGTGTGGCACCTTTGGCTTTCTACTTCTTTGGAGATTTACTCAACGACTACACCAGTTTAGAGCTTATTAGCACCATCAGCACCATGGAAACCTTTCAAAAAATTTATCGACCCGAGATCTATAATGCCAATGCCGTTGCAGGAAAATCCTACCAACCCAATTTGAAGAACCTGGATCATTCATTAACCCAAATTGTTTATGACAGAGAAGAGCGAAGCCAGTTAGCCAATGAACAAGGTAAATTTGCTGAGGAATACTTCATCAAACCTTACCAAGCGGCACTTGAGCAATGGGCTGCCACTTTCGCTCAATAGTCATGCGCAATAACCCTCTTCGTTAACAAAAAATCGTTAACGAAAACGCTGTAATGAAACGCGCAATAAATGAAAATAACAATTTAAAATAGTCAGTTGAATGGGCCACTTAAGATGACTCGGTTCAATCATTAACTCAAATAAACGGCATCATCTATTATGAAAACACTTTTACCGACTTCAACAGCGGGCAGTTTACCGAAACCCGCTTGGCTTGCAGAACCTGAAACACTTTGGTCACCGTGGAAATTGCAAGATAAAACATTAATTGAGGGTAAACAAGATGCGTTGCGTTTATCTATCCTCAATCAACAACAAGCCGGTATTGATATTGTCAGTGATGGCGAGCAAACGCGGCAGCATTTTGTCACCACATTTATTGAACACCTAAACGGCGTTGATTTTGAGCAACGACAAACCGTTAAAATTCGTGATCGCTATGAAGCCAGTGTGCCCACCGTCGTTGGCGCAGTGTCCCGTCCAAAACCCGTGTTTGTTGAAGATGCCAAATTTTTACGCCAGCAAACCAAGCAACCCATTAAATGGGCCTTGCCAGGCCCTATGACCATGATAGATACACTGTATGATGATCATTATAAAAGTCGTGAAAAACTCGCCTGGGAATTTGCCAAAATTCTCAATCAAGAAGCCAAAGAATTAGAAGCGGCGGGGGTGGATATTATTCAATTTGATGAGCCCGCTTTTAATGTCTTTTTTGATGAAGTGAATGATTGGGGCATAGCAACATTAGAGCGCGCCATTGAAGGACTGAAATGCGAAACAGCGGTACATATTTGTTATGGTTATGGCATCAAAGCCAATACCGATTGGAAAAAGACCTTAGGTACTGAGTGGCGACAATATGAAGAGGCATTTCCCAAACTACAACAATCCAGTATCGATATTATCTCACTAGAATGCCACAACTCTCACGTGCCAATGGAGCTGCTTGAACTCATTCGAGGCAAAAAAGTCATGGTCGGTGCCATTGATGTCGCAACCGACACGATTGAGACGCCAGAGGAAGTCGCCAATACCCTTCGAAAAGCTCTTGAATTTGTCGATGCCGACAAGCTCTATCCTTGCACCAACTGTGGCATGGCGCCCTTATCCCAACAAGTGGCAAGAGGCAAACTCCATGCCTTAAATGCTGGCGCAGACATTGTTCGAAAAGAGCTTGAAAGCGAAAACTAAGATTTTAACCTTGTTTCATGCAAACATAATGCTAACGTGGCCCTCTCGTGGCTCTCGAAAAAGTGAGAGTCACGTCAAGCATGGATAGTTGTGATCTTAAATCCAATGTTAAGCGATGGCGTCATGTGGAATGCGAATGCTGGTAAAATAAGTTATTGACGCCATCGTCTTTTGTTATTTGTTATTTGTTATCGGCGACTGTGCACCTCGTCCTTCATGTAAATGGCTTAATCTTTAGTCAAAATTAAAGTGGTAGCGAGTGTATCTTGTGGTCCCACCTTTGCCGCTCCTCCCATAATGTATATCTTATTATTAAGGGTTACAGAACCATGGCCATGGCGAGCTGAAGGCATGGTTGAAATTTCACTCCAGTTTTCAGTAACAGGATCAAAAGCCCATACTTGATCATAGGCTTTGCCTTCTCTCCAGTTGCCATTTTGACCAAATGCTTCACCACCAGAAACAATTATTTTACCGTTTAACACCGAGGCTGACATACCTGCTAACGCGACAGGAAAGGGTTTAATCGCAGTCCATTTATCTTTTTTCACATCATACACCTCAGCAAATTGTTTATTGCTTGATTGCACACCGCTTTCTCTACCACCTATTACATAGATTTTGTTATCTAACACTGCACTTGCTGCAGAACTTCTTACAATACTCGGCTCTGCCGCTTCTACCCAACGTTTGTTATCTAAAAGAATGTAGTGCTTCTTAGTGTCTACATGCTTTCCCGTTTCAGGCGATATCGTTTTCCCCCCGATCACATGAATATTATTCCCAACTGATCGATAAACTGACTCTGCCAATGGAATGGGTAATTCAGGGCCTTTTTGCCAAGTATTTGAGGTGATATCCAAACGGTACACAGTATTTTGTATTTGCCACGCCTTACCTTTTTGGCCGTAAAAACCACCGACGCCATATAGATAGTTTGCGTTACTCACTAAACCAAGATGGTGCCTTTCTTCTGGTAACTGAGGCCCTTTTCTCCACTGTTGAGATCCAAGGTTAAAAATAAAGGTTAACCGAGTAGGAGATAAACCAAAAAATATCGGGTTATTACTCGGGACATAACCACCGGAGACATAAATTTCGTCATTATAAATGGCAGGATATATTTCTTGAATGGGTGTTGTGATTGACGGTGCTTCTGACCAGTTATAAAGATTATCTATGGTTTGTGCTTTTGCATGCACCGCACTTAAGCTGGCAAGGGACAGCAGCCCAAGAAGTTTAATCAAATTAGTTTTCATAAAGTATGAACCTTGTTTTTTTATTATATATTTCACAAATATTTGATACACATTTGAGCATTAGCAGATTAAAAGTAAACGCTTATCAGTATGGTAAATTGTAAGAGAATATATCCCCATCTACGTTATAGAAAACTCAATTTTATTAACCTGAACTCGGAATAACGCCTTATCTTAGCTATTTCAATAGCACATAACACCTAAATCAGGTGCACCATAGGCGTCATCTGAGACATATAATCATGGATGTATTGCTTGTGTTCTAGCTAGCTGCAGCCTTAATATAAACGTCTAACATAAGTGCCTATCGATTTATCTCTGACGCACTTAGATGGATTGGTTGTTTTCGTAGGTCATTGACGATTTTAACCGCAATCTTTATTTAATATCACTTTAAGTTCATCAGGTAACATCGTGTGCCCGCCTCGATGCAACATAGCATGACAATTCGGACAAACGGGAATTAAATCTTCCAGCGGTTTAAGCTCATACTCACTTTTTATCTGTGACAAAGGCACAATATGGTGAACATGAATGAATTCTTTACCTCGCACGCCATATATTTTTTCAAAATCGAATCCACATATTTGGCAAATATACCCAAACTCTTTTAAACAGGCTTGACGAGCAGCTATATTTCTTTCATAGGCATTAACCGTTATTGTTTTTGTCACTCCCTCAAAATAAGGACTACCACTAACATGCACTTCTTCACTGGATAGAATATTTAATGGTATAGCCCTAAACATATCATTTTCAGCTAATAATGTCCTTTTTTCTAATAGCGGATTAAAGCCATCAGCAATTGTTTCACCTTGTTTATTTTTCTTGGTTTGAGTTTTAAACACTAAAAGGTCATAACCTTTATTTCGAATTTTATTTATATGTTTAAGAGAGTGTGCATAGCCTTTTTTAGCCCATGTTGGGCTAAGAATGAGATTATTATTTAAGTCATTCGAGCAATCTAAGCTAAAAAGCACCTGTTTTTTAGCGTCACTGCAATACGAATACTTACCCTGCGTCGATTTGAATGACAGTCCCATCATTCTATTTACAAAGCTGGTTCTTGATTCTTTTGTCATATTGACTTCTCGTTAGGATAAATGTGAATTATCACTCAAATAGTGACGATAAAAGATACAACCTTTCATTCACTCGAACTGCTCACTTTAATAAGAGTACACTTGCCTCTTGAAAATATCAGGGACGTGACTGCGCGTGACCTATCTTTATTAGTTATACATTAGCTACGGCACTCAAGGTTAAATGTTCCGCCTTTGAAACTCCAAATGTAACCTTTGTATAGCCCGTACGCTCGATTACCGCAGCTATTTATTAACCAAGAACCCAATACTCTTTCCTGCTCTCTGTTAATCACAAGGCACATCACTAATATACTGTATTGACTATTAATAAAGGATTAATTTGTCTATTAAGCGAGGTGAGTCATGAAATCCTCTCTAGCATCTCAGCCTTCCCACTCACACCCATCCAGCCAAAATACCCTCAAACGTTACTTATGTAAATAAATTGTTTTAACCAAATGATAATTAGCATAAAAATCTATGCTCTGCCTCACAATGGATTGAATGACGCTTTTACCTTTGACTAGCCTTGAAAAAACTAGAATATAGGTAGTGATATTATATTGATGGCGATACTAAAACGATAAAGAGCAGATGAATAAAGAGAAGCAAAAAGAAAGCCCATTAATCAAAAATGAGCTAAGTGACTGACACATTAAATCACCAGCCAAGACAAGATGTTTTGGCTGGTGAACTTGTACTTTTATTTCACTTGAATAGATCTCTAAAATACAAATTGATTTCAGGGCTAATTGCTCATTAGATTAACGGCCTATCCTTTAGTCATAGTGAGTTGAATGATTGAGTCACTTAGGCTAATCAATTGAGCTGGTTAATTTCATTAGCCCATTTAATTAACCTATTTAGTTCACCCCTTTCATTCAACCTTTAAGTCAACCCTTTAATTGACTCCTTTAATTCAACCTTTAATTGACAAATAGGGCCACAAACAAAATACTCAGCGGCAAAAAAGCCAACCAATATACTGTGGCTATCGGCGCTGCTAAGCCAGAAATAGCGAGATAATAAGATAAACACAGCAGGGGCCAAGCAAATAACGTGAGCAGTTTGCTCTGCAGGGGTTTAATGTTCACGTTAAACACCACTTTAAAGTGTTTATGCATGGCTAAGGCCAGCATGATTATCGCAATTTGTTGCAGTAAAAAACTAAGCAGCATTGGGTTTATTCCTTCTCTTTGCCAGTCTCTTCTCTGACAGCCTTTTATTTGACGGCCTCTTATTTGAAAATATGGCCTGCCCTTGAACGGGCTTTTTTTGCCTCTTGTAGAGTGCCGTCGCTGTTTTATATAAGAGAATGCCTGTAATTAACAGTACCAGTTCGAACCCCAAATACACTCCATTTTTCTGCTCAATGGCCTGCATAAGCCTCTGAGGTTGCTGGATAACATCCAAAATTGGCAATAACACGCAAGCCGTTGCAGCCACTAATAACTGCAGGGTCCAAGCCTTATGCGCCGGACGAAACACACTGTGTAGCAAGCTCAATAACCAAACCCATAAGAAAATACTCACTTCTACGCTCGCGCGGTCGTCAATGTCGAGGGGGAGCAAACGGTTGGCATAGAAGTAAGCTAAAATCGCCAATACCAATCCGGCAATACCAGCAATATTTAACCGTTCAACAATAAAGTGACCCATATGGCGCTGTTTGGTTTTTTCCAAGCGTTTATTCAGCCAAATAATCAAGCCACTGGCAATAAGACCGCAAGAAAGTAAACCGCTAATAAAAAGCAGCCAACGCAGTCCAGGATCGGCAAAATGCGCCTCATGCAGGCCATAAAAAATACGCCTAATTTTTCGTGCGGTGCGCTCATCAAACATGCCCGCTAACGGCTGTCCATTATGGGATGAAAAAACCAAGACATCGGCTTTATTCGACAGGGATAATTGTTTGTTGCGCTCGACGATGATGCGGCCGTTAATATCAAAAGGATGCTCAAAGGAAATACGTTTGATTTGGTGATCCCCCCCCCAGGCTTTTTCAAGCTGCTTTTGGATCAAGGTAAAGTCGCTTATCGGTGCCTGATAATCTTGAGCTGGCGTCACTTTAGGCAAATAAGTGGTCACTTTTTGATTTAGCTCTCGTGCCCCCCCTTCTAAATAATATTGCGCGCTCCAAGGCATATAAAGCCCGATATAGATCACCAGCGCACTGGCACAGATCATGACAGCAAAAGGAATGGTAATGATCCCCGCAAGGGCATGAAAGTCGGTTAATGTTTTAAGCAGTGTCTTTTTACGCAACGTGAAGAAATCACGAAAAAAACGTCTATGAGTAAAAATGCCACTAAACACTGCCAGCAGCATAAACATGGCAGCCACACCACTAAAATAGCGCCCGCCGACATTTCTCAACTCAAGGGAATAATGAAAAGTTCGAAAAAAATCCCCACCATGTGTTTGTCTCGGGTTAACCTGCTCACCATTGTCACCTTGTAAATACGAGGATTGCCGTGTTTTTCCTTGCTGCCACTGTAAAAGCCACTGGTTGCTTCTGACATTAGGTAGAGTGATGTGCCAATTATCCTGCTCCTTGCCTTGCGCTTTGAGTTTGGCGATTGACAGGTTAATAAGCGCCAAGCGCTTAGCTTCTCCGTCTATTTCCTCACTTGTTATTTCCTGCTTATCTATTCCCTCACTATTTATTTCTTCACTATCCTTTTCTTCACTACCGACTCCCTCACTGTCATTTATCGCATCAAACTGACGCTCCATTGACACATGAAACTCGGGCTGCATCCACTGGCTGATCTCATCATTAAAATAACTCAGGGTACCCGTTAAAAATATCGCAAATAATAACCAGCCTATTATCAATCCGGTATAAGTATGCAGCCAGATCATGGTGCGTCTGAAATCCGGCTTCATACTATGCCTCCACAGAACCCGCAAATACCAATAAAAATAACGCTATAAACCAGAATATTACGCCAAGCCTTGAATGCTGAATCTTGGCAAAAACAGTCAATAATCACGGCAAAAAAAACCAGATAACTGAACATGGTGGCGATTAATATCGCATCTTCTACAGGGTAATTAAATAAAGCCCGTTGCACCGGAACTAAGGCCAGACTCGAAAGACAGGCAACACAATAGCCACCAACGACGGCGGCCAAACAACGAACACTAAGCGTTAAGGAAGCTTTCATAGGCTCTCTGGGTCAGTAAATTAACGACAACAGCCAAAAACAAGTCGCTTGTTTTTGGCTGGGGAGTCATAGGCAATCTATTCAAACAAAAGTGTTTCAGCTAAAGATTAATCAAACATATAGCTAACCGTGAGTTTGGCATTACGGCCATCACCAGGAAGCCCACCGATAAACAGCGCTTTGCTGTAATAGGTGGTATCGGTCAGATTACGCAGGCTCAGCTGAATATCCCACTGCTCGATCTGATAAGCGATACTGGCATCCCAGAGTACATAAGCATCGACGACGGCATCCGGCAATCCAAATGCGGCCGAGTTAATGCTGCGCTCATCTTCATAAGTCACCCCTAAGCCAAATGTAATAGGTGCAGGTAAGGCGGTAAATTGATACTGGTAGTTGCTCCACAAACTGGCGAACTTCTTTGGTATACCCTTAGTGTTAACCTTAATCTGATCAGGTTCTTTTTCAGAACGTATGGTATAAGCATCCTGATAGGTGGCATTAAGATTCATTGACCAAACGTCATTCAGCGCCAAGTTTAAGTCAAACTCTACCCCTTTGGTGGTATCGTTATTATCGTAATAGTATTGCGGCACACTAATGTTAAATTCAACATCTTCAGAGTTATCGTTATACTCAGGGTTTGAATAGCGTAGATTAGTGCGTTGGGTCTTAAACCACACTAAAGAGCCGAGTAAGTCTTCATCAAAGGCGGTAAATCTAACGCCGACATCAAAAGAGAGCGATTCTGAATCTGGACGGTCGTCTGTTGTACCATTAACCGAGTCCAAGATGCTATAAGCCATTCGGCCCTTAGAGTAATTCACAAACGTGGCTAGCTGTTCATTAATACGATAATTTAGCCCCAGATTATAAGTTGCTCCAGCATCATCGGTATCGGCTTCTACACTTGCCTCAGGGGTGTTGTCTGTGCCTTTATGTTGGTAACTTTGCTTTGTGCCTGAGTAAGCCACACCAAAACGTCCGGTTAAGCTCTCACCGAAATAAAGCACCTCTTGAAAACTCACCCCCCAAGCGGAGACAGATTTGTCATAGTTACTTTTTAATACAGGATCATAATCTTCGAACGTGCCTGTACCCCAGTTGGGGTTGCGAATATCTAAAATATAAGGGATAGCATTAGCATCATCACTAGCGCCGTCGGCATCATAGGCAGACCAAGATTTTAAGGCCATATCGCGGTTTTCATAATTAGCACTGAATAAATGCTCACCTTCAATAATGGGGAGTGACCAAGTCATCGTCAGATCTGCGAAATATTGCCAGGTTTTTTCGTCGGCTTGAGTCCGCCTGTATTCCTGACGGCGAGCGGCATAAGGATAAAGCACACCGTCTATGACTAATGGCGCTCTAGGATCGGCATTGATTTCACCATTACGGTTCCAATACACATAATTATAAGCGCCCGTTTGACGTACAAAATCTGAAGAATATTCACGATAGGCGAATTGCTGATGCAGGAATATGTTAGTATCGATATCCATTTCATGTTGCAGCTTAAGGCGCATTTCCTGCCCCTCATTTGGTCTCGATAAAGGTGATATCAACCCTTGCTCCCCCAGATCATAAGGCTCCAAACCATCGGTAGCAACCAAAGAATCAGCCAATTGCTGTTGTTGCTCAGGAGTTAACTGGATCCCGTAGAATTCATCACCATCAGCATTGGTATCATTAGGTAAGTCTTGCCCGCTGATCTCCCCTGGATTGGCATCGATACTGTCATAGTTCAAGATCCGCACCGGATGGCCAATGGAATCTATTTGAATTTCATCATCGATATAAGCCGCAGAAAGAATAAACTTATTATTGTCATTTAATTGATGGCTGAGTGTGGCATAGACCTCACTGCGCTCAGCGCTTAGCCCTCGGTAGCCATCACTGGACTCATAGCTGCCCACCAAACGATAGGCGGTTTGCTCAGTGATTGGCGCGGTGGCATCGAACATCAGGGAGTGACTGCCCCACTGACCGACACTGGTCTGAATTTGGTAACTGGGATCATATTGCGGTTTTTTCTCGATCATATTAATCACGCCACCGGCCGCGCCCATGCCATATAAACCCGTAGCTGGACCTTTGAGGATCTCAAGACTTTCAATATTGGTTAATGAACGAGTGGGATTATATGAGTTACCCAAACTGGCGCCACCATACATGCCATCTAAGGTGTAATTTGCCCCTAAACCACGGATCACTAAGTTATCACCAATACCGTAATTATTGCCCGCTTGGGTTAATCCACTGACATTACGAATACTCTCTTGCAAGGTCGTTATTCCCTGCTCCCCCAACAATTCACTGTCCACCACTACGATAGCTGCCGGCGTTTCCATCAATGACATATTTGATTTGGTTGCGGTGCTTGAGTCTAAAACCATTCGGTTGTGACGACCATATACGCTGATCCGTTCAATATTGTTAAGATCTTCTCTATAGTTCAACAGGTTATTATCAAATGTGACCAACTGATCAGCAGCACGCATATCACTCTTTTGTTTAATCACCACCTGCGCTTCATTGAGCCAATGTGCTTCTAAATCGGTATTCGCCAAGATCTCTGTCAGTACCTTCACCATTGAATCGGTATTCGACACAAAATGGTCAGGCAACTTGGTATGTTCCAGTGAATTTTTTGTGGCGTAGATGTCAATATTATTCGTCTTAGCAAGATGTGATAATGCCGAGCCAACCGAGGCAGGTTTAACGTTAATAGCTTGGGCTTGTGTGGCATAAGTTGGCGTAACGGTGACACAAACCAGTGACATAGATAAAGCTAATGCTTTCATTTTAAAGCGAGGTGTTAACAACATGGGTTAATTGATACTTCATGGTCATTCAATTTGAGCGCGAATGATAATGATTATCAGAATCATTGTAAACTAGTGCTTCCTATTTTATTACAACTTTATTACTAGTCACTTTCAATTTTTTCGTTTCAATATCTTTTTTTTCAATTGGTTAAGTATTATTGATCTTTAATTGTTAAAATATGTACGAAATAAACATCTTTTAATGACCGCTCGACAATGTATTGAATGAGTTGATTATTTTTCAACCTATTTAATAAAACAATCTATGAGACTGTTCTTAAGCCAATACAAGGAACCTACTCAAATCTATCAAATCGAGATATCCATAATTAATTTCGTTAGAAAAAAGGTTTTCTACAAATAACCCTTCCTATGCATAATCCAAACCCTAAATAAAACATCCCCAACAAAGACAAAACTGGCCATTTTGGGTATTCAAGCAATAATTATCATTAAGACAGTGTATCTGCACATACCCAGTATCAATTCTAGGATAAATTCAATCATGAATATTTTCGTTCTTGATCACAATATTGACCGATGTGCTCAATATCATTGTGACCAACATGTTGTTAAAATGATCCTTGAAAGCGTTCAAATACTCTGTACAGCCTTAAATAAAAAAGGCTTTATTACCCCCTATCGCTCAACCCATATTCATCACCCCTGTGTGCTTTGGGTTGAAGCCTCACATGAAAATTTTTCATGGCTTAAGCAATTAGCTCGCGCGCTGAATCAAGAATACCGCTACCGATATGAAAAAGAATGGGATCACAAATCAATTGCAGTACTGGACACAATCCAAACATTGGAATATGAACACAAATATGAACATCAGGGCTTATCTGAATTTGCTCAAGCCATGCCTGAGCACTATAAAGTCATCGGCGATCCTATCAAAGCCTATAGACAATTCTACCTAGGTGATAAAATGCATTTTGCCAAATGGAGTAAACGCCCCACTCCCCACTGGATCACCCATTCTAGCTGAACACACTTATCAATGATGGATCTAGGCTAGAAGACATAACCATCTTTATTTAAAACAGGGAATGATATCGAGAAAGTGATTGTGATTTTTAATTCCATACTAAAACAATAATAAAACAGCGCCAAAACAATACTAAGAGACAGCCTTTGGTAGAAAGCGCCAACAATGTAAGATTTACTCACCTTGAATTTTTTATACTGCTTCTCATTTCACTTCGCTGCCATAGAATCAGTTGCATCAGCTTCCCCCTGTCACAACCTCACACTCCTTTCGAACACTTGATTTCTGTTAGCTTCACCGCTTAGCTTTGGCGCGTTTTCAATCGATTAAATGTGAGAAAATCCACACACCTTCTCTGCTGTACGCTTATTTTTAGCACCACCAACCATAAAGTCGAGTTGAATTGTGGTTAAAACAGGTAAATGTTCACCATTTTCTTCTGTCGCTGACCACTTCCAATGATTTAATGCTGCAGCGGCATATTCATCAAATAGACCTTCAGGATATGACTTTTTAGCTTGGTAGCTAACAGCTCTGCCATCTTTTTTGATGCCAACGATGAAGTCAACACAACCAGACAAACCTTTTCTGGCGGCACTAATGGGATATTTAGGATTTTGTCTCTTCTCCACCACCCAATATTCTTGAACGCGATCCTTTTGATCATTAGAGGTAAAGTTTATATATTGTATTGGTTCTTCTGTCACCACTTCGACAGCATCATTTGAAACACATGCCACTAAAAATAAACTACAAATTGATAGTGTAACGACTTTACTCATTGCTAATTCCTTATAGCGTTAATGCAAAAATAACGGGCTAAATAATACTGATTAGGCAAGATTAGCGCACAACTTCAATCTCATTGATTGAACAACCAACGCTGGATCTTTTCGAAGCTTTTCTAATGAACCATAAGGCTCAAAACCAGTCGTTTCATATAAATGAACCGCACCTATATTAACAGTGGTAACAGCTAAACAAAGGTAATCTAAATCACAGTCTTTTGCCCATACAATGATTTTATTAAGCAGTAAACGGCCAACACCTCGACCACGAACACTGGGAGATACCCACATTTGATATAGATGAGCCGTTTTATCGAATGGACTGTGAAGTACCCCAAAGGCTAGACCGACTGCAACACCATTTAACTCAGCAATTAATGGCAGTGTATATTTAGCCTGATTATCAAGATCAAGACGAGAAAGCCATTTCTCATTAGAAAACTTAATTTCAGATCCATAAGTACTACCAAATGAATCAGGGGAGTCTTGTAGAGATAAGAGTCGTAATGCTCGATAAGTTGGCCAGTCTTCCTTATTTAGAACTCTTATATTCAGAGTGCTCATCTCTATCCTTTGATGCCTAACCGCTTATTCAACAACAGCAGAATAACTTTCTAATCTGCTTACTCTTTTTTAAACAGTTTCTCAAAACAAATCATTAAGCTAGAATACATTTATAACTCATTGTTGTAAATTGATTATTTAGATTTTATAAAAAAGAAATCTATGTCTACTAATGAAATTCATTATTCTATTTCTTCCTTATAAAGCTTCAACCCTCTCGCTTTATAGTTTGCTAGTGCGGAGCCATGATCTAATGAACAAGTATGTACCCATACTCTTTTAGTTGTAGGTATTTCCCATGCATTCGAAATAGCGTTAGATAATAAATAACCACCTAAGCCTTTACCGATAAAGTTTGGAGCTAAGCCAAAATAAGCTATTTCTGAATCTCCTGAATTGTTAGCATTTAATTCAAAATAACCAGCAATAGCCCCTTCATAATAAGCAACCCAGGTACGTAAATTGGGATTTTCAACGTAAGCTTTCCACTCTTCATCTGAGAGGGATAATTTATCTACCCATTTCCATTGCTCTCCAATAAGTTGATAAAGAAATCTATTGAATTTAAATTCATTAATTTTTGCTTCTACAATGGTAAGCCCACGTGCATCCGTTTTTTTTATCAACTCTTCTGGAGAGTTCATTTCTAAATAATACGTTATAACTTTCATACTATACCGTACCTCCAATACTGCTAACCTGTATAATGCGCATGCTGGATTATATACTAACTTAACAAGCAGACCAGTACTCTTGTTAAAACATCCGGCACACTACTAACATACTGTATTTAATGCTATATTACTATTAAATGCTATGAGTCCTAAACACCCCCTCACACAAGAAAAAATACCACCAAACAATTACTTTTGTAAGTAAAATGTTTAATTAAAATAATAGTAAGAACAATAACCCATGATCACCCTCACAACTTAATCAAATAAAAGGCCAATTTAACCTCATACGAAGAAACACGCTGCTTCAGCTTGTGCTTTTCGCTTATCTCTTTGCTTTTAAAACATAGTGTAGATGCACCTGCTAGTTTCTGTTTCATGGCGAAGGCCATAAATATGGCTTTGATGAGCGACAAACAGGGTGAATATGGCCACGCCATGAGTCAATGAACGGGAAACAAGGATGTTAAGCTGGCTTTTATATACTGATGTATTTTATTTGGCTGGCCTTTAGACAAGGATGTCATTTGAAATCGCAGAGCACCCATGGCCCTGTCACCGATCATACAAAGCTGTTCCCAACAATTTAAGACATTCCCTGCTATCCATGCAGTTCAGATGGCTTCACAGCGTCTGCACAAACACTGCTGGAAGCGATAAACCCACACGAAGGTTCAACGATAAACACACTCACCAATACCAAAAAGGCCAAAAGCTAGTTTATTACAATCCCTGTGTGAATGAGTACACATAACCTTCCATTAAGCGAAGCTTAATCATCAAACGACGACTCTCTGGAGCTTATGCATCGATAATAAAACCTAATTCGAAGCAACTCATCGCTTTCATTCCCCCATCGGAGTTGCTGAAGTTCGTTTGAATAAATACCGTAAAACAGACAAGGATGTCTGTTTAATTTTCGGGTTATAGGGACGTAACATCGGAAATGTTAGTTATTGATTCTATAAGAACGAGGCACCTAACCAATCCCTTTCACTCCGTTGGGCGTCATGGGGATTGTAAAGAGGATAAGGACGAGCAGTCCTCTTTACCCCTGTGTGGATGGGCATCCACGACTTTAAGCCTCACCGCAGGTGAAAAGAAATATTCACTCACGATCTTCCATTAAGCGCAGCTTAATTATTAAAAAACATCCTGATATTATTCGATATCACAATATGTCGACTATTACGTCCGATACAACACCTTAATCACATGCCACCCAAATTTGGTTTTCACTAATTGCGGCACTAAAATTTCACCTTTAAAAACCGCCTTATCAAATTGCGGCACCATTTGCCCTTGGCGAAATTCACCGAGATCGCCCCCTTTTTTACCCGATGGACACGTCGAATACTTTTTGGCTAAGACATGAAACTTAGCGCCTTTTTCAAGCTTTTTCATAATATCTTCTGCTTGTTCTTTATGTTTTACTAAAATATGCAGCGCACTCGCAGTTCGGGCCATGATGATACTCAAGATTACACGTTTAAAAATTAGCGATAATGTAAAACGTATCAGGTTAAAAAGCCATAAAAAAAGCCTGATTTTCTCTGTAAAAATCAGGCTTTCAATGCTAATGGACTTTTTATACGAGTAGGCTTTTAGCGTTAATAGACGAGCCATTCAAGTCACTGACTGGCTCAAGCGGCTATGTCCATAAGCTATATCCACAAGCTATATCCTCAAAACTCTCTCCACAAACGAGGGAAAGGCCTCAAAGCTAGGAAAACAAACTAACACATGCGTAAACCACAAAAATACCTATAATGTTTAAGATCATACCCGCTTTTAACATCTGGCTTTGCTTCACCTCACCGGTAGCATAAGCCAGTGCATTAGGCGGTGTTGCCACAGGTAACATAAAGGCACAGGTTGCCGCAACCCCGACACCAAAAACAAGCGAATAGGTAATCGCCGGGTTAAATTGATCTGCAAGGGCTATCATAATGGGAATTAAAATTGCCGCCGACCCGGTATTAGAGGCTAATTCCGTCAAGAAAATCATAAAACTAATACACGCGATCACCAGAAGCCAAGCTGGGGCATTTTCAAGTGCAGACATGAGCGCTTCGGCTAACCAAGCAGAGGTGCCCGTTTCTTTAAGTACCATAGAAAGACACAAACCACCACCGAATAACAGTAATATACCCCAGTCAATTTGGCGCTCAAGTTCCTTCCAACTAATCAGTTTTAAGGCGGGGGCAGCAGCAGTGATCACCAAGGCAATTAAACGATCAAATCCATCCACCGCTAAAAAATCACCTATGGGTTTTGCAAACACCCAACACACAACAGTAAACATAAACAACGCAATCGACCCTTTTGCTTCTGGCGTCCAGCGCATTGGCTCTTCACCTGATAAGTGCACCACTTGAGCATCTTTTTCAGGACGAATAACCACATACAAAGCAAATAACACAGCAGGAAACATGAGCAAAGTAGTGGGCAAGCCGACTTTTAGCCAAGTTAAAAAATCCATATTCAATGCTGCAGCGGCAATACCGTTTGGCGGCGAGCCAACGATAGTCGCTAAACCACCAATATTGGCCGCATAGGCTGTGCCCAAAATCACAAAGGCACGCATGCGAATGTATTTCTTTTCAATTAATCCAATAGCAATCGGTAGCATCATCGCTGTGGTTGAGGTATTACTCATCCACATTGATAACAATGACACCACGGAAAAGAATAAAATGACAGTCCGCCAAAGATGGCCCCCTGTGATCTTAGTGACCGTTGATGCTAGCCAGCGATCAATACCATGCTTATTTAATAGCGCGGCAAGGGTAAAGCCCCCCATAAAAAGATAAATAATGCTGGAGGAAAAATTGGTCATCCCCGCCTTAAAACTTAACACATGGGTCAAAGCGGCCACAACAGGCACTAAAATAGCCGAAACCGATAAGGGAATGATCTCCGTCATCCAAAGCCCAGCGAATAACACTAGCATAAAAATACCTAACTGAGTGTCTGCCTGCTCTACCAATCCTTGGCCAATAAAGTAACTGGTTACCGCCCATAGCACAATCAGCACTAATTTAAACGGAAGTGAAAGATTATTCATATTTTTTATCTTATTAGATTAAATTAAATGCCATACAATCGACAACAAGTGATTGTTTAAATTTAAGCCTAAGCAATTGAAAAGAAGACTTATCTCAACTTTTAGGCCTTAAACCATTAACGTATACTAAATTAAAGAAAACTAACCTACCAGTTTCTCTATCATCAGGGGACATAAACCAATATTTTTACCAAAAAAGACAATTAAAATACCACATTTAGTTAACTAAATGAGCTCATGCGCTCAAAAAAAATAACCTTATATACTCGTGATACATGCTCGTCAATCAAGAATGCGAAAAACTTTTCACCATCATAAGAACCAACAATGATGCCCATGATGTATGTTATGCTTATAAGAGTTAATCCCATTGATTGATACCTAGCGACGACATTGTCACTCGTACCTATTTTTTGCTTACCCGTATTTAAGAGGCATTAAACGCCATGTCCACTCATTCTCTTCCCGCCGCACCACAATTTACGCGGCTTATTCCATTATTAGCGGCCATTATTGCTATCACCCCTTTCGCCATAGATATGTATCTTCCTGCAATGACGGTTCTGGCTGCTCAATTTAATACGCCTATCACCGATATTCAGCAATCCTTGAGCCTTTATTTGATTGGTTATTCTGCTGGTATGTTTATATTTGGTCCCTTGGCTGACAAATGGGGAAGACGACATTTTGTTATTTTTGGACTCATCGGCTTTATGCTCACAAGTTTAGCGTTAGCCCTAACAACTCATATTCAACTTTTCTTGACATTGCGTTTTTTTCAAGCATTCACAGGAGCTGCTGCCACCGTCGTTATTCCAAGCTATGTAAAAGATATTTATGGCAAAGATACCGCTAAAGGCATGTCATATGTGATGCTCATCATGATGCTCGCCCCATTAATTGCCCCCGGTATCGGCAGCTTAATCCTCACTTTGGGCGATTGGCATATGATTTTCTTCCTCTTAGCAGCCTATGCCTTACTGATTGTTATTTTAGCTTTTTATAAACTAAAACTCCCCAATGATACCCACTTTCAAACAACAGAAGAGAATACTCTGAGCCAAGTGTCCTTTTTTAAAAATTATAGAACCGTACTCACCAAGCCCGGCGTCGCCTTAAATATTATGGTGAGCTTTGTGATCTCATTCGCCTTTTTCAGTTATCTAACCGCCTCTCCTTTTGTGTTTATGAGCGTCTTTAGTCTTCCCCCTGAGAAATTCGCTATTATTTTTACTGCTAACGTAGGCGCATTAATGTTAGCAAACGTTATAAATAGCCGTCTGGTCACTCGATTTGGCTCTGATGCGCTATTGCGTATTGCGACATTTTTAGCGGTAATTGCTGGCACCTTTTTACTGACATTTAATACCTTAAATTTAGATTACCTCTACACTGCAGCAGCCCTCATTCCTTTAATGGGCTGTTTAGGGATCATGTCGGTCAATGCTGATGCCATTATATTAATGAAGTTTCAAAAGGAGATCAGTACAGCCTCTGCGGTCATAGGCACCCTGAAATTTGGTTGCGGTGCACTTGGCGGCCCGATTTTGGCTTTATTTGCCAAAAACAGTGCCATCCCTTTTGCTATTCTTATGCTCTCTGCCGTTATGATTGCTGCAATACTGCAAATCCTGATCCACATACAAAAAGGTCGCACACGATACCGTCACCAATGACAAAATCGCCACTCAAAGAAGCAATTGAGTGGCATCCCCCATTAAGACTTTTTTGTTAATTTTGAAAAAAGAAGCAACATTATTTGTTAAATAAAATGTTACTTATTTTGGGCGACAATGAAAATATTTCAACTAGCACAGATTTTGATTTAAAAAACTTGTAAAGCCAATCATTTTTTATATGATTGAGGGACTGTTATATACAGTGAAGTACCACATCTCACAAGATGTCACAGGCCCTCTTAACCAGCCTGTTAAGCACTTTGCGCTTAGGTACATAAAAGAGTAAAGATCACCATCTTCACTCATTTATTCAAGCGATTACCGTCGCTGTAGCAAGATACTGCCTACCGCAGCGGTAACTTATGAGGATTTAATAATGGAAATGTTATCTGGCGCGAGTATGATCGTTCGATCGCTCATCGATGAAGGTGTCAAGCATATATTCGGCTATCCAGGTGGTTCCGTACTGGATATCTATGATGCATTACACGAAAAATCAGATATTGATCATATTCTTGTTCGACACGAGCAAGCTGCCGTTCATATGGCTGATGGCTACGCACGCGCAACAGGTAAAGTGGGTGTCGTCTTAGTCACATCAGGTCCCGGTGCGACCAATGCCGTCACGGGTATTGCAACTGCTTATATGGACTCTGTGCCTATGGTGGTTTTATCAGGGCAAGTCCACAGTACCTTAATTGGTAATGATGCCTTTCAAGAATGTGACATGATAGGTATTTCTCGCCCTATCGTTAAGCACAGCTTTTTGGTGCAAGACGCCAAAGATATTCCCGCTATCATTAAAAAGGCCTTTTATTTAGCCTCTTCTGGTCGTCCAGGCCCTGTGGTTGTCGATATTCCCAAGGATTGTTTAAACCCTGAACTATTACATGAATATCAATATCCTGAAGCCATCAAGATGCGCTCTTATAATCCCACGACCAATGGCCATAAAGGGCAAATTCGTCGTGGTTTACAAGCCTTATTAGCCGCAAAAAAACCCGTTCTTTATGTTGGCGGCGGCGCCATTATTTCTGGCTGTGATAAACAAATTCTCACTCTCGCTGAAAAACTCAATATTCCTGTTATCACCACACTCATGGGACTCGGGGCTTTTCCTGGCACCCATCATCAATGCCTTGGTATGCTCGGTATGCACGGTACATATGAAGCTAATATGACCATGCACAATACCGATCTTATTTTTGGTATTGGCGTTCGCTTTGACGATAGAACCACCAACAATGTCGACAAGTATTGCCCTAATGCCACAATATTACATATCGATATCGATCCCTCCTCTATTTCCAAAACTGTTCGAGTTGATATTCCGATTGTCGGCTCTGCGGATAATATTCTCGACAGCATGTTAGCGCTGCTAGCAAACGATCCAACGAAAGATAACGATAAAGCCGTGCTGGATAATTGGTGGACTGATATCGAACAATGGCGCGCACGGGACAGCCTTGCCTATGATAAAACAAGCTCCCGTATTAAGCCTCAGCAAGTCATTGAAACCTTGCATAAACTCACTAATGGAGACGCCTATGTGAGCTCTGATGTGGGTCAACATCAAATGTTTGCTGCGCTGTACTATCCCTTTGATAAGCCTCGTCGCTGGATAAACTCAGGCGGCCTTGGCACCATGGGATTTGGTTTGCCTGCCGCCATGGGCGTTAAAATGGCCTTACCGGAAGAAACCGTGGTATGCGTGACGGGTGATGGTTCTATTCAAATGAATATTCAGGAACTGTCAACAGCATTGCAATACGGTGTCCCGGTTAAAATCATTAACTTGAATAACCGTTTTCTGGGCATGGTCAAACAATGGCAAGATATGATTTATTCTGGTCGCCACTCACAATCTTATATGGATTCAGTGCCAAATTTTGCCAAAATTTCGGAAGCATATGGCCATGTTGGCATAACCATTGACGATCCTGCCGAGCTTGAATCTAAACTTGCTGAAGCCCTAGCCATGAAAGATAAACTGGTTTTTGTGGATATCAGTGTCGATGAAACAGAACATGTCTATCCCATGCTTATTCGCGGCGGTGCAATGAATGAAATGTGGCTCAGCAAAACGGAGAAAAGCTAATGCGTCGTATCATATCTATTTTACTTGAAAACCAATCAGGCGCTTTATCTCGTGTCGTCGGGCTATTCTCACAACGGGGATATAACATTGAAACCTTAACGGTGGCTCCAACCGATGATGACACCCTTTCTCGCCTCACCATTACTGTGAAGGCCGATGAGGCCATTTTAGAGCAAATCGAAAAGCAACTGCACAAACTGATTGATGTCATAAAAGTATTAAATATCAGTGAGAGTCCCCATGTTGAACGCGAACTAGCGCTCATCAAAGTGAAAGCCCAAGGCGATAGCCGCGAGGAAGTCAGGCGCACCGCCGATATTTTCCGCGGGCAAATTGTGGATGTCACGGCAAACTTGTACACAGTACAAACCATAGGCACCACAGAAAAGCTCGATGCGTGCATTGCCGCTTTATCTGAGTTTACCAAAGTGGTTGAAATTTCACGTTCAGGTGTGGTTGGCTTATCTCGCGGTGAAAAAGCCATGAAGTTATAAGCTTCATTACTTAGAAAGTTTTCACTCTTCTAATATAAAAAACCGGTAATCAGTCATTACCGGTTTTTTATATCTATATCAATTGATTATCTTTTACTGGTTATCTTCTGGCTTGTTAAGCGGATTATCTATCACTAAATCAGCCGGCGCAATAAACGTCAGCCCCGTCGATATTTCTTCCAATGCCTTACCTGATGCCGCTAACATTTCCACATATTCAATCATGACTTCGTTATCAACAAAGCCTGTCAACACTAAATCTGACTGATTATGCGTCGCTAACATATCATAACCATCTTTACCGCCAGCAATATAGGCATTGGTTGTCACTTTATATACCTTATCATCTTCAATAGCAGCACAATTTCCGGCATCTACGCCACCAGGACAAACATTCAAGCCCTCAATTTGCTCACCCTCAATCGCCAAGCCATTAAAGGTAAATTCAAGGTTAGCAAATGTTGGGAACGCACCTGATGACGTCGATATACCATAATTAATGGTATATTCAAGAAGCGAACTAATATCGCTACCCGTTAATTCAACGATGGCTAGTTCATTATTAAAATACAGTAAAGAACCGACAACATAACCTGCGGTTAAGCCATCAGGCCCCGCAACAATATGATCTCTTACACCACCATTGTTGGTAATGGCCATATCCACGCCATAACCTTGCTCATTTAATTTCCACACCATAGAGGTGGCAACATGAGCGCCCGCCTCAGAACCTGTACCCGCTAAAGACGCACCGCCGCGTGCAACACCTGGAATACGGACATGATCTAACTGCGCAGTATTAGTTGGATCATTCACATCAGAAACGTTGCCCACAACAGTTGATTCAAATTTTTCTAGCAAAGGTTTATATTCGGTATCGATAACACGCCGAACGTCTTCATCTTCTTCAGCAAAGGCAATATTGCTTTGCGCATTGACAAACGCTTCTACCGCTGTTTGATCATCACTTTCTAATGCAACGCGTGTCTCACCATCGTATTTATGTTGGAAGTCATTATCAATCAAGAGTACATTGGTCCCCGCACATTCCGTCACGGCACCTTCGGTGAAACTCACTTCAAGACCACCTACAGCTTCAGCTTTCTCGCCCGCTTGTACAATACACGTTTTCCCTTTACCGTCAGGGTTAGTAAATATTTGCGCGTAACTTGCTGACGCTGAACCATGACCTAGTCCAAGATTGGTAAAATCACCTAAACGTGTGTGAGAATGACCACCCACAATCACATCAACACCATTAACATTTTCTGCAATACGAATATCGCGATCAAGACCAATGTGGCTCACCATGATAATTTTATCAACGCCCTCAGCAACTAACGTATCCACTGTGGCTTGGGCCGTTTCCACTTCACCATTGAAAATAAGATCCTCACCTGGAGAAGTAATCGAAGGCATGTCTTCGAGTACTAAACCAAATATACCAACACGCTCACCATTTAATTCTTTTATTGTATAAGGCAAGATATTGTCAACACCACTCATACTAGCATCGGCACTCATGTCTAAATTCGCAGCCAAAATTGGATAATTAATATTATTAGCAAATTCGATTAGCGCCTCATTACCTAAATCAAATTCATGATTACCTAAGGCTGCAGCATCTAACCCCATTTCACTCAATAACTTAGCATTACCCTCACCTTTTAGGACACTAAAATAAAGTGAGCCTTGAAACGCATCACCACCATGTAAAGCTAAAAATGGCAATCCTTTCTCCTCTGCCGCTTCACGGGCTTCTTTTAGCTTTTTAGCAATACGTGGGTATCCTCCAACCGATGTTCTTACATCAAAATCAGCCTCTTCAACTTGCGCAGTAAAATCAAGTGAAGTCGCATCGAAATTAGAGTGAGTATCGTTTATATGAGCAATGGCAAGATTAAACGTATTGCTACCTGATTCCGTGTTATTGTTGTTATCATCGTCGCTACCACAACCAGCAAGTGCGGTTAATACAGCTGTAGCCACCAATCCCTTAAGTAATTTTTTATTCATTATATCAACCTATTATTTTTATTTGTCATTTTTATAATTTAGCGATAACGCATCATCATTCTTATTTCGCTGGCGTCCATTCTAGCAAAAAATAAACTCAATATGTGTCAAAAATATGACAATTTGTAATTTATTTGTTTTACAAGTTATTTTTTAAACGATAAAAATAAACATAAATAAAAACAATGATTATTAATTTCACATGAAACCTGATGGAGCATCCGTAAAAAAACACACTAATCTATTGAATTAAAGCAAATAAACACCAAAAGCCAATAAACACTAAATTAAGAACAACGAATAAACTAAAGTAGAATTTACTTCTTATGACAAATAAAAATAACAATTGTAAAGAGCGCTCTATTTTTAATAACAATAAGCACCTCGCGTATAAAAAACACACAGCAGAAATAGATGATAGAGGGTTCTATTTATTGTTAATGAAATTGCTTATGGCAGTTTCAAGCATCAAAGCTGATAGAAAATAGAAGAGAAGTAAGAGATCACAGAGAATAAGAAAAAATAAAAAGCCTGACTTTTTACTTTTTCTCATTCGCAAAAAAGAAGGTGGGTATCGCCTCTATTCGCTAAAGTGGCATTGACACTTGGCAACCTAACGGACTATCGGAATTTTCATATATGATATCGCCTGCAGGTGTATAATCTGCAATCGACACATTTTTTGTATCTTTGAAAAATTGAAACAACACATCAGCATCCACATGCCCTGTCGCTACTGCATCAATGATAGGGTAACCATCTCCACCCGCTGCACTGTAACTGGGGATACTAAAAGTGTATTTGTCCGTTTCTTTAAAGTTCCGACCATTAATTTTGCTGATATTGACGGTTTTTGCCACGCAGTCTACCGACATTTTGACATTCGTGATCTGCGCATAACCACCTGAATCACGTTGCATGGCTGCAACATCACCTAAATAGTGACGTAATTGTGTTCCTGTCATGGTGGCTAAACTGAATAAATTACCAAAAGGCTGCACCATCAAGACATCGCGATAGCTGATTTTTCCCGCAGGCAGTGAGTCCCGTACCCCACCAGAATTCATGATCCCAAAATCAGCACCGACTTTCTGGCTTTGTACCTTAGCAATTAATTGACCCAAGTTAGTTTGCATGAAACGCACATGATCCCGTGCGCCATCAAAAACACCATCGGTTTTAGCAACCACTTGATCCAACTCTTCTTGCCCTTGCATTTGATATGGCTCTAACGCTGCAAGCACTTTACTGTCTGGTTGAATATAAGATTGGATCCAAGTTTTCACCGCTTTACCTTGAGAGTCAAAAACAAGCTTACCTTTATTATCCCGTTTAGGTTTGACTAAATTAACAGGGATAAGTTGGTAATTCAGAAGATGCAGCTTCCCTGAATAATATTCAAAATCAGCGCGACCCACATATTTTCCCCATTCATGAGCTTGCATGATATAGGCACCATTTTGCCTATCGGGTACACAATCATCACCAGGTTGAAACTGAGCATAATTGTTGCTGTTAGGCTCCATGCACACAGGATTTTGCGAGTGTCCACCGAAGACCGCTTGCAACAACCCCGGTTCCAATGAACGTGCCATCATCACATCACCCGGTGCATTACTGCCAAAATGCCCGTCTGCAAAGTGGCCCATATGGGTTGTGGCAAAAATAACATCTGCTGCATTTTTCGCTTTTAATTCTTTAATCACTTTGGCAATTTCAATGGCAGGATCGGTAAAAGTCAGTACATTAACAAATTCAGGATTACCTAATTTCGCGGTATCTTTAGTCGTTAAACCGATAACAGCCACTTTCAAACCATTGAAATCAAATATTTTGTAAGGCTTAAAATAACGCGTTCCATCCGCCTTATAAATATTGGCCGCAAGCATAGGAAAGTTTGCCCATTCACGTTGTTTGTCTAAAACGGATAAGGGGTTATCAAACTCATGATTCCCCACCGCCATTGCATCGTAACCTATTAGGTTCATCCCCACAAAATCAGGTTTGGCATCTTGCAGATCAGACTCAGGTACCCCTGTATTAATATCTCCGCCCGACAGAAGAAGCGTTTCTCCTCCAGCCGCTCTCACTTCTTTACGAATACGATCGACTAAAGATTTGCGGGCGGCCATGCCATATTCCCCTTCTTGATTTTGCCAAAACCGCCCATGATTATCATTGGTATGCAATACCGTAAAATGAATACAATCATCGCCCGCAGCTTCACAACTCATCACTTCTTTGTGAGTCGGGTCTAAGTTTAGTCCGCCTGCCATGAGTGCATCACTTTGCTCTGTCCAATCACAAGCAGAGAGAAAAACGGCCAATCCAATCCCCACGGCCACCTTAACGAGCTTTTTTATCATGCTGCATTCACCTTTTTCATTCTTATTTTAACAGTGCCATTTCTAATCAAAAAGTTAATCAAAAAATCACTTCTATTTTGGCGGCGGATCCTAACATAGACAGCACACTGATAAATTGAATAAAACGAAGAGATTAGACTTATGTATAACGCAGGGGCATATCATTAAATTTAAATATACAAATAAGACATCAATTAATACATAAGCAGAACATAAACCGGTAACAGATTAAAATAATGTAACACTGAATCTTGAACGCAAATATCGACGTTGAATAGGCGTCATTCTTCAAACACTCATCAATAAAAATTGAACACTTGAAAAATGACACGATTAACAGCTTTGATAACGATCCTTGTTCAAGAGAGTTGAGTCGTTAACCAGCGACCAATATCTAATAATTGTTGCGGCAGGACATTATGCCCCATAGTATACTCCTGCCATTGGGTTTGGTAACCCGCAGACAACAAGGCATTTCTCGCCATCACTCCGGCTTGATGAGGCACCACTTCATCTTGCAATCCATGGTGTTGTAATATCGCCGTAGAGTGATTTTGCTCACTGACATTACTAGGTAACTTATCGCCTGTGGGTAAATAACAAGAAAGTCCCATGATACCCGCCAACTTTTTCGAATAACGCAGCCCAGTGAATAAGCTCATCACTCCACCTTGACTAAAACCCGCTAATATAATGCGATCAGCACTAATACCTAAGGCTTCTTGTTCTTCAATTAATGCCTTAACACGCGCTTCACTGGCTAATACTCCTGGTAAATCCGCTCTATCCAATAAATCCATTCCTTTAATATCATACCAAGAGCGCATCACATGACCTGCATTTATCGTCACAGCTTGTTCAGGGGCATGAGGAAAAATAAAGCGAATAGAATGATCAGGCTTTAATCCTAACGCAGGCACAACGGGGGCAAAGCCTGCCCCAGAATCACCCAAACCATGTAACCAAATCACACAGGCCTTTGCGACGCCCTTTGGCTCAATCGTAATACGTTCCAATGGGATCACTGACATCTTTAATTCCTTATATCATTAATGTATCTTTTATCTGTAATAGTTGCTCTGCTGAATCCAGCTTCAAGCTCCAACGCACCGCACCAGCATCCGCATACATGATCTGCACATCCATTTTAAATTTAATATCTTCCGCCATACCATAAAGAGTGGCTTGGTCCAAACGGATCTGCACCTCATCAGGCGTCACAATTATCTTACCTTGGGAAAAATCAATAATCATAGTGATCTCATGATTAAAAAAGCCCAACAACGTCATGTGAATGAACGCCTTGGGCTTATACCCGTGAGACTTGAAGATGCATGTTTTCAGAGCCTGTAAAAGAGCCTAATTCAAGGCGTATTATTGCAAGAGTGCTTATTGCCTTCTGCGTTGATATAACGCAGAAGTCGGTGCTTTTACAGACTCCCAACGGGCTGGTTTAAAAGCCTTTTATGCTGCGTTATTGAACATCAGCTTAGAATGACTAGGCTCGTTGTTCAAAGTCTTACCTAAAAGGCTTTTAATTCCAGCTGAATCCCGCATCTTCAAGTATCACGGGTAAAAAGTATCAAAGTGCGATTAATGCTGATGACCGCCCTTACCATGTGCATGGCCGTGAGCGATTTCTTCTGCTGTGGCTTCACGCGCATCAAGTAGCTCAATATCAAAAGTCAATTCGCGACCCGCCAATGGATGATTAACATCCACTGTGGCCATAAACTTACCTACTTTAACAATAGTCACTTGGCGCTGACCCTGATCGGTATTAATCAGTGCTCTCATACCAGGTTTCCACACTTTAGCCCCTTGTAAGTGTTTCACTGACACACGTTGTTCAGCCCCTTCATTACGCTCGCCATAGGTTTCAGCAGCAGGTAAAGTGACGGTGAATTTTTCGCCCACTTCTTTACCCGCAATCGATTTTTCCACGCCCGGCATCATATTATCATGACCGTGTAAATACGCGATGGGATCATGCCCTTCATTTGTCTCTAATACATCACCTTTTTCATCACGCAATGTATAATTAAACTGCACGACCATGTCATCATTAATACTCATAACTATCCTTAACGCTTATTGATGGCGGCAGCTTACCAAATGCAGGCCTTAGGCTCTAGATCTTTTCTCTTTTCCCCTCTGAAAACTATCGTGATACCCCTAAAGAGGCTAATGTTGCCAGACTCGGGTACCCGTCTGCAATTAAACCTTGACTCTGCTGATACTCTTGTAAGCCCTTTATGGAGCGTGAACCGAGCACGCCATCAGCCTCACCCACATCGAACCCTTTTTCATTTAGAGAAGTTTGTAAGGCTTTCAATTTCTCACGGCTTAACCTGGGCATTTTCGGCGGCAAGTTCGTCAATACGCCGCCACCATTGATACGATCTGCCAGTCTACCGACTGCAAGGGCATAAAATGTTGATCGATTCCAACGCATGATCACATCAAAATTTTCATAGGCTAAAAAGGCAGGCCCCAAATGACCGGAAGGAAGATATAAACTGGCCTGCATATTCGGTGTACTTAACGCAGTACGGTTGGTATTAAGAAGCCCTAGCTGTGACCACTGTGCTAACGACTTCGTTTGGGATTTACCCACATTTTGATAGGAAAAACCACGAGGTAAGATCACCTCCCTTCCCCAACGTTCATTTCGATGCCAACCGAGCTGCTGTAAAAAATAAGCCGCTGATGTTAAAGCATCAACTTGACTGTTCCACAGATCCGCCTTACCGCTTCCATCGGCATCAATAGCATATTTCGCATAAGCTGAAGGCATAAACTGTGTATGTCCCATGGCGCCAGCCCAAGAGCCCACCATGTCATCTTGACTGAAACCATATTTTTGCTTCAATTTTAATGCTTGCATTAATTCACCGGTAAAATACTCACTGCGCCTAGGTAAACAAGCCAAGGTCGCTAACGAGTCTAATACAGGCATTTTTCCTTTATAGCCGCCAAAATTTGTCTCTAAGCCCCAAAAAGCCAATAAATACTGCGGCGGAATACCATATTGTTTCGTTAGCTGCTCTAAAAAATCTCGATTCTCTTTTAATAACTGCCGACCTTGCGCCACTCGAGCTTCCGTCACTCGTTTATTGTAATAACCTTCAAAAGTTTGACTAAATTCTGGTTGCTGATTATCCAGCTCTACCACGCGGGGCACATATTTTACATGGGCCAAGGTATTATTGATAATATCTTGAGATAAACCCTGCTCTTTGGCTGTAACTTGTAAACGTTTAACACAGGTTTTAAAGTCTTGTGCTGAAACGGTTGGAATATAAATTGTTGAAAAGATGAGCATTGAAGCTAAGGGGATAAATTTCATAAACCAGAAGACTCCCAAAAAATAAGATATTCGATTCAAACCTTATTAGCACTCTAGACTAAAGCACCATAGGTTACTAATAGAACCTGTGAAAAATCGGCATATTTAATCAAATTGACCATAATTTAAGCCTTTAGTTCTCATTTTTAATACATTATTCCTAATCCGCCTTTTTTTCCTCATTTTTTAAGCATTAAAACTTGATTAACAAGCACGGCGACTGCACACTAACCTCTCATCCAGCCAAGAGAAGCACTATGACTAACAGCGATCCTATATTGGACACTTTTATTAACAATGTTAAAGAACAACAGCGGGTTTGGGGTTTACAAGATGAAGCCAAAGAAGGCTGGGTTGTCTGTGATTCTGCTGAATTTGAAAATACTGACGTGATGCCATTATGGTCTAACGAAACCCAAGCCAAAAGTCATTGCACCGAAGAGTGGGCCGATTATCAAGCAGTATCAATTAGTGTAGAAAGTTTATTAGAAGAATGGATAAGTGATCTGAATGACGATGGAGTGTTAATTGGTGTTAACTGGATTGAAAATCAAACCTGTCTTGAAATCGATCCCATTGAATTAGCGACAGCCTTAGTCAAAATTGAAGCCGAATAACCCAGTAAGCCACACCCTATAAACACTATACCCAAACCACTTGAAGATGCAGGATTCAGCTGGAATTAAAACGCGTTTAGGCAAGGCATTGAGTTGAGGGC
>NZ_CANLKR010000026.1 GCF_947491715.1 uncultured Shewanella sp. | reverse complement strand
AAAAGACTAACTTCTACGTTGCATCACCTCAAAAGGCAATAAGCATTCTTTCAATAATGCGCCTTGAATTAAGCCTTCTTACGGGCTCTGAAAACATGCACTTTCAAGTGGTTTGGGTATAGTAGGAAAGCGTTAGGTTCCATTTTACCTTTTACTCAATACCTACCATACTAAAGTGAGGAGTGGTGCTGTATGGGCAGTGAAGAATGGCTATTTTGAATATTTTAACCATCCCCGATGAACGTTTACGAAGAAAAGCGAGACCTGTTACGAATATTCAGGCTGTTCAACCTTTTATTGATGATTTAATCGAAACATTATATAGCACAGGTAAAGGGATCGGCATAGCTGCAACTCAAGTTGGCAACCCGCATGCAATTATGGTGATTGACTTATCGGAGACTCGTGATCAGGCCGTTGTATTCATTAACCCTGAAATTGTTGAGCAAGTCGGCGAATATGAAGGAGTCGAAGGGTGTTTATCGATTCCTGGATATCGGACTCGCGTGACACGTTATAAACAAGTGAAGGTCAGTGCATTGGATCGTAAAGGGGAACCCTTTGAAGTTGAAACGGATGAATTTCTTGCGATTGTGCTACAGCATGAGATTGATCACCTTAATGGGATTGTTTTTACCGATCACCTTTCGGAACTGAAGCAAAAAATAGCGCTAAAAAAAGTCAAAAAATGGGCAGAGAAAGTGGTTTAATCTTAATCGCTGGTGAATTCACTCACAAGTGCAACACTTGCTTATGTTGTCTGACGTCATTAGTTTACTTGTTATTAAGGTCTTTATCGGTCTTAAATTTAGTCGCTCTTGTACGACCTGAACCTTAAGATGAATACGTATGAGCAAATCGCTACATTATTAATCGTTATGGTGTGAATATGCTCTTTGTGGGGCATTAACATGGAAAAAAGGTGTTTTAACTACTTCAGCATGCTTATTCTGAACCCGTTTTACTAAATATAAGCGACTTTTTTCTCAATTCATTGGGTTAGGGTATTGCAGACTTTTTCTGTCCGCTACGATTTGTTGAGCTTGTTTATACTATTAGTTAGCTTATCTTCACCTGATTATCCATGTGGGTTGCATGCACTATATGAATAGACGGTGAAGATTATTTCATCTAAAGAATCAATTTTTTCTATGGTTATCAAATACAAACATTACGATGAATAAACTAATAGAGATCAGTAGTGTCTTACTTAGTACTGTTTCTGATATTTCAGGATGAGTCGATTGAACAATTGCTATACTCAAAATACCGAAAAGGGTAATTGAGAACAGTGCTTTTGTGGATAAACTCATATCAGAAAAAAGCTGATTACCTAAGATGAGTTGGCGCAGGTTTTTAGATTCTAAGAACTCTACTGTCGCATGAATACTACAAATGATTAATACAAAGGTTGGTAGCATCAATTCCCAAACCCAATTTACAGGGCTTGTTGGAGTTGGAGGCCAAGATGCTGGAGCGCCAAATTCTATGAGCATTAAAAGGCCCAGTAATCCCGACGTTAGCCAATACATAGGCACTCTTAATACTCCGATAAATAAGCAAAATGCAGCGAAGCTTTCAAAGATAAATTGAGTCGGTGCAAGTATTGAGGATATGGAAGCTGAATGTGCTAAGAAAGATATTATCATTTCGGGCGCGTTTGATGTTTTTTGGAATATTTTGACTAAATTTTGGTACCCCTCACTGGTAAACCAGTTCAGTGCAATATCCTCATTGACTTGATAGATCAACATTAACCCAATGGAGCTGGCGATTAAAAAAAGATAAGTGCGCTGTGTTCGTACTAAATTTGATGATTCAAGTTCCTTTCGGTCGTTATCAAGTGTCAGTGAGGTATAGGTGGCTAATGCGGTAAGGATTGAAAAGAGAACAGTTACTGCTACAACATGCTCCTTGCCATTTTGGGAAAGAAAATTGAAATAGGAAAGTAGAATGAGTAAAATAACCGTAATAAAAACATTTAGTTTATTATTTTGAGTTGGTAAACGTTTATATCCAAGCCAATTTGACTGAGTGTTACTATTGAGTTGTTGATCCCATTGAGCGATTGCAATAATTAAAGCAAATAGGCTAGGAAGCAAAAATTCAAACAGCCAACTTTCTGCGCGTCCTAAGTTAGACAGCCAAAGCCCCCCGTAAAGTGCTGACGTTAATAAAGGAAAAACAGGTTTAGAGGAAAAAAAGAGGCCTAATACGCTTACGAGCATGACAAGTGTGAACACAATGATAATTAGTAACGGAAAATGAAGTAAATATGTTAGTAAATGATTCCATATGTCAGGGGCTTTATTGGTTGATATGAGCAGTGAGAGATATGTTTTTATGCCATTGACAGTAAAATGATGCGTGTATATTTGCAACAGTAAAAGATGAAGTGTTGCCGACGCGAGTAACATCCCTATCACGCTAATCCAATTCACTTTATGAAGATAATTTTTCATTGTTTATTTCCGAAGATCGTTAATGTAAAAGGAGAAACATCAGAGTCAATGCTTCTATATAAAATTGAATATTTCGTGACTTAATCCAACATTCGTATGATGAGTATGAGAAATGATAAAGTACTCGCATAAGTTAATGTTTTTTTGATTTTTTAATGCCACCTCTTTAGGTTTAGGTGAATATCAGTTCATTGAGTTATCTTATTACTGGGTGATAACTATCCTGACTGAGAGGGGACTTTGAGCGATAAACACCGACTTGATAAAACCTGATTAGATGCTAAAACTTTTTTATCTTAAGGATATTCCATCAATGGAAGGCCATATTTCAAGTGATCCTTTTTTAATTTATATTAAATATAAAAATATAAAGTATGGTAAAATAAGGGGCTGTATTCATTTTGTTAATTATTGAGTGGTTTGATGATTGAATCGTTTCAAATAGTATTATTAACCCATGAAAGAGAAGTCGAACGCTCATCTAATACGGGTCAAATAGCCCTTCGGTATTTTCCAGAGTATTGTCAACGCGTGATTTGGTCTAGGGTGGATCCCGATCCAAAATTGGTTGATTTGTTAAGTCGTGGTGAAGGGGTATTATTGTTTCCAGATGAATTGTTTCCAGATGAATTGTTTCCAGATGAGCAGGAGTCAATGGGAATGGTCGCAAATCAGAGTATGGAAAAGCAATTGGATCCACTTCATCATCAGTGCCACGGTCCTATGAATACAGCTGACGAACGCAGTGCTTCTAATGTGCCTAATGTGATTGTGATTTTGGATGCGACCTGGCAAGAAGCAAGAAAAATGTGTCGGCGCAGTCATTATTTAAAACAGGCGATGAAATATGCGTTACCTAAGCCACTCATTGACAAACATTTGTCGCAATTTCGATTGAGACGAAATCAAATACAAGGTGGATTTTGTACGATTGAATGCATTCAGTTTTTGTTTCGTCTCAAAGGCATGCATGCTGAAGCGACTGTTTTGGAAAGCGCATTTAAAAATTTCAACCAAAATGATGATAAAATAACCTGATACACGCTTTGTGGAGCCACAAAAGAAAATAACACTTGCTCAGGCGCGCGTAAATAGGTAATTTCTATTGCTTCATGTTTTGAGAATCTTATATCAAATCCCCTTTATTGGAAGAAGGTGCTAAATTAAGCAAGGTTGATGGAGTTACCAGCTTTTTCTCATGACGCTACAATATTCGAGTGGGTGGAATAGGCCGTTTCTGAGTCATTAACATAGGCTCGAAACCCGTTGATGATTATCCAGTGCCTATAACTGACTCAAGTTTGATGATTAAAGGAGACAGACCTTGCTGAAAAAGCTAGGTGGAATACCGATCCAACCAGAGGCATTAAGCTGGTTATTAACACCCTGCGCTTTAAAAGAAAGCTTATTAAAGCGTATTGCGAATGCGGTACATTCAATTTATATTGCTGCGCTTTATCTGGAAGATGATGAAGCGGGGGGAGAAATTTTATCGGCATTAATGGCGGCAAAAGCACGTAACCCTCAACTAGATATTAAAGTGCTCGTTGATTTTCATCGTGCTCGTCGGGGACTTATCGGTCAAAAAGGTGACAGTGGTAATTATTTAATGTACCGCAAAGTCATGGAAGAGGCTGAGCATGGCATTGATATTTTAGGTGTGCCAGTCAAGTCTCGGGAATTTATGGGGGTTTTGCATCTTAAAGGTTTTATCATTGATGATACCGTCATATTCAGTGGTGCGAGTATCAATAATATTTATTTGCATCAACATGATAAGTATCGATTTGATCGCTATCATCAAGTGGAGTCTCAAGCATTAGCTGATAGTATGCGAGACATGATCCAAGTTTATTTAGTGAATGATGAAGCGGTGAACTCGCTTTCTGAGTGCAAAGACACAGAGCGTTTACCCATAAAAAGTGAAATTACTAACTTAAAGCAAAGATTGAGCAAAGCCAGTTATCGATTTGATAAAGTCACTTCCGGCAATCGAGTCACGCCGATTGTGGGGTTAGGGCGTAAGAAAAATATGCTCAATAAGACTGTGGTTGCCTTGATTGAAGAGTCACAAGAAACGTTATTTATTTGTACGCCATACTTTAATCCTCCCTATATTTTATCTCGTGCCTTATCTAAGCATTTACGTAAGGGGAAAAAAATAGATATCGTGGTTGGCGATAAGACTGCGAATGATTTTTATATTCCTCCAGAGGAAACGTTTTCGACTATTGGGGCTTTGCCTTATATGTACGAACAATCTCTTCGTAAATTTGCCAAAAGGCAGCAATGGGCGATTGAAAGGGGCTTACTGAATATTCATCTGTGGAAACATGATAGAAACAGTTTTCATTTGAAAGGGATCAGTGCCGATGGAGAACGGCATTTAATTACAGGCAGTAATTTGAATCCAAGGGCTTTTGCCTTGGATCTTGAAAACGGGTTGTTATTTCAAGATGAAACTGGGGAATGGAAAGCACAGTTTGAACAAGAACAAGCTCATATTTTGGAACATACTGAGAGACTGTATCATTATAGCCAGATCCAAACGTTACAACATTATCCGCCTGCGGTGAAAAAAATAATGAAGCGGATAAAACGACTAAAAGCAGATTTTTTATTAAGGCGCATTTTATAGTGTGTCTTGTATACAAATGTCTGCGTTGCTGAGCAATAATAAAACCGACTTAGTGAAGTCGGTTTTTAATTTGTAAATCTTTAAGTTCATATTTTTCAATGAGTTGACGCCAGCATTTCAGCATATTGGTCATCACTTAAATAAGCGATAAACATGTCTTCAAAATTACATGCTGTGCATAGGCTTTATCAATACCGAAAAGCCATTTCAACCAAAGCTTACAACGCGAGAGGTAAAAATGTTGTGCGTTGTCAGCAGTGTTTACTTCGTCAAAGCCTGTGTACTTGTGCTGTGAGAAAATGCTTAGCGACACAGACACATTTTTTATTGATCATGTATGATGATGAAGTATTAAAACCCAGCAACAGTGGTCGACTTATTGCCGATTTGATCCCTAATACCCATGCCTATATTTGGTCAAGAGTACATGCCAATCGAGCCATGCTCGCGTTGTTAAATGCTCCTAAGTACCAAGCTTATGTCATTTTTCCTCGTCAATATTCAATGCAAAATCAACCTGTTGTTGAGCCATTAGCTAATGGGCTAACTTTACCTGCTATTGATACGGCGCAACATGATCAAAAAATACCGTTATTTGTTATGCTCGATGGTAGCTGGCGTGAAGCCATTAAAATGTTTCGAAATAGTCCATATTTACATCATTTGCCTTTATTATCATTTAGCTCAGCACACACAGCTCAATATGCATTGCGTAAAGGAAGCCATGATTTTCAATTAGGCACAGCTGAGGTAGCTGCGTTGGCTTTAGCGGCGAATGGAGAGAGTGAAAATGCTAAGGCCTTGACGGCTTGGTTTGATTTATTTGTGGGATCATCGCTTCAAGGCCGAAGTCAAATGAGTGCGCAATCATTAGCGCCACTCTCTTTGAAGCGTGATGCTTTTGAACAGGCTTATCAATTAGCGATAAAGTCAAAATAGCAGTATTGTTTATTTCCTATCGAATATACTTAAATCAATTTACCTTATGTTGATTGGATCCATAATGATAGCTATTTGGTTTGCAGGGTATGACTAGGGCCTGTTGATCTTTTGTGATGATTTCTGCAGCAGTTTGTGGGTTCTTTATACAAGGTAGAGCTTGTGTGGTGTAGTTATTCTACATAAACAAGCGATAACGCCGTAGAAAGGAGCCACAAACGCTGTCCGTAGGATCCGGCTAAACGTGTTTTACTCTTTGTTGGGAGAAATTTGCTTAGATCACTAGGCGTCATCCCTCCCGTCGCGATTAAAACACGTTTATCTCGGACATAATTTAACCACCAAAGATCAACAGGCCCTAGGATGCAGGGAGTTATGATTGCAACACCTTGCTTTTCCCTTTTATTTTCGGTCTCTTTTAAGAATAAATTGATAAAAAAACCGATGACAGTCTACACTTTATCCAAGTCCATACATAATCCGTGATTAAGAAACGAGAGGAAGTGTTTAGTTCACCTTTTAATAAGTAATGAATTTCTGCCGTTAAAAAATTCACGCCGTATTACTTCACTTGTATGCTTAGTCTCAATACTTGTTCATTGATATTAGCAGGAAGCGATTGATGGCATTTATTTTATCTCAGATAGCCGTTCAACCCCCCTTTCTTTTAGAAAAAAGAAGTGCACGGATTATCATTCTTTTTTCATTGTTTGCCATTTTGCTAGCCTGCAATAAAAAAGAACAATCCTTCCAAGCAAAAAGAGTAGTGGTAGCCAATGTGGTTGAATCGACGGTGCCCATTTATGGCTATTATGTGGGAGTAACTGAGGCGTCTTTGAATGTTGAAGTGCGTGCACGTATTGATGGATTCGTCGAAAAAAGAGCATTTGTTGAAGGCAGTGCAGTAAAGAAAGGTGACTTGTTATATCAAATAGACAGTAAGCCTTATGTTGCAGAGGTCAATAGAGTCAAAGCGCAACGGACATCTCAACAAGCCGTTGTAGATAAAGCCAAAAGAGATGTTGAGCGGCTTAAGCCTTTGTATGATCAAGATGCTGCGAGTCAATTAGATTTAGATAATGCAATGTCCAATTTAGCACAGGCAAAATCAGAGTTAGTGGCCAGTCAAGCCGCGCTTGAGTCTGCAGAGTTGGAATTGAGTTACACAAAAATAACGGCCCCGATAGATGGGTTAGTGAGCCAAACAAAAGTGGATGTTGGCGCACTCGTGGGCAGTAAGGGACAATCTTTATTGACGAAAGTCCAAAAGGTCAACCCTATTTATGTCATGTTTAACATGTCGGCATTAGATTACTTAAATGCTCGTAGACGAATGGTGAGCCGTTCGGAGGAAAAAGCCGCTGAAAATGAAGGAAAAGTTTTTACAGGTTTTGTTCGGGTCACCTTACCAGATTACAGTGAATATACTTATCCAGGAAAAGTCAGTTTTACTGAGCCATCGGTTAACTCTGAAACGGGAACGTTTGAGGTGAGAGCGGTATTACCGAATCCTGATAAAGAGCTGTTACCTGGGCAATACACCAATGTGCGCATTAAATTAAGTGAGCTTAAAAATGCCATTGTGATCCCTCAAAAAGCCACTCAAGTCGATCAGGGGGGCGTGTATGTGATGGTGGTATTGCCTAATAATCGTGTTGAACGTCGCTTTATCGTGATAGAGCATCAAGGCAAAGAAGGAATGATAGTCAAAAGTGGATTACAAGCAGGGGAAAAAGTGATTGTGGAAGGGATGCATAGAGTGCGGCATGGTCAACTTGCAGAGCCTTTATCAGAAGCTGAGTATTTAAAGCTTGAAGATATTGATGAAAAGAATAAAGGGATAAAAATACAAACACAAGAGCCAAATAATGCAGGAAAGGATGACTGATAATGGCACAGTTTTTTGTTGAGCGTCCCGTTTTTGCCAGTGTTATCTCTATTGTTATTGTGCTTATTGGTATTGTATCGATGTTTCTATTGCCTATCGATCAATATCCCTATATTACACCTCCTCAAGTTCAAATTAATGCTTCTTACCCAGGTGCTACATCGACAACGGCCGCAGATTCTGTGGCGACACCATTAGAAGAGCAGATTAATGGTGTACCTAACATGATTTACATGGAGTCAAAAAGCACCAATTCAGGTGGTGTGAGTTTACTGATCACCTTTGATGTGGGAACGAACCCTGACTTAGCCGCTGTTGATGTACAAAATGCGACGCAGCAATCTACTGGGGATCTTCCCATTGAAGTGCAAACTGAAGGGGTTTCGGTTTCAAAAAAAGCCTCCATAGAATTATTAAAACTTGCGCTGACTTCAAAAGATGCACGTTATGATGAAATTTATTTAAGCAATTATGCCAGTATTAATATTGAATCAGCACTAAGGCGGATCCCAGGGGTGGGTGGCACCCGTAATACCGGATCGCGAAGTTATTCTATGCGTGTGTGGTTAAGACCGGATCAGATGGCTGGCTATAAACTGACCACGAATGATGTGATTAATGCCATTAAAGCGCAAAATACGGAATCTCCTGCAGGCACCATAGGGACTCAGCCTAATACCAAAGACATCAGTGTCACCTTACCCATTACTGCACCTGGCCGGCTTAGCAGTGTTCATGATTTTGAGGAAATTGTGGTTAGAGCAGCGCCAGATGGCGCGTTAATTCGACTAAGGGATATCGCAAGAGTTGAACTTGGTTCTGCCGCCTATACCTTACAATCGGCTCTAAATGGGGATAATGCCACCATTTTACAAGTGTTTTTATTGCCTGGGGCTAATGCGCTTGCAGTGACTAAGCAAGTCAAACAAACGATGGATGAGTTGTCGACTAAGTTTCCTCAAGGAATGGAATGGAAAATCTTTTTTGATGCTTCCATTTTTATTGAGGAGTCCATAAAAGAAGTGGTGTTGACGCTAATAGAATCACTGATTTTGGTGATTTTAGTAGTATTTATTTTTTTGCAAAACTTAAGAGCAACATTAATTCCCGCCATTGCGGTCCCTGTGTCCTTAATCGGTACGTTAGCCGCATTATTGGCATTTGGTTTTACCATTAATACAGTGAGTTTATTAGCCTTAGTACTCGCAATCGGCATTGTCGTGGATGATGCCATCGTGGTTGTTGAAAATGTAGAACGTTTGATTAGTGAAGAAGGCATGGAGCCGATCCCTGCAACGCGCCGAGCGATGAAAGAGTTATCTGGGGCCATAGTGGCAACCAGTTTGGTGCTTTGTGCTGTTTTTGTGCCAGTGTCATTTTTACCTGGGATAACGGGGATCATGTATCGTGAATTTGCCATTGCTATTACCGTGTCGGTATTGATTTCTACTTTAGTTGCATTGACCTTAAGTCCTGCTTTGTGTGCCATTTTGTTAACTCATACGCCTGTGGCTCAAAAAGGCTTTTTTCATTGGGTGAATAAACAGTTAGATTTAAATTCAAGGCGTTATGTCTTTGGCGTGATTATGGCAAATCAACATTACAAGCGTAGTTATGCTCTTTTTGGGGTGATTATTGTTTGTGTGTATCTATTGATGAGCCATTTACCCAGTAGTTTCATGCCAGATGAGGATCAGGGGCGATTTTTTATCGATGTGACATTACCCGATGGTTCGACAGTGAATCGTACACAAGCAGTATTACTAAAAGCAGAAAAATATATCTTAAATCATCCAGCCGTTGCCTACTCTTTTTCATTAGCGGGGGAAAATAGACGTTTAGGATCAAATCAAGCCAATGGTGAATTTGAAGTGATTTTACAGCCCTGGGATAAGCGTAAGCAAGATAATGATACCGTTCAAAAAGTGATGAAGGAGTTGCGGGGAAGGCTCGTGAATGTATTAGAGGCCGAGTTCAACCTGTACTTACCTTCTGCAGTGCCTGGACTTGGCAATGGTGCGGGGGTTGAATTAGAGCTGCAAGATAGTTCAGGGGCTAATTTTGATGGATTATTAGAATCAGCTAACGAGCTCATTGATCAGTTGAACAAACAACCTGAAATTGCGAATGCGACCTTAGCGCTTCAAGATGCCATTCCTCAATTAGCCTTAACTGTTGATAAAACCAAAGCTCTTGCGATTGGTGTTGAGTTAGCTGATATATATAGCACCATTAAAACCTTTACGGATTCAACAACTGTTAATGATTTTAATTTGTTTGGGCGAGTGTATCGAGTGAGGTTGCAAGCAGAAGGGGAGTATCGTCGTTACCCGAGTCAAATTGAAAATTATTATGTGCGTTCAAATACAGGGGCTATGGTACCTGTGGGAGTATTAGCTAAGTATGATTATGCTGTGGGACCAGCCGCTGTGACGCATTATAATTTATTTTCCAGTGCATCGATCAGTGCAACTCCCGCCTCAGGTTATGCGACCGGCGATGTCATTAAGGTGATTGAACGAGAGGCTGAAGCCTTATTGCCCAATGAATTTAAATATGAATGGACAGGTCTGACATATCAAGAAGTGAAAGCGACAGGACAAACGGCGATAGCGATTACACTGGCTGTTGTTTTTGTGTTTCTTTTTTTAGCGGCATTGTATGAAAGTTGGACCACGCCTATTGCCGTGTTGCTTATTACCCCCATTGCAATGTTTGGAGCCTCTTTAGGGACTTGGTTCAGTGGCATGGACAGTAATTTATTTTTCCAAGTGGCTTTTATAGCATTGATTGGTATGGCGGCTAAAAATTCTATTTTGATTGTGGAGTTTGCTGTGCAGCAAAATAAGAAAGGGCATAACTTATTAAATTCAGCTGTGAGGGCTGCCCAGATGCGTTTTCGTCCCATTTTGATGACCTCTTTTGCTTTTATTTTGGGCGTGTTGCCTTTAGTTATTTCTACAGGACCTGGCGCGGTGAGTCGTCAGTCAATTTCGATTCCTATTTTTTATGGGATGATTTTTGCTACAACAGTGGGGATCACATTTGTTCCGTTATTTTTTGTCACAGTCAAAAATTGGGTTAAACAACTGCCGATTAAAGTGAATAAACGATCTGATGGGGAGACCACTTCCAATGAATCGCTTTAACTTTTCGCCATATCAGTATCTTGGACGATCGACAAAATAATGATTGTTTTTAAAGAGTGTTGGAGGCGCGCTGTGTACGGGTTATTTCATAAGAGATTATATTTAAATTATTCAGTATGTCTAAAGCCTTTATTGATCATAGTGTTATGTATTGGTTTGGTTTCTTGTGTCGTGGGCCCTGATTATGTCAGGCCTGAATTATCTCCTGCGCCTAGTTTTATTGATGTCGATGCGGTATTACCTTCAAAGCGTGTTACTCATAACGGCGTGACCCGTTTGTATACTGAGTCAAGCCTACAAATGCAAAGTTTACCCCCTAATTTAGCTGCTTTTAAATGGGAAGACTTTTACCTTGATCCTTATTTAAGAACCTTAATTCATCATGCTATTAAGCAGAATTTAACGATTAAAAGTATGCAGTCGCAGTTGCTAGCAGCCAGAGCAAGTTTTGTTGTTGCTGATGCGGCTTTATATCCCACTTTTGAGATAGACTCTTCTTTAGAAAGAGAGCTACTTAGTGCTATAACTAATGCCAGTCCCCATGCTAAAAATGTCTTTGACTTATCAGGTGTGGTGGCATGGGAGTTAGATCTGTGGGGCGGTAATCAACGTGGCAGTGAATCGGCTTATGCCACGCTATTATCAACTAAAGAGCTGTTGCATTACAGCTATATAAGTTTAATTAGTGACTTGGCGACTCGTTATTATGAGTGGATCGATACTCATCAAAGGCACCAAATATCAGCCAATACCGTTAAGCTACGAAAGAAAGCGTATGAATTAGCGTTGCTTAGGCATAAAAATGGTGTGATTTCAGGTTTAGAAGTACAACAAGCGGAAGTTGAATATCAAACAGCCCTCTCCACGTTACCTGATTTAGTGTTAGAAAGGCGACTTGCAGAAAGTCAATTACGAATTTTACTTGGAGAATTCGATTATTCTTTAATTTTACCTACAAATAGTGAAAACAATAACAATGTGGATGCAGTAACGAATTCTGCACTTGATAATAGTATGCATTTTGATGAGGAGAAAAAGAATGGGCGTAAGCATACTAGCCAAACTGCAGAGCGGATTGATGGCACGGTTAGCAAAAGTGCAAGGGCGCACAATCAGAGTAAAGGTGTGGCAAGTGCAACGGCACAATTACCCGAGAGAGGGGCACAATTTCCAACTTGGTTTACTGTTGGTGTGCCTTCACAATTATTGAAGTTTCGTCCAGATGTTAAAGCCGCTGAACAAGCACTCATTGCCGCTAATGCCAACATAGGGCTTGCCACCTCTGCATTATTTCCCTCTTTTACCATTACAGGTGCTTATGGACGTGAAACAGATAGCCTTAAGGATTTCTTTAATGGTAGAGGGTTATTTTGGTCTTTGTTAACGGAAATTGTGGCACCCGTATATAACGCGGGCAGTTTAAGAGCTGATGTGGAGATTGCAAGGCAAGCAGCGATACAAGCTCAGTTGACATACCGCAATACCCTTTTAACCGCATATTTTGAAGTGAATGACGCGATTCAAAGCTATAAACGGGCTGAAGCGTCGATATTAATGCAACAAACTTTAGTGGATGCGGCCGCTAAGTACACGCATTTAGCCCGATTACGTTATATTAATGGTGTAGCGAGTTCGCTGGATTTTATGGACGCTCAACGGAATTTATTCAGCGCTCAATTATCTTTAAGCCAAATTCAACGTGATAAGTTATTGGCTATGGTGGAATTGTATCGTTCCGTTGGAGGAGGAGCTAACGTTAATGAGGCCGTTTCTACTGCACGGCGTGATCTAGAATCGGTCAGTGATACACCTTAGCTTGTTTTTGTAGGTGATATTTAGGTCACATAGAGGGATGTAACGGACTATGCTTAATAATATGGAGAGTAAAGGGACTGAGTTAAGGATAAATGATGGATAATGTGGCTGTAATTGGTAATTCTGAAGTATTTAGTCAGGCGTCAGAATTATGGCAAAAAGAAATTTCACTATTAAAACAAGGGTTAGAAGCAAAAAATGTGCACGTTAAAGACATCAGCTGGGATAAAGATGAGGGGATAAATTGGCAAGAGTTTAAAGCTGCTTATATTGGTGAAGTGGGCCACCCAAGTGGTTATGATAAGTTTAGAGCTTGGTGTGAAAAAGTAAAATTGGCAGGAGTGGAGCTATTTAATGGCTTAGCAACATTAAAGCTTTATACGGATAAACAAAAATATTTAACCTCATTAGCCTCTCTTGGGATCCCTGTTATTCCGACCCACTTTTTGGATGAACCCATTAAAAATCGAACAATGCTCATGCACATCGCTGAGCAATATCAATTGGGTGATGTTTTGGTCGTCAAACCGACCTATGCGACATTTGGTGAAAACAATTTTTTAGTTAATTTAATTGATGATGAATTTAATTCACTTATTGCCGAGATCCAACCAGGTATTATGGTCCAAAAATTTTTGCCTAATGTGAGAATTGAAGGTGAATACAGTTTTATTATTTATAATAATAAAGTATCACATGCAGTATTAAAAACGCCTTCAAAATGGGATCACCGTACTCATAAAATGCATGGGGGTACCTCTCTGCTAGTGACGCCTTGTGAAGCTGATTTAAAAGCGGTACAAAATGTATTGGAGAGCATAGTGCATTTAACCGGAGAAAAGGCACATAAGTTTCGTATTGATATGATCCGTTGTGAACAAACACAACAATTACTCCTACTTGAATTAGAATTAGGTGATCCTATTCAATATTTACATTTATTAGATGATGAACAGCAAAGGGAGGCAATCGATCACTTTATTGATTCAACTCAAATCTTAGCGTAATTAAAGGAAAATGCGATATACCTTAAGAGCAAGATTAGCACAGGGAAAATGGCTGATCTGCATGCTACATGTAGATAATTAACATTTTTTTAATATAACACTGCCAATGGAATAGCCCGCACCAAAACTGCTTATGACTCCGAGACTCCCTGTTGGTAAATCGGTGTGATGTAAATGAAAAGCGATGATAGATCCTGCAGAGCTAGTATTGGCGTAGCGGTCTAAGATCACCGGTGCTTCAAGCCTATCAGCCTCTCTGCCTAATACTCGTTTTGCAATTAATTGGTTCATGGCTAAGTTAGCCTGATGTAGCCACAATCGACTGATTGTGTTTGGCATTAAAGATAGGCTGTTTACATGTGTTGTAATATGGTCGGCGACCATAGGGCAGACCTCTTTAAAGACTTTTCGACCATTTTGAATAAAGAGTTTATCTGGGCGATTGAGACCTGCATCATCGCATCGATTTAAAAAACCCGCATTATTACGAATATTATTGGAGTAAAGGGTCTGTAGTTTTGTCCCTAAAATTTCATATTGTGTTTGACTGTTTGTTTGGGAGGCTTCTTCTAACAGCACTGCTGTACACGCATCACCAAAAATAAAATGACTATCACGATCGCAAAAATTTAAGTGGCTGCTGCAGATCTCCGGATTGAGCATTAATACACATCGAGCACTGCCAGTTTGAATGGCATTCATCGCCGCTTGTATACCAAAGGTTGCCGAGCTGCAGGCGACGTTCATATCATAGGCAAAGCCTTGAATGTCTAGTTGGTTTTGCACTTCAATGGCGATTGCTGGATAGGCTCTTTGTAAATTTGAGCATGCAACAATGACCATATCAACATCTCGCACACTTTTTCCGGCTTGGTTAAGTGCTTCTTTAGCGGCAATAATTGACATTTCGCATTGCAGCGAGGTTTCTTCGTTAGTGCGCTCTGGTATGTATGGTTTCATGCGACTAGGATCTAAAATTCCAGCTTTATCGATGACATAGCGACTTTTAACGCCAGAAGCTTTTTCAATAAAGGCACTGCTACTTTCCATTAATGCTGATGTTTTTCCTGTTTCAATGTCTTTTTTATGTTGTTCGTTGAATTGTGCGACATAGGTATTAAAAGAATTAACAAGCTCATCATTTGAGATGATATGTTCAGGTGTATAGAGGCCAGTACCGCTTATCACGACTTTTTTCACAGTAATTCCTTAAAATAGAGATAGCTTGAGCAAGAATGATGCTTTTTTAGTTCGATTTTTAGATTGCTCAACGATGTGATGCATTTTACCGAGTTAACATATATTGAAACTTTCTTATAAACAAGTGTTCGACGTGATTCTTTGTGTTTTTATCTTATAGTGAGTGTGTTTAAAACATGACAGTCTAAAACATGACAGTCTATTGAGAACATATTTACAGTGAAGGTATCGTTAAAATAGATGGACGGTCTTTGGAAAAGACAAAGTCTATATCATAAGGAACAGATGTAGGTGGTTGGTATTGGGGATCAAATGTATCAATGGCGAGAACTAATTGATGATTTTGGGGGACATCATAAGCTGTTGTGATCAACTCAAAGGTTGATGTTTGCGTTTCATTGCTGGTTGTATTGGGCAATGTCATCATACCATGTGTAATTAATGTGCCAACGCCTGATGGTGCCATATCATATAAATAAACAATGAGTTGTATTTGAGTATGTTGAGGTACGAAATGTAATTGTATTTTGGGGTTTCCTCTCACTTCCATTTTGCTGTTTAGTTTGGTAGTTTGGTAATAGACACTACGGATATTTGAAGCGAGTGGAATGCTTGTTGTAATGGGGATGTTTACCTGTTCAAGCAACTGAGATAGTAGCGGAATTTGAGTACTAAATAGCGATCCAGCCCAAGCGTTGATGCGATCATCTTGATTAAAAATGCTGGAATAGGGACGAGTGAGTAATGCTCCTGCTCCGCTGATAAAGCGAGGATGCAGATGGAAGTCATGTGATTGAAGATCGGGTAAAGGGTAATCTTCAAAGGCGCTGACTTTTTGAGTGAATTTTACGTGCATTTGGACAGGTAATTGAGAGACTATGTCTGTTTGCTGATTTTTTAAATGATGATCAAACCATTGATATGTGTTGTTCCATATAGGGTTTTCACCTATGCCGAGCAAGCTTGGAATCAGTTCTGCACTACCATGAGTCCCTGGAACAAGGTCAATGTGTTTCGGTCCTGTTAATTGACCGAACATTGACAGTAGACTATTAGGTTGGAAGAGGTTATCGCCATAGGCTTTCCCAAAATACACTGCTGTTTGGTTGTCATTTAGCTTGTCAACATATTTGATGGGGGATCGTATTTTTGCCCACTCAATGATATCTGGAATAGCATTTAAATCTTGTGACTTGATGCTGTTCCAGTATTGATGGAGGATGGGATCCAATTGGCCAGTTAATTCACCACTGAGTGTGAGTAATTCTCCCCATACTAAGCGAGGGGTTTGGTGTCCATAAAGTGCGTCTACTAGGCTCCCCCAACTGCTCATTGCGGAAACGGCTTTAATCCGTTTATCTTGTGAGGCTCCTATGAGACAAATACCAGAACCATATGAGATCCCGGCGCACCCTATTGCGTTAGGATCGGCTGGATAAGACGTCAGTAAATAGTCAATGACCTTCCGTAGATCATTAATATCCTTAGGGCCTGCAGTATCGACAATACCGCCTGAATCACCAAAACCTCGGGTTGTATAACTAAGAACAATATACCCTTTTTCTGCTAGTTCAGCTGCTTGTTGAAGGTATTCGTACTCATTTAATCCCCAACTATTAATGAAAATAATACTTGGTGCGAGGGCCGTTAATGTTGTGGGAACAAAGATATTAGCCGTTAATTGAATATCATCATGCGTAGTTATGACAATATCGTCATCACTTGTATAGGCATCCGATTTTGGAAAAATACCGATGTTTAACAGGCCTGCAGCAAAACGAATGATGGGTAAATGCCCATTGGCATTAGTGGGTTGACAGTAAAAGGTGAATGAAGAGAATAGTAGGATATTGATGATAGATATTATGCCAAAGGGTTTGAACATTATAGTGCTATTCCTTTTAAAATAGGTGTGCCAACAGGTTGATTATTGGCGATAAAGCACTTCACGTAATCTGTCCGCTGAGGTGCCCGATGGTGGAGTAATGCCTAAATAAGCGGCGATAGTGGGGGCGATAGAATAAGGAGTGACGGCGCGATTAACCGTTTTTGTCTGTAAATGGCTACCCGCAAAGATGATGGGAACAAAAGTATCATATTGCCAAGGGGAACCGTGCATAGAAGCCACTTCTAATCCATCAAGTTCATTGATGAATGTTTGAGGAGAAAAAATGAGATGAATATCGCCTGAACGTGAGCGGTGATAGTTATTATTGATGAGAGTCATAATGTGATTTTTCGGCAATGCTCCCAAGGCGATTTGATGACTAGGGATGGCGTAGGCCACGCCTTTCAATTTGCGGATCTCGGTGGCAAATATGTCTTGTGCTTGTTGAATATCAAGTTTATTTTTTTTAATTTGATCGTAATTGAGGTAAAGATATGGGTGGGCATAGCGTTGAACGAGTGTTTTCCCTTGTCCCTTATTCAGTTTGAGTTGTTTTTCGATGTTAGAAAAAAAGAGGGGAGTAGAGAGAAGTTTTGGCGAAAAGTAATGGGCTTTTTGATTACCTTGAAGTTTGAGATACTGAGGGACTTCGGGGGCACCGTGATCGGCCGAAAGTATAATTAATGTATTTTCAAAGCCTATTTGTTTATCAATATAATGAAAGAGGTTAGCTAATGTTTGATCTAGCTTCAGTAAGTTATCTTCAGCTTCTAGACTAGAGGGACCGAACAAATGTAATACATAATCATTGGAAGAGAAACTAATGGATAAGTAATCGGTTGTGTCGTCTTGTCCTAATTGTTCATTCTCTAACAGTGCCTTTGCAAATAATGCAGTTAATGTATCTCCTGCGGGACCCAGCGTGAGCTTTGTAGTGAAAGACTTGTCATTAGCTTTGCCATAAGAGTGAGGGAATCGAGTGCCAAAGCCGTCAATGTCGGTTTTGTAATTTGTGTTCGGTGTGACAACGTTCTCATTTGCATGCAGGTATTGATTTTCTGGCAGATTAAGTTTCCATTGCTGATCGTGATACTGATTAATGTGGCGCCGCTCATTCCACTGTTCGATCCAGTCAGGATAATTTTGATAGTAATAGTTGCTGGTAACAAAGGTAGCACTGGTTTTAGAAAACCAAAATGCCTTTCCGTATTGGCCTGCAAAGGAGACTGCACCTCTGTCTTTAATCGAGATGGCAAAGATCTTTGAATGAGGATTGGCAATTGCTATTTCATCACTAATAGTCGAAGTGAGTAGTGCTATGGGAGAGCGCCCTTCATTTTTGGCGGCTTTTTGTGTGGGGTCGATTTCATTTAATGGATCAACACCTCCTCCCTTTGTGAGTAAGCCGTAATGAGGATCTTCGATGTTATACACCACTCGGTTTTGATTTCTATCAAACCATATATTACCGATCATGCCATGAATTGCTGGTGGAGCGCCTGTTGCTAATGAGGCGTGGCCCACAATGGTTTCAGTATTTGCGTGCTGATAGTGGGCATTGGTATAAGTAATGCCATTATTGATTAAGCGGTTAAATCCTTCTTTGCTGAGATTTTTCTGATATCGATTGAGTAAGTCGCCTCTAAGGGCATCGACAGTAATTTGTAAAATGAGCTTAGGCTTTTTTAAGATCGGATGATGGGGAGTATGAGATTGTGCGTGAAGCTTAAAAGTGAGTGTAATGAGCAAGCATAAAATCAATGTATAATTGAAAACGACCAGTCTATTGACGGATTGTCTTGTCATAAGATCTCCAGTCTCAAAGGACAGTGAGCATTGATAATGAAATGAATTCATTTCGACTGATATAATTTAATAATAGTGAATGGGTTTTTTATTGCCACTTTTTCTTTTTTGTTTTTCTGTTAAAGCTTGTGCTTTGTAGTTCTTCAAAACCTGTTCAATTTTGTTCAGTGTTTTTGCAAGAGTCTTTTTTTTATTTCAATAAGAGCTGGATCGTTTGGGGTTTGCAAAGAGAGTTTTTTGAGTTGGATCAGGGCTTGCTCAGGATCGCCACTGGCTTCGAGTGCGAGTAAATAAACAAAGGCAAATTGCCTATTTTCAGGAGCAGTATGAGTGGCGTGTTTTAATGTACTAATGGCATTACGCCAGTCTTTTTCTATTACATAAATTAGGCCTAAATTATACAGGGCTAAGCTGTGTTGAACATCAATAGACAGTATGGCATTGAGTAATTGTTTTGCTTCTGTGTAATGGCCTGTTTCTCTATATATACTGGCTAGATTCAGTTTGGCAGGTAAAAAATGAGGTTGTAAAGTGAGTGCATTTTCAAAGTGAATTTTTGCTTGTTGCAGATCACCCACGTTATAGGCTAAGTCAGCTAAAGATAATTGGCCTGGTAGGGTGTCTTGTTGTACTTGGTAGATATCAATGGCTTCTTTTAAGACTTTATTTAGTGTTGCTTGTGCTTCAACGGGTATTTGAGTTTTCAATGCTGGAGAAAGTAATTCTATCGCTGCTAGCCTAACGTTTTTATTGTCATCATAGAGTAAACCAAATCCAATTTGTAATTGTAAAGTGAAAGGAGCCACTTTCAATTTGTTTAACACACCTAGCTGAACTAAGGCTTCATCATCATTAGCTAATGTGTTGAGTGTACGAATATGATTGGAAAAAGATAAGTCTAATAAATTGATTAATACGGCTCGTCGCATAGGGGCTTGGCTTGGATCAAGTACCCACTTTTCTATGAGTTTTTTTGCCTGATCAGGTGCAGTCATATTGAGTAAAGTCGCGGTGCCGATATCAGAGTTATGAAGAAAGATGGCCTCCTTCTTAGAGGCGAGGGCTTGCTGTGTCCAAGAGTGATTTTTATCTTTATGACAGCTTAAACAAACATTTGGCGTTTTCAGTGCCTCACTGACCCACGGATTTGGAATACGAAAACTATGATCGTGCCGTATATCAACGCCCATATAGGTGCGACTCGGCATATGGCAGTCAACACATTGAGGTGCATTAGTATGGTTTGTTGTGTGGGTGATTGTTGCTGACAAGTGTAAGGTATGGGATGGATTGTCGAATTGACTGGCTCGATGACATTGGGTACATAAGCTATTGTCTTGACTTACAAGTTTGTTGCTATGGGAGTCATGGCAATGGCTGCATACGACCCCTGCTGCGGCCATTTTACTTTGACTGTATGAGCCATAGACAAAGACTTCATCTTGTATTTGTCCATCTGGATAATATAAGCGTGGCAGTGCAAGGCGGGGGAGCATCTCTTGATGGATCTCTCCGGTACCGTGACCTTCAACCAGAGGATGCCTTCGACTATGGCAGAAAATGCATTGGCTTGCTTGGCCTTTATCTAATGTACTGGGTTGGTTTTGGGGGAGCGTGCTTGATAGCGTTGTTTTTTCTTTTGGTTTTTTTAACGTTATTGTGTCGCTTAATTTTGCTGTCATCTCTTCTGGAAGTAATGTAAAAAGAGTGGAAGGTTTAATAGGTTGAGTAAATCCGGCGTGTTGTGCTTTGTCATGGGGAGAAGAGTGATTATCTTGTTGTAAAGTAAGGTGCCGCGCTGCTGAACCATGGCAAGCTTCACAACTGATGTTAGGTTGATGCCAACGAGTATCATAGCTATCCGTTTTGAGATCATATCCACGTGTTAATCCTGTTGAATGACATTGAGCGCAGCGAGTATTCCAATTATTAAATTGTCCTTTCCAGTAAAAAGGACTCGAAGTTTGGTGGCTATCGTCATATAAATCATACCATTTTTGCCCGCCTTGTTGTTTGGAACGTGCATCCCAGGCAATCGTATATGCTTGTAAGCGTCCGCTTCCTATATCCACTAATAATTGCTGTAAGGGATAAAAACCAAAAACAAAAGGAACGCGATATCGCTTGCCAGCTTGATTGGTGAATCCTGTTTCAATATAAAAGCCCTTATCATCACGATTAAATAGCGTCCAGCTCTCAGCGTTTTCATAGAGGAATTGATTGAAGTTACCCAGTACAGTACTTTGATTAGCCTGTTGCATTGATTTTGCGTGATGAGAAGCCTGCCATTGTGTGACTTGTTTTTCATGGCATTGAATGCAAGTTTTGGCTTCGATATTGTGCTTCGGGCTATGCAAGCGCTCAATGGTCTCCGTCGCCTGAGCAAGCGAGTGAGAAAATAAAACAGTCAAACAACAAATGAAGACTACTGGGTTGATTAATTTGATTGATAAGTATGCGATTTGGCTGTTAAGGTTCATGTGGTTATCAAAGTGTTAATGAAGGTGTCTTTTTTAACATCCGTTATTTTTTGAAAAAAAGCCAGTGATTTATTGGTGTAAAAAAGGCCACCTTTGTGATGGCCCTTAATGTACCAGTATCTTGATTGTTTAGTTTTGAGCAGGCTCTTCCAGCATCTTCATTACTTGCTCTAAATTAAAACTTGCGGCTTTTTGGCTGGGAGGGAACTCTTTAAAGGTTTTTAGGAAATTCGCTACGTAAGCCTGTGCAGGAACAAACATATAGGCGCGATCAATGAGCCAGTCATAGTAAGTGTTTGATGTTTTATCAGCCACTTCATAGGGATCCATGCGTAAGTTAAAGAGTTTCGGTACACGTAATGTGACAAAGGGCTCAGCCCAAATTTGTAATGTTCCGGTGATCCTTTGTTCCATAAACACGGCTTTCCAATTGTTGTAGCGTAATGCGGATAAGTCTCCGTCATCTGTGAAGTAAAAGACTTCGTTTCGGCGTCCTTTGTCTTCTTTTCCGGTAAGGTAAGGTAAGAAGTTATAACCGTCTAAATGATTTTTAAAGGTTTTCCCATTCGCTTTATAGCCTTTAAGCAGCTCATCTTTTATCTTATCGTTACCCGCAATTGCGGCAAAGGTGGGTAACCAGTCCATATGGTGCATGATTTCATTAGAAATTTGACCTGCTTTGATTTTTCCTGGCCACTTAACCATTGCAGGAACGCGAAATGCACCTTCCCAGTTGGTGTTTTTCTCGCTTCTAAAAGGTGTTGTGGCCGCATCCGGCCAAGTATTCATGTGGGGACCATTATCGGTGGAATAGAATACTATGGTGTTATCTTCTATGCCAAGTTGATCCACTTTATCCAATAACTGACCCACATGGTTGTCGTGCTCAATCATGCCATCAGCATAATTGCTGATCCCAGACATACCTTGATGTTCAGGTTTAATATGCGTTCTAAAGTGCATTCGTGTTGCATTCCACCAGATAAAGAATGGCTTATTGGCTTTAACACTTTTCTCCATAAAAGTGATCGCGGCAGAAACGGTTTCATCATCAATAGTTTCCATGCGCTTTTTGGTTAAGGGGCCAGTATCAACTATATCCCCATTCGCTGAGGATTTTATGACCCCTCGTGGGCCAAACTTTTTTCTAAATTCTGGATCTTTAGGGTAATCGATATTTTCAGGTTCTTCTTCTGCATTCAAGTGATATAAGTTACCGAAAAATTCATCAAAACCATGATTAGTGGGGAGGAATTCATCTTTATCACCTAAATGATTTTTACCGAACTGCCCCGTTGTATACCCTAAAGGTTTAAGGACTTCGGCAATGGTGGCATCTTTTGCTTGTAAGCCAATATCGGCACCGGGTAAGCCAACCTTGCTTAACCCTGTGCGTAAAACCGTTTGCCCTGTTATGAAAGTGGAGCGGCCTGCTGTGCAAGATTGCTCTGCATAATAATCAGTAAACATCATGCCATCTTTAGCAATACTGTCTATGTTTGGCGTTTTATATCCCATTAGGCCAAAACTGTATGCACTGACATTTGTTTGGCCTATGTCATCACCCCAAATAACTAAAATATTCGGTTTTTCTGCTGCAAATAAAGATGTTGAAGCAAATCCGAATAGAATTAAGAGAGGGAATACACACCATCGGTTAAAGTTGGAACGTTTCATCACCATGAATATATCCTTATTAATGGCTAATAGAGTGAAGATGAGTGAGTTGAACTACACAATATTTGATTTATATGAGTATAGAAAACATTTTAGCAATGAGCTTCAAGAAATAGGGGCTGATAGGTATTGAGTGCCAAAACGGCAGTAGCTTAATCGTTATACACTTTGTACTAAAATGTGCCTTTTAGTTGGTGGCATGTATTTTTATGGGGAGTTTTGTGTTTTTTTAAGGCTAAGAATACATAGGCTGTTTTGGGTTTTGCAAAATGAATTGAATATTAATGTATTAGTCTTTATTTTCAAATTCATTCACTCGTGTACATTTTTATTCTTATAAGCTTGTTTAACACAAAGGGAAAGGGGTGTCGATTATGAGTCATGTATTTCATCGAAATTTGCGTTCTCAATATCCAACGGCGGTAAAAGGAGATGGCGTTTATCTTATCGATAGTGATGGTAAGTACTATTTGGATGCCTGTGGTGGAGCGGCTGTTTCTTGTCTAGGGCATTCGGATCTTAGTGTCATTACTGCATTGAAATCTCAAGCGGATAAACTTTGTTATGCTCACAGTGGTTTTTTTACGACAGAACCTATGGAGGAATTGGCTGATTTTTTAACAGAAAGAGCACCTGCTGGTCTCGATTATGTGTATTTCGTTTCTGGGGGGTCTGAAGCCGTCGAGGCTGCATTAAAACTTGCTCGTCAGTATTTTATTGAAATGGGTTCTCCTCAACGTCGTCATATTATTGCGCGCCAGCAAAGTTATCATGGTAATACATTGGGTGCTTTAGCCGCGGGTGGAAATGCTTGGCGTAGAGCTTCTTTTTCCCCTTTACTGATTGAGACTCATCACGTGAGTCCTTGTCATGCTTATCGTTTTCAGGAAGAAAGTGAAAATACTGCTCAATACTGTCAACGGTTACTGAATGAATTGGAGCAAAAAATTATTGAGGTAGGTGGTGATCAAGTGATGGCCTTTATTGCTGAACCTATTGTGGGTGCAACAATGGGCGCGGTGCCAGCAGTAGAGCATTATTTTCAAGGTGTGAGAGAGATTTGTGATCGATATGGTATTTTGCTTATTCTGGATGAAGTCATGTGTGGTATGGGTCGAACAGGCGCGTTATTTGCTGCAGAGCATGAGGGCATTACTCCCGATCTATTATGCATTGCAAAAGGACTAGGAGCGGGATATCAACCCATTGGCGCAACACTCGTTAGTGATGCTATTTATCAATCCATCAAGCAAGGAAGTGGTTTTTTTCAACATGGGCACACTTATATTGGTCATGCTATGGCTTGTGCAGGTGCATTAGCAGTGCAAAAAACCATTGAGGAGCGCCATTTATTAACCCAAGTTCGTCAGCGAGGTCACAGTTTACATCAGGTATTGTTGCAAACATTTGCAGAACATCCCTATGTGGGGGATATACGAGGACGGGGTCTTTTTGTTGGGATCGAGCTGGTGGCCAATAAAGAACTAAAATTACCTTTTGATCCTCAATTAAAAGTTCATGCTCGTATCAAACAGGTAGCAATGCAAAATGGGTTAATGTGCTACCCCATGGGAGGAACGGTTGATGGGAGAGTGGGGGACCATATTTTATTAGCCCCGCCTTTTATCATAGAAGAGCAGCATATTGAAGAGATATCACAAGTACTTAAAGACACTTTATTTCAAGTGCTTAAAGAGTAGAGTTTATTCAATGTGTTGAAACCGAGAATAATAAACACTTATAGAATGATATGAGGAATGCAATGAAGTCTCGACTAAGTTTATTTGAGGAAAGCAACCTGAGTGAAGAACAATCGACTATTTTGCAGGAAATTAAAAATGCAAGAGGCGATCTCAATGGGCCATTTCTTGCTTGGCTTCATAGTCCTGAATTAGCGCAGCATAGCCAAAAACTTGGGGCATTTTGTCGATATCATACTCAGCTACCTAACAAGTTGTCAGAGTTAGCTATTTTGGTCACAGCGGCTTGGTGGCAATCCCAATCCGAATGGATTATTCATGCCCCTATTGCACTATCTGAAGGGGTTGATTCGCAAGTCATTGAAGATATTAGAGTGGGGAAAGAGCCTTGTTTTGATGCCGATGAAGAGCGGCTGATTTATCAGTTGGGTCAATCCCTATATCAGACGAGAAGGATTGATAAGGTATTGTATCAAGAAGCATCAGCCCATTTTGGAGAATCCGTATTAGTGGAACTTGTGGGTATTTTTGGTTATTACGCTTATGTCGCAATGACATTAAACAGTTTTGAAATGTTACCTTCAGATTGTACTGAGGTTGATTTACCTTTTCAAACGTCTTGAGCTAGTGGGCTAGGGATGCGCGATTAGGCTTTATGCAAAGGAAGAGCTAAGCGATGTCAGTGGTTAAATGATAAAGTGACATCGCATCAAGCTGGTGTTGACCAGTCATTGCAGAGATACTCACTATAAAACAATCGTTTTTTATTGAAAAGTGCCTTACAAGCGGATGCTAAATCAATTCAGCTGAATAAGCATATATTGTCTATTCTTATATCATTAGACCTTTTAAAGAATGTTCCCTCTTAATGAATAATTACATTAAAATCCCTTATACAAATGCTTCAGATGTTTTAGCGTTATTTGACCCAGATAAAGAAATCATTGCTTTAGCAGAATCTCATCATTCTATTATCGATTTTATCGAACAAATGAGAGAGCGTAAATGGGATATAGAATTGACGATGTTTTTTGCTCATGCATTGCCGTTAAGGGAAGCTATTTGGTGGGGTTACCAATGTCTCTCCTCTCGAGATGATTGGGATCATGATGAACACCATGCTATTTTATCGGCTAAGTTGTGGGTTGAAAATCCAGATGAACATCATCGTCGTCATGCAGAATTAATGATAAAAAAGGTGGGGTTGGAGGCGGCACCAGGTTGGATAGCACAAGCCGTTTTTTGGTCAGGGGGAAGCATCACTCCAAAGGGAGAGCCAAGCACTGAGCCTCCATTGTACCTTTATGCAAAAGCGATAGCAGGAGCCGTTAATTTGTGTGCGATATTGCCTGAGGGTGAACATAAAGAAGAACGTTTTTCTTATTACTATAAAATGGCATTAAATATAGCTAGAGGTGGAAATGGTATTGCTGAAGCGCTTAAGGCATAGATGATACGTTTCAAATAGTGGTTATGTTCTTTAATATAAAAAGCACTGTATTTAAATACAGTGCTTTTGGGTTTTTAGTCAAACTGTGACAATGTTAACCTATTTTATCGTTATGGATAAAAAACTAAACGCATTAAACCTATGTACTAATCACTTTGAGCTTAATTCTAATAGAGTGGAGGACTTAATCGGTTTTCTACCATCCTTAAAGGGGGGTGAAAGTCATAATGTTTAATTTTATTCCTAGTTCTTTTGGGTGTTAGCTGAATTGTTGGTTTATACTCAAATAAGTGTCATTGAATTTGTGGAATTGGGTTGGAAATTAAAAGGGAGTAGTTATGGCGATCTCTTTTCATGTCATTGTCGCACCAGATACTGAAGCTTTAGGTTGTATGAGTTTTCTTTTACCAGAAGAAGGAGGGAGTATCGGTCGAGGGGCGAGCAATAGCTTTATGTTACCCGATGAAACCGAAACCATTTCATCTGTTCATGCTTTAGTTCGGAAAGAAAACAGTGAGTATATCTTGGAGGATATTAGCCAGTCTGGTGTGGTCATTAATGGAGCGGAAAACCCTGTTGGTTATCAAAATGAAGCATTGATCAGAGATGGTGATCTGTTGGATATTGGGGGTTATCGCTTATTAGTTTCTTGCTTTGATCCTCAACTCAGTGAAGCAAAACCTCTAGAAAAGCCCTTAAATGGCAAAGTTGAGGATCCATTTAAACATAAACTTGATGTTAGAGATAGGCCTGTAATCGATCGCTCTGATCTCCAATCTTACAGTGATCCCTTTATGCAACTTGATGATGAGGATAATGTATCAGGTTCAATAGGCAATGAACAGCAGCAAGAGGAGGGGGTAAATGAACCGGCAAATGATGTCGATCATCAAGTGCAAGTCGATCCTTTTATTAAACCTAATAAACATACTGTTTCAAACAAGAGTAAAGAAGATATTTCTCTTAATTTTGATGAGATCAGTCCTGATCCTTTTAAAAGCCAAGTGCAAACATCTGAATTTGTTTTTCAAGAAAATGAGAGGCATCAAGAAGCCCATGTAACACATAGCGATGCGATACAGCTTAATAAGGAAGAGATAGGAGCGTCTTTCATTTCAGAAAATCAGGTTCTCTCGTTCCCACCGTTAACGGAAAACAAAATAGGTTATTTGCAGAGTGCGGGTTACACCTCTTCCCTTCAAGCGATAAATAACGAGCAATTGAAAGTGCAGATTGAACAGGCGTTAGCTCGCTTTATCGATGATCTTTCACCCAACGCATTAGAGCATCTGTTTAATCATTATCAAAGTGGTTTATTTAAAGTAAAGAAGAAAGATATGTGGATGCTTTACAATAATTACTTCAACAGAATGGCTAAATCAGAAGAGTTTAATGCTAAATTTTGGGCTTATTTTTACGATAGCTAATACTTTCTTTTGGCTATGGCTCGTGCCACACATAAAATCGCTACCTACATTCTAATTTTTACTTAAAATATATATAAGCAGCTAAGCATGGGACAACAGGTTTATTTTTGACCCCTAACAGAACTTAAAAAGATGTTAAGTTCTGTTGATAATGCTGTTTGAGCGCTATCGTTATTTAGGTGTGTAAGTGTTAACAGTATCAATTCGTTCGCCAGCATGTTTATCAAGATTAATGTGGCCGCTGTTGGATACGTCAAGAAAATCAAAAGCAGGAAGCGAAGCTTCAGCAACATCACCAGAAGCGACAATGCTATCATCTCGTTTGAGTGCTAGGAAATCAAACTGTTCTCTATCAACACCTTGAGAAGGTGCGGTATTTTGCATGGCAGTGAATATGGTTTCAATTCTGCCGGGATGATCTTTATCCCATTGTTTAAGCATATCCTTAACGGCTGCTCGTTTAAGGTTTTCTTGTGAGCCGCATAAATTACAGGGAATGATGGGGAATTCACTTAATTCGGCATATTCTGCGATGTCTTTTTCACGGCAATATGCTAAGGGGCGGATCACCATATTGGCTTTATCGTCAGACAATAACTTAGGTGGCATGGCTTTCATCTTTCCACCAAAAAACATATTTAAAAACAAGGTTTCAATAATGTCATCTCGATGATGCCCAAGGGCAATCTTTGTGGCGCCAATTTTTTGAGCAAACCCATATAAGGTTCCACGGCGTAAACGTGAGCATAATGAGCAGGTTGTTTTACCTTCTGGTACTTTATCCATGACGATAGAATAAGTGTCTTTTTCTAAAATATGATAAGGCACACCTAATGCATCTAGATAGCGAGGTAATACCTCTTCAGGAAAACCTGGTTGCTTTTGATCTAAATTGACTGCCACAATATTGAATGTAATTGGGGCCCGCTTTTGCAAATTCAGTAGGATGTCTAGCATCGCATAACTGTCTTTTCCGCCAGACAGGCAGCACATAACCGTATCTCCCTCTTCAATCATAGTGTAATCGGCGATAGCATTGCCCACTTCACGACGTAAACGTTTACGCAACTTATTGATTCGAGTGATGTGCTTGGGTGATTTTTCTTCAGACATAAAACATACTTCATTGCGGTCAATTTAAGGCGCATATTATTCCAGTTTCAAGCTTAAGGGTAAAGCTTAATGACTTTTTACTTTTGATTTTTCCTAAAAGCGAATGAGTTTATAGAAAATAAATTATTTTTAATCGATGAGAAAGCCATTATGCTTGTTTAAATCAGTCTCTCAGGTTATTTTTTATCTCTTTTCATGATTAAGGTTTGTGTTTTGGTGTCACAGTCTTGTTTTATTTTACCCCATAGTCGGCCAAATGCGCGTTTGAGACTGTTTTGTTTTCCTTATGCTGGCGGTAGCGCCGCAATCTTTAAGCAGTGGCAATATTTTTTACCGAATGACATTGAATTAGTGTATTTTCAGCCGCCTGGGAGAGCCACACGTATTGATGAGCCACTGTTGGTAAAAATGGAACACTTAATCAGTGAACTGATGAAAAATATTCATTTTCTAACTGAAAAACCTTATGTTTTTTTTGGCCATAGTTTAGGTAGTCGAGTGGGTTTTGAATTGGCTTTACAACTACAAGTACAGGATAAGCCTTTGCCTAAGGCGTTGATAGCCTCGGGCAGCCGAGCGCCCCATGTGTTGAGTCATAAACCCAATATCGCCCACCTTGAACAACCTGAATTTGTGCATGAACTAAAGAAATTAAATGGCACTTCTAGTGCAGTGTTGCAACATGAAGAGCTTATGTCATTCTTATACCCTATGCTTAAGGCCGATTTTTCGATTGCAGAGTCTTATGTCGCTAACGGTGAAGCAATAATGTGTCCAATACATATTTTCAGTGGATGTGATGATGATATTAGCGAACATCAGCTACTTGCTTGGCAAGAATTAACGAGTGCTAAGGCGACATTACAATATCTTCAAGGTGATCATTTCTTTATCGATAAACACCCACAAGCACTATTATCTCATGTAAAACAGATTTTAATGCCTTTACGTTGAAAATCTGTCGAAAATGAAAGGGCCAGAAGAGACCAATATCGCTATTTTGTTTTCATTTTTTGCTCGTCCACCAGCGAAGGATGAAATCAGTGAGTCTTTGAGGGAGTAGGATAGAAGGGCTTTATAGAGGGGGAAAGCCCTTCTCGGCGCGTTATTTAATCATCCGCTAAAGGTGAGCGATAACCATCTGGCTTAATGGCTAATAAATCACAATTTAAGCTATCAATGACATGTTCCGCCGTATTACCAATCAGGGCCGCTGAAAAGCCTGTTCGCCCGACGGTGCCTAATATGACCAACTCGGCATCAATTTGCTTAGCAATATCGGGGATCACATCTTCAGCTAACCCTTCGACAACATGGCAACAATCCGTTGCGATGGCATGATGACTGGCAAGGAAATGAACTCTTTGTTCATGCTGCATACGTAGAGTCTCAGTATAAGCATAACTGTCAAAATCCGGCAATTCTATTGCCAGATTGACCGGTGTGCCTGGATAACCATTGACGAGATGGACTTGAGCATTAAATTGCGCAGCTAGCTGGTTGGCATGTTCAATAATTTTATTATTCAGCGCTTGATGAGCCTCATCTTCAGAGCCGACATTAATTGCGCATAAAATTTTTCCCTGAACAGGCCAATCATGATCTTTTACCAATAATACAGGAATAGGGGCTTTACGCATTAAATGCCAATCGGTAGGAGTGAAAATCACCGATTTAAATTTGTCGTGTTCATGGGTGCCTTTTACGATAAGATCATATTGTCCTTGAATAGCATAAAGAATAATGCTTTCAAAAGGACGATTATGCCAAACCACATTGGTGTTAATTGTGATCCCTTCTTGATGATATTGCGTCAGTATACCTTCTAACCAAGCTTTACGTTGGCTGATCACCCCAGCTCTCATTGCTTCTCTCTCTTGATGAGAGACAATGGAGGTCATTTCATAGGAAAAATCGTAAATAGAGAGAAAAACAGTAATACTGGCTGAATTAGGGGTAGAAAGTTCAAGCGCTCTTGCCAGCGCGACTTGAGTATCCGTGGTTGGATCGATAACGACGAGAAGTTTTTGATATTCCGTCATGATATTTTCCTCCTAAGCTGCGCTGTCATAGCGTGATTAAATCGAGTTTGAATGATATTACTGTAGATAAAGCTAAGCTTGAGATCCATTTTCTGCGTGCTTTATCTTATCTTTTATTGTCTCCAGCAAGTTTATTGAGTGCATCGAAATCTATGATTGAGATATCTTTTCCTTGGACTTGAAGCATATTGGCTTTTTGGAAGCGGCCAAGGAGACGGCTGATCGTCTCAACAGTTAAGCCAAGATAATTACCAATATCACCTCTTGTCATAACTAGACGATAGGCTTTTTGAGAAAAGCCACGTTCGCTAAAACGTCGAGCAAGCTGACTTAAAAAGGTGGCTAAGCGTTCCTCGGCATTTTTCTTACTGAGCAATAAAATCATTTCTTGATCGCTTTGGATCTCATTGCTCATTAATCGCATCACTTGCTGTCTCAGTTTAGGTAGCGTACCCGATAATGTATCTAAGGTCGAATAGGGGATTTCACAGACCATCGCTGTTTCGAGTGCTTGTGAAAAACTTTGATGAATACCTGAATAAATACTATCGAAACCGATGACATCGCCTGCAAGATGAAATCCTGTGATTTGTTCGTCACCTTGTTCTGTTATGGTGTAGCTTTTTAATGTACCTGAACGTAAAGCATATAAAGACCGTAAAGGCTCTCCTGCTTTTATGATCTGTTCGCCCTTTTGAATGGGCTTTTTACGTTCAATAATATTGTCAAGTAAATCGAGTTCTTGATGATTTAAGCTAAAAGGAATACACAATTCAGCCATACTACAATCATGGCAATGTAAGGTCGATGTGGCTTTTCGACAGGCTTGATTATTGGCAGTTTTCATTAACTTACATCCGTAAATTTTATCATTGAACATCATTATTCCATAATACCCTACTTTTTATAAGGATAGTGTGATATTGATCGCTTCAAAAGTAAGCATAATGAAAAATAGGGAAGTATCCTAAAGCTAGCCTAGAGTAACCAAAGGTAGAACCTTCAGTTACTCTAGGGAAATAGACATTGGTAGACGTGCAAAGAATTTGAAAGCAGGACAATTAATGAAGAAACTAATGAAGATATTGTGCCAAAGCGATATATAAGGTCTGTGCACCAAATACCATGAGTATGATCCCACTGAGTCTTCGGACTGATTTTTGTTGAACCCAATAACTGAGTTGTTTTGCCGCCATCCCCATACTCAGTAAAGCCGGCAAGGTACCAAGCCCAAAAGCCAGCATAATAAGCCCGCCTTCAAGGGCTGAATTGGCGGCAACAGACCATGTTAACGTGCTATAGACTAATCCGCAGGGCAGCCAGCCCCAAAGCACTCCAGCAATAATAGCTTGAGGCGGAGTCTGAACAGGAATAAATTTCTGTGCAATGGGTGCTAATCCTCGCCAAATAAATTTTCCGATATATTCCACTTTCATCACGCCAGTCCAAAACTGAGCAATATAAAGCCCAGTGGCTACCATCATCAAGCCTGCAATGGCGCGTAAAAAGAGCAGGTATGCATCAATATTAAAGAGCAATCCAAGGCCACTGGAAAATCCACCAACAACAGCACCTGCAAGGGTATAACTGCCGATCCGCCCCAAGTTATAACTTAATACAAGGCTTAATTGCCTCGCAAAAGGTGAGCTAGATGGTTTGCGATGATTGAGTGAACCGCTTAAGGTGTTATGTTTGGCTTGTTGGCTAGACAGTGCTCCGACAATACCAGCACACATTCCGACACAATGGGCCGCTCCCATGAGTCCGACGATGAAAGCAGCGGCAATACCATACTCATTCATTAAGTCTTTTCTCCCTCGATGTTTTTAAGGGATTGAATGATATCATCGTGCTCTGAGTGTACTTTAGTCGGCTCATCATCAAATAAGATCGATACACTTTGTTTTTCTAGATCGTCAAATTGATCGGAACGTACAGCCCAAAAAAAGACGCATATCGCAATAATAACAAAAATAATCGCAATGGGAATTAACACATAAATAATACTCATACTTTAGCCTTTAATAATCGCAAACTGTTAAACACAACAATCAGGGAGCTGGCTGACATACCAAGAGCTGCCACATAGGGAAGGAGGTGGCCCGATAATGCAAGCGGAATAATGAGGACATTATAACCCAATGCCCAAAGTAAATTTTGTTGAATAATGGTTTTGGTTTTTTTAGCCACCTTGATGGCATCATTAAAACGAGAAAGATGATCGCCTAACAGGATCAAATCAGCACTGCTTTTAGTGATTGCCGCGCCGCTGCCCATTGCAATGGACATATTGGCGCCCGCTAATACCGGCGCATCATTGACTCCATCGCCAAACATGGCGACATGAGCTCCTTGTTGAAACTTGCGCACTAACTTCAATTTTTGCTCAGGCTTTAATCCTTGATGCACATCCGTAATATTTAATTTTTCTGCAAGTACCTTTACCTGTGGGCCATCAGCGCCAGTGGCCATACTGACTTTGCAACCTAGAAGCTTCAATTGTTTGATGGTGTCGATTGCATCAATTCGTAAGGTGTCACTCAGGACAATAGATGCCACCAGCCGATGATTTTTACTCAGCCAGATAGTTTGGCCTGTTTCTAACGTCTTTGACTCTTGTTGAGCACCTACAAATTCAGCACTGCCTAATTTGAAATACTTACCATTGATGGACCCAGAAATACCCAGACCCACTGTGTTTTCACATTGACTCGCGATAATATTCTGTTGCTGAAAAGGTCGAAACGCAGAAGCAATAGGGTGTAATGAATGAGCTTCTAATGCCGCTGCAATGTGTAAAATATCTTCTTTTTCATAAGAGGGGATAGTACTGTCTTCTTGGTTAATCAGTGTTACAGAATCAATAGAAAATGTGCCACAAGTTAAGGTACCCGTTTTATCAAAGACCACATGTTCGATGAGCGGTAGTTTTTCTAGTGCATCACTGTTTCGACTAATGATCCCCATTCGAGTCAATATTGACGTGCTGCAGGTAATGGCAGTTGGCGTCGCTAAAGCTAAGGCACATGGGCAAGTTGCTACTAATACAGAAAGCGTGATCCAAAACGCATCACTGGGCGAATAAAAGGACCAAAAGAGATAACTGAATCCAGCAAGGATTAATACGCCTGCAGTGAAATAATTTGAAAACATATCGGCATATAAAGCGATTTTGGGCTTATTGTTACTGGCGACTTCTTGTAGACGAATAATGTCAGCAACTAATTGTGCTTGGCCAATCGCTGTGACTTCAACGTGTAGAGGGTGATCTATATTAATGGTGCCAGCAAAAACATGACTATCTCTTTTTTTGATGACAGGGAGGGACTCACCCGTTAACATGGACTCATTAATACTACTGCTTCCGCTGGTAACCTTGCCATCTGCTGCGACAACTTCACCCGGTTTTATTAAAATGATATCACCTAATATTAATTTTTTAGCCGGAATTTCTGTCACTATATTATCACTCACCTTATTGGCGGTAAGTGGTGTGAGCTTGTGCAAATTACTGGCATTGACCGAGGCTTTTTGCCGAGCATGTTGCTCAAAATACCGCCCAAGCAATAAGAAAAAGGTGAACATGGAGACAGATTCAAAATAGACTTCGCCGCTGCCATTAATCGTTTCAATGCAACTGGCTACGTAAGCACCACAAATGGCGATGCTAACAGAGACATCCATATTCACGCGACCAATGAGTAGTGCACGAATGGCGCTAAAATAAAAAGGTTGAGCAGAATAAAAGACAACTGGTGCGGCAAATAGCATGCTCACCCAACGAAAATAATCTCTAAACTCATTGTCTAAATCGGTAAAAAAACCAGAATACAAGGCGAGGGCAAACATCATCACTTGCATAGTGGCAAAACCAGCTAGCCCTATGCGCAGTAAAAACTGTCGACTCTCTTTTTGGGTGTTAACTTCTTGTTCATCGATTTGAAATGGATAAGCTTGATAACCAATATACGTGATTTGGTTTAAAATATCGCTTAACTGTAGCAGCTTAGGATCCCAAGATATAAGCGCTCGCTCTGTGGTGGAGTTGACTGAAACACTTTTAATACCAGTAAGTTGTTTGAGTTTATGTTCAATGAGCCAAGTACAGGCGGCGCAAGTGATCCCCTCAATGGTCAAAGAGACTTGTTTCAATTGATTTTGTTGATAAACAAATTCTTCTTGTACTTCTTCTAAATCATACGCACTAAATTGAGCAAGTTCGGTGGGGATCAAACTTTGTTGTGATGTACCAAGCTTTGTTCTAAATTGGTAATAGTTTAACAGACCCGCGTCAACAATGGCTTGGGATACAGCTTGGCAACCAAGACAGCACATGGCTTCATCGTTATGTTGAATACGGGTATATAACGGCTTGCCTGATAATACGGCTTCACCACAGTGAAAACAGCGAGTCTGTGTCGTCATATTAATTCAACCAATAGTCAGAATCATCAACCAAGGTTAAGCGTTTTTGAATGCGCCATGATTGATCATAACCTTCTAATCTGACTTCCCAAGGGCCTGAAATATTTTGTTTAAGTTCAATACGGTAAATACCATTCGCATCGGGAGTCACTATTTCACTGAAATCTTTTGAGGCAATAGTAGGGTGAAAAAAGCCGACACTTAAGGCTGCTAAATACTGCTCGCCACCTTCTTGCTTAATTTCAACATATTCATCATCAAATCTAAGGGCATAGTTCATGCCTAATTTTTGTGCTTGCTTAATTTTACGTAAATCTAAATTAATCGCTTTTCCTTCCTTATAATAGTCATCCGACACTAAGGGATCTTTATTATCAATAGCCAGCATCAAGAGATTAATACTCGCGACAACCGCACACAAAGGTAAAACAATAAGAAACCAAGGCCAGAACTGCTTATACCAGGCTTGTGGTGATGACATGATACTATCCTTCTATAAATAACGTTAAAACAAAGATATAATTAATATATATATCAAATAAAACAGCATGTTGATAACAACGGCTGCTTAAAAAAAAGCCCCCGACGTCATGTCGAAGGCCTTATCCTTTGGCGTAAATAAAAATGCGCCTTAGTTACTCTTTATCATCTTGATGTGACAAGCTGTAAACATAAGCGGTGATCACATGGACCTTTTGCTCACCCAATACCTCTTTCCACGCTGGCATCACACCGGTGCGACCGTGTTTAATGGTTTGTTCAATGGCACCTCGACTGCCACCATATAACCAAGCGTTATCAGTGAGATTAGGTGCTCCCATGAATTTATTACCCGAACCATCCATTCCGTGACAAGCAAAACAGCCTTTCATGAAAGAACCTTGACCTTGTGCAGCCAGAGCAGCATCATGTTCACGACCGGATAGCTTCACCACGTATTCGGCTAAGCCTTTAATTTCACTATCTTCTATTGGCAGTCCGCCTTTAGGAGGCATCATACCGTTTCGGCCATTCATGATGGTGGTTTTAATGGTGGCTAAATCACCACCATATAACCAAGAGTCATCGGTCAAATTAGGGAACCCTTTACTGCCTCGCGCATCCGATCCATGACACATGGCACAGTTTTGCAAGAAAAGGCGACCACCAACTTTAAGGGCTTCTTTATTTTTGACTAATTCTTCAAGCGGCGTATCGGCATAAGCTTGGAAAATAGGGCCAAATTGTTCATCAGCATGCTTAACTTCTTGATCGTACTGTACCCAACGTCCTTCTTTCGCTGCTTGGATAACAGCAGCTTTTGACTCTTCAAGAGTACGAACACTTTGGTTAGCGCTAGACCAGTTGAATAAGCCTTTATAGTTCCCCATACCAGGGTAAAGGATTAAATAAATTACACTGAAAACAATAGTAATGTAGAACATATAGCTCCACCACTTGGGTAGTGGATTATTAAGCTCTTCAATACCATCAAAAGAGTGACCCATCGACTCACCTTCTTTTACGCCTGTGGTGTTTTTAGTACACACACGCAATAAAAAGATACAGCCTAAAATCACCACTGTTGTGAGTATACAAACCCACAAACTCCAGAAGTTTGTCATTACATCTGCCATTACTTATGCTCCCCTGCGTTTGTCGCTTGGCTTGGTTCACTTATTGTTTCTTCGTCAGAGAAAACAAGGTTAGCAGCATCGTCAAAAGCGGACTTTTGACGTGAACTGTATGCCCAAGCAAAGATGCCAACAAAGGTCAACATAACAACCAGAGTAATTATCCCCTGTAATGTACCGTAATCCATTATTCGCTCCTTATTTCAATGCGTGTCCAAGCGATTGCAAGTAAGCAATCAGAGCTTGTAGCTCTGTCTTACCTTCAACAGCTTGTTTTGCATTGGCAATTTCTTCATCGGTATACATATCATCGTTAGGGTGTAAACTGCGTAAGATACTCATTTTCTTACCGGTTAATTCACCATCTAACGTATTTTCTGCAAGCCAAGGAAAGCCAGGCATATTTGATTGGGGCACCACAGCACGAGGATCAATTAAATGCACTTCATGCCATTTATCACTGTAACGACCCCCAACGCGAGCCAGATCTGGACCCGTACGTTTGGAACCCCACTGAAAGGGGTGATCCCAAACCGATTCTGCCGCAACAGAGTAATGTCCATAACGTTCTGTTTCCGCGCGTAGTGGACGGATCATTTGACTGTGACAGTTATAACAACCTTCACGGACATAGATGTCACGACCTTCTATTTGCAACGCAGTATAAGGGATCTGTCCGTCAAGCGGCTCAGTGGTATCCTTTTGAAATAACAGCGGTGTAATTTCGACAAGGCTACCAAAACTGATGGCTATCACGGTAAAAATACCTAATAAACCGATATTTTTCTCTACGAGTTCATGATTGAATTTCATCAAATCTCTCCTTAAACAGCTTTGGCTTCAGCCAAGGCGGGTAAAGAATCTTTAGGCGCCTTAACCGTTCGAATAACGTTATATGCCATGATGAGCATACCCGTTAAGAAGAAACAGCCGCCGATGAAACGCACGAAATAGAAGGGATAAGAGGCTTCTAAACTTTCAACAAAGCTGTAAGTTAATGTGCCATCAGTATTCACTGCACGCCACATTAACCCTTGCATGACACCTGAAATCCACATGGAAACGATGTATAAAACGGTGCCAATAGTGGCTAACCAGAAATGCACATTGATTAAACTCGTGCTGTACATGCGACCATGATTAAACAAAACAGGAATCAGGTGATACAAGGAACCAATAGAGATCATGGCTACCCAACCTAATGCACCAGAGTGAACGTGTCCAATGGTCCAGTCAGTGTAGTGAGACAGGGCATTGACAGTCTTAATGGCCATCATCGGCCCTTCAAACGTCGACATTCCGTAGAAAGAGAGTGAGACAACTAAGAAGCGAAGAATGGGATCGGTACGGAGTTTATGCCATGCACCTGATAAGGTCATAATACCGTTGATCATTCCGCCCCAAGAAGGTGCAAATAAAATCAGTGACATCACCATGCCAAGTGACTGTGTCCAATCGGGTAGAGCAGTATAGTGAAGGTGATGAGGGCCGGCCCAGATATATAAAGCAATTAACGCCCAAAAATGCACTATCGATAAACGATAAGAGTAGATAGGACGACCCGCTTGTTTAGGTACAAAATAATACATCATACCTAAGAAGCCTGCTGTCAGTAAGAACCCGACGGCATTATGGCCATACCACCACTGAACCATCGCATCAACGGCACCACTGTATAAGGAATAAGATTTCCATAATGTCAGTGGGACAGCCATAGAGTTCACTATGTGAAGCACTGCAACTGTAATGATGAAGGCACCAAAAAACCAGTTGGCCACATAAATATGTGATGTTGTGCGTTTAATAATGGTGCCAAAGAAAACCGTAGCGTAAGAAATCCATACTATGGCAATGGCGATATCAATGGGCCATTCCAATTCAGCATATTCTTTACCTTGCGTGTATCCTAAAGGTAATGTGATCACTGCTGCGATAATAATGGCTTGCCACCCCCAAAACGTAAAAGCGGCCAGTCTTGGCGCAAATAAACGCGTTTGACAGGTACGTTGTACGATGTAGTAAGAGGTTGCGAATAACGCGGAGGTACCAAATGCAAAAATAACGGCATTGGTATGAAGTGGGCGGAGTCGACTATAGGTCAACCAAGGTGTTTCAAAGTTTAGCTGAGGCCAGATTAGCTGAGCTGCGATTAACACACCGACAGACATGCCGACAATTCCCCATAACACTGTGGTTAGGGCAAACTGTCTGACGACGGTGTAATTGTAATCAGCGCCTTTAGGCTGGGAATGGTTCATCATATTGCTTCCACTGCTTATTACTTATTATTTATTGTGAGAATAGAGACGAGCTCAATTCGGTAAAAAATGACAAAATTAACACTTAAAAGTTAATAAAAAGTTTCAATTATGCCAGAGTGTAACCTAAGGTTTACAATTAGCCCTTAGGGTGCGCTCATGATACTGTAGCCATGTTAAAAAAGATAGGAATTAGGGGGTGTTAAAAGTTGATCTGGATCAAGCTACTCAATAGAATGTTATCCATTTCATCAATTGAGATGAAAAATGACCATCGAGGTTTGATAATATTTTAATGAAATTGGTTATTGTTACGACAGTTTGTTTCTTGTTGTTAGCCTGTAAGGATAAAGAAAATCCAACGGTGACTTTTCAGCCTGATCCTGATGTATGCCATTTCCAAACATCTGGTTGTCAGAAAAGCCTTGATGATATTGCCGTCGCGTTGACATTAATATTATCAAGGCCTGATGCCCCAAGCGAAACCCCTTTTGAATTCAGCTTATCCACTAACCAAGTTGTGGAAAATGTGACTATGCGTTTAGAAGGGAGAGATATGTTTATGGGAGTGATCCCGATAAGACTGACTCAAATAAGTGATAAGGATTATTCTGGTCATTTATTGTATGGGAGTTGCAGTAGTGGTTATATGGTTTGGAATGCCATTGTAACATTTAATTATTTAGGCCGACATCATGAGGTGCTTTTTGCCATTTTAGCGGATAATGTAAAGTAAAGTTTGACTGTATAAATTATGATGTAGATTGACGCCAATGACACAATGTATCTTGAATATCTTGTAGCTTATAAGGTTTGAATAAAATATCGTCCATACCTGCTTTGATACATTGTTCACGCTCAGTCGATGTTGTCCCCGCAGTAAGGGCGATGATGGGCTTATTATAGCCTTGATGACGTAGGGCTTCTGTTGCAGTAAAGCCATCCATAACAGGCATACGACAATCCATTAAAATAATGTCAAAGTTATCTGATTTGAGTTGTTCTAATGCCTCTAGGCCATTATCGGCAAATTGAGGTGTGAGTTTGAGCTTTTTTAGCATCAAATTAATGATCATTTGGTTTGTTTTGACGTCTTCGACGACAAGAATTTTCATTCCTTGTAAAGAGGTGTCGGTTGTTTTTTCCTGATGATGATTTTTATCTTGTTTATTGGCAATCGCTAAGGGGAGTTTGACACTGAACGTGGAGCCTTTACCTAATTGACTGCTGACATGAATATCTCCTCCCATGAGTTGAGACAGCTTTTTGCAAATAGACAGACCTAAGCCGGTGCCTTCATGGGCTTTTTTACTGGATAAGTCAATTTGACTAAACGGCTTGAATAATTTATCCAGATCGGAGGCTTGAATGCCAGAACCTGTATCGGTAACAGCAAAGATGAGATGATCTTCTTGCCAGTCAAACTCCACCTTTACACTGCCTTTTTCGGTGAATTTAATTGCGTTACCAATCAAATTGACACAGATCTGTTTAATCCTATCGACATCACCAATGAGCCATATTGGAATATTCTCAGTACAATTAACAACAAATTTGAGCCTTTTATCTTCTGTGGAATGATTAAAAATCGACAGCAATAAATCGGCGACTTCTTGTACCTTGAACACACCTTCAATAAGCTCAAACATATTCGCATTCATTTTACTGTAATCGAGTAAATCGTTAATGATATTTCTGAGTAATTCTCCTGAGCTGTTTAAGGTTGAAAGTAGTTTTCTTTGATTATTTTCCAGTGATGTATCTGCCAATAACTCAGCACTACCAAGCAAGCCATTTAACGGTGTTCTGAGTTCATGATTGATCATGGCTAAAAAGCTTTGTGTTGCTTTTTCTGATTCTTCTGCTTGTTTTCTAGCATTGACTTCTTCAATCAAAGTCAGGTGGCGTAAGAGTGCTGCGGTAAGGGTTTCACCAATCAGGGATAAAATTTTTTGAACTGGTGTTAACCAGCTCTCTGTCACTGCGATCCGACACCCCATATAGGAATCGACTTGATTGTCTAACGCCACCCAAAATAATTGATTATTTTTATCCCAATAAGGGCTTTCGGTGATCACACTATCAGGCAGTGCCCAAGTCTGTTTGCGCCCGGCACTGCAGCTATGCTCAAAATGAATAATGTCATTGGTTTTTAACTTAATATGGATATGCATTCCTGATATTGATTCTTCATCAACTAATTTGTCGATAAGAGTCTGTAATAATTGAGGCGTGGGAGAATGCGTTAAAAACTGCCGACTAAAGTGCAGTAAGGTGCTGTCCATTTTGGCTTTAAAAGCGAGTAATGTTGAATCATGTTCCAGCTTTATTTCTGCGTTATTTAAGGCTTCTTGCAATTGTACATTTGCATTGTAAAGCTCTAGACTTTTTGCTTCTAATAATTTTTCGGCAGCTTTTCTTGCCGCTTTTTCTCGAGCAATTTTCTTATTCAGTAATGCGTTATTTTTTTCTAAATCCATTTTACTAAACTGACAGTTTGTCAACGGTAAAGCGCATGTGGGAACCCAGTTCATCAACCGGGACCATATCGACTGCTATTTCTTCGTTGAAGTGTGCCGCACAACCTTTAATTAAACCGAGACAAACGTGGCCCATACAACGTGGTGAAAGGTAATCCATAATAAGTTGAGTAGGGGATACAGAGATAAACTCAAAAGTGGGCAAGGTAGCATCAGGATAGAGTTTCCTGACTTCAACATGGATAAAAGTTTCAACATGTTGGATAAAATCAATCGTATTGGTGATATTATCAGTTGGAATAGGCAGGCCTTGCATCAATGTCGTAAAGGCTTTTTGTCCAAAGACTTCTTGTAAGTCGCCAACTGGGACATCAGTTAATTGACTGAGTATAATAATCATTTTGACTAATTTTTTATGATCATAACTGCCTACACTCGTGTAAACACCATCGTCATCGGCTTGAGTAAGCATCTCTTCACAGACTTCTAAACCGAATGCTTCTTCTACCACTTCAAAAAACTCGGTAAAAATGAGTCCTTTCATTCTAAACTCCTTTTAAACATATTTCATAATAAAACATGACTTAAGTATTGTTGGCAAAATAATGGACGTCAATGCTCAACCTTCTAAGAGAAATATTCAAATTGTTTTACTTTTTCAGAGTAAAGCGCACATGTGCCCCTTTATCGTCCATAATCTGTAGTGTCATCGCTATTTTTTCATTGAAATACTCGGCACATCCTTTTAATAACCCAAAGCAAATATAACCCATGCAGCGAGGGGAGAGGTAATCCATAATTAATTGATTCGAAGATATAAAAATGAAATTAAATTGTGGCATAGTGGCGTGAGGATACAATTTTTGTGCCTCGTGGTGAATGTAGGTTTCAACATGAATAACAAAATCAATAGTATTGTTTATGCTACCTGTTTTAATCGGTAGGCTAGAAAGCAGTGGTAAAAAGACCTGTTGACCCGTAAGTTCTAATAAATCTTGAGGGGAAATGCGCGTGAGCCGACTCAGAGAATTGATCATGTTGAAAAGCCGATGATGAGAATAGCTTTCGGTTTTAATGAAGAGGCCATCTTCATTAGCTTCTTCTTTCATAGCCTCGTATAGTTCGATGCCAAAATTGGTTTTTATAACGATTATCAGTTCAATAAAAATAATGCCTGTCATAGAAGTCCTATTGCCATTTTATGTCAATGTTAAGAGGGCGTTTAAATAAGTATTATGTCTTCTATAGTGGAGATCAAAAAAATAGTCACATAGATGGTATTTTGTACTGTAATGGCATGCCAGTAGTTTTTAATTAACTTTTTGTTTTTATATGGAAAAAATATAAAATAAGCTGCTATAACACTATTACTTTAACGGTTTAAATTCTATAATAAAGTTACTCCTTTTTAAAATCTAATGAGCAATACTGCCTATGGAATTACCACCTGTCATGCCTCTTTTCGATAGTCATGATTTTTTATTGTCGGGAAACGCTATTGTTAATCAACATATTACTCAGGTTTCTCTGCATCATGTACACGATGCGGGAATTCTAGTTGAACATGCCAGTGATTGGCTATACGAGCAGAAATACAATGAAAATAATTATAAAGCGTACCGTAGTGAATTAACCACTTATTTTCATTGGTGTTTTGATGTATTGAAACGATCTCCAATATTGATAGGTCGCAGAGAAATTCATCAATATGTAGAATATTGCCAACATCCACCAGAAGCTTTAATTGCTTATTATAATGTTCCGCAATTCAAACTTGATGAAATAGAGGCAGGGGAGAAGGAGCGTGTACCAAATCCTCAATGGCGGCCTTTTTTAGGCAAGAAAAAAATGGGAGATATTCAACCTTATCAGTTAAGTGATAATGCCTTAAAAACTAAAATGGCTATTTTATCTTCATTTTATGGGTATTTGATGAGTGAAGACTATTGTGAACGCAACCCAGCACAAGCTTGGCTTAATAAGAGCCGGTTTTCTTCAAAGAAGAAATATCAACGGGATCCAGAAGACATATCTCAATTAGCCTTTACAGAATTACAATGGTCTTATGTTATTTCAACTATAGAAGAATTAGCGATAGAACAACCGAACATATACCAAAGGAACTTATTTTTAATCAAACTCATATATTCTTGCTATTTACGTATTTCTGAAGTAGCAGCAAGGGCAGGGTATTCCCCCATGATGAGCCAGTTTCAGCAAGATAGGCAAACAGGGATCTGGAGTTTTTATATTCCTCAAAGTAAAGGGGGTAAACAAAGAAGTGTTGCCATTTCTCATGCATTATTAAACGCATTAGTGAGTTATCGTCAGTATTTAGGTTTAAGTGATTACCCCAGCCCGCGTGAAACGCAGCCATTGTTTATTCGACATAAAGCGGCGGGTAGGGGACGAGACAGTGGTATTTTAAGTGCTAACCTCGGCATTCGGCATTTACGTGATGAAGTGCAAAATATCATTCATTTAGCGGCCGATAAAGCCGAGAGTGAAGGCTTTGATGATGATGCAACCGATATGCGCACGTTAACGGTGCATAATATTCGTCATACAGGGATCACTCACGATATTAATTTAAATCACAGGCCATTATCTCATGTTCAGGCCGATGCCGGTCATGAAAGTATTGATACCACATCTCAATATTTACACACGTCAAAAACTGAACGTCATGAAAGCGCAATGAATAAACCGTTAAATCACCTCGATGGCATTGAATAAATTGGCGTTGCTTTAACATGATCTTTTAATGCCGATAAGTATCATTATCGGCATTAAATCCAATAATGAATTGGTTTAAGGATATTACCAATATTTGTGCTGTTTATGCTAATATATTGAATTTTTATTCAGCATATTACACTCTATATATCAAGAGATGCTAGTGAAAGAATAGAAAGACATGAAAGCATTTGTAATTATGCTTTTTGGCTCTAGTACCGATAACACCTAATGGCACAGAATGGTATCGATGAATAAACGTGCTCTTGGTATTGGATCATGATGAGCTTCATCAGTTTCAGGGATCTGCTCTTAAAATACAATTGAACCTAGCTTCGTTATCATTAGTTTCGATTTCTTTTGAATTAATAAAAACGCGTTTAATGGACAAGCCACAGGTTTTAGGTACATATTTTTCAAGGAAAAATAATTTACTCTCAATATCTACATCTACACGAATGTTTAAAAATTAAATGATGGCGCCATATCTTTGTCTAGCTATATGAATGAAGCATTGGCTCGTGGGATCATTCTTTTGATTAGAATGCATTGATAGTCACATCGCGTATAAATGAACAGAGACTGCAAAGTTGTTATCAATATACTTGAAGCTAACATCGATTGGCTGAGTCATCAACCGAACATGAATCAAGTATTGATCCATGTATTATATTGTCATTTATAATAGTTATAGTGAAGCTCAATGATATTCATATACCTGTTTTAACGACTCTTTATTGCTAATATACATTGTGCGCACAATGTATATTATGTTAAATAGAGCGTGGTTAGAAGTCAGTAAGTTTATATGCGTCTCTAAACTAACCGTTCATAAACATTGCGCTCTCATAAAATGATTTTGTGCATCCTTCTCCCTTGTTATCCTTTCCCATCCTTGGGCTTGAGATCGTTATGCAACAGATCGTTATGCAACCATTTGCTGGTACATGTCTTGTAATGCATACACATCTCTGGGCGTTCTACCGCATGATTATGGCCTTCGTTTCTGACAGCCAATACCGCATCGCTAACGCTTTTTGTGACTTCAGTGCTGTCATCTTGATAATAATGATAGAAAAAAACGCAAAAAAAACGCTCAGTCGGTGATGAAAACGACTGAGCGTAAAAAGAGGTGCTGAAAAATAGTGCACTCAAAGTAAGGACGTGTATTAGACCTTAATTATATTCTTATCACCATCAGGTTAACACCTGAAAGACTTAAGTCGTATAGCGTTTTGTCGTATATTTGGTGATATATTTTCTATACCTAGTAGATTGAATATATCATGGACGATGAATAAAAAAATCCACTTGGTCGATGATGAGAACCAAGTGGATAAAAAGAGTACACTGATAATGGGTTAAGGGTAAGCAGTCAGCGCCTCTAAAAGGGAGTTTCAGTTTAACATTCTTATTTTTTAATAACTTTAGCTGCATAAAAATACCATTTTAAAACGTATTTTTATGAGAGGGAGAAATGAGAACATGCTACAAAAAACTCAGCATCTTATTAGATTGTAACATGTTCTTCGACTTACAAAGTCACCTCTTAATGATTAGCGAGATAAATAAACTGCGGCAACACTCTTATCTGCACTTTGATTTAATAAACGAATGGTTAATCCGTATTGAGGTACATTTCGGCCTGCATCAGGGATCACTGCATGAACATAATCTCGGTGATCTTTAAAGCTCCGTTTTGCACTAATATGATTATCTCGCATTGTTTTACCCAGAACCTCATCTAAATCAAGAAATAACCTTTCATGGCGACTAATCGTTAATGTGGCATCATGGATTTGATATCGTGTATCAGCCACTTCGCCATCACTCCAAAATAAGGGTGTTTGATCCATATCAACGACGCCTAAGAACCCTTCGCCAGGATGAATGCCGACCCAGTTATCACGATATTGACCATCAACATACCAAACCAATAAACCTTCTTCGTAACGCATGGTTTCACCGCGCACATTAAGATGCCCTAAGCCACTGTCTACGCCTTGATGTGTACGCCACTCCAGTAAATAATAGTGCTCAGATAATTGAATCCCTGTATCTGCACTAAAGCCTGCGAAGGAGAAGGCTTCATTGTCGCTGTCATCTGCATTGGCTTGTAAAATAACGCCATTATTGGTTTCGACAATGACATCATCTATATACATTCCCGCATTAATGGCAGCGACATCTGTTTGATACAATAGTCCTAATTGTATTTGTTGGCCTGCGAAAGCCGTTAAATCAAACTCCGCATCAACCCAGCCTTCTGACTGACCTGTGATCCCATTGCCGTTATTGGCACCATTTGGATCGTCATTAGTCGTCAAGTTGCCTTCAATGTAGGTTTTTCCTTCACTGGTTTCAATCACGAGATAAGCATAATCATAATCAATTTCAATATCATACCAAGTTTTAAATTTAACAATGGCCGATGTAGCATCACTAAGATCAACCGATGTCCACATTTCATTATTCAAATCATTATCGGCACCACTAAAGTAAGTATACTCACCACTGACAGGGGTGGTGATAACAGTTTCTTTTTGAGGTAAATCGATACGAATCGCATCGAAGTTGGTGCCTTTGCTGACCGCTTGGTCAAGTAAGCCGATAACGCCATTTTGGGGAATATCGTTAATATCGATTTTGGCTCCTTTTAACCAATTTCCCCCCAAACTATGCTGCAGCATTTCTTTGGCGTAGGCACTGAAGCCGCTTGGCTGAGTACCACCAATCTCCCCTGCCCAGCTTCCTGAAGACATTAATGACCAATAGGAAACAGGCTCACCCTTCCCTGTGTAGTTCGTGTCGTATTCATCAGGTAAGCCTAAATCGTGAGCATATTCATGACTAATGACACCAACAGCACTATCTATAGGTGCAATGGTATAATCATAAGCGGCCATTAAGCCACCCCAATAAGGAATATCAGTCGTTGTGCCTTCGATGGCAAACACATTTCTTAAATTTGAGCGATGTGCCCAAATGGCATCTTCCCCGATTTGCCCGCCACCTGCTTCTTCACCGACACTCGAGTGAAATACCATGACATGATCAACCAGACCGTCAGCCTCCCAGAGATCGCCATCACCATCAAGATCATACCTGTCTTCAATATCAAACTGGCTTAAATCGACACTTGGATCCATGCCAACAGCTGCCAGTCCTTCCCGCACTAAACTCGCTGCATCACCATCGATATTGTTACCATAATAGGCGGCGGGTTGACTGGCCATATACCATCCAGCCACATCACCTGTGAGGGAATAACTGCCACCTGATTGTGATTGATACATTTGATTAAAAGAATTGGCATGGAAACCATTTGGTGCAATCCAGCCATTTTCACCAAATAAGATTTGGCGATAATGATCTTGATTGTAATCTTCATAATACATATTGCTGTCTTCAGGCAGAATACTGTTATGCGGAAAATCAGGAAACTCCATTAAAATGGCAAGCACACGGCCTTCACGTGTTTCACCCTCATAGCGCTCTTCGACCATATTTTCTGGGCGATATTGACGCCCAGAGCTCAACTTCCCATCCATGCTAGAGTGTCGATGGGGGTTTTTACGTTTTTGCCTCACTTTGGGTTCCATGTCAAACAGATCTGTTTCTTCAGTTTGACGTAAACGGCGTTTCTGTTTTTCTTGTTGTTGACGTGAATTCAAATAAGTTTTAAGCGCGATTTCAGCTTCTGAAATAGAAGCGTTATGGGCAATTTTTCCCGATTTTTTTAGCATGTCAATGAGACGTTGTTCGTCTGCAATGACCATATCTAATGGTGTTGATGATAGAGTATGAGGAGCTGAAATGGCAGCACTTGGAATGATAGCTAATGCCACAGCAAGAGACAAAATGTTCTTTTTGATCATAAAAATGAAATCCTTTCTTTCTGCTTTATGCCTATGCCCCTTGGCCACTTCTTCTCACCAATATGAAAGAGTGGCTTAAGTCACAGGAAAGTGATTGTTTTTTATTCTACTTAAATCATGCTGTGCTCTTTTTGAGCAGATAAAAAAGACTACATTAGCTTTAGCTGTGTTGCAACAAATTAAAAACATATATTTAACAGGTGTTTGTTTGATCGTGTTTATGTTGATACATAAAAGAAGAGAATGACTGAGGTACAATTCATTTTCCTTTAAATGGAGTCAACTGCATGTTGCTTTTAAATTTATATATAACCCTACCTTAATGGGATAGAACGGTAAAAAACCACCATTTTTGTGACAAAATAAGCAGAAAATTGATTTTATATCGATTAACTTTGACTTTAACTTTAAAACCCTTTTTACTGTGCCGCCTAATTACTTTTGTTAAGTTTTATTATTCAATTGTGATTTTATGTAAAAACTAGCGTTTCCCTCTAAGGTTACAGTCCATTAATGGCTGGAAGAGGTTAACCTGCTTTAAATAGATCAAGGGAGGATTTATGTTAAACGTATTGATTCGAAGTGCATTTTTGCCTGTAGTCGCTGGCGTGTTTTTTCAAGCAAATGCGTCAGCGGATACTATCAAAGTGCCTGTATTTAGCCAATGTGATACTGAATTAACACAGAGTAATACTCGCAATAGCCAAGTCTTTAATGTGTACTCTGATTTCTATTATGAATACACAGATCCTAAGGAATACGCATTAGCGGCATTGACTGAATTAACGCAGCAATTTGCCGCTGAAGACTCAATGTGTCAGCAATATGCGCAAGCGAGTATGGATGACATCCAATGTGAAGCTCAAATTGGTGGCACAAGCATTTGTACCCTTGAAAGTGATACGGGTGATTTTGTTATCGTTAAAGATTTTGTGGATGCCAGCAATATTGTGCTGAGCAAACATGGTAATGAGACTTGGCCAGCCATTCACAATAGTAATGATGCCGAGCCCTTGTACGTGCCAAATCCTGGCTATTGCTATGATGGGCTCTTGCAAGGTGGAATGGACTCGCAATCTTATTTAGTGGATGCCAGTAGTTACCGTTATTTTGGTGATTTTCGTTATGTTTTAGCCAGAACGACTCGCGATACCGTGAGAGAAATCGCCAATCGTAATGATTATTGTTACTACCGAACAACAGAAGAGCCAGCATCGAACATGCAATGTTCAAAATTAACCTCTGGAACACAATATTGTTCTTTACCTAATACCAATGCGGGTTACTTTGTTTTTGTGACAGGCGCGGATCATAGTGTTCATATGATTTTTAATCGTTGGGATTAATCTTATCGAGCAATTAAAGCTTGTTGGTCGAGTTATTATTTGAAAAACGATTTTCCCATGCAGGCTTTCTCTGCATGGGAATGTTGTACTCCATTAAGTTTATTTTTTCTCTATTTGGTCAATATTTTTTAACTTGAAACTTGTTGTCTATCTTCTATGCTAATGATGGTTTATGTTATTTGCATGTTTTATTTTTAAACCATTATCAAGGAGAGATGTTATGCAATACTTAAAATCAAGCGTCTTATTATTGCCTTTGTTATTATGTTCAACTGTTCATGCTAATGAACTTGATGCAATAACAGATAGCCAGCAATTGACTAAAGCTGCTCAAGATCATGAACAATATGGTATATCAAGTGTGGGTCCTGTTGCTTATGGCACCGTGCTTTCTAGTGGGGCTAAATACGCAGGCAGTGCGAATTGGTCATCCAGTTATAATGCAACTTATACACGCTATGAGATCAGTATCACTGGAGAAAATTATTATTATTTAAGTTATGCAACAGTCATCACACCAGCCGGTGATCAGCGCTATTGCAAATCTAACAGTGTTTCAGGAAAGCTGTTAGTTGAATGTTATGATAATAATGGGAATAAAGCGACATCACGTTTTGGGTTTGTGAGCTTTAAACCTTAAAGGATGATACTTTAAAAATAAGTGCATAAAACCAGTTTAAAAAAAGGCTCTTTTGAGCCTTTCTCTTTTGTTGACTTCTGTTATTATGCCTGTTTTCATTTAACTTGTTCCTCGATCTCAGCAATAAGCGACACATGAATATTGAGTCTATTTTATTAAAACAGTTCAATGCCACAAACGTGGATAAAGTGGCTGTTATACAGCCTTTATGGAGTGGTTATGGTGAAATTAGTCGTTATCATTTAGCCTATTCCTCTATTGTTCAACAAGCTCAACAGCCTCGTTCTGTTATTATTAAACACATTCATCCTCCATTAAAAAGCAATCACCCTAGAGGGTGGAATACGCAGGCTTCTTTTCAACGTAAGCTCATGTCTTATGATGTTGAAGCACATTGGTATACTGATTGGGCACATTTATGCACAAATAAGACAACAATACCAAGATGTTATGGTGTTTTCACTGATAACTTGGAAGCAGGAGGTGAACAGAAAAAAATCATTTTATTGAGTGATTTAGATGAGCAGGGCTTTTCATTGCGTCATCAACACGCCAGCCTTGAACAGGCAAAAGCCTGTTTAACCTGGCTCGCCCACTTTCATGGACAATTTTTACAGGAAAACCCTGAAGATGATTGGATGAAAGCACTTTGGCAAACGGGCACCTATTGGCATTTAGCGACAAGATTGGAGGAATTTGAAAACATGCCCTCCTCGCTCCTGAAACAAGCGGCGAGCAAAATTGATCGCCTGTTGAATGCTTGTCGATTTCAAACCTTGGTCCATGGTGATGCTAAAATTGCCAATTTTTGTTTTGCAAATAATAATCAAGTTGCAGCGGTTGATTTCCAGTATATCGGTGCAGGTTGTGGAATGAAAGATGTGGCGTATTTCTTAGGAAGTTGCCTGACAGAAGATGAATGTGATCAGCACACACAAGCATTACTCAAGCATTATTTTATTGAGCTAAAAAAAGCGGTCTGTGACGCTCACCCACAACTTGATATTGAGCAGCTTGAGCGCGAATGGCGTCATTTGTTTGTTATCGCTTGGGCCGATTTTCAACGGTTTTTATTGGGATGGTCCATTAACCACCCTAAAAACAATGGTTTTAGTAAAAAGATCACCCAGAATGCCTTGTCCCTTTTATCGCATTATTCTTCGCTATTTGAGGACGAATAACCCTAATTTGCGTTATTTCCTCATTAATTAAAAGCAGCAAAATTAATGCTGAAAGCTCTTTAAAGTTTGATGACGAACTTTAATAATATAAATGACTCATTACTTATTTAATGAGTCATTTATATTCCTGTTTACATTAATTAGTTTCTTGGTTGAATAATCAATGGCTCTAAATCAACGGTGGCATTGTTACTCGCACCTTTATGATTTGTATAGGTTTGATTTTCAAAGATGGTGTAAAATACATCTAGGTAATCATCATCATTTGTCCACCATGAATCCGGCATCGCTTGAATAATCGCATTCGTTAACTGCGGTATAATGGCATAACCTTGAACTGTTGGATCTGGAATGAGTCTTAATACGGCTTCTGCAGCTTCTAAGATAGTCCCAGCAAGATCTTTATAGTTTGTATTGTCATCGTTTTCCATAAGAAGAATATCGACAGCTTGCCAACGATAATTTTCCCATTGCACAATAATTTGATTCGGAGAGTAACTCGTGTCGGCTTCATCTAAATAGGGAAATTCTAAAATATCGAGTTGAGGGGCAATATCGGTATTTTCAGGGCTTATTCCAGATACAATAGCATAGACTTCTGCATCACCCAATATCCATGATTCTTCAACATTTTTAAGTTTAATATTTTTAATAGCGGTCGTCGATAATGGCTCATCTGCTGTTGTAGAAAAATCACTATTCATTGTCGTTATGCTGTTACTGACTTTAGCGGCATTAAACAGGGATCGCATCGTTTCTATGCCTTCTTTCAATGTTTGTTCATTATTCAGTTCAATAATGAACACAGGCCTATCTGGCACGACATGGGCATCGAGTAAATGGATATTACCTGCTTCATCAAAGGCTTCAATATAAGTCCAGTGTGTGTCATTGCCTTCTGGAGCATAAGCAAATAATGGCGATTGACCTGCTTGCCATTGGCCTAACATTTTTGTATCTGCTAACCGTAAATCGATAATGTTGCTGTTATACTTTGTGATCCCTTTTAACTGTCTAATATTTTGATTGAGGTGTTGAATCGTCTCAGCTGTTTTTTTATCTAAATAATGAAAATTTTCAAGGTTGACACTGAGTTGATACTGATTAACTTGAGATTTTAAATGACGGCGGTAGTGTTTATAATTAAGAGCAAGTTCCTTTGAAATAACTCTTTTTTCATGGGCTATGGATGTTGATAATACTTCTTTTTGATATAGGGAGGAAACTTTAGCTTTAGATTCATTTGCAACAACTTGTAATGATGTAGAAAATAAACCTATTGACGCTAAAGTTAAGGTTAAACTTGGTATCAGTTTCATGTTATTCCTTTACAATATCTTATTGAATTTATGAAGTTAAGCTATATTTAAGCGTTTTTATAATCCGCTTTTATTAATAAAAACAAATAAGCCATACTGGTATATCAGTTAGCACTCATATAAACAATGCGACTTTTATACTAAATAAATTAAATAACTATGAAAATTAAAATCCCCCCTTATCAATTGTCTAATCCCATACAATATAGGAATGACGGGATCAGTTATAAGGATCCTTATCCTTGATGCTTATATTGATGAGAATGTGGAAGTTAATAATCGGATACGCCAGAGTATATTAACACTTGGGAAAGTGGAATGGCCGCCCATAGGAAGTGAGTTCATGCTATTGCTTCAAATGTTGTGATCGATTTAATGCAATATGAACAAGGGGGAAATAAGGGGCATTCTTTTTACGTCGACAAGCGATACAAAGAGAGTTTATTTTTGTATCGCAACGTAAAAAATAAAAGGTGGTTGTATCATTATTTTATAGCATCATGTTCAGATAATAAGTTATCAATAGCTTGATCTACACTATCAAATTGTTGTTTTTGCATATAATGTTTAAGTTTGAAGATGATATCGTTACTGACTTCTAGATGTGATTTTTTTTGGCGTTTTTTTATTTGTGACAGCTCTTTTCGGATCATGCGCCAACCTAGATCACTAAAATAAGCATTCAGTGACACATTCACCTTTTTTAGCAGCGGAACAATATCTTCATTCATTTTTCGTTGTTGCACTAGTTCAGTGAGTAAAGGTTCAAGTGCAAAATAAGCTTGTTCTTGGTTATTGATTTCTTGATTAAACCAGGTCGGTTGAAGCGATATATTTTTAGCTTTTATGCGGCGATAAATTAAGGGTAAGGCAAGATGTAACTCATCAGGTTTAAGTAAAACGAGCCTTCGACCTGCTTTTGGTGCTTCCCCATGGTATCGCCATTGGTATTCTGACATTCAATATTCAGTAATTTGTTATTTATGGTATAACCATTTTATTTAAAAGTGAAATGTAAAGCAATGATGATATTGGATTTTATAGCAAAAGATGACTAAAAATAGTAAAGGCATTATTTTAGCCATCTTTTGATTACAGTTTAATTAATTAGCGCAATTTTCATCTTTTGTACGCCACACTCCCCATTCACCCGTTGTGCCCGGCACTTCACCTTGTGTCCACCACTGGGCTTGCCAAGCACAATTTTGGTATGTCACAGTGTCACCTTGATGGTATATTGTACTATGAGAATAATCAGTTGATCCTTCTTCACCTTCAGCACAATTTCCACCAGATGTACGCCATACACCACTTTCATTGTCACCAGGTTCTTCGCCTTTTGTCCACCACTGTGCTTCCCAAGTACAGCCTTGATAGCTCACTTTATTTCCTTGAATGTAAACAGTTTGCTGATCCCACAACCTTTCATCAGTGTCTTTATTTTTTATCAATGAAAGTTGATAACTGGGGTTTACTGACTGAGCAAATACCTTGTTAGCATGTATATTTTGTGTATCGAACATGTAGTGCTGCATGTCTTCACTCCAAATACCGATGTACCATTTTCCTGCTTTATTGTCATTAAATTGACCAGCAAGTACTGCTGGCCAAGTTGATAAATTGGCATCATTAATCACAAGTTGAACGTCAGTTGTTTCATCTCCTTTTTTATTAAATGTGCGAAAACGAACAGTATCATCCACTTCTACACCAGTAAAATCAGTACTGAGAAAATATCCAAGAGAAACAAGCTGATTTTCATTTGGATCGCTTGGATCGGTCGGTTCTTCTGGATCGGTTGGATCATCATGGTCGCTGAACGTAATATCACTGCAGTTATAAAATCCTTCACCCGCAGCATCATCACGCTGCCAACGAGTATACAAGATAGCATCTCCAGTTCGACCTTGAGGGACAGCCACATTAATCTTATATTGCTTGTCACCATTAACTGAGATATTACCAGCAGTATCAATTAACGTTAAATCACCCCAGGTTAATGGTTTTGATGAGTCGTAATTTTCATTGGTTAAATAAAACTGCCAATAAGAAGGGTTATGAGGTGCAGTTGCGGTAAATACCAATTCAAATTCATTATTACCATTTAAGGAAACGCGTGTTCTTTGCCAATTTTGAGAAGGTATATCAAGCCCTGCTTTATCATTGTCTCCAGCAGCACAAAGCGAACCATCTTTGATCACCGCTTTTACTGCATTCAGATCTTTTTCTTGATTGTCCTTATTATAATCAATGACATTAGCAGCCACTTCATTACGTTGTACAAAAGGGTAAGGGCCGGATAATTCATGTGCTAATTGGCAAGCTTTATTTGGAATAGAATTATTCCAAAATCCGCCATCATTATAGCAAGTATTTTGCCGACTACTGGGGAATTCTACCCAGCCGTGGCTTTGCGCAAACTGGCTAAAGACTAATGAAGAAAGTAGTGCAGGAGTTAATAGTGTAAGTGATTTTTTGTTGTTCATGATTTTTCCCTAAAAAAAGAGTGAAGCAATACTGTATGAATTGACTCGTACGCTTTAGACAGTATTTAAATTAATAAATGTGAGGGTGTGATATCATTATTGTGCTACACGCCATACGCCCCATTCACCAGTGGTACCAGGCTCATCATCTTGAGTCCACCACTGTGCTGTCCAGATCACATCGTTATATGTCACTGTGTCATTGGCAAAATAGACTTGTTTGTTAGACCAAATTTGTGATCCGTTCGGTGTATTAGGGTTATCTTGCTCTCCATTATCTCCAGTGCAATTATCTACATTTTTCCAAACCCCCCATTCTCCTGTGGTGTTAGGTTCTTCTCCTTGTGTCCACCACTGTGCTGTCCAAGTTTGCCCTGCATGTGAGACAGTATCATTTAGGTTATAAATGCGGGTGCTCAACCAAGTTTCGGCGCTACACTCAGTCACCTCATCGCTAGTCACTGTGATCACTCGTGACAAATGAGTCTTTGCTTGCCATTGATCTTCAACGGTATAAGTGAGTGTATAGTGACCTTCAACACTGGTGTTAACGTCGCCTTGAATACTAATCTTATCCGTTAAATCACCGTCTTGTGAATCTGTTGCACTTACCCCATCTAAGGGAGAAAAATCACTATCAATACTGACTGTTGTATCGTTAATACCAGTCAATACAGGCGCGTCATTATAGACAGTGATTATTCGCTCTGCTTCTAACTTATTTCCATCACTATCAGTGACGGTATAATAAACGGTATATAGGCCTTCTTGTAATATATCAACGGTACCAGATGTCGTAATACTACTGGTAATATCATTGCCATCAACATCTATTGCGCTAATACCATCAAGTGCATTAAAGTTTTCTCCCCTTTGGACACGCAGATCATAAATACCAGAAAATGTTATGTTGTTATCATCATTATTTTCCTGATCATCTAAAATGAATGACGCATAATCACTAGCAAACTGATCATTATAACTTTTGCCGCTGATATTCTTGCCAACATCCCAATTGACAGACCACCCCATGATCCCTTTAAGTGCATGCCCCTCGTCACTTAATTGAGTAAAAGCATCATATAGATCTTGAGGGTTAGAGACATAACCGTTATTAGCAGCATCAACATTCGCTGGTAGGCCAAAGACTAATCTGTCATGATCTATTTGTGTATAGCCATTTGTACCATTAATAAGTGAATTGGCAATATAGTAAATAAAATCGCTTTTAACTGAATCATCGTTTTGAGCCAGCCAGCCTTTTCCATCGACCCAAATACCATCTCCCCCTTGATTGTAAAATTGAGGATTAATAAAGTCATAATAGTTTTCTAATTGCTTAATGTAAGTGACGTAAGCTCCGCCATCTCTTAAATAAGGATATTCAGGCGCCATCGTGATCATGAAATTCAAGCCCTGTTCTTTATAGTGCTCCTTGACTTGAATAAGTGCTTGAGGAATAACAGTACTATTATCTCCTGCACTGATCGCTGATTGCTCTAAATCAATATCAATACCATCAAAGCCAAAAGTATCAACGAGCCTAATGATCTCATTTGCCAATGCTGTTTCATCACCGCTAGATAACTCTATGTGTGCATCTGCACCACCTAATGACAATACAACACTGCGACCTTGCTCATTAAGATCACTGATCTGTTGAATAAAGTCATCTTCAGTTATACCCAGTTCTGATTTAAGATCGGAACTTAATGTAAAAGTAGGTATAGAAGAATCTCCACTCGCTGTCATAAAAGATACTGCAACTACATTGTATTTGCTATTAATATCGGTTAATGAAATACAAGCTGCGATACCGCTTTGGTAGCCTTGGCTATTACACCAATTATGCCAATATCCCATCAGGACATTAGCTGTTTGTTCTGGCATAATACTATTTGCTTGTGCACTAAAAGATGCAGCAACAATACATGAGAGTATTTTTTTATTTATCTTCATCAATCATTCCCTATTATTAATATGCTTAAGTTAAATCCAATTAGATAACGATAAGTTTATTGCCATGCCCTTTTATATGACTTTATAAAATTTTTTATTTACATAAAAAATGCAATAACAAGTTATCTTAGGGGTATTATCATGATTATTACTGAACCCTTGCTGAGTATATTTAACACTATTTATTGAATTTTATATTTAAGAGTATAAAGTTAAAATTAAACAGTTAGATGGCTTAACATCAATAAAGTATTTTTTCCGACACTTAATTAATTAAGTATCGATCTTAGTATATGAAAAAAGAACATTAATAGTGGGTATTGACAGTTAATCGTTTTAGCGATAATTAAATTTTTTATGATTTTCACTTAAAGACAGTGAAGAATAAGCAAAGCTAAATGAATAACTTTGCTTATTATAAAATGAGACATCAAAATAGATTATAGTGGTTTTAACCACTTAGTATAAAATGAGATATTCCATCCTGTATACAGTGTGTGTGTCCACCATTTTGATCTCGCTGACCAACCAAAAATAGTATTATCAGTAAAGTAGATCTCTTCATTGACGACATAAGTCGTTATATCAAAGTTGAAAAAACCGTTCACATTTCCTGGGCTTCCAAACCAAATGGCCTCAGAAGAGTATTGAAGACCATTTGCAGAAATGGAAGGAATGGAGCCTAACTTTGCCGTTTCAAATATTTTCTGACTAACCCAATCCCCAATTGACTTGTATTTATTAAGCGAGTAATTCCAATCAGCATCATAACCCGTATCTGATGTCGTATTTGTTACCCAATCACTCAGATTTGTACTTTGTGACTGGCTTGTCGAATAAGATATTTTGCCTCCCATTGAGGGTTTTTCAGACGCAGTAGCGCTAATGTCATAGCTCATACCTGATGTCGTTGATACATTGGTTGACCCATTTTGGTTCTCAGGTGTTCTCCTAAACAAAACCATTCCTGCAGCATCTGATTGGTCGACAGTAATTTCAGGTCTCACTTGCTTTAAATAAAATCCCCGATGTGAACTTGAATTATTATTAAGTGTAGGATTAGCACTGCCCCATGGGCTAACAAATATACTGGTACCTAAATCGGTACGATAAGCAGCATAGGAGAAACCATGGATCACATTGATTTTTGCGCTACCATCATCAAAAGTATAAACATTATTAGTCACAATGGCTGAGTAGCAAAGATGTTCTTCTTTTGCCTCAACTGGACAAGGGTAACCAATCTGTCCCCCTGAACTTGAACTGTTTACTTGCATTAAGGCTGTTGTCGGAGCCAGCAGTTTATTGATTTCTTGTGTTATATTGTTTAAAGCTTGCTCTCTTTGATAGTCAATCATGTCGTCTAGTCGTTGTGAAGACATAGAAGGGTTTTCTTCATATCGACTATTAATCGGGCTGTATACCGCAGCCGTTTCTGCTTGTTTATCCACAGCTTGTATATTTTGCTCGACTGTCGGTTCTTGACCGCCAAAAGTGACAATGTCATCGGGGTTATTTGAGTTTGGTTTGATAATGACGACTTCAGTATCAACATTAATTGGAAAACTTGTTAGCTTGTTCCCGGACATGTTTTCAAAAACAAGCAGTTTATTTTGTTTTATTGCTTCAGATATATAGACATCAAATTCACTGTTATTATTTTTAAAGTCAACATATATCATATCAGCAGAGTTGACTTGATTTTTAATCTCATCTGCATTGCTACTAGACTGTGAAGAAGTCATGGCATATTCTTGATTTTCTAGCGAGGAAAAGTCCTTTGCTAGGGTCATGTGATTATATTGTTTTAACGCATTCTTTAAATAGCTTTGGCTTGTACCAATCTGTAAAATATTCTTATTCTCAAGGTTGATTGGGCTATCATTTGCAGCTATCACAGATTGGCTTACCATAAAAAATCCAATTGAAAAAAACAGTAATTTTTTTGAATCATTAATAATCATGTTTAACTCCATTTTATATTTATAATTAACATCATTAACGCTTTATTTTTATATAGGGTGTAATAGGTAATTTTATTTTTCACACCTCCTTATTGTTATTTTCAATCAATTTAATATTTTATCAACTATGTATTTATATGGTGTTATTATTCTTATTGATGCAACAATCTACAACACGAACAACATTAACGTAATTTAATTTGACAAGGTTAAATTGTTAACTGTCTGAGTAATAAGCTTATTTTGTCATTCTTGGGTTTATTAAGATTTTATTTCATAAACATTTACACTTTAAATGCAATAAATATAATTAACAATAATTGTATTTATATATTTAAATAAAACAATATAGAAACAAAAATGAATATGGTCATTGATTTATTTATATTTACATTTAAGTAATAATCAACAATGAAAAGTAAAATTAATTGATATAATACTGATTAATTACGGTGAATGATTAAGATAAAGGTTCAACGTCAGATAATATTTTTTATGTAGCTTTTGGTTTAGAAAAAATTCAATTTAATAAGTCATCTATTATTCACACTATAGGATTGGTAAAAATTAAAACTGCACATGTGATTCAATTCAGGCTCAAGTGTATAAAGACTTAATTTTCTCAAGCCAATCTATTTTACTCTTTGCCACATGAAGCCCTCCCTTTTATTGTTCATCAATAGGTTTAATTACTTCGGATCATTTATTGACTAACCCTCACAAATTAATAGAGTGGTTAGCCATTTTATTAATTTATGAGGTGTTGGGATCTGATAAGTTGTGAACTAATGAAATGTTTAACCGTGAGTTTTGACGAATTACTCTTTTTTATAAATATCACGCCACAATAAAGTGGTTAACCATGAAATCCTGTAATTGTTTACAGCGGGTCTTTAGTGTGTTTAGTCATTGAATACAAGCTATAAAGCAGTCAGTCCACTCGCATATTATCAACTCACTAAAGGCTAAAAGTAGCTTTAGGCTAAATAGTAGTGTTTTGATTATAAGCACTTTAATGCATTTTTATGCTGACAAGCCTTTGACCTGTCATTGCAGGCAATCTTGTAACAAGTGCTTTTTGTATAACAGGAATCAATCTCTACCAGTGATAATGACAATTATCACTGGTAGAGATTGGCGAATATGCTATAATATTGATTAATAAAGAGACTATATATAGACCGATATTAAAGTGGATCGGATTAATACTGTCTTGTTAAACATCATTTTGATACTTTATATTAATGAAAACACCTTTAATGACAAATCCAATTGAGCATACTTATTCATCAGAAAATGAAAACTCTAGCGGTACAGAGTTGATTTCAGATAAAAATAAGTTCTATAAAGAAAGTCACCTTCCTTTATCGATACTGGACGATTACCAAAATGCAGCTCAAGAAACACGCTATGAAATATCAAATAATACTCGTCGCATTTATCAATCCAGCTTTTCTATTTTTGAACAATATTGCCAGCAACACCAATTGAGTCCTTTGCCTGCGGATCCAAGAACAGTGATTTCTTTCATTGGCCAGCAAAAAGAAATGATCCAAGCCTCAACCGGTAAACAGCTATCAAAACAAACACTCAATACCCGTTTGGCGGCCATTCGCTTTTTCCATATTCAAGCCGGTTTTCACTCTCCTAGTGAGCATCCTTTAGTGTTACGTGTCATGAGAGGATTGAGTCGTAATCAACATCGACAGATGAGTGGATATGATCAGCAGCCAATCATGTATGATGAATTAGAATTATTAATTCAAGTGATTGATCAACAACCTCAAATATTAACGCGAGCTCGAGATAAAGCCATTTTACAATTAGGGCTACAAGGTGGATTTCGTCGTTCAGAGTTGGCGAATATTGAAGTCAGTCATGTTGCATTTTTACGCGATAAACTCCGAGTTCGTCTACCTTATTCAAAAAGCAATCAACAAGGCCAGAAAGAATGGAAAGTCTTACCTAAATCAGAACCGTTTGCCGCTTACGATGTCGTGAAAGATTGGATATCATTAGCAGAGATCCAAAGTGGGCATTTATTTCGTTCTCTTTCTAGGGACGGGAGAAGCTTAAGGAACTATCAGGTTCAAGATAAATTGGACGGAAATCATGGTAACTTTCGTCAGTCAGGCTTTCTTAGAGGGGATGATATTTATCAAGTGATTAAGAAATATTGTCAAAAAGCGGGGTTGAATGCTGATTTCTTTGGTGCACATAGTCTACGCAGTGGTTGCGTAACACAGCTTTACGAGAATGATAAAGATCATTTATACATCATGTCTCGAACCGGGCATAATGATCCTCGATCGCTTAAGCATTATTTAAAACCGAAAGATTAGGTAGTCAAGGCTTATCAGATTAAAGAGATGAAGAGCAATTTTTGACTTTGCTCTTTAATCTCTTATTGATAGAAGTAGACATAGCTCAGATTAATTTGCTGCAACCATTTCAATATACCATATTGATTTTAAATCATTTTTTTCTGCATCACCACTGACATATACAGTGCCATTTCTTTCATAGAACCACATATAATCATTCCAGCGCTGATTGAGTAATGTACTGCTTCCTGAGTCAGTTTGTATTTCATAGCTAGCATTGATGGGGGTATCAGCTAACTTCACTTTGCCAGAAAAGGTGGCATAGCTTAGAAACAGATCTGGATTATCTTTTGCTCTAAAATAAGCCACATCTTCTTCATCAGTGTTAACTTGAACAAGATCTAATGGCTCACCTTGCTCTACATAAACTGTCGCATTATCTGCTAATGCCTTTGAATCAAGTGTCATCGCCTCATTATTGACAGCGCTAATGATATTCACTAGTTTACCTGCATCGGCTTCTTTTTCTTCAGGTAACCAATCACTATCAGGCGTTAACCAAGTTGTGGCATTTTTCCATTTCCAATTATATGGAATATCCATATGAGGATCATTAACATCTTCATAGCCTGACTCGACTTCCATGTTATACATACAAGTTAATCGATCTTCCTCTAATTGTTCGACTTTTTCTTGTTGATCTCCAGATTCAACACCAATATCGATCATACATTGTTCTTGAGTGTAATGAGGGTCAAGCGCATCTAACATAGCCACATAAGTGCCATCTTGATTCGTTTTTTCATCATACCAAGACAAAGCTGATAACGTATCAATCGCTAACCAGTTATCCACTAATGTTTGTGCTTCTATTAAAGCTACGGCTTCCCTTTCCTCAATAGGAGTGCCCATGGTTCTGAAAAAGGCTGCCCATAAATCTTTACTTGCTTCGGTGGCAACTAAAGCTACCTCTTTCATATTACTGGCTTTATAACTGTCCCAACCGGATTGAAAACGTACGCCTTGTTTCCAAATAACATCATCACTGCTGTAATCCAGTACCTTCTTTGAATCGTGTGTGTGCTGCTCTGAGCCTTCCGCACATAAATAGCTTTTTACTTGATAAACAGTCTCATAATTATCATTGCTCAGTCTTACGGTATGCTCTGGACTGAAAGAATCCTGAAACAGGTGGACTGCCCTTCCAAATAAGAAATATTGATAATTAACATTTTCTTGAGCTGAATATGCTCCGCCATCCCACACTTTTATTTGTTGATCAGTTGCCATTGCTGCATCAACAAAATGTTCAATAAAGCGACTTTGTGAACGAACCGCAGCTTCTATTCCACCTTGATTACCCAAATCATCATAACGGCGCATATAGTGATCTTTTTGTAATTCAGCGGGTTCTTGCGAAACGACATCAAAGCAATTAATGTTACCCAAACTTGAAGATGTCACATTAAAACCACCTAAATCGACCCAACGTTGACCTAATATTGTTGAATGAATAAATTGGTATGTTGATTCATAACGTGTATCACTCAACGTTGTTGCCATTAATTGGCTGACTTCATCGAGTGCATTGCTATCAAGCTCGGTATTATAAGAAAGGCCTGCTGACCAACTGCTTCTTGGATCGTCTGGATCTGTATTCATAATAGGATCGTTTCCTATTACTTCAAATGCCGACATTCGTGTTAACCATTCATGCCCCATCGGGATCCCACTACCAATAAAGTCGACACTCGCGCCGCTTTGAGTAAATGCGTGGACAGGTAGCAGAGCTTGTATGCTGATAAGTAACGGACAAGTTACTTTTAATGCAAATTTCATTCGATATTTTCCCTATATTGATATTCTAAAATTAAGACATACATGTTCCTCCCCGTATAAGTGAATTATTCTTATGGGGATGTAATGAGGATCGCATATTGAAATTAAATTTATATTACGATTAAGCGCAGAGCTCTAGCACTCGTTTTCATTTGTTATGAAACATAGTGTTACATTTTTGCTTGGTTTGCAGTAATTCTACTCGCATACTGTGATAAATAAAACTTAAATTTAACTTAAATTTAACTTAAATCGATATGAATCGTAGTTTTTAGGAGATTAGTGAGATTTTTTATAAAAACAAAATGGGTTTTGGTGCTCTAGCCTCCATTTTGTAAGATCCAACATTGATTGAATGGCTATCTCTGTCATCATGAAAATTTAATGAAGACAGAGAACAGATCCGTTATATTAATGACAAACTTGGTTTCTGCCTTTTTTCTTTGCTTTATATAAAGCTTCATCAGCTTTTTTTAATGTTTGGGTAAAAGATTGCCCCGTCAATCGTTCAGCAGTGCCAATGGAAATAGTGACTTTAACTGTTTTATATTTTTTTGTAGAAGAATGTGCTTTACGTTTCGCTTTCGTTTGTGTTTTACGTTTTTCATCTCTGAGCACGATATTATAGTCTTGGATCGTTTGCCTCACAGCATCTAGATGCGGCAGGACAAAGTGAGTGTCTTTTCGGGGAAAAATGATGGTAAACTCCTCTCCACCATAGCGAAATACCCTCCCTCCTCCAGAAATATTCAATAATTTAGACGCAACTAACTTTAATACTTGATCGCCGACATCATGGCCATAAGTATCATTAAACTTTTTAAAATGATCTATATCCAACATGGCCACACTGTATTTTCGACCTAATGACAATGATAAATTAAACAGCGCTCTTCTTGATGGCAGACTCGTTAACTCATCCCGATAAGCCAAAAAATAGGAGTCAACAAGAATGGTGATTAAATAAACAACAGCGAGAATGGATAGTAAGTATGATAAAGGTAACCATTGAGGTTGATAATAATGCATAATCCAAATAGCCAAAGAAATGAAAATGGCAGAATTGACTAAATTTGTATGCCGGATAGCATTAAAGCTTACTAAAAAAGAACACATCATCATCGGAATTAACAGCTGGTATTGAGGTTTTAGGCTCGTTGTTAGTAATGTACTGATTTGTTGTTCATAATGATTGAGCGCCCAAAACCACAAAAAACCTAAACTCAAGCATAGAGTAATAGAAAGGATCCGCAATATACCATGACTTGATAACACCCCCCTATCTTTTACCATGGCAAATAAGCTGATCACCAGAGAACCTGCTATAACAATGGGTTTGTCGCTAAACATATCTAATGATAATGCAAATAGATTATTTTGATATAGAGCATAGTAAGCGATAAACAACAAAGATAAAAAAGCGATACGGCTACGGTTAAATTGTAGTGCTATAAGTGTTGTTATCATCAATAGCCAATAAGGAAGCGCCGCAATGATCTCAGCCCATATGTTTAAATTGGCTTGATATAATTGGCTTAATGTTAATGCCAAAATGGTTAACAGCACTGGAACGAGTAAGTGCCTAAATCTGTGATATAAAAATGTCAAACTTAACCTCTATTAAATACAAAGTAACCTGTAAAAATCATTTAAGGTGACTAAAATAAATCACCACTTTTTTAAAAGGCGACCATGAGTTTGCTATTATGAAGTTATCTTTACTATTTGCTGGTGGTATTCCTTTTGCTTATATGGCGGAATGGAAGAAATGTAAATTAGCTTTATTAGTTGTTTTGTCTATATTTATAACTAAATGATTAATAATGGTTATAGTATGACAATGGAAACACTGCCTGGAAAAATAAGCCCCCGCGACATTTTGTTTGTATTAATCGTTTACATTTTTACCCCCCCCAATTTGTATGCTACACCTAATAATTCGAAAGTTTTGTCCTTACCCATTCAACCTTTACAAGCTACTGCAGATTTTATTTACGACATGAAAGTGGAAAATAGAACTGTCAATACCATATCGGATGTTGAGCAATCCAATACCTATACTGATGAAGAACTGGCTCATGCATTAACCGCTATTGCTGTATCAAAAAATGGTGATCAGTTCTCTTCTTCTATCAGCATTAGTCAACTAAAACAATTTAGTCCAACGATGGCTATTGAGCAATACAGCAATGACTTTAACCATCCACTTGCCCATTATGCTGAAATATTAGATATTGAGAATGCCATAAAACCTATGATTGTCATGGGAAGTGACAATCGAAAACAAGTTACCAATACCGTAGTAAGCAGTCCTTTTTGGCATATTGGAAAACTTGATATTGGTTGTACGGGCACCTTGATTGGTAACAATGTTGTAATAACCGCAGGACATTGCATTTCTAATGGAGATGGTATTTGGTATAACAACTTAGATTTTACTGTAGCGCAAAATGGAACTTATATTCCATGGAAAAAATGTGCTTGGAAAACTGCAATTACCACTGAAGCATGGCATAGAAATAGTGATTCCAATTTTGACTATGGACTCATTATTTTAGATTGTATTGCCAATGGGGGCTGGCTAGGTTTTGGTCCTTTTGTTTCAGGAGAACACAGTATAACGGGTTATGCCAGTGAAAAGCCCTACGCAACCATGTGGACAGACGAAGGCCCAGTGACCTCCACCACCTATCGGCTATGCTACCAAATAGATACTTCCAATGGAGTGAGTGGAAGTGCTATTGTCGACAGCCAACATTACATTCGGGGAGTACATACAACAGGGTCAAGTTCTCGCAATTGTGGGACTAAAATTACCTATGAAGTATACAGTACAATTCACTACTGGATGGATCTTTACCAGTAATTTAATATTCAATTTATAGGCGCTAATATGAAGAGCAAATTTTTAGGTGTATTTTTATTAGTATTCTCTCCTGTATTAATGTGTACAGAGCAGGATAAATTTCAATTTTACGAAATTAAACTCATTGGTAACAAAGCGTATCCAAAAGCCGTCATTGATAAAGTAAATTACTTAGAATCCATCCATGAAATAAAAAATGTTAATATTAAACACAATACCATTCCAGTTACAATCACTTTTGAAGGGACCCAAGAGAGTTTAAAGAAGATAAAAAACACAATTTCTGGCAAGAGTCGTATTAATAATAATATCGGTAAATAACCATTTCCTTCTATAATGAGGAACCACTGAAAAATGGTTACAATTATAATGACTTTTTGCATAAAAATAATACATAACCTATTGTATTAAAGTTACTATTTAGATTATTATTTTATTATCACCTTTAATTCACCTTGTATAAAATAGGCCGTATATTGTGGACATAAAACCTAACGTTAAAGCAAAGCTTCGGCAAAAAATGAACACCATACAGTCACTGTCAGATCAACTCAAAACAGAATTGCTGCAATTACCTTTGAAAGAAAGTCAATTGTTCCTATTACCCTCATTTGAAAAAGAAGACGAACTTGAGCAACCAGAAACTATTTCAGTGACCCCATTGATGGGACAAACTGCCTTTAACGAAGCGCTTCACTCACTGACTGCTTACTATGCGAAAGATAACACTCTTGGTAAAGAATACAGCACACGGTTGGTCAGACGTTATCCTGGGTTTATGCAATTTGATGTCGAAGCTTGCCCAACACACATTGAAAAGTGCATTCGACAATTAAATGATACAAGAGGAGATTTTATTCATATCTTAAAATCGAATACTAAAGATCACCAAGAACAATGGGATCTCATACATTCTCTTTTTAAGCGTATTATGACACATCAGTTAAAACGAAAAATAATGATTGCAGATACCCCAACAAGCCCAGATCGCTTACGTTTTTATTGGGCAAAAAAAATGAGCTCACCAAAAATCACTAAAAAACAAGCAATGAATCAACTCGAGAAGTTATTACATCAAGCCTCTTTATTAGAAGAGTCAGAGGGAAAAATTTTAGCAATAAGGTCGCAAATCAATCAATTACAAACTTACAATGATAAATTAGTGATCCGCCGCCCTATTCGAATTAAGCCTATGATAAAACTTTCTTATAAAAATGAATATGGTTCAGATCTCAGTAGTCAACTTCGCCCAAAAGAGTGCAGTGCTACCACTCCGGTACTCGTTTTTTCTAAAAAAGAGCTAAAAATCACTCCACTTAATGATTACCATAAACCACCAACAGATAAAATTGACGAATATAAGCCAGATTTAATTTGTCCCCAGCTACACCTTTATCGTAGCCCAAATACATGAGTTTACTTTTCAAACACATTATCAGTAACTTATCGAACGATTATTGACTATGCTCTCCTCATCATTTTTTCACCAAAATAACACTCAAACGACACGAAAGCATTAGTCGGTTTCTAAATTATAGTCGTTCGATTAGATAAGTATCATACTAATGACCCACTCAATATTAATGAATGTTAGTTAGTATGATTAATGAACGCCTATGTATCGGGAAAGGTATCTAGCTTCTATAAAGAAGTTGAGTGATTTTGTAATGAATACTTTATATGAGATTAACTTTTCCTTTATTTGAAAATGAATCATATCAAAAGGGAAAAATTATGAAAAGACAAGATAAAATAAGAGCAATCGCGTACCTATTGAGCTTTGTAATGCTCTGGGCCTTTTCAAGCCGCTCTCTGGCACATTTACCTGCATATGAATGAGAGCGGGTTCGTAATGACAACCACTTTACCGACAATGGTTTTGCACAACCTGTTCGAGGGGTATGTGATTTCTTCGCAAATGGAGAAACCGATCCAAACGCAGGTTCTGCTAACATTTATCTGGGCATGGGGAATACCCCTCCAAATTTCTTTTGTAATTACACTAGCCAAGATGATTGGAGCTTCCAATTTCCGGTGGATATCATTGAAACTGGCCGGGCTCCCTCACCTGATCCAAGAGATTTAGGCTTAACCTTAGAAGAAGGCTATATTCCATGTGAAAACAACAGCCAATGTTCAGCGTTTTTACCTGGAGGACCTGGAGGAGTTGAAGGGCAATGTGTTGATATTGGCGTACCTAACCACCCTTTTGACGTAGCTTTCTCAAATCCAATTGAAGCTCGTATGGATGGTCCAGATGATACAACCCATTGCGCTATACTACCAGGGGCACCAAGACCCAGAGAAAGTACAGTCGTTTTCAGTACCTTGACAGGAAAAAATGATGTTGACTGGGGAGTATACAAATATCTACCCGAATATGGACAGCAACCCATTGTAGCCGCCGCGCAACTGCCTGCTTGTAAAGAAAATTTAAATACTTTTGTTACTCACGCCTATGCTGGGCCATTAGAGTTACTCGACGCTCGCAGTGGAGAGCATCTATTTCAGCCAGTAACAGACGTTGGACGCTTACCTGATGAAGTTATAGAAAATTTGCCCGCAGGCTACGGCTTACGTGTTACACGCCCAGATGTATTTGAGCCCTCGAAACATCATCCCCGCCTTGGTTATGCTTCTGGTTTTGCACAAAATGCTTGGTTGTTAGCCCCTGATTCTGTTATTCAATGTATTGATGATTTTGAAACCTGTTTAGCTGATCCAACAGGAGAGTTATCAAAACATTATAATAACAATGATCTCTTTTTCATTGATGAAGAAGAACCTGTTGATCTTTATTTAATGTGGTGGGTAGATAATAAAAAACACAAAGGGAAAGGTTCTAAAAAGCATCATAAACAGTTAATTGATGTATCTATTACAACTGGGGTTGTAGATCAATTTATTGTGGGTGACTTTATCAATATAGGCACATCTGGACCATTTGGTGCCAATGGTCGTTATATTCACGGAAAGTGCAATGATCCAAGAGAAAAAGGCCGAGCAATAGTTTCGATTGAAACAAACTAACTTAACTCATCATGTATCCCCTTTATATTGATCTAAAGGGGATACATTGCACTCGATAAGACTTGTTGTATGCAGTGAAGGGAAAAATATTATGAAAGTTAAATTGTTGATATCCTTTTTATTAATGACGATTACCAGTGTAGAAGTGGTAGCAAACGTGTGTGATAGCATTTCTGAAGATCGACGCACACTCACAGGACGCTGTAACAATCTTATTCATCCTGATTGGGGAGTGGCTTGGAACATTGATCAAGATCTAGGGGGGGAGCCTGTAGTAGACGGGATTTTTACTCGTCTTTCTGAACCTGTTGAATACGCGAACGTACAAAACCGTACTTCACCAAGAGATGAAACGGTAAACCCAGTTATTGCGACGGTTGATATATTGGGTATAAATGAAGACCAGCAAAGACAGTGGTCACATACCAATTTATTGTTTGTTTATATGGTTCAATTTGTCGCGCACGATATGGCATTAACCGTTGCACCTTCAATAGACCCAGTAGGATTAACCGCTGGAGTAGGTAAAGTGAAGAATTCCAGTGGCGACGACTTTCTTGTCGGTTTACGCAGCGATGATTACATCGACAATTCTGGGGTTCCGCAGCAAATCAATGGTGCATCTGCTTTTCTTGATCTCTCGCCAACCTATGGGCCAACCGAAAGGATCAGTAATGCTTTACGTACTTTTGAAGGCGGTTTACTCAAAACCGCAGCACGAAAAACTTTCGAGTACAAGCATAGAAATACCCCTTCTCGCGATTTATGCAATTGTATTGACACAACAACGGGAGAACCATTTGGTGCCTTTAATGAGGGACTGACCAACGCAAAGGAAGTACTTGTTTTGAGTGCACCAGGTTTTACACCTGAGCCGTTTCCACATCTTGGCAAGTGTGTTTCGCCTGCGGCCTCATTTGGGACAACCTTTATTCCTGGCATAGGTGTAGTACCTGCAACGCCAGGTGTGTATACCTGCCCCAATCCAGCACTAGGTACGCCGCCTATGTTACTCCCTAATATCTCCTGCTCTATTGATTATGCGGCATTAAACGATCCAAGCCGAACGAGTTTTAGCTGGACTATTCCAGATGGTGTTGATTGGATGCCGTTTATTTCTGAAACCGAACCGGCTGTTCCTTTTGATGAACTGTTAGCGTCTACGACTGATCCAGCACAAGCATTTGCGGCTGGTGACTTTCGCGCTACAGAGAATCTCGGCATTATTACTATTCAAAATCTATGGTTGAGAGAACATAATAAGAATGCCCGTCGAATAGCTGCTGAGGAACATGATCTAACAGATGAAGAAATATTTCAAAAAGCAAGAGCATGGACCATAGGGGTTTATCAAAACACTATCTACAATGAGCTCCTACCGATGATTTTAGGTAAAAAAGCCTACAAACGTATGGGATTTAAAAAGCACTATAAGGATGACGATTACAACCCGACCACAGATCCTCGTACTGGGAACAGTTTCGCTGCTGCAATGCGGTTTGGACACTCTATGGTAACCAGAGACGTATTTCCTATCGATCCTGTGACGTTTGAACGAATACCGACAATTCAAAAACAATTACCACCTAATTTCTTTGGTTTGGATAGCCCCTCTGTCAACTCAGTATCTTGGGTTCATCTATCTGCTTCGGCGCAGTCGACCTCGATGGCTCCCGTTGATGAAATGATGGCCTTTATTGGAGGTCAGGTGCCTAGTGGTGCAGCACCCGATGACGCCATCATGGCGGGGATTATAAACTCTCGTGCTCAAGCCGTTGATCGTCTGGTTGAGCCATCGATGAATAATGCCGATATTTCCAATTGTTTCACGGGCAATGTTGCGATTAGTGTCCCCGCCTTTTCTGTATTCCGCGGCCGTACACACGGTATTCCGTCTTATCATGCTTTACTCGAAAATTGGACAGGAAAAAGCATTTACGGTAGAAAAAAATGCCCGAGGCCAAACGTAGATCAGGAATATGATCCTATAGAATGTTTTCGTTATTTAACCAATAACAAAGATGAAAACTTTGCAGCCGCACTTCGTCATACATTCAAACGCCTAGATTTAATTGACCCTTTTGTTGGCCTTATCATCGAAAGTGAATCTCGATGCCCAGATTGTCAATATGGCCAATACAATGGTGATATAAAAGGCCATAAAAAAGGTAAAAAACTTACTGATCTTGGCGTCGTTGGTCCAACATCTGCTTATATAATAGGTGACCAATTTTATCGTAGTAAAATAGGTGATAGATTTTGGTTTGAAAATTCAATCCATGGGTGGACAACGGATGAATTACACTCCATCCGTAATACAACAATGAAGGACTTGATTTCTACACACTTTCCTTCTCTGGCAGTCAAACTGAATGGATATGGAAACGTTTTACTTGGAAAAACGACATATAACTAATGTCCTAGCCCCTCAGCCAGCCGAAATGCACACAGTGCTATAATGATTGACCTCGCTCGATGATTTTATCCGAGTGAGGCTCTTTCTTGTAAAGATAACCTTGTAGTAGATCAATTTATTGTTGGTGACTTTATTTAATATCGGCACTTCTGGATCATTTGGCGCCAACGGTCTCTATATTCGCGGAAAGTGCAATGCTCCATGAGATCCAAGAGAAAAAGGCCGAGTAACCTATTTCAGAACTAGACACACTTTATCAGAGCTTCATTACTTTTGTTCTATAACATTCCAGACCTATATCATAATAAAATACCAACGTATTTTGAATACTTTCAATATGATCATCTTCATAATGAGAAACATAAAGAAGCTGACTTAGGTTTTCCCTTGCAATAAAGTCAACCGTTGTTTGAATGAGTCTTTTACCAAAGTAATCGAGCCCTTGGTAAGGTTCATCTAATATTAACAGCTTGGGCTGTTTGACCAATGCTCGAGCAATTAAGAGTAAGCGTTGTTGGCTATAATCAAGTTGCCTAAAACTGGTTGTTTCGTACTGGCTCATATTTAAAATGGCTAACCATTCTTTAGCCTGTTCTCTTTCTTTACGAGTAGGTATAGTGTATAAGCCTATTGAATCATAAAACCCAGATAATACAACCTGTAAAGCACTACAACTCACCCTATATTGTAAGTGTAATGCAGACGAAACCATCCCTATTTGTTTTTTAATATCCCAAATGGTTTCACCAGTTCCTCTTTTTTTACCAAATATGTAAATGTCGTTACTGTAGCACTGAGGATGATCGCCAAAAATAAGGCCAAGCAATGTACTTTTTCCGCAGCCGTTCGGCCCCTGTATTTGCCAATGCTGCCGATTTTCAATGCGCCAATGGATATCAGTAAAAATAATATTATCCAGATAATTGACTTGTCCATGCTTAATTTCAAAAATAGGCTCTATTGAATTTGGTTGATATTGATGACGACGAATAAGGGAGACTATATTTTGACTTTGTACAGCAGACTGTTCTTTTATTTGGTTTATTAATGGATGCTGCTCCCAGCTCATCTTTACCATGGTTTCTTTAAATTCACCTTGACTAAAGAGTGCAATATTTTCTATCCATTCTGGTGCATCCTCCTCTCTCGAAAAAATAACTAACATCTGAATGGGATTTTTGTCTCGTGAAGATAACGATGTTAGTAATCTTGATATTGATTGTCGGTGTGCGATATCAAGTCCAGTTAATATATTATCAAGCACTAAAAAATCAGGCTCCATAGCAAGTGCCCTCGCCAACATGATCCGCCGTGTTTCACCCGAGGACAATTGTCTAAAACCATGGGATTGTAAATGCCCAAGATCGAGTTCTTTCAATAGGGATTGTGTTAACATCTCATTCTGACATTCTTGAAAGATAAGTTCATATACATTGCTTCCAATATCCACTCTATTAAGGAAATCTGTATCATCTTTTGCAAGCTCTGATTCGAGTAAATCTTGCTGATCAATTAAAGACACATGGGCGACTTTACTGGCTGTCCTGTTAACATGTCCTGTATAATCATCTGATTTTTTTAAGTTATCTGTTAAAACTTTCAATAGTAATGAACCGACGTCTTGATCAGTAGCAAATACTGCCCAAGAACTGCCCTCATCAATTTTCCAATTATCGATTATCAGCTTTGAATATAGACTTTTATGAAGGTTAAATGCTGAAAAAGTGACTTTCATTTTTCATCCCTTACTCGATAGATATCGACTCTTATACCCCTTTTAGAGAAAGGCGTCAAAAAAGACAAGTACTTTGGCCCGATGACTTATTTTTTCTTTATGGGAATATTAAAAACAAAAAAATAGAATGTAGGTAGCGAAATTGACTTTCAAATAAAGTATCCTCAATTCAACAAAGATACTTTATTCATTATTGACTACGCCTTATCACTTTTAAACCAAGGGCTAATCAACTTAGGCTCATGACTAAATATGATCCGAGATAAGCGCTCAATTTCTGCTTGCCCTAAATGAAATTGTTCACCCATATAGACTTGAATACCATCAATAGAAACTTGGGTTGGTTCATCAAATTCAATATTCAATCCCGATATAGGATTGAAAAAGTATTTCATTGGAAATCCTTGCATGCTCTTAAGAAGAGTATTCATCTCGCTTTGAATTTGCTTCACATCATCAGCGGCATAAGCATTTTTAGGATGCTTTACACGAACTTGCATCATAATACTACAATCCTGTACGTCACCAGCAATATCCATATTAATTAATGCCCTGTCCGTCTTCAACTTAGCATCATAAGGCAAGTAAAGTTGCTGTTCGTTATTATAAGACAAGGGGTATGTATGTTTTTCAGTTGTAATATTGCCACTTTGAATGCGACATTTTTGCTTATTCGGCACTAAAAAAGCCATTTCAATCAATTGAAAATGCCCTTGATTCACCTTTTTCAATCTTTGATAAAATCCTTGATATTCCAATGAAAACGATGAAGCATAAGCCCCTATGCTCATCAGTGTAAAAAACCCCAATAACAGATTGATCAGTAAAAAACGTTTATGCTGCTGGTTTTGATTCATAATTATCCACTAAATATTTTTTATTATGTCGTAATAAGCTAAGTAGCTCATTAATATATGCTTGTTGACGCTCTGAGTAATTGATTAAGCCATAAACTAATTGGTTGGCTGTTGGTGTTTCTCCTTTAGAGCGAGACTCGGATCTAATTTTACGAAATAACTGATAAGCGGCATTAGTATTTAAATTGCGCATATAAGCAGCTATTGAAGCTTCAACGCTTGGAAAAACAGCCACTTCATGTGAAAGTCCTTGACTCCTTGAACGAGGTATTAAGCCGCAGCCTTTTTTATAACACCATTGCCCAAAAAAATTAAACCCTTCTCGCGCAAAACGTGAACTCCCCCACCCTGATTCCTTCGCTGCCTGAATAAGTACTAAAGGTTCTGGAATGGTATCCACCCTAACTAATAACGCATTAATAATGGGAATAGTGAGACTTCTCAAAGTAAATTGATATTTTTCAGTAATTTGATTTAACCTAAATTCTTCAGCTTCTGTCAAACTTCTACCTTGTGATAATTCAGAACGAATTGACAATAAAAACTGACGCTCGTCACCGATAATCGCATTTTGTTGATGCACCAAGGGACTTAAATAATTAAAGAAAGCCGCCTTTTTTTCACTCACCTTTGTCATTTTTGCAAAATCAGGAATGTTAGAAGCAGGTACCGCATTTTTCTCCAATTTTTGAGCTCCCTGCTCTTGAATTAACAGAGAGGGAATAAACATTAAGCGCACTATAACAAACAGAATAATGACACAACCCAATACAATTGTAATACGTCCTAATTTTCCTGTTTTCACGTCTACTCCTTACTTTAACCTCATCTATTACATTAATAGATAGACAAATTCACCCTATTATATGCTAGCTTAGTTAAGATTTCATCGCTAAAACATCGAACAAACATGTATAATGTGTTTTCTTTATGTTTTAAAAACGACTAAAAATACACAAAAGGCTTGGCATTCATGAAACATAATGCTCTCAACCACTTTAAACATGTAGTCGCTATTGGTGGAGGCCATGGACTTGGACGTGTCCTTTCATCTCTCTCATTTTTGGGCGACCGTCTCACCGGCATTGTCGCAACGACCGATAATGGTGGTTCAACAGGCCGTTTACGCGCAGATCAGAATTGTATTGCTTGGGGAGATTTACGCAATTGCCTCTCAGAACTCGCAGAGCGTCCTTCAATGGGAACGCTATTATTTGAATATCGATTTTCAGGAAAAATGGAACTGTCAGGGCATAATTTAGGTAACCTTATTTTACTCGCACTGGATGAATTATGTGTACGCCCTCTTGAAGCAGTGAATTTAATTCGTCGCTTACTCAAAATTGAAACAAGCGTTATCCCAATGTCTGAGCACCCGACTCACCTCGTTGCCATCGAGGCATCAGGAAACCGTGTTTTAGGAGAGTTAAATGTCGATAATATGACTGATACGCCTATTGCATTATCTCTGGAACCACAAGTTTCTGTAACCAAAGAAGCCTGTGAAGCGGTAAAAGAAGCTGAACTCATCATATTAGGCCCAGGCAGTTTTTTAACCAGTATAATGCCTCCTCTATTACTGCCACAATTTGCAGAAACACTCGCTCAATCTAAAGCTGAAATCATTCTTATTGATAACCTCACCAAAGAACCTTCCCCTATCAGTCATTGTAGTGTTAAAGATAAATTAGATTGGTGTCATCAATTACTAGGTGTTGAAATAGTCGATAAAATACTCTGTCATGCCGATAGTCCAACGCAGAAAAATAACATGTATTTTTATCCTTTAAGGAGTAAACACCACATTGGGTTACATGATAGATTAGCTTTAGCCGATGCGCTTTCGAGCATGGTAAATTTGAAACACATAACTGCCCAAGCGTCATAACATCTTTATCCCTTCGATACGCCCATCAATCAATGAAGTCCCCTTCTAGTTCTGGCCAAAGTACAACACTTTGGCTAAACAACACATGTATGAAACAACTTATTCTATTCATTTATCAATCATCACCAATAGCATATACATTTGTTCATTATTAGCGTGATTAAAAACACAGTTTCAATAAATTATTTCTTCAGAGCGTAAAGAAGTTCACTTTTCAAGTAAACTGTATTATAAGCAATAAAACATATACTTTAAGTCTTCTTAAAATAGCAGCTATTACTATGAAAGCACTGTTCTCCATACTTATTTCGCTCTTAGCAGCCTGGGCTTTATTTCATTTTAAATCCCAATTAGGCATTTTTTTGTTTCCTCTATTTCTCATGTTAGTCCTCTTCATCACATTTCGTTTATATCGAATGATGGAAAAAGACGATGACAACCAAAACTAATATACCAATTTAAGTGCATAAAATATGAGAAAAATAACATCCTCTATAACATACAAATTCGCCAAAATTATCCTGTTTAGTGGCATGCTTACCACTCAGTCTATGGCAAACGAACCTTTAACAGAACAAATCAATAAAACGTTACCTTTGAGCTCACAAACTGCCTTATGGATCCAAGACATTACACCTAACAGTCATACTTCAAAGGTGTTAATCAAAAAAGATCCTAAGAAATATTTTTTACCCGCAAGTACAATGAAGCTGCTCACTGCCGTTGCAGCCGATTCATATTTGGGTACCAACTTTACTTTTAAAACGATCATTTATAGTAATGCGCCTATCATTCAAGGTACTCTTAATGGCGACCTATTCATCTCTTTTGATGGCGATCCTAGCCTGACACACCAAGATATCTACACATTATTCAAAACCATAAAAAAAATGGGACTCACAACGATCACAGGTGATCTTTATTTACTCAGTAAAGAAGACAGCCACTTGCGTGCACCAGGCTGGAGTTGGGAGGATTTGTCTTTGTGTTATGCCGCCCCATTATCTCAATTTGCTATCGATCAAAACTGCATTAAGGCCAAACTCTCTCCTAGTAAAGACATTGCAGTCGCGCAACTACATCTTGAACAGCCCGTTCCCGTGCATATTACCAATAATGCTATTTATGCTCCTAATAAGGAGAAATGTGATCTTGACCTCACTTCATTACCTGAAAACCAATTTCATATTTCAGGTTGTTTCTCTAAACCCAATGGGATTAATTTGCAAATTGCTATTTCAGATCCAACACAATACGCAGAACAAACCTTAGCAAAAGTGATGTCATCATTAGGAATAGAACTGAAAGGACAATTTGTTCAAAAAGAGACAAACACCCAAGCCTTACAAACACTGGTTATTCACTCATCACAACCATTAAGTCAACTTATTAAAACGATGTTATCTGAATCTAATAACTTTATTGCAGATAGTTTAGTCAAAAAGATGGGGCAAAGGTACAATGGGAAAGATTTATTTGAACAAGGGATAAAAGCACTAAAAACAGAACTCAATTTTCTTGGTATTAATTTAGATAAAGCAACTATCGTCGATGGTTCTGGACTTTCTCGCTATAATTTATTAACCGCATCACAACTTGCATCTGTGCTTCAATTAATAGTCGATGACAATCGATTTCACTATCTGATGCAAGCTCTGCCGATATCTGGAGAAAAAGGTACATTACAACATCGCCTCGGCTTTAATTCAAAAGCACTAAAAGGACGAGTCATTGCAAAAACTGGCACGCTAAAAGGCGTAGATAATCTTGCAGGATTTATTAAAACCCACTCAGGAAAATTATTGCTCGTGATCAGTTTAGAAAATGGCATAGTTTCTCCGTTAAAAGGAAATAAAGCCATTCCTTTTAACGCCAAACTCTCTGAATTACTCATCAATCAATAAAATGGTCTATAAGAATAGAAAACAGACTCGATGAAGCCGTGCTGATAACAATTATCATTCATCAATCAGTGAAAGATAAATCGCTATCAGCACTCCATCTTAAAATAGAAAATCAGGCATGAGCATCGTTGCACTATCACCGGTATTAACTTGACTTAAATGAAAATCAGCTTTCGCTATCATTTTATCAAAATAGAATGTCATGAGGTATTGTTTTTGTTGTTCAAATGCTTCATCAGAATGACCTTCTGCTGCATCTGCCATCGCCAGCCAAAAGTAACCATATAAAATATAGCCAAAAGCATCTAAAAAATCGACCGCACAGGCATTAACCAAAGCAGGAGACGATACTTTATATCCATTCACTTTCATGGCAGTATCCAGTAAAGCACCAAATAAGTCAGCTACTCGTTTCTTATAATATGGTGAAACATTTAACATATTATCCATTTTTGCTTGGTGCTCTTCAATAAAACATTTTAGAGCCTCTACATTATCACCCGTTACTTTACGACCAAGAAAATCAATAGCTTGTATACCATTTGTACCTTCATAAATTTGAGCGATACGCGTATCTCTGACTAATTGCTCTATCCCAGTTTCACGAATATAACCATGCCCACCAAAGACTTGCTGACCCATAATGGCAGCATCTAAACCACGATCGGTTAAAAAAGCTTTAGCGACTGGCGTGAGTAACCCAACATATTGCAATGCTTTACTTTGAACCTCACCTTGTGCATATTTCGCTAAATCTAATTGTTGTCCGGTATACACTGATAATGCTCGACCCGCTTCTGTTAAACACTTCACTGTGAGTAGCATTCTCCTTACATCGCCATGAACAATGATAGGATCACTTTTTTCTCTTGACTTTGAACCTGCTGCCAATCCTTGCAGGCGCTCTTTTGCATATTCAGATGCCATTTGATAAGCCGCTTGTGACGTCCCCAAGCCTTGGATCCCAATCGCTAATCGCTCATAATTCATCATAGTAAACATGCATGCTAAACCTCGATTAGGCTCACCAATGAGGTAACCTCTCGCATTATCGAAATTCATCACGCAAGTTGATGATGCTTTAAGACCCATTTTATGCTCAATAGCTCCGACAGAGACTCCATTTTCTTCGGCAAGTTGTCCATTTTCATCAACCGTTATTTTGGGTACTAAAAATAGTGAGATACCTTTAGCATCAGGCAGTTTTGCTAATACTAAGTGGATCACGTTATCCGTTAAATCATGATCTCCCCCTGTGATGAAAATTTTACTGCCACTAATGGCATAACTTCCATCCTCTTGAGGAATGGCTTTAGTACGGATCCCCTTTAAATCAGATCCAGATTGTGGCTCTGTCATCCCCATTGCACCGGCCCATTCACCACTATAAAGAGAGGGTAAATAAGTATTCTTAAGGAGTTCACTGCCATGAGCATGGATACATAATGCGGCCCCAGCTGTTAACGACCCATATAATGTAAATGCGTTCGATGCACTATAGGCCATTTCATCAACCAACACACCTAACATTTTTGGCATGCCCATACCACCAAATTCTGGATCGCCACACAATCCAACCCAGCCTCCTTCGGCATACTCTTTATAAACCGTTTTAAACCCTTCTGGCGTAATAACCTTGTTATCTTTATGGACAACTCCTTGCTCATCACCACTGCGATTTAAAGGGTGAATTAACTCACGGCTAATTTTACTCGACTCAGCCAATATAGCCAAAGCCGTATCAATATCCACTCGTTCAATCATTTCAGGCAGAGATGACCACGTGGTTGGCGCGTCAAAAACTCGCTCAAGTAAAAATTGCATATCAACTAAAGGGGCGCTATATGGATTCATGACAAAGATTTCTCAAACGTTAGATTTAAACAGTTGTTTTAATTTATAACAAATTGAGATAAAAATGAAAACAATTTTTTACAAAATTAAAAAATGATAATTGGAACATTATTCGTAGATGACTAAAATAAAAAGCTCAGCCTTTAAGTGCTGAGCTTTTTTTATATTGCTGAATCAACAATATCAAAGAAACATCATATTAGATTAAATTATCATCGATATCATTTTGAGATGAGCCACTCTCCATAGGATCTTGCTCTAATCCTGTACTATCATCCATCGCATCGATACCACTATCACTATCATCTGCTTGAGTCCACCCTTGTGCTTCTTCTGCCGGTATGTCAATACCGTTAACATTATCAGTTTGACTCGGATCAAGCGCATATTCTTCACTCACTTCAATACTAATATCGCTACTTGCATCAGCTAGTGGTCTATCATATTCATCATACGCCTGAAAGTGCAGCCCTACCTCTCCAGAAAAGTCCTCTCCTAAATGGACCCCAATACTCTGAGACAAGTCCCCTGCCATCATAATACTGCCATCGGCTTGCTCTAACCCATCGGTTATTGAGACATCACTGGGCAAATTAGATATAAGCACATGATCCACATTCTCATAATTCTCCATAACCTCATCAGGTACATTGACTCTAATATCACTGCCTGGTGCAGCTGTGAAATCAGGCTCTAATTGATCATCAGATTGCACTTCATCTACGGACTCTGCGGGAACGTCGGGAGCAACGTCACCATCAGGGGTTTCGACACTCATCTCATCCGTTGTGACGCTAGATGAATGTGTAACGGTTTCAGTTTGACTTTCTAATGGAACCGCAAACTCGACAACTGATACTTCTCCATTTTGCAATACGGTCTCTATTGCTAACTCCCCATTAAAATCTGGTCCAGGCCAAAAAGTATGAGTCTCACTATCACCATTATCAATTAGTGTTCCTTGTTCTCCGAGATAATGCATCTCATGAACGACATCAGCTGATTCTAATCCTAACTCTTGTGCAATTTGCGTCATAGGGACAATAATGGAACCATCATCAGAAATGACTAAGGATTGTTCTTCTGAAGTGGACTGCACATTAACTTTGAAGTGGCTTTCTAAACTGTTATCGCCATCTGATGCAACAAAAGCAATATGTGCTTCACCTGTAAACCCTTCTGCTGGAGTAAAGGTATAACCACCTTCATCATGTTCTTCCAACAATCCCTCTCCCCAGGATAAAAATGCAGATTCGATATGTAATTCATCATTATCAGATAATTGGGCCAGCATATCTTCATCAGTAAAAAATAGTTTATTACCTTCTTCTACATCAGTTGTTACGATAGCATCGACTGTCGGCGTTGGGTTACTGCCTTCTTCTCCTCTCACGGCAATAGAACTTTGCGCATCATGTAGCATACCGTCTTGTTCAACCACATAAACAATATCAAGCTCTCCAGTAAAACCTTCAGCTGGAGTCACTGACCATGTACCATCATGATTATCCTCAATCAGCCCTTGATTTGACTTAGCAAAACTCACCATATGAACATCTCCCTCATTATTCGCATCCACGGAGTCTGCCATTTCAAGTAGTTCTGCTGTCGTCAATAACAAAGGTTCATCTTGTCCGGTTTCGAAATCACCAGATGGAACGGAGGTTTCTGCAGATTCAGGCTCTGAAGGCTCATCACCATAATCAACTGTTGTTGCAGATACTGTTAAAAAGAAGTTCCCAGAATAATCTTGCGGTGGATTTAAAGCAAGATCATCGACATTCCAATGTGTGACATTGAGCACTTGTCCAGGATAAGTGATCACAATAGTGTGCTCTCCGTCTGACACCTCAAAACCCACAGGAAAGCCCGTAATAACGAGATTACTCAAGGTTTCTGATTCATCAATCATTAACATGTTTAACCCTAAATGCCCCACCTCATCCTCATTGAATACTAATGGCCCTTCATGATCCGTTGTGATCACAACTCCATCGGCAATGGGTCTAACATAAATTGGCACGTCCAAGGTCGTTTCAAACTCACCATCACTCACAATCACTTGTATATCCGATGTTCCTGCAAAATTTGGAGCCGGAGTAAATGTCCAATTTCCATTTCCATCATCGGCAAGCTCACCAGCATCTTCCCCCTCTGTAGTAATAATCCGAGATACCACAAGGTTATCAGTATCGATATCACCAAATAAGTTCAATAAATCAGCTTCATTAAATGTAAATGCGTCATCTTCCTTTGTCGTAAGGTGCGCATTCCCTTCAGTAAAAGGTTTATCATTAACTGGAATGACATCAACATTGATTGAGCCTTCTACAGTATCCGTTCCATCTGAAACTTCATAACCCAATGCCACTGCCCCAAAGAAATCCGGTGGGGTTAACATATGAAACATTCCATCGGCTTGCTGCTGTATCGTTGCATTTTCTGGATGTTTTACCGTAATCCTTTCTAGGCTAATATCATCGCCATCAATATCGGTTACCTGTCCAATAATAAAAGCGGGGTCAATCACAAGCACCTGATCTTCTTCGCCATTCATGGTAAGAACTGGCGCATCAGGTACGTCATTAACAGGATGAATGGTCAGCGCCGCATGGCCATCCACCACATCCGTGCCATCACTGACACTAAAAGTCATAGGAATGCCGTCGGCATGGTTGTAATCGGCACTGGCGTTCAAAGTAAAGCTGCCATCCTCATTGGCCGTCACTGTCACATGGGGGTTATTGGTGGCCAGCTCGCTCGCCGTCAAGTGATCACCTTCCACATCCGTCATACTGCCAATCAAATCCGCCTGACTCACCACCAAAGTGCCGTCTTCATCAAATTCAAATTCCCGCGCCGGCACTGGCGCAATGTCATTGACAGGCTCGACCGTAAAACGAACATGACCAGAATCGGACAAGCCACCATCATCTGTAACGGTAATATTTAACTCAACTTCACCGTGCCAATCAGCATGAGGCTGAAAATGATAAGTCCCATCGTCATTGATTATCAGCTCACCATTATCACCAGAGTAACTCACTTCACTCACTGTCACTACATCAGAGTCAATATCAGTCACATGCTCTAAAATATCAGCATCAGTAAGGGAGAAAAGACCATCCTCATTAATGCTCGGCTCCAAAAGTACTTTGTCACTGACGGCATTAACATCATCAACCTCAGCCGGTTGCGACCCCATATCATACAATGTGCTTATCTGTGTTTCCGTTAGCACCTCGTCATAAACTTTCGCTTCAGCAATAATGCCGTTAAAGTCTTCAGCATCATCCCAATGATAATGCTCTGTTGAAGCATGCCCCCCTAGAGTCCAATTTCCTCCACTTCCTTCATAAGTGATAGGAGAGGTAAGTGCTACCTCACCATTCACAAAGAGACTGACTTCATCTGTTTCAGTGTTAAAAACCGCTGTTAGCTGGGTCATCTCATCAGTAGGAAGTTTATCCGATAAACTAACCACTCCAGAACCTGTATATACAGCAGCATGTCCGTTATTAGCAAGCAAACTAAAATCGTACCCCATATCATCACCGCAGATGATCATTTCTCGCCCAGCTGAATCCTCATCAGGCTGAACCCAAGCTGTTAAAGTATATGAAGTTTCTCCCGTTTGATCTGAGGCAACACCGCTATTAATTTGTTCAGCACCATCAAAGAATTCCTGCCCCTCCCCAACATCGGTATCCACGCCCATTGACTCAAAATCAATAAGCGGCTCAGGAAGATCAACCACGGCATCAGTGGTATCATCACTTTGCCTTTGTATGACAGGCGCATCATTAACCGGATTCACGGCTAAATCCACGCCGCTAGCCACCACCTCTATGCCATCAGACACATCAAAGCTCAGCGCAATGTCACCGTTAAAGTCCGCCTCCGGCGTCACCGTGAACGAGCCATCGTCATTGGCCGTCACCGTGGCATTGCCTTCCACTGTGAGGTTCGCCGCACTGAGGCTATCACCATCGACATCACTCGCGTTGGCCAGTAATTGTTCTTGGCTAAAGGTGATGCTGCCGTCTTCATCCACATTGTAAGCCAAGTTGCCTTCCACCACCGGCGTATCATTCACCGCCAAGGTCTCAATCCCCGCCGTGGTGCTCGCCGTCGCGCCATCATCATCCACAACCACTACATCCAACGTGATGTCACCGTTAAAGTTCGCATTGGGCGAGAACGTCACCGAGCCATCTTCATTATGCACTAACACCCCATCGGCGCCCGCGTAGCCGACACTCTCCACACTCACCGTACCGTCCACATCATGGCT
>NZ_CANLKR010000025.1 GCF_947491715.1 uncultured Shewanella sp. | reverse complement strand
CCCCTGTAGTTCAGTTGGTAGAACGGCGGACTGTTAATCCGTATGTCACTGGTTCGAGTCCAGTCTGGGGAGCCACTCTTTTCATTAGAATAAGTCTCATTAAATGAGTGCAATCATGTGAGTGCACCTTCATAAGATGGTTAAGTGACAAGCAAGTAAAATGATAAGCATTGCGATTCCCCTGTAGTTCAGTTGGTAGAACGGCGGACTGTTAATCCGTATGTCACTGGTTCGAGTCCAGTCTGGGGAGCCACTATTTCATCACGCAAATAGCATTCAAAAGTTAAACAATCTTTTAAAATTTTCTTATCCCTTTTTTGTTTCGTTAGATTAAACCATTATCGTAAAAACTCATTATCGTAAAAACTCATTATCATTGATAAAAATCAGTTTAGTGTTCACTGATTACTGATTAATAATGGCACCCGCTTATTTTTCAAAAATAAATCCCTATTAAAAATCGATATATACGTATCAATACACCGACTACTTCATAACCTATTATCCATGTTTCATGATCCCTCACCACTCTATTTAGACTATTTTTGAAGCTAACTTTTAAACCTTACTCTGAATGTGTTGTTTAACGGCAAGGAAAAGCTGATAATAGAGCCAATATTATCTTAATTATGAAAAAAGATGAGCGAGTATCTTCTACTATTGATCAGCACAGTACTGGTCAACAACTTTGTATTGGTGAAATTTTTAGGGTTATGCCCCTTTATGGGGGTCTCCAGTAAACTTGAATCTGCAATTGGCATGTCAATGGCGACCACCTTTGTGTTGACCTTAGCCTCAGTTTTAAGCTATCTCGTCGATCATTATTTATTGCTTCCCTTTGACTTAGATTATTTACGCACAATGAGCTTTATCTTAGTCATTGCTGTTGTGGTTCAATTTACTGAAATGTTAGTGCAAAAAACCAGTGCGGCATTACACCGCGCCTTAGGCATTTACTTGCCACTCATTACCACTAACTGTGCGGTTTTAGGTGTGGCATTACTCAATACTAATGAGCATCATAATTTATTTGAGTCAGGGATCTATGGATTTGGTGCCGCAGTCGGATTTTCAATGGTCTTAATCTTATTTTCTGCTATGCGTGAACGGCTTGCTGCCGCTGATATTCCCAGTCCTTTTAAAGGTGGCGCAATAGCAATGATCACCGCAGGACTGATGTCACTTGCATTTATGGGTTTTACAGGGTTGGTTAAATAGTGTTAACAGGTATCTTATTCGCCGTCATTGTGCTGACGTTATTAGCACTGTGTTTCGGTTTTTTACTCGGGTTTGCCGCAGAAAAATTCAAAGTTGACGGCGATCCACTCACGGATCAAGTCGAGGCCTTACTGCCACAAACACAGTGTGGCCAATGTGGCTATCCAGGCTGTAGGCCTTATGCCGAAGCGATAACATCAGGGGATAAAATCAATAAATGCCCTCCCGGCGGCACAGCCACAATGGAAAAATTGGCCGCACTGGTTGGGGTCGAACCCGAGCCTTTAAATCAAGTAGAAGAAAGCAGCGTTAAAAAAGTTGCCTTTATTCGCGAAGAAGAATGTATTGGTTGTACCAAGTGTATTCAAGCATGCCCTGTTGATGCCATTTTAGGAGCGGGTAAGTTAATGCACACTGTGATCAGCGATTACTGCACGGGGTGCGATCTTTGCGTAGCCCCTTGCCCTGTAGACTGTATTGATATGATCCCTGTAAAACAAACCACTAAAAATTGGAACTGGCAACTGAACGCTATCCCAGTCAATGTATTGGGAGAGGATAAGTCATGCTAAGTTTACTAGAACAAATTGATAACGGCACATTATGGCAATCGCCAGGTGGGATCCACCCTCCGCAGCTAAAATCGTTATCTAATATAACAACAATATCTAGGCTACCTTTAGCAAAAGAATACATAGTGCCAATGCCGCAATTAGGTGAGCAGGCCATTTTAGCTGTCAATGTTGGTGAACATGTCAACAAGGGCACAGTACTGACTCAAGGTCACAGTGCAACCTACCTCGCCGTTCATTCCCCCACCTCTGGAACCTTAGTGGCTGTCGAAGAGCGGGCAAGTAACCATGCATCGGGTCTGCCCGTTTTAAGCTGTATTATTCAAGCAGACGGACTTGATACTTGGCGAGAGCGCGATCCTCTTCCCCATTACCACTCAATACCAAATGATGAAATATTGACCCGCATAAAAGAGGCGGGAATTGCTGGTTTAGGGGGCGCAGCCTTTCCAACACATATTAAGCTCAACCCTGTCAGTGATATTGAGTTATTGATCATCAATGGGATTGAGTGTGAACCTTACATCACTTCAGACGATCGTTTAATGCGTGAATACAGTCATGACATTTTAACGGGGATCGGTATCATACAAAAACTGGTTGAGCCCAAACGCATCATTATTGCAATTGAAGACAATAAGCCAGAAGCAATTAACGCCATTGAAAATGCCCTTAAAAAGCATCCGATTAATCATCCTCACATTCGCATCACTGCTGTGCCCACTAAATACCCTTCTGGTGGTGAAAAACAGCTAATACAAATTTTAACTGGCCAAGAAGTGCCCTCTGGTGCCATTCCTGCACAGTTGGGAATGCTAGTCCAAAATGTCGGCACCGCCTTTGCCATAAAAGAAGCGATTATTGATGATAAACCGCTTATCGAACGTGTTGTCACCTTAACCGGAGAACAAGCCTCAAATCCAGGCAATTACTGGTTACCCGTAGGCACGCCCATCGATCATATATTAACTTTAGGGCAAAAAGGTTCTCCCTCACAGCCGATCATCATAGGCGGCCCAATGATGGGCTATATGCTGCCAAAAATTGAAGCTCCCATCATTAAAGGCACCAACTGCCTACTGCTACCCAGTCCAACAGAAATGCAAACAGAGCAACAAGAAAAGCCCTGTATTCGTTGCGGAGAGTGCGCCCAAGTCTGCCCAGCATTATTGCTGCCGCAGCAACTTTTCTGGCATGCTCAGGCTGAAGAATATGAGAAAGCAGCCAGCTATAACTTACAAGACTGTATCGAATGTGGCTGTTGCAGCTATGTATGCCCTAGTGATATTCCGTTGGTAGAATATTATCGTGTCGCAAAATCAGCCTTACGAGAACAAGCTAAAGACAAACAAGAAGCTGATTTAGCCAAAGAACGTTTTGATGCTAGAACGCAACGCTTAGAAGCAGAAAAAGCGGCTCGAGAAGCAAAACAACAGCAAGCCGCATCCAGACGTAAAGCTAATATGTCAAATAAAGACAGTGATGTGATTGCCGCAGCCATGGCTCGTGTTAAAGCCAAACAGAGTGAGGATAACCCAACTGTTCAGCAAGTCTCTCAAAACGCTCCTGTCAATTCAACTGACAAGAAAGCGCAAATAGCGGCCGCACTTGCACGGGCTAAAGCCAAAAAGGCCCAAGCAAACCAGAGTAACAGTCAAGCGGAGCCTGCTGAAGTTGACGCAGTCCAATCAAACGAGCCTGACTCTCAAGCTAGCGATAAAAAAGCACAAATTGCTGCCGCCATTGCACGGGCTAAAGCCAAAAAAGCCCAAACAAACAAAAGTGACAGTGAAATAGCGCCTGTTGACACTAACGCACCTCAGTCAAACAGATCCGCATCGCCGCTCAGTAATAAACCAGCCATCGATAAAAAAGCGCAAATTGCTGCCGCCATTGCACGGGCTAAAGCCAAAAAGGCCCAAGCAAACCAGAGTAACAGTCAAACGGAGCCTGCTGAAGTTGACGCAGTCCAATCAAACGAGGCTGACTCTCAAGCTAGCGATAAACAAGCACAAATTGCTGCTGCCATTGCACGGGCTAAAGCCAAAAAAGCCCAAACAAACAAAAGTGACAGTCAGACGGAGTCTGCTGAGGCTGACGCAGCCCAATCAAACGAGCTTAAGTCAAACGAGCCCGAATCGCCACTCAGCACTGAACACACCAACGATAAAAAAGCACAAATTGCTGCTGCCATTGCACGAGCTAAAGCCAAAAAGGCCCAAGCAAACCGGAGTAACAGTCAAACGGAGCCTGTTGAGGCTGACGCAGCCCAATCAAACGAGCTTAAGTCAAACGAGCCAGCATCATCACTCAGTACTGAACACATCAACGATAAACAAGCTAAAATTGCTGCTGCCATTGCACGGGCTAAAGCCAAAAAGGCCCAAGCAAACCGGAGTAACAGTCAAACGGAGCCTGTTGAGGCTGACGCAGCCCAATCAAACGAGCTTAAGTCAAATGAGCCAGCATCACTCAGTACTGAACCAGCCAACGATAGAAAAGCTAAAATTGCTGCCGCAGTCGCTAAAGCCAAGGCAAAAAAAGCCCAATCCACGCTTCTTAACCAACAAGAAACGCAAAATGACGTCACGCAAACAGACAATGAGCCCCCACAAGCGATACCATCATCAGCCACAGAATCACTGAGAAGAAGCGTTTCCGTTTCAAACGGTGCAAGATTAGACAGCACTGTTATCGATAAAAAAGCGCGAATAGCCGCTGCGATTGCAAAAGCTAAAGCTAAAAAAGCACAAGCTCAACAAGAAAATAAGGATTAACCGATGGCGTTTAAAATAGCCTCGTCACCTCATCTGACACAACATAATCAAACCCACAAGGTGATGCAGCGTGTTCTACTATGCGCTTTACCCGGCGTTGCAGTACAATGTTATTTCTTTGGTTTAGGCAGTTTAATACAAATTATATTAGCCATGTTAGTGGCTCTCGCTTGTGAAGCGGGAGTGCTATTTCTTCGAAAACGTCCCATCAAATCAACTTTAAATGACAACAGCGCTATACTCACCGCGTTATTATTAGCGATTTCCATTCCACCGTTAGCCCCTTGGTGGGTCATCGTTATTGGAACAAGTTTTGCCATTATCATAGTCAAACACCTCTATGGGGGACTCGGACAAAATATTTTTAACCCTGCAATGGCGGCGTATGTGATGCTACTTATTGCCTTTCCTGTGCAAATGACCACTTGGGTGCCGCCAAGCACTGTGGCACTGCACCCTGTCGATCTGCTGCAAAGCGCCCAATTTATTTTTACTCATATGCCTCAAAGCAGCATTAACAGCTATCAGTCAGGTATTGATGGTGTTTCGATGGCTACACCACTCGATACAGTAAAAACCAACTTATCCAGCGGGCAGACACTGCAAGAAAGTTTACTTAACCCTATTTTTAAGGATGGATTACCTGTGGGTTGGCTATGGGTTAACTTCGCTTATCTTGTTGGGGGACTGGCGATGTTAAAGCTGAAATTAATCCGCTGGCAAATAAGTCTAGGGGTGCTAAGTTCGCTATTTATCCTCAGTAGTATTGGCTTTTTACTCAACCCTGATTCACATTTAGGGCCGATAGTACACTTATTTAGCGGCGCAACCATGCTCTCAGCTTTTTTTATCGCTACCGATCCCGTCACGGCATCCACAAGTGTCAAAGGCCGACTTATTTTTGGTGCTCTTATTGGTACACTTGTTTATGTCATTCGCAGCTTTGGGGGCTACCCAGATGCCTTTGCTTTCGCGGTTTTACTCGCGAATCTTTGTGCTCCCTTTATTGATTATTATGTTAAGCCCAGAGCCTATGGCCACCGTACGAGTCATTAACAAAATACACTGATAAGAGAATCCCTTTGTGAAAAAGTCCATGATTAAAAACGGATTAATTCTAGGCATTTTTGCCTTAATTTGTACGGCGTTAGTCGCAATGGTTAATGAATTAACTTCTGCGCAAATAAAACAACAAGAAACCCAAGAATTAGGCCGTATCATACAGCAAATTATCCCTGCTCAATTACACGATAACAGCCTTCCCGAATATTGTATTCTTATTACCGCCCCATCAGCATTAGGCACACAAAATCCTATGCCGGCCTTTATCGCGACGGAAAAGGGAAAACCCACCGCCATTGCTATGGAAACTATCGCACCTGACGGATATAACGGTAATATTCGTATAATTGTCGGCATTGATGCACAAGGTGTCGTCTTAGGTGTCCGTACCTTGGCGCAACAAGAAACCCCCGGTTTAGGTGATAAAATTGAGATCAGAAAATCCGATTGGGTAAACAGCTTTAAAGGTATGGTATTAAATGCAACCACAGCATCACAATGGAAAGTCAAAAAAGACGGTGGCGATATCGATGAATTTACTGGAGCAACCATCACCCCAAGAGCATATGTCAAAGCCGTCAAAAATACACTCCAATACTTTAACCAACATAAAGCAAGATTGCTCAAACAAGCCCCCAATTGCGAGACAACACAATGAGTGAATATCAGACTGTTATCGACGTGACTAGAACAACTATTAACTCGCTCAACAATACAGCCAATAACGGAACACGACACAATGGGTGAATATAAAACGATTGCTTGGCAAGGACTTTGGAAAAACAACCCTGGACTGGTTCAGCTCCTTGGATTGTGTCCATTACTTGCGGTCACAGCGACCTTAACGAATGCATTAGGCCTTGGCTTAGCCACATTATTAGTCCTTATGGGATCCAATATTTTAGTTTCCCTAGTAAGAGATTATGTACCAAAAGAGATCCGTATTCCCGTTTTTGTCATGATCATTGCCGCACTCGTGACAACGGTGCAATTACTGATTAATGCCTATGCTTACGGATTATATTTATCCCTCGGGATCTTTTTACCGCTCATTGTGACCAATTGTGTCATTATCGGCCGAGCTGAGGCCTTCGCGTCTCGTAATAACGTCTTAAAAGCCGCTTTTGATGGCTTCATGATGGGACTAGGCTTTACCTTAGTACTGGCTGTTTTAGGTGCAATACGGGAAATATTAAGTCAAGGCACTCTATTTTCAGGGGCCGATCAATTATTAGGCCCTTGGGCAAAAGGATTAACTGTCCAGCTTTGGCAAGTTGATACCAACTTTTTACTCGCCATGTTACCACCCGGTGCTTTCATTGGTATGGGACTATTGATCGCCTTAAAAAATGTCATTGACACGCAATGGGCCAAACGCCACCCCGTCACTTCTCCTGACGCGCCAACCCGTGCTCGGATCACAAAAGTAAGCTAATTCATCATGAACAATGAAAAACGTCGACAAATATTAGAACGCTTAAGAGCAAATAACCCACATCCTGAAACAGAGCTTAATTTCTCCAGCCCTTTTGAACTCTTAGTGGCTGTCACGCTCTCAGCTCAAGCCACAGATATCAGTGTCAATAAGGCCACTGACAAACTTTTCCCCGTCGCCAATACCGCCCAGAGTATTTATGCCTTAGGCGTCGATGGCCTCAAAGAATATATTAAAACCATTGGATTATATAATAATAAAGCCATTAATGTAATAAAGGCATGTGGCATGCTGATTGAATTATACGATGGGGAAGTCCCCGAAAACAGGGAGGCCTTAGAAGCCCTGCCGGGGGTAGGACGCAAAACCGCTAATGTGGTGCTCAATACCGCGTTTGGCTGGCCTACTATTGCTGTCGATACACACATTGATCGCGTGTCTAACCGCACTAAATTTGCCATTGGCAAGAATGTGGTTGAAGTCGAGAAAAAACTCTTAAAAGTGGTGCCTACTGAGTTCAAAGTGGATGTTCACCATTGGCTTATCCTTCATGGCCGCTATACCTGCATCGCCCGCAAACCCCGATGTGGCAGCTGTATTATCGAAGATCTCTGTGAGTTTAAAGATAAAGTGTATCCTGAGGAATAAAACAAAAACACAGGCTTGTCTCTTATAAAACAGCACAAGTCTGTATTTAAAAAGCCATTTGAAATAACTATCATTTGTTCGCAGCAATCCCCCTGCAGACGCATTGTTACTATTTCTAATCGAGCTCATCGAAAAAGTGCTGAAACATCGTACCCGCTGAGTTTAAGTTGGATGCCCACCATTGATCACTTACTCTTACTGCATTCCCCTAAGCCTCGTTGTGGTAGCGGTATTATCGAAGGTTGTTGTGAGTTTTAGAATGTGATCTATTCGAAAAAATAGCCGTTTAAGTCATACATAACCTTTCAATTATGTATGACTTCATAATATTAAAACAACGCAGTAAAAAATAGAGAAAAAATAATCGCAATGAACACGACCGTCCCAATGGCTATTTTAAGTTCTGTTGACACACACCCTCCTTATTATCATCCTTTAATTAACCTAGTTCCTTATCTATCCTTGCACATACTGTCACCCATTATGCGTCAATCATAAATAAACCAACACCCCTAAAAGTATTTAAGCCAATAATGATTACAGGGCTTAAATTATCCGCCTTAGCCCACTTTGTGGTCGCCATTTAAACTGCTCTTTATTATGCTGATTTTCCACACTCACCTGAGTAAAACTATTAATACTCGAATAAGCCGAAAATATTTGATTGAGTACCGCACCAAACAAATACATATCACCAATGCAAGGAAAGCCATCAGGATCTAACTTAATTTTCACATCAGAGCCTCGGATCATCACCCCTTTATAGAGCCGATTAACGGGCTCTATCCACACTTCTTTTATCGACTCCGTTCGTTTCGTATTCGCTAATACTTTTGCTCGATCAGCTGTATCAATAAACACATACAGTTTCAATAAGGCTGTTAAGTTTTCAGCATCGGCTAATGTCAGTTGATTTAAATACAAATGTGATAACAAGCGCCAAAGTGTATTCTTTCCTAAAGGACTTTCAATGGGCGCCGTGGGTGTTAATATATTGGTAAACTCCACTAAGGCGGGTGACGACTCAGTCGGCAAGCAAATATCGCCAAATTGTAATTTTTCTGGTAAAGAGGCATTAGAGCACGTCACTTTTACCGATAACATTTCTCGGTTTATTTTCTCCTCTGACACAGGATAAGCAACAGATAGAAAGACTTCAGAGCCAAAATGCAACCGCGCTTTACGCCGTCTGAGTGAATAAACGGGTACCAGCTCGGCTTGAGGGTTAAACATGGTAAATGGCTGATAAATACGTTCTTTGACACTTCCTTGAACAAAACCAACCACTTTATCAACTGCATAAACCTGATAACCATCATGACCACGGGTACTGGGGGTGATCTTATACTCTAATCGTTTATGATCCAATAAAATACTGCTGGCATCATGATTAAATAAGTTAATAGCCGGAACGCAAAATAACAATAGATCATTGGTGGTAAATGAGACATCTTCCACATCACTTTTCAACATCAATTCTATTGTAAAACCCCGCACGCCATCAAATCGCTTTAACCAATCTAATCCTAATACATCAAAGAAAAGAAACTTTTGAGGCAACAAAAAATATTCTTGTAATGAGCGAAAGGCAGGAAAGGAATTCTTCGGGTACGGCAGTAAAGGTGAATCATCAAAATCAGGAAACAACTTCAGATTATCTTTGACATTGAGCGTTCGTTTTTCTCCGCCAGCGCGTAAAGCTAATGCTCGAACCTTATTGTTTATTACAGAAAACTTATTCACGGCAAGGTTATAAGAGCCAGCAATATGAAATCGCAACGATGAAATATTTAAATCGGCTAAACTGCCATCATCCACTTCAATGTTAATTGACAGTTTATTGCCCTCTTTACTCACACTGCTAACATGTAAAGGGTGTAAGGTGATCTCATCTGTCGTGGTAAATAAACAGCTCACCCCATCCACTTCCTTCGCAGCCAATTCAGTCCCCGACTTAACCGTCACAGAATCAGTAACGCCACGTTTAGTATTAAAGCGCATAATAGTGGCTGAGGGTAAAGGGCGTAAATAATGGGGGAAAATCAACTGAGTTAAACCATGGATCACCTCAGGGAAATCATCATCTAGCCTTTCTTGTACTAACCCTGATAAAAACGCACTCCCCTCTAACAAACGCTCAACATCAGGATCAGCATATTGTCCTGCAAGCATGGGGGCTAATGCGGGATGTTTCAGTGAGAATTCTTTCCCTAATTCATGTAAATAAGATAATTGCTGTTGGTAATATTTATTAATCACGATATTTCTCACCTATCAAAATATTCATTAAAAAGCTGAGAGCAGCCTGAGTGAAAAAATGCTATCCTTCATAACTTGTGTCGCGAATGCAGTTCGCAAGTTCAATCATAAAATATCTCACTCACCGAAGCGTCAGTGAGACCCCCATACAACAAGTTAACGGCTAAAAACCACACTCAATGTGTTTCCACTATGGAATATTTCAGGCGCACGAGACGTATCGGCCTCTCTTAACCATAATACACTGCGAACAAAACCATCATATTGAACTAAAACAACTTTTTCTACAGGTCCTTTATCAAAACGCCAAATATTCTTGGTATCGATCCCCCAATTCCCTTGAATATCTAATACCCAAGCTTTCTTCTTATTCACAAAAAAACCAGTCCATTTAACTTGTTGCTGAGACAATTGAAACTCAATAGTCTCAGCGTTGTTAACTGTTTTATGAGTAATGCCTGTAACAAAAGCGCCCTGTTTTTCGGGCGAAACTTGAACAGGTGTCGTCACCTTGTTATTAGTCATTGATGCGTTAGCTGCTTGTGATGCCGCCGGTGCTGTATCAACTTTTTGAACAACGGCCTCTTGAGAAGCCACATTATTCGTTACTGAGCTGACAGCGCTCTCTCCTTCAACAACATGCGTATTTTGCTTAACATCCTGGTTAAATTCTGTATTCAACTCCGAAGTTGTTTGTGACCTTGTTGGCACCTGTTTGTCGCTAGGCGTAATAAAAAACTGTGACTTCAACGCATCATATTTTTCTGCCACAAATGTTCTAAACTCCGCCCCCATACCAAATTGAGATTCTATCGCTGATTTGATGGGGATCGTATTCAATCGATAACCAGAACCATAAATAGTAATAAAAACAGTAGTGATTATAACAAAAAACCACACCCCAAATAGTACCAATGACACCATACGTTCGTACGTTACTCTCATAGTTACCTCACTGAATCTACTGAGCATTCGGCAATAGTCAATGGCACACTCAAACTATTACTTTTTGCCAGTGCGATAATCGGTACGCCGCCATTAATCTTATAGCTCAACGTTAACCACTTCATTCCCATTTGCGTCAATTCCTTCTCATGCGCAGGGAAATCAGAAGGCTTAAATGTTCTCTGACCCGTTCTAAAATCAGTCAAAAACTTTTGAAACCCTAACTGACCAGAATAGGTTTTAGTCACATTCAATCCATCAAACTTAACGTCTAATGTTGTTGTGCCACAATTTGAAGGATCCCACTTGAACAACTGACTCGCGGGGAAGTTATAATTATCAAGTGAAATTTCACCTGATGCGCATTGAAGCTTTAACGTCACAGATTTAGGTTTTAATGCCGCACTACCATTAATACTCATCGGCACATTCGCCACAGTAACATTATAAGAGCTTTTCACTTTCTGCTCTAAATAAGCGCCCCTCTCAACAAATTGAAAGAAATCTGTTTTAAAAGGAATCGATAATCCTTGAAATGATTTAGGATGCCAACCATCGGCCCGACGTTCAACGAAACCTTTGGCTGGACCGTCGATGAATTTCGACAATAACCCACCTTTGGTAAACAACCGTGATTCTTGTTCGTCAGCAGGAATGTATTTTAAAGCGCCATAAACATCACTTTCCCAATAATTTTGCAATGCACAAGCCGCTAATTCCATCTCAGCAGACAATACAAATTGCACACTATTTCGATAAATGTCACCGGCATCAAACTGGGTATCTTTATCCTCTAAAATCAAATCTAAGCTATCAGCCGCCATCATTGTTTGGGTGATAGGTGATTTAGGATCGCTATTCGATAAAATCTTCGAAGCACTATTAAATGATGCATTAATGGTGCTCACATCAGGCACAATATCTGACAATCCCTTTTGAAATTGCTGATAAGCAAGAATACCGTCATTCACTTTCTTAAAATAAACCGGATCAGAGATATTACTCACTGCACCAATGATAGCATTCACGCCTTTTTTAATATCTTTCGACTCATTTTCTTTTTTCTCCCAATAATCTTTAATGATGGCTTGAGATAGAATTAAATCGTCAAGATTAACAGAGTAAATAGGCTGTATGGCTTGCAATTCTTCAAGCATCTTTTTCTGCATCAACATATAAGGATTATCTTTACCCGCCATGCGTTGCATGATCAAACGCTTGTCTTCAAGGGTTAAGCCTTTTGTTGATATATTAAATTGCCGTGCAAAACGTTGCCATTGCTGGACATATTCCGCGCCGTATAAACTCCAAAAGCGATTAATTTGTATTTCAACCGTTTTATCATTACTGGTTGTCTTTAAAATCCTAATGAGTTTTTGAATCGAATTATAGCCATCTTTGGTATAAGCACCCGATAAGGTACTATTAGATTTAAACGTTTGAGACCAAAAATCAGCCGCTTTCACTGCCACAGAGTTATGAGATGATCCTGCCCAAGTTGTGATCCAGTTCCAATCTTTACGATTTAACACCACATCACTTAACGCACTGCGCGTCGTTGAAGCCAAATATTGCAAGGTTTCAGTATCTGTTTGCCAACTGACATAAGCATCATACAAAAGGGCAAAAGTCGCTTGATAGGAAATTTCAATCCCTAATAAGCGCTTATCCAAGGTCATCCACTCTTGATAACCTAAGCCTTCTTTTTCATGTGGGATTTGATTCAACTTCTCTTCAATTTCTTTTAATCGCCAAGCCAGATGCACTATCGTATCGCCCACAATGGGGGATGACTTCTCTGTTTCCACATGCTTTAAATGAGAATATAAAATTTTATCAGTAGAAGGTAAGACTGAATCCGCAAAACGCTTCACTAAAAAGGCTTTTGACTCTTTAATAGAACGTTTTAGCGCCCAATCTAAGCCAAACTGAGGGATGGGCCAATTCTTATAAGCCTCCTCAACATCTGTAATCGTACTGCGCAACGTTCCCAAAGCCAAAATATCATCTAAAACTACTGTCTTAGGTGTCTTACTCGCTTGAACTTGCGCCTGCAGTTGCGCCATTAGCTCATGATCTTTAGAAAAGTTCAAACTGGCAATGGCCACAAAACAAAATGTGAGTAATAAAAAAGTGACCAATGCGATATTGGCACTGATTGTCTTCCACCTTAAAAACTCTTTAATGGGCTTAAAGACATTACGGTGAGTCGGTAGCACACTGGAGAAAAAATCATATAAAAATAAGCCGCTGCCTTTATTTTCATCTTGGATCTCAACACCTTCAACATCAGGGAGTAATTCACCAATAAACTGACTCTTCTCCTCACCAGGCTGAACCGCACTGGAGAAATACAAACCTTTTAATAGCACGGCTTCATGATATTTACCGCTACTAAAGGCACTGTTAATAAAGGTATTTAACGACGCTTTTAGGGCTAATAGCTCCGAAGAAAGTAAAAAGCGTTCCCCACCTTTAATGTCATCCAACACGAGTAAATGATTGTCGACTTTCGTAATGATGTCAGCCACAGCTTTATCAACAAATCCCGTTATGTCATCCGTATTTTCAGCGGTATAACCGAAAGCTTGCTTAAGATCATCAGGAGATAATTGCGCCGCAAAATCACAAAAGCCATAAATCATATCGGCTTTAGTCACCATCAAATAAACAGGGATCCTCGCCCCCATAATGCGCATAACACGGTTAATTCGGCCTCCAATATGGCGTCCATAATCTCGTAATGCTTGCTCATTATTATCAAGAAGCTTCTCAACGGGTAAAGTGATCACTAAACCATTTAATGGTTCCTTTTTACGATACTTCAACAATAGCGCTAAAAACTCAGACCATTCTTCATCATCTGATTTTTCCGTTAATGGCACAGCATAACGCCCTGCAGTATCGATAATGATAGCCTCTTCAAAAAACCACCAATCGCAATTTTGCGTATGCCTTGCCCCATGAACAGGACCAACACCAGAAAGAATAGACGTCAAACCTGAACGATAAATGGCACTGGATTTACCTGAATCGGTTTCACCAAATACCACAAACCAAGGCAAAACATATAAGGGATTACCTAAGTTTTTTAATCTTGATTCTCTTAATGTATTAACGCCTTCAAGCCAACGTTCTTGCAATTGTAATTGTCTCAGCCTGTTTTCTTCTTTTGCTGATTCAATCAAGCTGTTGTCATATTCAACAACTCGGTTTACAAACGCTCGCTCCCTATGCCTTAGCACATAAACACGAATTAAATAGATTAAGCCAACAATGCCAGCTATCCCAGACAGAATGGCCGCCCCAATCCACCATGGCCACTCTTTCAATGAGACCAAGTAGAAAACGCCGCCAGACACCGCCACAATTAAGACAATGATGAATAGAACCTTTAACAAGGTCCATAAGAATTTCCTCATTAAATGCCCTCTCGTGTTCGTAAACTAGTGAAATACATATTTATCACATATTGTGGAATATAAAATACAAGACTCATCTTATTCTGCTCCCATCGGTATTAAACTAAGTTAAATAGCAGAACTTGATACAATATAAAGATAAGTGCAGAACCAAAAACCGCGCTCAGGATCAACATCAACATAAAAAAGTCTAACCAACGCCATTGAATTAAAGGAGGGCTTTTCTCTACCGCAGACAGCGTATTGAATAATGCACCTTCGGTATTCGGCGCCAACGCCTCTATGACGTTTTTCTTAATAGACAGTAACTCTTTTTTATCGCTTTCAAAATATTTACCTTCCACTCCCATCGTTAAGCAACGAGCATACACATGCAATACATTCTTAAGTGCTTGCCTAGAGTAAGCATCGGCAGGGGTATCATCAGTAGCATGAAAACGAGTTAAAATATTATCGAGTCGATTAAAAAACTCTTCACCACCGCAATGGGTATTGAAAAATCGCGCTTGTAATGGGATCCAAGGCTGAGATTTTGACCACTCAGATAACAGTAACTTTTCGTCAGCCCAAGTGTAGATAGCAAATTTGGCATCATCAAAAAAGTCATCTCGGCTAAATAACTTCTTTGCTTCTTTATCGGCTTTCTCTCTATAAGTATCTAAATACTCAGCAATGTCATTTTCAGGAATACTATATTGACCATTATGCACAGACAATACTGCTGACATAAAGGGTTGATAGATACTTAATATATCCATAATTAGCCTCGAGTAACGTAAAGTGTTGCTTGGCAATCAGCATCACTAACCCAATACATACTTAACTTTTTATCTTCTCTAACCGCATCCCATAAAGGCGAAGAAACATCAATTTCGCAATACACGCCTTGCTCATTTTGCGGCAAGCTCATGGGTCTATCTTCCAGTAGTTTTAAGGGGATCCCTGAGACAGCATGAGCCAGTAAAGACGATAACGATCCAGTAGAAGACAAGCGGATCATCCGTGATAATTGTTCATTAAACTGTGATTCTGACACCCCAGTAAAGAGAATACAGTAGCGGTATTCTTCTTTCATTGAACCATCGGGCAATGACAGTGACCAAATCCCTTTTTGATCCGTGAATGGAAGCACATACTCAGGCCCCACCATAATTCCCTGTAAAGAACGTTCGATTTGCTCAATCAGTACAGAAAAAACAAGGTTTAAATCCGTATGATCATAGTGTGGCCAGCGCTGATTAAGTTCATCATCTGCCACTGAAATATCAACAATAAAGCTACTCATCTCTGCCACTATTTCACATAAAGTAGACCAAACATCTCTGGGATGAATAACAGGCGTTTCAATCACATTTTGTATCAGCCAAGCACATCGATTAAGAGAGCGAATAGCCAGTAGAATTTCGTATTGACCTTGAGCACTTTGCTGGCCTAATGTGTTGGGCTGTTTAAAACGCTCCAATTGTCTCGCTCTTGACACTACTTTGGCGCTGACTTCTTCAAGTAAATGATCAAGCCTAGGCCACAACTTTGCATTCACTAATGGTGGAATAAAGGATTTATGGAAACGGATTTCATTACCATCTTGCTCTAAAATAGCAACTGGCATGAGCATATAATCACCCGCAGCCTCTATTTCATCTTCCCAAAAAAACTTTAATAAATATTTTAAAGGTTGTGTATGACCTTCTACACCACTTGAATACAGATCGGGCACCGTTTCAGGTGTTTCATTAACAATAAAGCGAGTATCCAATGTGGGAGATAAAGCAGAATCATCGACCTCAACAACATTACTTCTTTCGCTGTCCCATTGCTTCAACCCTAAATAAACCTTAAACGACTGCCCAGTCTTTACCCATTCATCATCAAAGTAACGTGAAATTACTTCAGCATTATCAGGAATACTGCACAAAGCGCCATCTTGAAAAAGTATTTCACCACTAGAAAGCACCAAGCGCTTATCTAATAATGCATTAGACTGTATTTCTAGAGACAACACTCCCCACATATCATTATGCAGTAGTTGGCTGGTTCTCGACATTTTCTGCTGATGAAATTGAGATTCCAGCTGGAAATGTTGTGGCTGTAATAATAAACCTTGATGCCAATAAACCTGTTTATTCACTTTCAAGTGGCGACCTCACTTACTGTTTTTTTGTAACTGTATCATTTTGACGTAACGTATCTTCATTAAAGCTCAAGGATACAGAGAGTACTTCAGGGGTATACCAATCTTTTGACCACCACCACATACCCGTTTCAGATTTCTGTACTGGTATGTCATAAACTGCTGTAACATTGGCGCCTTTATTGACATATCCAGCAACGACACCAACAAACTTCGTGTTATCAAAGCGATCAAAACTGCCAATCCATTTTGAACCTGGTTGTAAAAAAATACGCTCACTTTGGGTAACAGAGCTATCAAAACGATTGCATCCCAACATGATATTGATACCATTCGCTGTTGAAGCATATTCGACAAATTTAGCCTTATCAGAAAGCTGATAAACACAAATCATTAAACTGTGCGCTTGACCGTCGTACCAGTTCAATTTGTCTGTTGCCGAAACACTCATTTTTATTGCTTTAGGCTGCCATTGCCACTTTATCGAATCAGGACTAGATGCAGGCGTACCAGCAATTTGAGGCTTAGGATCACTGGCACACCCCACTAACAATATTGAGATAAAAAAAATGAGGTATCGATACATAATACTGTTCCTTAACATATTATTTCTACAACGAGTCATGCAAAGTGACTAAAAATAACACCGATACAAGTCTGCATTCTCATTCTTAATCGGGCTTTCACCAAATAACATCGACTCAGGGATCCCTTTAATACGAATATAATAACTTTCGCCAGCAGCTAATTGATTCTCGACCCCCCAACCAATAAACTCAATGCCATCAACTTCTAATTTCATTCCCTTGTAAGGATAAGACAAGATTGCTTTTTGTGGTAGTTTACCTGACGGACCGACACCATGAGCATCGATATCAGCGCCAGCAAGTGCAATCATAGCACCTGCCCAATCATCGCCAATAGGACCGACTTCAAACCAAGTTCCCACTCCCATGATAGCATGGCAATTCAGCCGATACTCAGACTCTATGACAGGTAAGACCTTAGTGGTGGCCGCTAATACTTTCACCCCTAAAACCGCGCTGTTTATAAATTCACATGCAGAGATATACGTGGATGATAGGACGTTTTCCGTTTTATTAATACCAATAATAAACACAGGAAAGCCATCCCCTTTTAGCTGCCTTAATTGCATCAAAGTCAAATTCAATGAAAAACGGTTATGTGCATTTTCAAAAGACTCAGGAGACATCAAAATGACCCAAGCATCTGCTGTTTTTAGTTCTTCAGTGGGCAATTCCCAACCCTTTTTATCATCAAATTCAGGCCAAAAATGACCATTCAGATCCAAACCATATTTATGCAGATCGGTAAATACCTTTTTTGAAGCCACTTCATCTCTATCAAATGCACTGATCCAAACTCTTTTTTTCATGAATTTATCCCTTTAAAAACGTTATTTAAGTACCAGTACTTTCACTTGAGATGGAGCTAAAGTACTCCCCACAGTATTAGGCGACATACCATTTTGCCCCGTTGTACTCGTTAGTCTTTGGCAAGGAACGCCTCCCACTATCACACCGACACTGCCAACCATAAACGTTGTTGGCCCCATCATCATACCCGATGCCACACCACCAACCGCCCCCGCATTATCACCATTACTTAACATGACCATTGAGGACTGGTTGATTGTCGGCGCGCCATCAATCAACACATTAATCGCAGCGGTAGCCGGATTGCACATGGTGCCTTCAGATATATTAGGATAAGGCATTGGAGAAACTGCAGGTCCAACAACCGTATTACACACATCTGGAAAACCTAAATTCATGCCACCTAATGTCGTATTAGCAAACATCATTACCTCCTAGCTTAACTCTATACATTTAATCGCTGTTAACCTAAATGGATTTTTTCAGCATCAAGCACCATTTGTTCATCGGCAGTACTCACAACATTTTCAGCATGGACCTGAAGCTCACCTTCCACTAAATGACGACTGCTACCTGTTTGTTTCTCATCATGATCACGAACAACTTGAAATCGCTCACCTAAACGAGAAAGCCACATTTCAACAACATGATCCACTTTATCTGCGACGACATTCATCAATTTGCTGATCACATGGGTTTTCGTCGCCACTAAACTTGCATCTTGGCTTTGTACCGCTAAGGTTTGACTGCTACTGGTGATCGCATCCGCTTGCAAATTTATATTATTCATTGCTTGGGTCGACACATCGTTACCCGATAAGTGTAATTTACCCTTTACACTGAATGATAAGTCACCTTGATGATTGATTTGAGCTTGATGAGGATCCTGTTGTACTAAGACAGATAACAACCAACCTTCGTTATTGTTATCGATGGCCACGAGACAAAGATCGCCTTCACTGGGCTGTAATAAACACCCTGCAGCCAGCTTCACCTGACAAGGTTTTCCAACCACCAATACTGTCACAAACGCTTTATTCGTCACTGTACTTTCAGAAAAAGACACAACCCTTCCCGTCTCCATCTCAAAGTGACTTAAACTGCCTTTCACAAATGGTATTGCATTCATTATAAAACCCCTTTAGACCATTGCTCTGCTTCAGTTCTATCCGGATCTGTCCCAGTCGCACCTAATTTATTTGCATTTCCCCAATACGTATCTTTCATTAACGTTTGATGAAACTTTGCTCCCATTAAATGAGCCCCACTAAAATTAGCTTCCGTTAAATTTGCATGGGCAAAATCGACATACTCTGCGGTTATATTTTTAAAACAAGTTTGGTAAGCCACTGCCGAAGTCCAAATCGACTGCGAGATATTGGCACCAGTTAAATTAGCTTGAGACACATCGGCCCCTTCAAAACAACATCCGTTACAGACAGCCAACCCTAAATCGACTCCCGATAAATCCGATCCCATAAACGCACTAAAACTGGCTTGTACACCTCGTAATTTAGCGCCCGTTAACTGACTTTGGTTCACATAACAATGAGCTAAATAACAATCGCTTAAATCCACATCATGTAAATCACACTCGTTCAATTGCAAAGCAAAAAAGTGGACATTTTCGAATCGGTTTGTGGATAAATCGATATTTGATATCGATGACTTTTCAAAATGAGTACGAACAAACATAGAGTCGGTTAGCCTCACTTTTTGAAAAGCTGACTTTTCAATTCTGGTATCAATAAAATTAATTTGTGACAGCTCAGTTCCCGTTATCGCCAATGTTCTTAAGTTTGCAGCGCAAAAATCGATATGCTTAGCACTCCCCTCTTTAAACACACTTAAATGATGTACCGCCCCATTAAAGTTTACTCGCTCTAATTCACAGGCAGTAAAGGCCACTTGCTTACATTGCATTTCTTCAGCATCGACATTATGAAATCGACAATCATCAAAAATCACCCCTTTAAGCGCACTTTTAGACCAAATAGTCTGTTCAAATTCACAGTTTTTAAAACGACATTGACTAAAAGCGACCTCTGACAAGTTAGCTTGAGTAAAGTCACAATCAACAAAAATCACTTTCTTTAATGTAATACCAGACCAATCCTGCCCTTTAAAATTGACATTTTGATGATGACATTGACGCTGTAAACTATCGATAAGTTCAGTCTTGCTCATTCAAGTACTCCTGCTTATCGGCTAATAACGTTGCTTTAAAATTGCACCCTTTAACTTGAGTACTGCCCACGACCACATTACGTAAATCACAATTATATAAATTACTTCGATTTAACGATGCAGCCGTTAAGGTCGAACGCATAAAATTCGCCTGCATTGCATTCATGTCATTCATTTGGGCACCCGTAAAATCACTGCGCATGCAAATGGCTTGTTTTAAATTAGCACCATTAAAGTCAGCTTGAGTAGCCTGAGTATTCCCCATATAAGAGCGGGTTAAATCACTATTGCACAAGCGAGCTTGAGATAAGTTAACATCAGCTAAATTCGCCTGACTTAAATCACACTCTCTCATATTAACATTAATCAAAGAAGCCGTACCAAAACGCGCATTAACCATAGCTGAACCAGAGAAATTAGCGTCATTCATCGTCGCCCCCCAAAAGAGCGCTGAAGGCAGTTTCGCATTTTGCCAATCACTCTTTAACGCAGAAACCTTATAGCATTTAATCCGCTCACCATCGACTCGTTTTGCACTCACATTATCCATTTGAGCATTCAAAAAAGCGCCTTTTGTTAAAATGCTATCATCAAATTTAGCTGACGAAAAATTCGCTTTCACCGCCATAATGTTCTCTAAATTTGCATGTTGAATGCATGCATCACTAAAATCAGCCTCTTTCACCATCGCCTTTTTCAAATTGGCATTCGATAATTGCGCTTCTTTAAATTGACTTTCACCTAATAGGGCTTTTTCGAATGACGCCCCTTGCGCATTCACTTTATCAAAAATGGATTTACTTGCAATCACATTAGCAAACTGAGTGTGTTCGAGATTCGATTGCGTAAAATTAGCTTCATTTAATATTGAACGAGAAAAATCAGCACCCGATAAATCAAGCATAGACAGATCTACATTCGACAAATCCTTTTCCATCAGAGACAAACCTTGAGAATGATAATCTATAACTTGCTCTCTAGTCAGTTTTTCAAAACGTTTGTTTTCCCTATTTTGCTGTTTTAATGCAGCTAATCTAGGCTCGGCCTCTTCCGCTAAAGCTGACAATTTGTCCGTGACACCAGCAAAGGTTTTACCTGCGGCTTTAAGTTTATCCAATGCCGCTTTATCGTTAATATTTTGACTCCCTGTCGCAATCGCTTTTTGCGCATCACTGCCCATCTTTTTGACTTCAGCAGCGAGAGACAAACCGCTCGGAGCCGGTGCTTTAACATTACTTAATGCATTCAATACTTTTTCACGCGTTGCAGCATTCGGAACATTGTCAAAATGAGATTTCGCCTTTTCAAATTGTGATAACACCATTTGTTCAGGTGTCATCCCTGCTGGTATGCCCATTTCAGCAGATAATTTATCTTTTTGAAAAGCATATAACGCTTTAATATCCACTTTAGGTAAAGGGGGTTTTTCTTGCTGTTTATTCGTTGATTCGATCAATGCTGCCATTTCATTATCAACCGGTAATAACTCGCTAAACCAAGGTAATAAATCAATTGATTTTCGATAAGCATCTTGTATCGAAATATCATCTTTCAATCCAATCACGGTAATATCAGGAAAAGCCTCTAACCAAGGGCCGGTGTCTTCTATCCCTTCTCTATATAAGAACAATACATGACATTCATCAATGGCTGCTTGTGCCTCATCAGGTAGCGTATCCCCCACATTGGGCATTTCAATCACATTCGCCATTATGTGTAAATCTTGCGCCAAGAGCCACCCCATCGCCCTATCTTGACAAAGGATCACTGGATGACCTGGGACAATCTCACTATGCCAACCATGGGGAACACTGCCATCAACCCAAACACTGTTCTCTGCATCAAATAAACTGGGCCGACTCATTAATGCACTAAATTCACCCTCTTGATATTCTGGGATTAACCAACCCGCAGGCACAGTTAGCACTTTTCCAGATCCCAGTCCCCATTGTTCACTGCGATATAAAATCGGTGACGCTAAATAACCCAGCATAAGCTTTTGGCTATTGAGCATACGTAATCCTGCAGAGGTTAATATTTTTGCTTTAGGCTTCATCCCCTCAATCGCTAACGCAATCAATTGGCTGGCTTCATCATGCCAAGGATTATCAGCTAATGGAGACTCAATTTTAGCAATACTCGCCGCTATATCTTTTTCGGCTTTAGCCAGCTTTAAGGCTGAATCCGGGGTGGTTGGTTTGGGCAATTTAATTGACTTTAACCCCTTGACCGCTTCACTTTGCACCTCTTTAACTTTCGCACCCATTGCTGGCATTTGATATTTCATGGAAGCAAACTTTGTGATCCCTTTATCAATGCTAGCCAGCGCCTCAGGCGGAACAGGCATTGTGGCCAATTTTGCCTTCATATCGATAAGTTGCTGCATGCTGGCATCGAGACGCTTTGGTGTTTGGGCGATTAAATTCTCAATAGACGTTTTGGGTGTCGGTATTTCCCCTTTCGATTGCGCCACCTTAAAATCTATATAACTGGGCGTATCTTTTAAGGTTTTTTTTCCATCTTTCAATAAAATTTTTGCTTCTGCAAATTTTTCTTTAGCCGCTTTCACTCCTTCAGGTTCCATGGCCTTAGATAATTTATAATTAGCAATATAATTGGCATAATGAGCTAATGTTTTGGGCTCACTTTGGTATTCTTCAGACACAAGAAGCACATCCTTAACATCTAACGCTTCAGCATCTTTTACCGCAATCGCCCCTCTAAATATCATCACCCCTAATTGTTTTTCAGGAAAAAACCAAACCGTATCACTTTGTAGTTTTACTTCAGAAACAGCATATTGGTTAACTTCAAGTTCATGACGGATAAAGGCTCGGGGCTGATAACAAGGCAACATACCCGTTATGGTTTCAAATTTAGGATGAAGGTTAATTAAGCGGTAATCTTCCCCGCCAACAAAATCAGCATCAACACGCTGATCTTGCGAAGACTGATTAAAGAACAACCAATTAAAATCATTTGGAAAAGCAGGCCACTGCTGACGAAACCAAGTGTCATTATACGTTCCCATACATGCTGCACGTACAGGATGATCGATGGCTAAAGGTAAAAAAGATACAGGCTGCTGAATATGCTCATCCGATAACGACTGTGTATTCTTATCAGCATAAAAAACATTGGCTAGAGGTGCGTTCTCAACTCTTATTCCTTGCCCTACTGGATTTTCAACAACCTTTTCTCCTCCCCATGTTGCTTCCCAAGTCAATGCTTTTTGGGTAAAAGGCTTTGCATCACTTGGGATCAATTTATCTTTAATGCGTACCCAATGTCTGTCCCCATACACATCTAATTGCTTCTCTTTACCCGCAAGAGATGCTGAAACTCTGACGACTTTCCTTGGCATTTCACCACTAAAGGCATGCCCTGATAATAACCACTCTGCTTGCACTTTAGGTAAACCTGCGTCGAAGATCTCACCCTTTAAACTTTCAGTTACAATCGGCCATAGTGCTTGTTCACCAATTGGTTGGCTTGGGTTCAGTAAATCAAAGCCTAAAATCATACTTATCGAAAAGTGCGGTTTGCCATTCAACTCAAAGGGAACAAGAAGGATGGCATGTTCATTACTCTTTATTATTCTCATACCTTATAATTTCATACCTTTCAATTGTGTTATAATACTTGCTGCAGCTCGCTTCTCTCGCCTGTATAATAGTGAAAAACTGTTGCTATCAATAGCCCAAATGAATATCACTTATACCGTGTATATTTGCTATATTCACCTTCTCAATGAAATAAAACAACCTCGTGTCGATATTTCACTGATAAAATTTAATCATTACAGTTCCTATTAACCGAGTATACACACAAGATAAGACTAAAGACGAATGAATACAATTACATTTCAATATATTTAAAAGTAACAAAACATATCAAGCAACACTTTTAACAAAAACAAAACATAACTAAGCTTTTACTCGACCCAAAAATCACAATTAGAAAATAAATTAAAACTCACGACACAACTCAACATTTACGAGATCCCACAAACAATACTCTTAACTCAAACAAACGAAATAATAACAATCTCAATAAACAAGTACCTCTATTTATAATCGTCAAAACTGATGAATAAACATTTATAACACTCATGATTATAAAGGCAATGACCCTCCTCCCTATACAACAAGAATACCTTTTAAATGAAGAATCCAGTATTTTATCATCTTGATAAATTGAATATAAACAATAAAAATAAACACACAGTCCTATATAAAATAGAAACAATAAGAGCATTTATTTAAAAACAAATCAACATAACCCATTAAAAGTACCACTAGTTAGACTGCTTAGCCTGCAATCAATAGCGATTAGACCTTTGTCTAATGGTGGTGATAGATAAATAATATACTTTATATTAATCTTTTTTAATGTAAAAACACAAAATTAAAGAGTATAGGCTCTAGTGTCTAAATTTAATAAATCCGCTAAAATCAAACAAAAACTTAATCGATTAATCTTTAGGGAGGGGGAGAATGGTCAATAAAAATCGTTACAGTGCTTCTCGCGACGGAAATAGCGCTAATGCTGATTATGCAATAACGAACAAAGGCCTTAAGGTAGTATCTACATTTTCTTATTCGTTAACGGTCGGCATAAAAACAAGCATCACACTTGGCGCAACGAATTCGACTCAAATTGGCGTATCAACGAGTCTTTTTGCCGGTGGGAAAGTGGGATTTTCAACAGGCCCGACTCTGGATATAAAAGTAGCCACTAAAGCATTTGAGTTGAGTAAATGGAAAGTAGGCACCTCACAATCCCTTGCAGCAAAGCAGAAAAATAAGTTACTTGTCGATGAGTTGTCCATCTTAAAAAATAAAGTTATTTCGAGTACAAGTCAGTTAAGCACTATCGTTAATAAAGTTGATTTACATGAGCAAAACATTGCCACAAACAATCAGAAAATTGATATTAATGAATCTTCAATACAGAGTAATGGTAATCAAATCATTAACTCTAATGTTAAATTAACCAGTATAACCAATAAAGTAGAAACGATTGATTCTAATATTGAAGATATTGAATCGAAAGTGAGGCGTGCCGGTATTATGATGTCTTTTCATGATACTGATATGTCTGAAGCTGATATTCTTATTCGAGACGTAGGCACCATGTTTTTAGGCTAAACAAGTCATCTAAAGATATTAACGCTTGTTGAATGTTCCTTCGCGTTTCTTCAACAAAGTGGCTTTGTATTATCAATCAAAGTCTAAAATCTTGTTTATCGCTTTTTGCTGAGATCGAGCTACAATTTGCTATTCAACTCAAAGACAGCAAAAAAGATGGCATGTTCAACACTGAGTCACCCACCCGATCATTTATCCCTTTCAGCAGTATCATGATACTGCTCATTTCTAAACTGAATATGAGTGAAAACGGTGGCTGTAAAAACAGAAATAAATACACATTATACAGCTTATCTTGACTACATAACCCTTCCCAAATAAATCAAGTCAATGCTTATCAATATGCCATTAATAAAATTGTCTCTCTATCATTCCAATTAACTTAAAGATGATAACAAATAATATTGAATAGAAATAATTCCTAACTTGTAATATCCCTTATAGAAATGGTTATATTGTCAGCATATTATCCAGTCAACTTAAATGAATAAACTCATCTAAAAAAACAAACACGATACAAATATCGAAGTGTATTTTATCAACTGAGATTAAAATCAGCTTTTGGTTAATGTTAATTAACCAAACTAATATTGGTATCGTTTTATAAAACATAAAGATTAACACGCAATATTGAACAATATTACTCAACGTTTAATAGTAACAGATTAACTCACAATAAATAAACATTAAAAACAATATTATGAATAAATCCTACACAAGTAGGATACCAAAAAGTTGCCAGTCATTAGCACTTACACAAATGACACTACGCCCAATAATTTACAAAAGCTTACCCAAAAACACTGTAACTTAATTAAATTAAGTTAATATAAAAATAAGAAAATGCACTATTGCCCCCTTAATTATCATTTTAATGGTTCAGTAGTCGTAAAAAATTAATTAATTTATAAGGAGTAAAAATGAAAGGTAAAAATAGAAAGAGTTCAACAAAAGCAACAGGAAATGATAAAAGCACTGACTATACAATCACGAATAAAGGACTAAAAGTGGTATCTTCATTTTCATATTCTTTAACCATAGGAGCAAAAACCAGCATCACAATCGGCGCAACCAATTCGACACAAATAGGTCTTAAAACGAGTCTTTTTGTAGGCGGAAATATTGGAATAAATATAGCGCCCAAAACAGGCATCACTATTGGAGGAGATTCAACTTATAGTATTGATGACAAAAAACTAAAAAGTAAACAAACCATTGCCACAGCTAAAAAAGATGCCCTCATAGCAGCACACACTGAAGTCATAAATAATAAAATAACAGCATATAATGATTCAATTAAAACTACTCTTGAGAAAATAGACACCAATGGACAAAGCATTGAAAACAATACAGCAAAAATTGAAAACAATACGAATCATACAGCAAACCACACGACTAGAGTAGACAATGTAGTATCAATGATACAAGAAGTCGGTACCACATTTGATACTCACGAGTCAAAAATGTCGGAAATTACCGATAAAATACAGACGTTGCAAACCGAAATCAGCGAAAAAAATACCCTTGTATTAGAAACTGAGACCCATATTAATGAATCTAGCATAATGTTGCTTGGTTAATAGATCAATATCATGGTAATAGAATATTCACACTTATCTTCCAAGGATGGGTAACTAGCCTAACATTGTCATATCTGCTTCTACAATATTAATACCTGCTGATTGTAAAGAGGCATCATGATCAGCCAAAATCACACCCGCAGCCTCCACTTTAGTACTAACATGACTCAACTCAGCATCCACATTATTAAGTTGAGTCCCAATCGCCCCAACTTGATTCACTATTGTATTAACCCTATTGGTTTCAACATTAAGTGAATTGGCATTGGTGGTAATATTAGTAGTCGCAGTTTGTATTTGTTGGCCATGTAAAGTCAGTGCTGTCGCAACGCCTAATAATTTATTATTTGCAATTGCAACGCCTTCAGATATTAAATCCAATCGATTGGCCGCTAGCGTGGCTTCCTCAGCTGCAGCCTTCATCTCTGCGGTTACAAACTTTTTCTTATCAATAGTAAAATCACAGTGGGCTAATTTTAAATCTGTCTTAATTCCCGTAAAAGACGAAAAGGCGACCCCTAACGTACCTGAAAAAGTTGCTCCCGCTTTTAAACTAGACCACTGGCCAAGTGTAATAGAATTACTCGCCCCCATCACTAACGAATATTTATTTTCCGCTAATATTTTATAGCCACCAATAAAATCCAATTTTTTTTGGCTGTTTGCACCTTTACTGGGGTCGTTAAAAAGTGCATCTCCATCATCATCGTACTCTTTATCCCAAGTCGACATAAATAATCTCCAGCTAACAAAGACAAAAAAAGAAGCATACCGGAGTTTTTTGATATCATATATAGTGGAAAAAACAAACGAAAGGGTGAATAAATAAACAATTATTAATAAAGAGCCTCTTTTACATAAAAAACGTAAATATAATTAAATTTAAGTGTAATTATGCGGTTAAAGTAAACAAATAGACATTACAAGAGTAATGACAAATAAAAACAACACGAAAAAACAACAATAAAAAACAAATAAGACACACTTAAAAAAACAAAAAAATACAATTGAAAGGCAATATCATAAACCAATAAATAATACGATTAGAAACAGAATTAACTGAAATATAATAAACTTAAATAACCGCTTTTCCTGTTAGCCTAGTTACGTGTTATATCTATTTTTTATTGCATGCTTTTACTAAACACTTTGTACGTTAACTGAACAATGATATCACCTTATAACAATCAGACGTTCAAACCTGTAAACGGCCCCCATCGCCTTATATCGAACTCACTCAGCTCATCTCCCCTTTTCAATCATCATTGTATTTTCCTGATCTTCCATGATTGCGCTTGCTCAAGTTCAAGATCGGTTCCACTGCATCCTAAACGATTCGCACGAGTCCAATGGGTATTATCTTCTATCGTTAAATGAAACTTTGAAGAAGAAACGTCGGCTTGATGAAAAGAACAATTGGAAAGATCGGCATGAGAAAAGTCAGCATACTGCGCCTTCACACCACTAAAGTCACTCCCAACCACACTTGCCTCTTGCCAATTTGTTTGTGATAGTTCAGCTTTAGAAAAGTTAACCTTCTCCCCTATTATTTCTTCAAAACTACCGCCCAATACAATCGCTTGACTGAAGTCTGCATGACTCAAATCGGCACCTTTAAAGACACTATAAGAGGCTTGAGCACCAACAAAAGAGGTATGTTGTAATTGACTACCAATAAAGTAACAACTCTCAATACGGCAGTGACTAAAATCAACACCAGTTAAATCACAAGAGTTTAATTGTACAGCATAAAAGTTAACCGACTGAAAAGAGCTTCCTTTGAAAATCGTATTCGATAGTGACGTTTTCTCGATTATTGCACGATCAAACACGCAATCAGCGACCTCAATATCATTGGCTACAAATTTATAAAGCTTCGCATTAGTAAAGCTCACATTATCGAGTTGAGATTTCATCTGAACTAACATTGCTAAGTTAGCCCCATCAAAAAGCACACTTTTCTGAGCCGAACCTTTGTAAGTGCACATGTTTTGCTGAGACATTGAAAAGTCAAGATCCTTTAATTCACACTCAGTAAAAGCGACTTGCTCTAACACTGAGCGTACCCAAGTTACTCCTTGAAATTGACACTGGCTAAACTCTGCCATATTCAACATGGCATCATTTAACGACACATTAATAAACTGACAATTAACAAATCGAATGCGATTAAATTGTACTTGAGAAAAATCAATGTTGATGAATTGGCAATCTGTAAAAAATACTTGCTTTAATGTGATCGCAGGTAAAGACTCTCCACTCAACACTATATTTTCAAAGGAAAAAGATTCTTCAAGGGCTTCAATAAATTCAGTCTTATTCATGAATATATTCCTCCTTTTGAGCCAGTAATGTCCTTTTTAAATTACAACCTTTCATTGAATTGTTACCCAATGTGACCTTATACAGATCCGCATTATATAAATTCACATATTGTAATTGAGCAGACATGAGTGTCGACCGCATAAAATTAACTTGCATCGCATCACTACCATTAAAATTCACCAAAGTGAAATCACCTCGCATGCATTGCGCACCTTTTAATTTAACGGCTTCAAAATTAGCTTCTTTCGCTAAGACTTGATTAAAGCAAGTTGAACTTAAATCACTTTCACTCAGATTTGCCTGATATAATTCCGACTCTGCAAAGTTCGATTTCATCAATCTAGCCTCATTGAAATTCGCGTGATTTAACTTTGCTTTAGAAAAACGAGCATTAATTGCATCAATCGACGAAAAGTTTGCTTGGTCTAATTTAGCTTCCCAAAATAGGGCTTTTGTTAATGTCGCTCCTTGCCATTGACTATTTCGAGCGGATGCTTGATAGGCCTTCATCTTAGTACCATCAATATCACGTAATTGGGCACCTTCAAACATCGCATTAAGAAATATCCCTTTTGATAAATCACTGCCATTTAAAATGCAATCTGAAAAGTCAGCACCAATAGCCGACATTTGATGTAAACAGGCTTGTGTCATCACACACCCAGTAAAATGTGCTCCCGTCGCCATCGCACTAGCAAAGTGAGAGTTAGACAAATTGGCACCTTTAAAACTTGCATCCACTAACATGGCTTTATCAAATGACGCACCACTGGCTAAAGCATCATTTAGCAACAAACTGTCACCTATAATATTATCGAATTTTGCATCGGTTAAAATGGCTTTTGTCAGATCGGTACTCGACATAATCGATTTAGAAAAATCAACACCTGATAAATCCAATCCAGATAAATCAAGCTCTGATAAATCTCTCTCAACTAAGCTCTTATTATTGTCTCGATACTCAATCACCTCTTCACGTGTTAATGGGCTTAAAGGTAATATGGCATCATCAGAGGGGAGCTTAGCCGCCTCCATTTTTGCTTCAGACTCCTGAACAAAATCCGTTAGATCACCCATTCCCGATTTTAATTGCTCTCCTCCTTTCTTTATATTAGCCAGAGTAACCGGATCAGTAATATTTTGAGCACTGGATTGCAACACATCACCCAATTGACTTGATGCTTCCCTCATCGCTTCACTCAAAGATATTGGTTTAGATTGAAATAAGCTCAATTGCATTTTTTCTTGTAAGGCTTTTTTCATACTGGGGCTTGCAAAATCGCTCACGACTTTTTCTTTACTTTCAGCAAATTTATTAGCCATAGCTTGAGCAATAGTTTGCCCAGGCTTTATTCCCATATTGGATAAACTGGATTGATATTGATCATTAACCACTTTTTCAACATTAATATCAGGTAAATAAGACTTTGCTTGGCGCTTTGCTTTTTGACTTGCCGTCATTTCGACTGGCATCGCATCATCAGCTTTCAATGTTAAATAAGGTATAAACCAATCGACTAAATCGACGCCTTGTTGATAAGCATCTTGGATGAGTAATTGATTTTTCAACCCAATAAATTCGGCATCAGGAAAAGACCGTTCCCATTCTTCTAAATCATCGATTGCTTGTGTAAAGACAAAAATTTGGCTAGCAGCTTTAATTGCTTGTTCAGCCTCATCAGACACCTTATCCGCTAGAGATGGAAGCTCTATTACATTGCAATAAGGCTGTAGATCTTGTGCCAATAGCCAAGCAATCATTTTATCTTGGCACAATAAAACCGGTTGACCCACAACAATCTCTGAATGCCAAAATGCTGGCTCACTGCCATCAATTAATTGTTCAGTTGAAACATCAAATAAGTCAACTCGGCTGTTTAGTGCCGTAAATTGGCCTTCAGAATACTCAGGAAGCAACCACCCTCTAGGAATAAGTATTTCATCAGTATCTTTCAATCCCCATTCTTTACCTGAAAAAATCTGTGGAGCATTAATGAAAACCAACATGTGTTTTTTTATCGCCACATTTCTAAAGCCGTAACCTTTAAGTGTTGAAGCATAATCGGCTAAATTAAGTTGAGCAAGTCCAATAACTTGACTGGCTTTATCATGCCAAGGCTGTTCACTGGTATTTGACTCTAGTGAAGATATCGCCATTTCAACTTTTTGAAGTCCCTCAGCATATTGCTTTTTTATCTTGGGCGACTCTGACATGGGAAGAGGAGGTGGCGAAATCGACCGAGCTTGTTTAAACACTTGATTGTTAACTTCATTATAAGACTGCTCTAATTCACTAAACTTAACCTTTGATGCCTTAATTTTATTGATACTTGTTTCTATTTCCGTTATGGCCGATCTAGAAATGGGTAAATCAGATAGCTTATTTTTTAATTTTTCAAGCTTAATGATATTACGATCAAGCTGGGCGGGCAACGATTCAAGCAACACACTCGGTGTCATACTCGGTGAGGGAATTTTATTGGTTAATTGCCCTTGTTTGAATTTAAAATAACGGGGTAAGTCCGACAAGTTTTTTTTAGCTTGCGCAAGCTCATTTAACATTAGCTGCATTTTTTCTTGCGTTACCGCTATCACCTCAGGCTCATATGCTTTGCTTATTTGATAAGTACGAATATAATCCGCATAGTAATCAAGTGGTTTAGCTTGACTGCCTACCTCTTCCGTCACCAACAAGACATCCGTCACATCCAACGCTTCTTCATCAAAAACAGGGACACTGCCACGAAAAATTCGAATGCCTAATTGATTATCAGGAAAAAACCAAACAGTATCATTGCGTAATCGTACCTCAGTGGTTCTATATTCAATTTCAGCATTCATTGTCTCTTGTTCATCACTTGGATATTGGTGTGCTCGACTCTGTATCTGCTGACGAATAAAGGCTCGAGGTTGATAATAAGGCAAATAACCCGTAATGGACTCATGCTCAGGGTGTAAATTAATCAAACGATAAAACTCTCCACCTTGAAAGTTATCACTGTGCCATTGATCTTTCGAAGCTTGATTAAAAAATTGCCAATTAAAATCATGAGGAAAATGAGGCCACAGCTCTCTGTACCAGACTTCATCATAAGTTCCCATACAGTTTTTTCTAAATGGATGTTCGATTGCAAGCGGTAAAAACGACGCAGGAATAACAGCATGTCGAGATAAATCTTCCAATGTTGCATTGTTAGCATAAAACACACATGGAAGGGGGGCATTTTCAATGATACGGTTACAACCTAAAGCATTTTCCTCTATTTCTTCCCCTCCCCATGTCCATTCCCACGTTAAGGGCTGCTGAGTAAAATAATCAGGCTCACTTGGAACTAATTTATCTTTTTGAACACGCCAATAGCGTTGACCAAATACATCTAATGTTTTCTCACTGCCAGCCAATGCCACCGATACTCTTACCTGTTGACGGGGTTTGTGTCCAGAATAAGCATGGCCTGACACCAACCATTCTGCATTTAGCTTAGGCATTCCAGTATCAAACACTTCTCCTTGTAAACTCGCATTCACCCACTGCCACAATTTTTGCTCGCTAACGGTTTGACTGGGATCCAATAAGTCAAAACCCAAGATCATAGTGATCGCAAGATGAGGGCGACCCTTTATATCAAACGGTACCAGTAAAATACCATGCTCATCACTTTTTATTATCCGCATCAGAAAGCTCCGACAAAAAATTAGTTACAACCAAAAGCTCTATCATGCAAAAGTCGTTAAATTCGCTTCTAACATAGAAATAACCGTTGTCTTGACTTTATTTGTAAGCACCTCACTAGAAGCATTAACAGCTTTCATATCAACCCCCAAACTGTTGATATGGTTAACGCCCGACACTAATTCATTAGCAATGGTTTCAATTCTATTTCCACTTTGTTGCTGTTGTAAAACAGCAGCAGAGACTTCTCTTTCAGCAAGGTTGATCTCATTTGATCTTAGCGATAAATTCTCGCTCATTAATGTGGCAGTTTCAGCCTCAATATCAAGCTTATTGCCAAAATCTTCCCATGATTTTAGAAGCGCTTCCTGTCTCAAAGCCATCACAGCGTCATCTTTACCTTTTGCCGTATATTGCTGAAGGTTAATCGCCAGAAAATTAGGACTATAAGAGTGCTTTTTCACTGAAAAGCCAAACTGACCACCGACATTAATGCCGGTTTTGACCCCAACAACCACATTAGACTTTATCCCCACAGCTGTCCACCAGCTGCCTCCGGAGCATAGCCAACTCACTGAACCAGGCGTGAATTTATAAGCGGTTTTCACGCTCATTTTCAACCCGTATTTGGTCGTATTGTTATAGCCAGTCTGGCTCCCTTCATGAAGTGGTTTAATACTCGTGGAACTGGGTTTATCTGGATCTTTACCATCTGAGGCTGTTGGCATAATAAACTCCTTACTCTTAATGTAATTAAAGCATCATCAAATCAGAGCAGGTTATATTGCTCGCATTTGCAGCTGTAATCAGTGTTTTTGTACTATTAAGTTGGCTTTTAATGCTTAGTGTGTCATTCACTAAACTGGCTGCCCCCTCATTAATAACTTGCTGCATAGAGGTACAAAAACGATTAGCAGTCGCTGTCGTTTTAATATCAGAACTCAAAACGTCAGCTTTGTTCATCACATTGTCTTGATAGCTCACACAACTTTGAATACGATTCTCATTCACTTGTGTCATAGTCAAAGTGTTCGTTACTTTTGACATAACCGTATCCCAATTTTGAAAAATTAACTTGCTTGTCTCAAGCGTCATTTTTTTCTCTTCAGCTGCAGCTCGTTGTTTTTTTGTTATTTTCACCTCAAAAAAATCTTTCGAAGAGCCAAACTTCCACAACGATAAAGAGACTTTTAAAAAAGTATATAGATTAAAAGAAGATGTCACTGATATTCCACCATCAGCGCCTAAGGTTCCCGAACTGTATGCCCCTAAGGTTAAATAATTTTTTGTACCATAAGTCACAGAATAAAAATTTTTAGTGGTAAATTTAATACCATTAATCGTTTTCGATTTAACCTTGCCACTGTTGGCACCCGTTTCGTCAGCACCTTGTGAATAGCCCATAATATCTCCCAGTTAACATTAATTATGTATATGTAAACTTGCACTGACTATTTTAGAAGCAGCAGTTTGTAGCTCTGACTCAATATCTGCGATAGTATTAACCGTACTGCTTATTAGAGTATTCAACTGCGCAATTTTACTGGTTACTGTATTTTGACAATTGGCAGTATCATCAATGTTTGTCGTTAGTTGGCGTGCCTCTAATGCTACGTTACTTGCTCGCATATTTACCGCTTTAATGCTGTCATTCAACGCATTTAATCGGCTCAATTCTGTTTGATTATTTTTAACAATGGCTCGAAAATTATTGTAAACATTTGGCATTTCCGTGGCACAGACTTTCATTTTATCGGCGACGGCTTTTTCTTCAGCCGCAGTGACTTTCTGCTTGCCTACTTTTATTTCTCGATAGTTTTCAGTCCATTTCTGCTCCGCTAAAGAAAGCGTCACACTCGGAATATAAGGTGATATATTGGCTGATGCTGCAATGCCCGTCACCACAGAGTTTCTCGCCCCCGCACAAAAATTAGCCCCTCCCCCCAAAGTAATGTAAGTTTGCGATCCAACAACATAACCCACTACATTATTCGTTCTAAACTTTGAACCAGAACCCTTTTTAGAGGCTGTCGCATCATTACCCGTCTGGGTTAAATTATTCGTAAATGTTTGTAGATCATTATTAACTGTACTCCAAAAGCTCATAATGTTTCCTTATTCAACTATTTGTACCAAAGCACATGAATGAATCATTGAATAAAAACCATGGCGCTTTTAAGCACATCAAGTTCATTCATTAAAATAAATTAAAGATCATTCATCAATAAGTAAATTAATCATATTTTATGTAGCCGTTACCATTAACTTATTATCATGAATATAAAAATTCAAGCAGCCTCTCAAATAATTCAGATGAAACATTAAAACAAGCTAAAATAATAACAAAAAAGATACTATCGATATAACAACAGAAAAATAAACATCAATTAATCTAAACAATAAAAATAAATATATGAAAAAATACAATTAAAACAACATATTAAACAAGAAAGGTGAGGAAGGCACGCAGAATGAAAAATCAATTAAATGAATATTTATTTAATATTCATTCATCTTATTAATCACTTAAGTCTAAGATGAGTTAAATCAACTGATAGGTATTCAATAGCCATAAAAGTTATCAAGTAACAGCAATGCGTTTAATTTTAGATAAAAGTAATTACCATTGTTTATTTTAAAATCTGTTATTAATTTTTATTTAACAAAATACAAATAATCTCACTTGAATTTCATTGTCATATTGATGTCAGCTCTTTTATGCACAAATGATAAAAATCATCACTTAAGGTGAAATATAACATGCAATCAATTAAAAAATACCCATTTCACTAAGATATTAAAATTAACACTTTATGCACGATTACCCCTTTTACTATTGTTATTACTTAGAGTCATGAATACTTCGCCACAACATGCTATCACTATAGTAATAGGGCTATCAGCAGGTGCAGTCATTGTTGCTAGATGGGATGAGTTGCTAGAAAAGATCAATCTCTCATGATTAATCCCCCCTCTGTGCTCCATAGCTCCATTTCACTTGAAGCCTCAATCACTTGAAACTAAGTCAAATAGACAGATAACGACCCCCTGCATATGACAAGAGTATGATTTTCTTCAAACAGTGCTTCATCAATGATTGGAGCGATAACATTCCAGTCTCCGCCAGCAAGTCCTGCTCCAATCATAGGGTAACCTATTCTTAATCCAGAAAAGTCCTGTTTGATTAATGTAAAAACATGAGCAATTGCATCATAATCCGCTTTCACTCCCTCACCAGACCAATGAAATTGAGTATATGCATTCACCACTACCAAGTGATACTGCAAAGTGATCACTTTAGCGCTGGAATAAGAGCCAAGCTTTGCAACATCACCTTTCTTTGTTTGTCGATCGGCACAATAAGCCTGAGGGAAGTGCTGGCATATTTGCCTTGCGATGCCAGCCCCCATAGTACAAAAACAATTACATCCATGAATAATGACATCAAAGTGCCCTTGTTGGCTTAATTTAACTAAATCACCATTAATAATATTCATGTACTTAACTCAATCCAGCCAAGCTATCAATCATTAGGCTCAATTCGAATCAGGCCGAGTAACGTACCCGATAATATTTGACCATCATGACCGATTTGTGTCGCCGCATAAGTGGAATTATAACGCACGCCATAACCCATAGGGACTTCAACAACCGTTTCTCCAGTATCCCAATCAAAGCCCAGTAATGTCCACTTGGCATTACGTTGTCCCCAACAGTAAGCGATATTCGATGCAACGCTCATCGTCGGTATCCCATTAGGGCAGCTTTCTTGATTAGCCCAATCACTTTCAACTTGCTGAGTTTGTCTATTCCAACTCATTTTTTCAACGCCATAAGGCGCATTAAAGCCCAAATTAGAAAAAAGCACGGTAATCGCCCCCGCATTCGGTCCATCAAGCCAATCTGATGTATCCAAACTATAATGATTGTCCACCACCATCGCACTGTAGCCCCTTACCAACACTGATTGCTCTGAAACACTGCGTGTCGCCTCTTCAATTCCAAAGGTGATAGGAAATTCTGCGGCAATACGGCGATCTTTTCCCTCACCAATGGGTTGCCAATCATCAGGAATAGCATCTCGCCACACCAAAACTAAATTCATTAATTCACCGCCGTCGGTAAAAACAACAAATTTATCACCATCTTGCTTGCCCATTAATGTCGGTGTTGAACCCGATCCCGTCCCTAAGCGACCCGGTAACGGCTCATCAGGCCCTGATTCATAGGTTGTACTCCATAAATGCGCCAACTGAACCCCATTCCATTGCACACGATGCAGTTGCTTATTGGTTAGCACATAAATGCCCCCTTCTTCATCAATCGCAATGGAATTTGATACGCTTTGATTGACGCCCATGGAGAGTGCGGTGTGAAAATGAAAATCTCGACTCACTACCACCAACAATCCTGCAGAGGTTGCCATGGCAATAAAGCCGTCATAAGTCATATTCACCCCCACAATATGCTCACCAGCCATTGTCAAATACGCTTGAGGAATACTAAAGCTGTCTTCTGTTACAATACGGGAGTCATTCCCCTCGTTCACCTGAGAAAAACGCGATAATATCAAATCTCTGGGTGAGAAGAATTTCCCTTCGCTATCCACTAAGGTGTAGGCACCTGAAATACCATTTTCGGGCTGATTAAGCGCTTGAGTCGCCAATTTATTAATGTCACTGTCACTTAAATCCACTTGATAGACAGACTTAAATGTCGAGCCCCATACTCGATGTGGATCGTCACTGAAGGCCAAAGTAATTGATGGCCAAGCAGATTGCCAAGACACTTGCACATTGTCATTAGGCTCTATTCCCTTCAGCGGGGAAGAGGCTTGGTTATAAGGATTTCGATGGGACATGGGCCATGGGCCATGGAGAGTCGGCCAAATAGGGATTGATCGGGGGTTCATCATTAGCAAAACAAGTCATTGAAATAAAAGTTAAACCGATTAAAAATAAACGCGAAAAAAGCCTGACATCCCTGTAACAATATCCACTCATCATTGCACTCCTTTGATGTAAACAAGTACGAAACAACAAAAACTGGAGTGGGGATAGTCACGTTAACAAAACTGCGTAAGCTAGATTCAAACATCCGCATTAAAGGGTTAACTTTAACGCGACAAATGAAATAACAGTAAAGCATGATGTTTTTTGCTACAGACAAGCCTATCCTTCCCCATATCGACTCATTTAAGACTAGTTTGTACTAGTACATTTTGCGATGTTTGGAACATTTTAATGCTAGGCGCTCAATATTAGAAAGTTGCACCAAAATGACGAAAGGTCATGAGTAAAAAATATGTTTACGAGGGTTCTTGCAGTGCTTGCAATAAATGATATGCAGCACTATTAGTCGTGACATTTTTAGGCCATACTGCGTATAAATTGATACTTTGGACTTTCCAATCTGGGAGTAATTCAACTAATGTCCCATTGGCAATTGCCACATCAATCATACTGGTTGGTGGCGTACTGACACCGAGTCCTTCCAGCGTAAAATCAGTCATCGCGTCCAAAGAATTAACACTAATACGACTCGAATATTGCATGACTTTTTGCAGGCCTGTTTGCTTATGAATAAAAGGACGAGATAAAGGGAGAGGAGCCAGTTTTATCCAAGGAAAATCTGACATATCTTCCAATACTTTTGGCGCAGGAAATGTTTTCAACAAACAATTGGAAATCACTAACTTTCGCTCAACTTCAGCGATTTTTTTACACTTTAATGCACTGTCTTTAAGCTGCCCCGCTCGAATAGCAAGATCGATACCATTACCAATAATATCATCAACCTCAGCACCAAACTTCAATTCAATGGATAGCTGGGGATGCTTCTTTAAAAACTGAGCTAAACGCGCCCGAATTTCAACACTTAGGAAATAGCTTGGAAAACTGACAATCAATTTTCCTTTTAATGCTACTGGCTCCATTGGTAATGACTGAAGACCCAAAGTGGCTTGTTCAAGCATGCGCTGAGCATGCTCATATAGCTTTTTACCCTCATGAGTTAAAGACAGTTTACGCGTCGAACGGTAAAGAAGTGCATACCCCACTCTAGATTCTAATGAGCTCATATGATGACTCACTACTGACGGAGAAAGTCCTAAATGTTGAGCTGCTGCTCTAAAGGACCCAAAACGAACTGTTTCTGCAAACACAGCTATAGATTTCAATTCATCAATCATAGTTAAAGAAAACCGAACAAAGAAATCAAATTATACGATATTTTAATTGTATTTGAATCAATCTACACTGTCTATCAATCAGTTATAGAGCCATCTATTTTATTATGTCATTAATCTTATCAATATGTGCTTTTGCATTATCCATGTCTATTACACCAGGGCCTGTCAACCTAATAACCCTATCCAATGGTCTTGAATATGGCTTTCGTCAAACCTTAAGTTTTGTTACAGGCGCCACTGTGGGTTTTAGTTTATTACTACTTATCATTGGCTTGGGCTTAGGAACTGTCACATTCAAGACCTCTTTACCCTACATCCTATTGAGCTATTTAGGCGCCTTTTATATCGTTTATATGGGGATAGTATTAATCAGAAGTAAAACCAGCATTGAATTTAAACAGGCAGGTAAAAAACCACACTTTTTCCAAGGAGTCATTTTGCAATGGTTAAACCCTAAAGCTTGGCTAGCCTGTCTTGCCGGTATATCAGGTTTTGGACTCAATAACTCAAACATTTTATTATTTATGTTTGTAGGCATTTATAGTGTCATTTGTTACAGCTCTATCGCAAGTTGGGCAATCATGGGCGCTAAAATGGCTGACTTAATCAAGCATAGAAAATGGCAAAGGGTATTTAATCGTTTAATGGGAATAACCCTAATCATCATAGGTATTGATTTATTCATCAAACAATGGCCAATAGCTATTTAAAAACCCCAAAAAAACAAAATAAAATATCTCATGTCAAACACCGCTTTTCTTATAAAAGTGGTGTTTGACAGTATCCTGATAATCCAACCATTATATTCACCTATAATGAATAAGTAGAAATTCATTCTGTATAGGATGTCACCTTTATGCTGCCGTTATTTCACAATGTCATTGAAGTCATATTCCCCATATTAATCGCCGCTTTTGTCGGCTATTTATTTGCCATGTGCAAACAGCAGCTTGATATTAAAATGATCTCTAAACTCATGTCGCATATTGGTTACCCCGCATTGATACTAGCTCACATGCTTGGCCAAGATGTTGAAATAAATAAGTTATTAGAAATGATTTTTGCTGCATTTTTAATGTTTATGTTATTCGCTATGTTTGTTTATCTTTTTTTGCGTATCACCAAACAGAATATTCCCACTTATTTTTCATGTTTAAGCATGAATAATGTGGGTAACATCGGGTTAGCCGTTTGTGCCCTCGCCTTTGGTCATGATGGCATACTTTACGGTGTCACTTTTGTGATTATCGGCATGATTTTCATGTTTATTGTCACGCCAGCAGTCACCTCTGGCACTTGGCATTTAAAAGAAGCCTTCATCAGCCCTGCAATTTATAGTGTTATTCTTGCCATATGCATCATTTATTTTCAAATACAGCTCCCTAAACCTATTACTTCATCACTTCAGATCTTAGGGGGTATGCCAATCCCTCTTATGTTAATTACCCTTGGCTATAGCCTGGCTCAAATTAAGTTGAGCAATATTAAAATTGGGATCATCTTCTCTATAATCCATCTATTAATTGGTGCACTTGTCGCCGTTATATTGACAAGCTTGTTTAATTTTGAAGGCAACATGCGAGGCATATTAATCTTACAATGCATGATGCCAACCGCCATTAATACTTACTTATGGATTTCTATTTTCAGGCCCCAAGATGCCTCTCAAATATCAGGGATTATCTTTATTTCAACAATATTAAGCATTATTACCTTACCGCTTGTACTAACCTATTGGGTATAACGTTAATACGGGGTGTCTAGCAAATACTTCCTGCCATTATTTTGATATTAAACGACTTCTATCCACTCCTTTTTCTATCTGGCACTGGAATGTATTAATGATTTTTCGAGTATGATCCCATTTATTCATTCTTGCCCATTTAACCCGTTTACCATTTAAAAAAGTACATGAAACACCAATATTATGGATAGCCGTTTTATCCACATCCAGAGGGCTTTTAGCCAATACCACCATATCAGCCAATTTTCCCACCTCTAACGAACCCACTTTGTCTGCAATATTATGCTGCATCGCAGGATGGGTTGTCACGGCCATTAATGCTTGATATGGCGTTAACACTTCCAATTCATTGAGTGGTTGACCTTCTCCAGTTAAATTAGGATAGCGCCATGTACTGCGGGTCACAGCTTGTTCAACAAACCATAAGGGATAAAGTGGTGTCACCGACATATCACTGTGAAATGACAATGGAATCCCCCCCTTCCACTCCGTTTGAGTCGGAATAATAAAAGCAGCCCTCTCTTTTCCTAACTCATTCTCAAATGCATTACCCCAATAAGCCACATGCCCAATTAAATGGCTACTTGATAATGCCGGTAAACGCTGACTTCTCGCTGCTGCAATTTGTGCTGGAATCGTCGCCTTTTGCCCACTTTTTCCATTCACCGTCGAATGAATAATCACGCTAGGTAAACTTTTAAAAGCAGTATTGTCATCAGCCAGTGAAGATAAGGCGTCAATAGCATCACGAATGGCAGCATCGCCATTGGCATGAATATGAATATACCAGCCTTTTTGAGCATATTCGTTAAGATTATCCTTCATCTCAGTCAGAGTATAATTTTGATGACCCATACCAAAGCGAGCACACAAGCCTTCAGTGTTATAGGGAGCGACAAGAGAGGCACTACAGCCTTGAGTTGAGCCATCCGCCCACAACTTAATACCTTCTGCTGAAAACAACCCAGTATCGAACGGCACTTTTTGAGGTAAATCCTTGTCCTTGCCCTGCAGAGCATTTTTTTTGTTAAAATCCCAGGTATATAAGGCACGTAAACGCGTCGACATCTCTGCCGATTTTGCCATCGCCTGATAAGCCGTAATCACCTGTGGACTCGACACTCCACCATCAACAAAAGTCGTCACTCCCTGCTGCGAAGCGACATTCAGTACTTGTAACATATCTTGCTGCATTTTCTGATCAAAAGCAGTTTTTTGATTGCCTGGCAATCCCTTCATCCAATCGATGGTATGCCCTAAAAGCGGATAAAATGCAGACTCTTCTTTTAACAAACCAGAGAAAACCCAAGTCCCATCAGGTGTCTGGACAATCTCCCATTCACCATCAGTGAAATCGTATAATTGAGCAGCTTGTATTTGTGCACGTTCCATCTCATTTTTCGTGCCTTCACAGGGGACTTTTTCACAGATCCCAGCCTTCTCAAAAGCAATACGATTGACATAAGCTAGATGCCCAGATTGATCAAGAATAAAAGCCGGAGTTTGCTTATACACATCATCATATTTTTCAAAATAACTGGCAGGGTAAGCCAAAAAATTGCGATTATCATTGAGTGATTTGGATTGCTTTGTTTGCATCATACGAGACGGATCGAGTCCATTGCCAATTAACCAACCATTAATAGGCTTGCTCTTAGCTAAAGTTTCGATAGCATCGTCAATATACAATAAACAAACATGTTCATTCTTATAAAGCCAATCAAAGTCTTTTTGATAAATAATTTGATATTTATCAGGTAAGCAAGGCATTAGGTTCGTCACTGCTGCCCCAGATACGGTCAACTGCAAATGAGCATGAGGTTCAATAAAACCGGGCAATACTGTTTGCCCCTTTAAATCTAAATAATCAATTAGCTGATTTTTAGGGATCATTGCTATAATTTCAGATGACTTAGCAATCGCGATAATGATGTTATTTTTGATTAAAATAGCATAATCTTTTTCATATATATATTTCTCAGGGGTAGCAGAGCCATTCATCCCACCTGCCATAGTCATGATATTACCACCACCAATGACTAAATAACGATCATTTGTATTTGTAGAAGCATCGTCACTGAAAGAACAACCAAACAAAATAATCGTACTGAAAAGAAGAAATAATCCTTGATAACTTTTCATAGACATTCCCTATAAATTAATAATTATCAATATGATAAAGAGTAATGTTTGTATTAATCATAGTCGATTAACGCTCTCTATGCTGTTTATTCTCTTTTTATTTTACAACGCTCATTGGCAACCTCTTCTCCATAAAATCTGAAAACGGGAATATTATCAATCAATCTTTGATAATGTTTCTAAAGTTATGTTCTTTATCCCATCACTCTTTAGTAATATCATGCCCTTTTCAATAAAGTTCTATTTGTACTCAATGTGTATTTGGAGAGAAAATGACGCATGCCATCCTTGCCGATCTAACCCATCGCTATACCACTAAACGCTACGATGCTTCTAAACGTGTTTCAAATGACAAGATGCAAGTCATTTATGAAGCCATGCGCCTATCAGCCTCATCGATTAATTCACAACCTTGGAAATTCATCGTCATTGAGAGTGAACAAGCAAAACAACGTATGCACGATACTTTTATTAATAAATTCAAATTTAATCAAGATCATATAAAATCATGTTCCCATGTTATTTTGTTTGCCTATAATCCCAATTATACCCGCGAAGACTATGCCAAAGTGGTGGATAAAAGTATTCTAGACAAGCGTGTAAAACTCGAAAATCGAGAACAAGCGTTCGCAGGATTTGCCTTTGTCGACAGTAATACAGATGCCACAGGTAACAATGCCACTTGGACAAAAGCACAAACTTATTTAGCACTGGGTAACACCTTACATACCTTAGCACGTTTAGGTATCGATTCGACAACAATGGAAGGTGTTGATAGTGAAATGATTAGCAAAGCTTTTGAAAAAGAACTCAACGGTTATCAATGTGACGTTGCTTTAGCTATTGGTTATCACCATAGTGATGAAGATTATAATGTAAATTTACCAAAATCTCGCCTATCAACAGAAGATGTACTGCAAGTACTCTAACAGAAAAAATCTGGCATATTTTAAAGGAATACTCAGCCTAAAATGTGTCGGATATCTTTATTAGCAATAAATCAATAATACGACCAACTTGTTCTTCATAACAGCGAGAATAAACAATGAAACTCCAATGAAGTTTCGCTCACTGAGATGCTCCTTCTCTAGACACATCAAATGAAGGTGATTAATATATGATCACCACTTAATTTTTAACGCCACCCACAAGTAAGCACCATGCGTTGGAGTCACCACTATGACAAGCATAAAAAAACAAATTTTAGATTCAGCAGAAAGCGGGATCCGCAGCGGTGGTTACAGTAATCTTAGCTTTTCAGGACTCGCTGCAACATTAAATATCAGCATCGAAGAAATTGAACACTATTTTCCTACCAAAGCCAAACTAAGCATTGCCGTTGTAATAAGATACCGTCTTACAGTCAATGAGGCACTAGCAAAAATCAGCGAAAATTACACCAATATCGAAGAAAGACTCTACCACTATGCTAACTTTTTTGAACGCGCTATCATCATTGATAATAAAATTTGTCCATGTACTATTTTAGGCGCTGAAATAGATGCCTTACCAAAAGAGATCCAAACAGAAGTTAAACAGTTTTTTATCGATAATATCAATTGGCTCTCAGTAGCCATTTTCGCTGATCAAAAAAATGCCAAATTAAGTGCACAGCAACTTATCGCAAGCTTAGATGGCGCTGCATTATTAGCAAAACTCTTAGGGGATCCTGGCCTCATTACACAATTGATCGCCCGATTTACACAAAAGCAATAACGCTGTAAACAAGTTCCTACGAAATGCAAAAAGAATGGGGCAAAAAGAGACGAAATGTGAACCCGACATAAGGGTGCTATAAGCTCATTTTTATATAGTGGCAAAGAGATAAGGATCTTACCCCAACATGAACATGCTATCAACCCATTGCCTACCCAATGGCTTTTTTGTTTTATTTGGCGGAAAGATAGAGATTTGAACCCTACATATACATGGACTCGCTACAAACCCACTTATCAATATCAACTATATCGAGTCATTGCCTAGATGTAAAAAAGGCAAGCGTTAAGGTTGCTTTTTTGTTTTATTTGGCACAGAGATAGGGATTTGAACCCTACATAGACGCGCTACAAACTCATTGTTAAATTACAGACATAAAAAAACCTATCTTTAAGGATAGGTTTTTTTATTTTAAATTTGGCGGAGAGATAGGGATTTGAACCCTAGATGGGCTACAAACCCATGCCGGTTTTCAAGACCGGTGCATTCGACCACTCTGCCATCTCTCCAGTGCGGCGAATAATATAAGCTACAAGCTAGCTTGTAAAGCCCAAGCATAAAAAAACTGGCTGAATGATGAGTTAAGCATCAATTGACTCATCAAAGCCTTATTATGGACAATGCCTAACTAGCGACTGCCGCTAAATCACGTTTACCTTTATAGCTTCTAAGCTTATAAGCTGCGAGTACTAATAAGCCACAAATACTTATCCCAACGCCAATCGCCATTTCACCTTTTGCAGCCCACATTGCCACTATACTTGAAGCGCCAAATGAAATGCTGATCTGAATAAAGTTTTGTAAGCCTGCTGCTTTCGCCGCATTATCACTAAACTCTTGTAAAGCACTGTTCACAACAATCGGGTAAATAGCCCCATTAGCGGCAGCCAATACAGAGAAAATAATCAGTAGAGGATATAAACTGAGCCCTGTAAAAACGAGAGTACAAACCGCTATCCCCATGACACATACTGCAAACAAAGTCAGCAATACTTTTAATGCTTTTTCTGCCCCTAGCTTACGAATACCAATTTTACTGGCATAGCCCCCAACAATAAACATAACAGTTTGTGGAATAAAGCTTAAGCCAATTTCTGTTGCGGCAAACCCATGCTGCTCCATCACAATAGGCCAAAGGGTCAAATAAGCAAAAAAGGCGCCTGAACAAGCACCAAAAATTAATACATTACCTAAATAGCGATGATTCTTTAAAATCGAGCAATAAGAAATATTTTTCGGTTTGACAGTGCCTTTAAGGTGTTTATCACTGGGCACAAGTACCAAAGTCAATAAAATAAGTGCAATTGCCAGCCCTGTTAATGTAAAGAAAATCCCTTCCCAACCCGTAATGTTTAATAAAAATGCACCTAAAATAGGGGCTAATGCTGGCGATAAAGCAACCAGAGGCATAACATTAGCAAAGACCCCTTGTGCCTTTTCAGCATCATATTTTTCAATCACAATGGCTTGCCAGATCACCCCAGCGCTACAAGCTCCCAACGCTTGGAAAAAACGTGCTATATTAAAACTCAGCATCGTTTCACTGCTGGCTAACCAGAAACTGGCTAAGCCAAAAATCACTAAGCCTAAGATCAATGCTCCACGTTTCCCCATGCGTTGCACTAATGGGCCATACAGTAATTGTCCTAACGCTAACCCAGCTAAAAAACTGGTTAGTGACATGGCCACATGACTCGATGAAGCCCCAAAGCTGGTTTCGATCGCTTTGAATGCAGGTAAATACATGTCGGTTGCAATAAAACCTAACATGCTCAATAAGGCAAGATAAGCGAGAAATAAGAAATATTTAACATCAATAATGGAATTCATAAACTAAAAAATCAAGACTAAGTAATACAGCAGCACAGTTTAATCATTTGCTAAAAGCTTGTGAAACGTTTATTTTTGAACTTAGCTATCAAATAATCTCATAGCAAGGAATTGCCGATAATGCTCTCAGAACAATCACTTCAACTTATCGATATGGTCGCGCGTGTCGGCAGTTTCACTGCTGCAGCCAATAAATTACACAAAGTACCTTCTGCGGTCAGTTATGCCGTAAAACAAGTAGAAGAAGAATTAGGCGTGATATTATTTGAGCGCCACCACCGTAGCGTCAGCCTCACCCCTGCTGGCGAATATTTTGTTAAACATTCTCGCAGCTTGCTAACTAACATGGAAGAAATGCGCAGTGATACCAAACGCATTGCCAATGGCTGGCAACCCACCTTGTCCATCGCCTTTGACAATATTGTTCGCGCCGACAAGATTAGCACATTAATTGCTGACTTTTATCGTACGTTCAAAAATGTCGAACTTATTATTCGCATCGAAGTATTTAATGGCGTATGGGAATCCATTGCTACTAAGCGCAGTGATATTGCCATTGGGGCGACCACTGCCATCCCCGTTGGAGGGGAGTTTCACTTTAAAGACATGGGCGAAATTGAATGGGCTTTTCTAGTGAGTCACCACCACCCATTAGCCGCAATTACACGACCACTGCAAGATGATGAAATGCGCCCATATCCTTCCATTTGTTTAGAAGATACCTCCAGAGAAATTCCCAAGCGCATGACATGGCTGCTGGAAAATCAGCGCCGTTTAGTGGTGCCAGACTGGATCCGTGCCATTAACTGTTTCCGTGAAGGACTAGGAATAGGCTATATGCCAATGCATTTTGCGGCACCTTTTATTAAAACCGGCGCCTTAATTGAAAAGCAACTTGAACGACCAAAAGCCCCCAGTCCTTGTTGCCTCGCTTGGAACGCTGCTAATCAGTCTCCCGCAATGGCTTGGGTATTAGATTATTTAGGTGATACCAAAAAACTGCATAAAGATTGGTTAGATTAACAAAGTATTCCTCTTTTAATGCCTACTCTACTGATCTGTTAGTGACTTAAATGAACACAAATGAGCAAAAAAATCGATTTATCTGACATTTCTGCCATTTCTGTATAAACTTTAACCAGACTCTCTTTAACCTTGACGCTGGCTGAGGTATGATTTAATTAATTAGTAAGTGATTTTGTAAAATAACAGGATGTTAGAACAGTAGCACCTTTATCACTACACTGTCTTTGCTTAATCAATCTGTTTTTGGAGAAAGCTATGTCACAACAAACGGTTTATTCTGCTGATCAATCAAGACTGCAAGTAAACAAACTTTTAAAAAATACCTACATGTTATTGTCAATGACATTAGCCTTTTCAGCCGTTTGTGCCGGCTTGGCAATGGCAATGGCAATTGGGCCAATGATGTCTCTTGGACTTTCTATTGGCAGTTTAATCTTGCTTTTTGTCACGCTAAGAAAAGCCGAAGGTCAATCGGGTATTTTTTGGGTTTTTGCTTTTACTGGGATGCAAGGTGCCTCTTTAGGTTACATCCTTAACCATTATGCAGGCATGGCCAATGGGCCACAGCTTATCATGCAAGCATTAGGACTAACCTCACTGATTTTTATCACACTATCGGGTTATGCCATTACCACTAAAAAAGACTTTTCATTCATGAGAGGCTTCTTAGTGGCAGGTCTTGTGATTGTCATTGTCGGTTCTATTGTCAATATTTTCCTCGGTAGTGGACCGGTATTTATGGCAATGAATGCTGGACTTGCATTGTTAATGACCGGCTTTATTTTATACGATACGAGCCGCATCGTTAATGGCGGTGAAACCAACTATATTCGAGCAACGGTTTCATTATATTTAGATTTTATTAATCTATTTATCGCCCTGCTTAACTTGATGGGCATTGGTAATAACGATTAATCATCGTTTAACTGCTCAGAATAATAATTCAGAGCTCCATTTAAAGGCCCTCATCGGGCCTTTTTTGTTATCCCTTTCATGACAAACTTGAAACCTTGTGATCCCAATGACAAATAACCAACCCACTCCCATACTGAGTTCAACGCCAATTGACTCCTTAAATCCAGAAGAGTTAGCGCCTGTCCAGCAATACTTTAAGTTGTTCAAACCCTATGGATGCTTGAGTCAATTTGTACAAGAAGCCAAAAGACCCAAACCAGTATTAGGTGATCTTTATCCTTTCCCTGAAAAAACCATGGCCGTTGGTCGACTCGATCATGACTCTGAGGGGTTATTATTGCTCACCACCGACGGTCAATTTAGCTATAATATTTGCGGTAAACATGTTGAAAAAGAATATTGGGTACAGCTCGATGGCGAAATTAATGAGAATGCGATCAGAAAATTGCAAACCGGCGTGGACATAGGCATTAAAGGCGAAAAGTATCGAACCTTGCCTTGCCAAGTACGTCGACTTAACACTGAGCCCAAACTTCCACCACGGGGCCGAAAAATTCGCGATGCAAGACACGGTCCCACCAGCTGGATAAGCATCTGCCTAAGTGAAGGAAAAAATCGACAAATACGTAAAATGACCGCCGCAGTAGGATCACCGACGTTGCGATTAATTCGCGTACGCATTGGCAATATTCATTTAAAACAATTACAGCCAGGTAACGTTGAAAATATCGCTAACTATATCGAAAACAGTCACCTCAAGCAGATCAATGCTCCTAACCAGGGTTAACACACAAAAAATCCCCTCATTGTCGATTTTGCGTTACCATAGACACATTATTTTAAAGTATACCCTTTTTTACATGAGCAAATTTATCATACAAGTCAACAGCCCCGCATACAGTACCAGTGCTAGCTATCGAGCTTATCGTTGCACAAAAGCGGTATTAGAGGCTGGCCATAATGTCTTACATATTTTCTTTTACCAAGACGGGGTGTTCAATACCAGTCAACTTAATACACCGGCTAATGATGAGTTTGATTTACATGCTGCTTGGCAAACCTTAAGCGAACAATACCAAATCCCTTTGGTCAATTGCGCATCGGCAGCGCTAAGACGTGGTGTGATCGCCGAAACCGAAGCGAAAGACAATGGCTATTCACACTGGAATATGCAGCCCCCTTTTACCATGGCAGGGTTAGGTGAACTGGTAACGGGTATTGAAAAAGCCGATAGATTGCTCAGTTTTTAAGAAAAAGCTTTTAAGAAAAAGCGTCCAGGAAACCAAATGAAAAAAGTGACTATTATTTTCAGAAAAGGCCCCCATGATAATGCTTCGGGTAGAGAAGGATTGGATCTTGCCTTACTCAGCGCGAGTTATGAGCAAGAAGTCAGCTTAATTTTTACCTCTGATGGCCTGTTTAACTTACTCAAAAATCAGGCCCCTGAACATATCGGCTGTAAAGATTATATCGCCACCTTTAAAGCATTACCCTTATACGACATAGACACTATTCTCGTGTGCCAAGAGAGCATGGATACTTTTGGGTTAACTGATGATGACTTTTTTATTCCCACCACAGTTTGTCAACCTGACAGCATTCAAAAGCAATTACAAACTGCCGATCAAGTTTGGGTATTTTAATGATTTTACATCACATTCAACATTCAGCCACAGAAGACAATGCCCTAGCGACTTGCCTTCGCTTTGCTGCAAGCCATGACAGCCTATTATTTAGCGGCAATGGGCTTTACGCCTTATTACAAACACCATGGCAAGAACAGCTTAAAATGTATAGGATTTATTTATTAAAAGACGATGTGGTTGCCAGAGGATTAGCCTCTCGATTATCCCACTTTAACATCATAGATTATAACGAATTTATCAACCAAACACTCAAGCACGAAAAGGTCATCACGTGGTAAACCATATTACATTTAATCACCAACAAATTGAAATCGATCACCAAGGTTACTTGAAAAATGTCACCGACTGGTCTCCCGAGCTGGGCGAGGTTATTGCACAATTAGACAATATTCAACTTACGGATGCTCACTGGGAAGTCATTAATTTTGTACGTGATTTTTACCTAGAATATAAAACCAGCCCAGCCATTCGCGTATTAGTTAAAGCAATAGGGCAGACCTTAGGCAGTGAGAAAGGCAACTCTAAATATTTGTATACGCTGTTTCCACAAGGCCCCGCTAAACAAGCCACTAAAATTGCAGGTCTACCAAAACCGGCCAAATGCATTTAATTTGAATGGATAAACATCATCGACATATTTAGGATACGCCAAACAAAAAAGGAATGATGCTTAAAACATCATTCCTTTTTTAATGGTTTTATGACTCACGCAGTCTCTATTCGCTTATAAACCTAAGCCAATTAGCAAACTAAAGATACTGATAATAATGATGGAGAAGAAAAACATCTTCTTCGCCCACTTTTTATCATCTTCAGCAGAAAAACCTTCACAAGCCAGTTTGACCCACCAAGCACTGAGTACAAGCATCGAAATCAGATAAATATTACCTGCATACCCTAGTGCATACAGTGCGACACATGCCACACTGAACGCGATAATGTACGCCAAACTGTGTACTTTGACTGTCGATATCGCTCTTGTTACCGATAAAATAGGAATACTCGCATTGCGATAATCCTTAGAACGAAACACGCCAATCGCATAAGAATGAGGGATTTGCCACAAAATGCTGATTAAAATCAGCGTTAGCACTCCAGCATCCACATGATTGCTGACTGCACAATATCCTACAGCCATCGGCATCGCACCTGATACAGCACCGATTACAGTGCCATATTCAGTATGACGCTTAGCCCATAAGCTATATACACCCACATAGAAAATAAAGCCAATAGCCCCCATTACGAGTGTCAATAAGTTAATGCTGGCTAAAAAGGCAAAGCCTAGACCGCCTAACAACACACCGTAACTTAGCGCAAACCAATCTGGTAGCAACCCACGTACCATGACGCGAGTTTGCGTACGCTCCATCAACTTATCAATGTCTTTGTCTATGTAATTATTAAAAACACAACCAGAGGCAATGACTAAGCTGATCCCTATGATGACTTTAAACAGAAGAGCGGCATGCCACTCTCCTTTTGACGCAAGAAAGAAGCAGCCTATCACAGTGATAAGGTTGCCCAGGATAATCCCAGGCTTTGTCACTGAAATAAGCGAGCTTAATCTGACTACATCATGTTTATTCTGAGGTTGTACATGATCCATAATGAGCCTGCAAGTAGAATGACTACAATCAACGCGGTAAACACAAATGATTGAAAGTTCCAACCTTTCTCAGATTTAGTGTTTAAGTGCAAAAAGAAAATTAATTGCACTAATAACTGAACGAAACCAAAAGCGACGACAAGTAAAACCAATGTAACCGTCGGTAGACTTTGCTCAACCACTAAGTAATAAGGGATAACGGTCAATAAAATCGACAATAAAAAGCCCACAATATACGATTTTAACGTGCCATGATCGGCGCCGCTACTGGTGACATTAGACTGGCTCATGTAATCGCCCCCATCAGATAAACAACTGTAAATACACAAATCCAGATAATATCAAGGAAATGCCAGAACAGACTTAAGCACGTTAAGCGTGTCTTCACCTGCTTCGTTAAGCCATGACGTAATACGCTATACATCATCACTATCATCCAGATAAGGCCTAAGGTTACATGTAAACCGTGCGTGGCCACTAAGCCAAAGAACGCCGATAGGAAACCACTGGTTTGCCAGCCATGACCCTCAGTGATCAATTCATGGAACTCATACAGCTCCATACAGATGAAACCTAGCCCGAGTAAGAAGGTCACCACTAGCCAACCTACCACTTGCTTAGACTTATCTTTATGCATAGCCAGCATAGCTAAACCATAAGTAAAGCTACTGGTTAGCAGTAAAAACGTTTCAACGAGCACGAAAGGCATACTGAAAATTTCGTGACCTGCAGGTCCACCAAAAGTGTTACTGCTCAATACTGCATAGGTTGCAAACAAAGTTGCGAACAATATGCAGTCACTCATGATATAAATCCAAAAACCAAAAATAGTGGTTGAACTTTCATCATGTTCGTGATCATGGCCATGATCACTTTGATGCTGTTGTGTGTCCACTGCTACACTAGACATTATGTACCCTCAATTTTTCAGTCGCTTCCACTTCCGCCGCTGGTATGTAGTAATCCACATCAGTTTCAAAACAGCGTTGAATTAAGCTCACAAACATCCCCAGTAAACCGACACCCGCTAGCCACCAAATATGCCAAATCATTGCAAAGCCAAAAACCAAGGAAAAAGCAGAGATAATGACGCCGGCTCCCGTATTACGCGGCATATGAATGTCAACATATTGGCGTGTCTCTTTTGGACGCTTGCCATTATTTTTCTCTTTTTCATCCCAGAAACAATCACGATCTTCAACCACAGGAGTGAATGGGAAGTTATAGTTTGCAGGAGGAGAACTGGTAGCCCATTCAAGGGTACGACCATCCCATGGATCGCCTGTCACATCTTGATTTAAATGGCGGTCACGAATACTCACATAGAGCTGAACAAGTTGACAACCAATACCAAACATGATGAGCACCGCACCGGCTAGCGCAACCAATAATAGCGGCTGCCATCCAGTCGATGGATCATAATGGCTTAAACGACGTGTCATGCCCATGAAGCCAAGTGCATAGAGCGGAATAAAGGCAAAGTAGAAACCTGAAACCCATAACCAAAACGCACGTTTACCCCACTTCTCATCCAAGGTAAAACCAACCGCTTTCGGGAACCAGTAGCTGTAACCCGCAAACATACCAAATACCACACCACCGATAATCACGTTATGGAAGTGCGCAATAAGGAACAAACTGTTGTGTAATAAGAAATCTGCGCCCGGAACAGCCAATAACACTCCTGTCATACCGCCTATGGTAAAGGTCGATAAGAAGGCTAGCGTCCACATGATCGGTAAGTTAATTTTTAAACGACCACGATAGATGGTAAACAGCCAGTTAAATATTTTCACCCCGGTAGGAATAGAAATAATCATGGTGGCAATACCAAAGAAGGCGTTAACGTTGGCCCCCGACCCCATGGTAAAGAAGTGATGCAGCCAAACGCTGAATGCCAATACCGCAATCACGGCTGAGGCATAGACCATTGATGTATAACCAAAAAGCTTCTTGCGAGCAAAAGTACTCACCACTTCAGAAAACACACCAAAAGCGGGCAAAATAAGAATATAAACTTCTGGATGACCCCAGATCCAAATCAAGTTAACGTACATCATTTGATCGCCGCCAGCAGTGGCAGTAAAGAAATGTGTCCCGATGTAACGATCCAGGGCTAATAATGCAAGCGTCACAGTCAATACAGGGAAAGCAGCAATGATCAGAATGTTGGTGAATAATGCCGTCCAAGTAAAAATGGGCATACGCATCAATGTCATACCAGGACAGCGCATTTTCATTATGGTGACAAAGAAGTTAATCCCTGTCATCAAGGTGCCCACACCCGCGATTTGTAAGCTCCAAATATAGTAATCCACCCCCACACCCGGACTGGTGCCTAATTCAGACAAAGGTGGATAAGCCAACCAACCGGTTTTAGCAAACTCTCCTACTCCTAATGAAATGTTAACCAATGCCATACCGACAAAAAATAACCAAAAACTTAAGGAGTTCAAAAAGGGAAATGCGACATCACGTGCACCAATTTGTTGCGGAACAACAATATTGATAAGTCCGATCACCAGTGGCATCGCCACAAAGAAAATCATAATCACGCCATGGGCGGTAAAGATTTGGTCATAATGCTCAGGTGGGAGATATCCTTCGCTGCCCGAAGCAATGGCCAATTGCAGGCGCATCATAATCGCATCGGAAAAGCCCCGTAACATCATGACAAAGGCCACCAGCATATACATAATACCGATTTTCTTATGATCAACAGAGGTTATCCACTCATGCCACAAATAACCCCATTTGCCCGCTTTTGTTACCAACACAGCAATCAAGATCACAATAGCAATCATCATTGTCACTGCAGCCATAGGTAACGGAATATCCCAAGGGATAGAATCCCAGGTTAATTTACCAAACATCTTATTCCTGCCTTAAAATAAACTTATGATCATCATCTTGCATGCCTGGCATCATGTACTTATGTACAATTTGACCAAACAAATTCGGTTCAACATTGGAGAAATACTGAATAGGATCGGCAATACTCTTATCTAACAGAGTGTTATATTTTTCCTTATCTAAATACTGATCCGATGCTTTCACTTTATTCACCCAATCGGTGAAGCCTTGTTTAGAGGTCGCCGTAGCAGTAAATGTCATATCAGAGAAACCTTCCCCACTGATATTGGCTGACATGCCACGATAAGTGCCCTGCTCATTAGCAATCAGATGTAATAAGGTCGTCATTCCTGCCATGGCGTAAATTTGCCCACCCAATCTTGGAATAAAAAACGAATTCATTGGTGCATCAGAGGTGATTTTGAAATTCACTGGTACATTTTCAGGGAACTCAATATGGTTGATTGTTGCAATCTTCTGTTCGGGATAGATAAACAACCATTTCCAATCCAATGCAACCACCTCAATGGTGATAGGCTGCACATCGCTATCAAGCGGTTTGTACGGATCTAATTCGTGAGTTGTACGCCATGTAATGATGCCCAATATCAAAATAATGACACAAGGGATCCCCCATACCCAAAACTCAATCTTATTGGAATGACACCAATTGGGTAAGTAAGTCGATTTGGTATTGCTTTCCCGATATTTCCATGCAAAAACAAAGGTCATAACGAGAACGGGGATCACAACAATTAACATGAGTAATGTCGCGGTAATAATCAGTGATTTTTCATCGGCAGCCACTTGACCTTTTGGATCAAGGGTTCCCATATTACAACCACTTAATAGCATAGTTAATGGTATGATTAACCAAAAAATATATTTTTTACATATATTCATTTTACAACTCGATTAGAAAGTTTTAAGAGTACGCACACCTTCACAAGTGACGACTAAAAATAGCGTTACAGTCACACATTGTTGGGTATGTCATATTATTTATCTATTTTAACCTTTAATGTTATTGACTTCGTTTTCCTTACACTTAATTAATAACAGCAAACACAAAATATTTACACGAGAGTGTAAAGTTCCCCATTAAAATACAAAAAAAACATCGAAAGGTGACCTTTAGATGTTGTTTTCAATAGGGTTACTAGAAAAACCATAAATTAATCCTATTGATATCACTTCGATATTCATAGGAATTATCATCCCACAGTCTTATTTTCCACGCAGTAATATAAGACAATCTTTAAGAACAATCAAAATAAAAATATCAACATTGATTTTTTAGCTCCTATTTCTTTTTTCATCGAAAGAAAAGAAATATTATTCACTCAGTTTGTTTTAATTTTAAATATTAAAACAAAATAGTTGCAACCAAAAAAAACAAATATAACACTAAGAACGCAAAATAAAAAACAAAAGAGTACATTTTATTAAACAATGTATACTTACAATTAAAATCATTTATACTGGTCAAACCTAATATATTAAGTTAACGGTATTCAAACACATATAATCCAGTAACGAATTAACTAAGATCATGTTATTACGGGTAAATATAATAGCGCCCCATATTTTGGTTAATATCAAATAAAGCCCCTTCCTGCGCCTGACTGTATATATAATGTCCTTCAAATGCATTTTTACATACAAAAGTAATCGAATAACGTAGGATATGCGAACCAATGGCGTCTTTTCCTTCAAGATAACCCACATTTTGAGCCAGTTTTCGGTATTGATATGCCCCGATAAATGATCGCTTCCTTTGTAATTCCACAAACACATAACTTCTTTTGGTAAAATCCATCTCAATAAGTGCATTTGCAAAAGGATTATAAGGCGCATATTGGGGATCAGTCACAAACACGAGCTTCAACTTATTCAGTCCATCAGGCATTTTACATACATTGCTATCACTTAAAGTGGGCTTATCTGTCAGTAGGCGACCTCTCAACTCACGATTAAAAATGTTATTTTCATCGCTCATTCCATACACCTTTAAACAAGATCCTCCCCCACAAATTAAAATCAATGCACTCAAAAAAATTGGGGGTTGTAGCATATCGCTCTTCCTAAATTTGCTACTGCTGTATATTTATTGATTTGCTTTAGCATTCATTCTATCCAACACAATAAAAGGCTTAGATTTTAATGATAAACACTCTACTATTGACTATAGATGATTTGAGAAAAACTGCAGATGAATTGAGAATAAAAAATGTCAAGGCGGCAAGTCCCTAACGCAACATCAAAATATCACCATGACACTGCGTTAGGGTGTACTACTCATCATTCAATAATAAAACCTAACAAGATCCCACGCAAACAAACCTAATAATACAGCTCAGCTGTATTGTCTAAGCCATCATTATCCACAACAGTCAACTCAACATGATGATTTTGACTATCAAAACGAATAACCCAAGGAAAACTTGATACAAAACCGTCATCAAAACGCCAAGACTGGCTTTCAATATGACCATCTTCATCAACACTCAAAGATGTAAATAAATGAATAAACCACCAAGCCTGATGTTGAATAATCGCAGTGGGTGCTTTTCCTTCAGGCGTAATAATCACTTGAACTGTTTGAGTCTGTGAATGCGTCAAGCCACCATCGTCAGTCACCGTTAATGTCACCGTATATTCCCCGCTTTGCGTATACTCATGGGAAACATTAACACCGCTCCCCACGTGCCCATCACCAAAATCCCATTCATGGCTTAAAATGTCACCATCAAGATCGTAAGATGTACTCTCGACATTCAGCCATCCCCTATTTTGATAAAAATCAAAACGAGCAATTGGTGCTAGATTAGGCTCACTAAACTGCAAAGAAACCAGTACGGGATCATGATCTGACGAGCGAAAAGGACCGTCACTATATAAATCTTCTTGTTGAGACGCAGTTTTAAACTCCAAATTATAATCTAATACTCTAGGCTCATCGGTATTAATATGCCAATGTGTCACATCAATCACAGCATCTAAGAGTGCCTCATTCACTAATGCATGATCTAACTGTCCAGACTCCCCCGAGTAAATATAGGTATATGCATCATTTTTATCAAAATAATCAAACAGCTCATAAAATCCAGATAAACGCAATTCAGTGAGAGGATCTTCTTGTGCATAGGCATTTAAATCCCCCATCAATACAATATTATTATCCGCATACGTCGTCGATAACCACTGAGATGCAGCCATCGCAGCTCGTTTTCGTGTCAGGTTACAGTTTCCTTGTCCATCATTAAGATCTGGGTCCCCAATGCTGCTGCAACTGCTTCCCTTCGATTTAAAATGATTCACCGCCACCACAAATTCAGCAGAAGCATTTTGTGCAATAACACCTTGGTGATTTTGCTCCGTAAATTTCTCATCAAAAACAACACCGTCATCATCGACTAGTCCAAATAACTGCGTTAACATAGGTCGATTCTTGTCATCATTGAATAAGGGCACACCCAACTCATCTACGGGAGAATTATCACTGGACAAGATCTGAGCTTCACCTAATGGCATGACAGTATCGATACGGTATATTAAACCGACCGAAATCTCATCATCTCCTAGACGCGACAGCCTAGGTGAGATAAATCCATAGCGCTCACTCCCAACTTGGTCATTTAAAGCATCAACTAAATGCGCAATCGCAGAATAACGATCAAAGCCATCATTTTCAATTTCCATTAACCCGAAAACATCGGCATTAATGGCTAACATTGCGGCCACAATTTTGGCCCGCTGACGTTCAAACTCAAGCAGATCATTTGCCCCCCGAGCAGTTGGAAACCCGCCACCAAGACCATCACCATTGAAAAAGTTAAGCACATTAAAACTCGCCAAAACAACGTCTCTTTCCTCTGGTAATGTCGGCGAAGCTGTTCGCTGATTAATGGCAATGAAATTCACACTTTCTGTCGGTAATAGACGATAAGCACCAAATCCATAGTGCATAATGGCATGTAAATCCGTCACCATATCACCCACTCTTACGGTATTTTCAGCGCTTAGCTCTGGAGCAGGAAAACGAATGCTTTCAGGATTTTGAGCTGTTAAACCATCATCTAGTATGATTGAATCTAAGGCATTTCGAGCCGTAATAGCTAATGCTTCCTCACCGGGCTCTGCCACTTGGGTACCAATAAAGTGACGCTCACTACCCAGTAAAATTTCTCCATAGCGCCCCAAATTATACACTTCATTCACCGTTAGATTTTGTGAAAAATGCACTCGCATACCTTCTAATGATTCAAAGTGGCTATCATCTGTTCTCGGTAACATCACTAACCGACTACTGGGTAAGGTTTGATGAGTATCACACAACACACTTTGTTCCACCTGTGCCACTTGTGTTAATGTCGAATACTCTTCCACTGTTCCTTTAAGGCGGACTCTATCACCCAGCTGAAAGCCTAGCGGAGTGTCAGCAGTGTAAACAAAAATGCCTTCTGAAGTGAATGGATCACTATCTTGTTCGCTATCAGGAGACTGGACAAACAATCCATCAAAACCAGATTCATTATTACTCACCACAATAGCTTCTATAATCACTGACTCACCAACATAATCACTGACAACACCTGCACCTTGTATTTCATTAATACGCATTGCAGGTTCAAAACACACTAAAGGTTCTGTTGGCTCAGGCTCTGTTGGCGTGCCTTCTCCAAATAAACCTAGATCACTGATGTTATCTTTTTCGAAACCAAACCAATTTGCCAATGAAACCTCATCATCCACTATAATATCGGCTATAGGCTGAACGTCATTTCGCCTTAAGGTATTATCTTTGGTAGAAAGCTCCCCTGACCCCCATTCAGCACCAGGATCAGTTCCCACTTGGCCTAAACTATCTACGATTTCTCCTTGATAACTCAACACAACGGCATCATCACCATTGAAAAAACTCATTGATGAAGTCATATCGGTAACAGTCAAAATCGCCTCACTGGCATCATCGTCACTAATAACAAAGACGTCACCAGCCTCAACGCTTCCACGTAAAGCGATATTGGTACCTGAATGCTGATTTCCATTAAAATAGAAATGAATTTGGTATCCATTTAAGTTTATTAAATTATCACTCGTGTTATATAACTCCACGGCCTTATTATTCCCACTGCCTTCTACGTACTCAGATATAATTAACTGCTCTGCTGCATAAACAGAATTCAATGTACAACCTAGAAGTAATATTAAGCAGCTATCTCTCATGAACATATTATTCCCTTAAATGTCTTTATTTTTATTGATGGCTTCCCGTTATTAGAAGCAACAGTAAATATAACTGCCATTGATGACAGTCTTATTTCATTTTAGCTTGTTAATGTTCACCAAGGAATATTATCCCTAACGTTTTACGGCAATCGTATTAGCAATAAAAAACCAATTGAGACTTAGTCATGTGAACATTTGTGTATTAGGTCACATTTTTGACAGAAAAACATTACTTTTTCATTTTAAATGACATAATAAATATATCATCGTTCGTTTTGCATATATAATTTAAAAAATTTTATCAACAACTTTCTTCATTCAAAGTAAATATAGTATTTATAGGCTAGTATACAAATATTATTTCACTCTTTTAATAAAAAACCTCTTGCCATGAAATAAAAGGATATATTTTAAAGCCATAGAAAAACAAAATATTAGCAATAACTAATTAAATACAATCAGTTGCTTTATATAGGTTATTTTTGGAATATGAAATAACCAATTGTTAGTTGATATTTAAGTAAAAACTTTAAATATCATCTAATCCGTTATTATTTAACCGTTTTATTAAATTATTGTTAATTTTAAAAATCATTCTATTTAAAGAATACTGATATTGAATGCAAGTATAAAAATGTTCTATGTTGATTACGCCGTTATAAAATTAAACCTAATACGGAGTCATCATGCAAAAGAAACATTTACTCGCACTTGCTATTGCAGCTGCTTTTTCCTGTTCTTCGGTTAATGCTAACGAATATCAAGCTCAAATAATTAAAGTTGACCAGCAAAACGCTGTAAAAGATAATTATATTGTTGTCTTTAACACCCCAAGTGTATTAAACCTCAACGACGAACTATCAATTGAATCCTTTGTTACTCAACAATCAATAACACTTGAAAATAATTATGATGTTGAGGTCCTTAAAAACTTTGGCAACACTGTTAGTGGTGTACTAGTCAAAGCCAATGCAGAACAAATCGCAGCAATACAAAAAAATACCGATGTAAAGTACATAGAACAAGATCAGATACTCAGTATTGATCCTCTTGTTAATACACTCGGCGATCAATCCAATCCTACCTGGGGTATTGATAGAGTTGATCAAAGAGATTTAGGGCTTAGCAACAGCTATCACTATGATTATGATGGTACTGGCGTCACTGCATACATTGTTGACACTGGGGTATTAAATACGCATAACGAATTTGGCAACCGTGCATCCAGTGGTTATGACTTTGTCGACAATGATAATGATGCCACTGACTGTAACGGTCATGGAACGCATGTAGCTGGCACAATTGGTGGCAGCACCTATGGGGTTGCAAAAAATGTCAATGTTGTCGGGGTGAGAGTATTAAGTTGTAGTGGTTCAGGCACAACATCAGGCGTTGTCTCAGGGATCGACTGGGTTAAGAATAATGCATCAGGCCCTTCTGTCGCTAATATGAGTTTAGGCGGCGGTGCATCACAAACATTAGATAATGCTGTTAATAATGCTGTTGCGGCTGGTATTAGCTTTGTCGTCGCGGCTGGCAATGACAATAGCGATGCCTGTAACTATTCCCCTGCTCGCGCTGCAGACGCCATCACAGTCGGTTCTACCACTAGCAGTGATTCGCGTTCAAGTTTCTCAAATTACGGTTCATGTCTAGACATTTATGCACCGGGATCCAGTATTAAATCTGCTTGGTACTCCTCTAATTCAGCCACCAATACCATTAGCGGCACCTCTATGGCAGCGCCTCATGTTGCCGGGGTCGTGGCTTTATATCTTGATGAAGACCCAAGTTTATCCACCACCGCAATGACAAACCTACTCAGCAGCCGTTCAAGTAAAAATAAAATATCTGATGCGATTTCGAGCTCACCAAATGAATTAGTCTATTCTCTATCCGGTGGAACCACACCCGATCCAGACCCAGATCCAGATCCAAACCCAGGTTGTGGAACAGACTGCTTGGAAGAAACAAACTTGAGTGGTTCTTGGCTTTCTACTGCTTATTATCAAATAGACGTGGCAGCCAATAGTCAGTTAACGGTTGAAATATCAGGTGGCTCAGGAGATGCCGACCTGTATGTCAGAGCAGGCACTAACCCTACTCGTTCAAACTATGATTGCCGACCATACTTATCAGGCAATAATGAAAGCTGTACCTTTAATGTGAGCAGTGCAACGACCTATTATATTATGATCCGAGGTTATAGCTCATACAGTGGCCTGAACTTAACAGCCAGCTTTTAACCAAAGTATGTCTGCACTTGTATAATAATACTGACTCTTCAAGTGGTTACTTGTAACACTTGAAGAGTTATTTTCAATGGTGTCATTTAATCACATTTTGCTTCATCTTCCCTTATTTCTTCATCTTCCCTTATTTCTTCAAATGAAAGAGGCAATGAGAATGTGGCTTGGTAAAGTCAGTTAACTTCCAAGAAATAGAATACAGCTACCCTAAATCCAAAGCCCAGAGAATAATACATCCTGTCACAACAAAATAACCAATCCAATGACAATAGAATAAAAAAGACTGCTTTTCACTGCTCATTATTTTTCCATAAAGTTGCCAAATCGCAAACAAGGCATAATCCAATGCGATAAATAACAACAAACCATAAGCATACATTTGCGAAACTAGGCTTAAACAGCAAACCAACAAAATTAAGGTTGCAAGCACATAAAAAACAGCAATAAAATAGAAATAACTACTTAAATGTGTTTTAACCTCTAAGCTTAGATCACTGGTGAAACAAGGAAGAAGCACTTTTTTCCTATCGAGAGTCAAGTGCTTAATACACAAAAGTAAACTCACTATACTGCCCACCAATAAATAGCTATTCATATACTTCCCTACCATCAAAGCGTTAATACATCCAACATTAAAGTATAAGACAGGAATAGCAGACTATTTATTACAATCCAGCGTAGAAATACCGAACAAAGTGAAAATGAACTCAACAAGCCAATCTTAATGCCCAGTTACCACCATGCTCAGCTAAGCACTGCTCTTCATTGTCAAAACAAATTTGCCTTATGTCTTTTAAATGGATCCCTATATTCGCAAGTTTCGACTGGATCAGCTGGCTCATTTGTTTATCATATTGCGCATAAAGTGCGTTAGTTTGCGCAATTTGCGTCGCAAAAATACAGCTTACTTTGAGTGTGCTCGCCACACTTTTAAAGTCAACTTGATGAGTTAACCATTCAAAACCAGGGACTAACTCAAGGATTTCATCACAAGCTAACGTCAGTGCTTCACGAATGTTTTTGTCGATTTTTTTCTCTGTTTTCGTCATATTACTGCTCATTGATATAGAAGGCATGTCATTATACGCTAATCGACAAGCTTCAACAGCGATGAATTATCCCATGCTGTGGGGCACTTTCAAAAAAGATAAAAATACGACATACTTTTTATTTTTCTGATCATAAAACCTTATGCTACAAATACCAGATGAATATTTTTCAAAGGCTTGTGAAAATAATAAAGCCCCTATCCTTAAGCAACTTTTACCGATCTTAGCCAACAGCCATAAGGTGTTAGAAATTGGCAGTGGTACTGGGCAACATGCAGTATATTTTGCCAAGCATTTACCCCACCTCATTTGGCAAACCAGTGACAGGCCAGCTTACCATCAAGGCATCCAATATTGGTTAACCTCATACCCTAGCCCTAATTTGCGCCCACCTTTATCACTGGATGTCACAGAGCCATGGCCAATCAACCATCCCATGGACGCCCTCTATACAGCAAACACTTTGCACATAATGAGTCATAGTATGGTCGAGGCCTTTTTTCATGGTGTGGGTCAACATTTAGTGCCACTCGGTCACCTGTGTATTTATGGCCCCTTTAATCAAAATGGACACTATACCAGTGAAAGCAATCATGAATTTGATTTACGCCTTAAACAAAATAACCCCCAAAGTGGCATTAAAGCACTAGAGTGGATCGAAAAATTAGCTGGTAAACAAGGATTAACATTACAATCAAAAGAAAAAATGCCTGCTAATAATATCTTTTTACACTTTCAAAAAACCGCATAAAGTAAAACAATAAAAGACAAAGCCACAACAAGGTGTGGCTTGGCAAACAAGTAAAATGTTAAAACAGTGCGTCATCAAATTCAGCAATGCTATCACTGCTTGTTTCCACCTGTAGACGCAAACTCTGAGTTTGTACTGCCCAGTAATCCATATAAAATTGCGCGGTTTGTAATTTAGATTGATAAAAAGCGTCTTCTTGCGTACCTGTATCTAATGCCTGTAACGCAATGGATGCCATTCGAGCCCAAATCCAGGCAAGTACAGTGATCCCCATTAACTGTAAATAAGGCATAGAAGCTGCACCTATGATATCAGGTGATTTCTCCGCCTTACTGGCAATAAAACTGGTGGCTTTTTCCAGATCCCCTGCCGATTGCATCAACCCCATTAAATAAGGTTGCATTGCAATATTTCGATGGTTTTCAGCAATAAACTGTTTCACCTGTTCAGACCATAAACTCAACGCCGCCCCTTTATCTGACAAGAGTTTACGACCAACAAGATCTAATGCTTGAACACCATTAGTCCCTTCATAGATCATTGAAATACGCAGATCCCTAACAAACTGCTCCATCCCCCATTCATGGACATAACCATGACCACCAAACACTTGCTGTGCATCGACACAGGCTTTAAACGCTTGATCGGTCACAAAGCCTTTAACAACAGGTGTAAACAAAGCCGCCAATGCTGCCCCTTCTTTAGCTTGTTCAGGATCGTTATGCCTTATCGCCATATCAAGCCATAAAGATTGCTGCCCCATTAATCCACGAGTACCTTCATTGAATGCCTTTTGAGCCAATAACATACGGCGAACATCACCATGTACAAGAATGGGATCCGCAGCTTGAGCATTGTCTTTAGGGCCACTTAGCGCACGTCCCTGAATACGCTCTTTGGCATAAAGTAGCGCATTCTGATAAGCAATATTTGACACTGCTAATCCTTGTATACCGACCCCTAAACGCGCTTCATTCATCATAGTAAACATCGCTCGTAAACCTTGATGGGCTTCCCCCACCAGCTCTCCCACTGCACCATCAAATAGCATCACACAAGTGGAATTACCGTGTAATCCCATTTTATGTTCAAGACCTGTGGCGCTTAATTGATTTGCCTCTCCTAAACTACCATCATCATTAATCAAATATTTAGGCACCGCAAATAGTGAGATCCCTTTTACGCCAGCGGGCGCATTCGGTAATCTCGCCAAAACCAAATGCACTATATTGTCACTTAAATCATGATCGCCTGATGAGATAAAAATTTTCTCTCCCGATATGGCATACTTTTCATCCCCCAAAGGCAGCGCTTTAGTCCGCAATAAGGCTAAATCTGTACCTGCATGAGATTCCGTCAAATTCATGGTGCCCGCCCATTCACCACTGACTAATTTTTCAAGGTACTTCTGTTTGAGTTCATCACTGCCATGGGCATGAATAGCCGAATAAGCACCATGGGTTAAACCTGGGTACATGGCAAATGACATATTGGTCGCTGCCGTCATTTCTAAAATAAACAACCCCACCACATTCGGTAATCCTTGGCCCCCATAAGCGGGATCACTCGTCAGCGTCCCCCAACCATTTTCAACATATTGCTCATAAGCCACTTTAAACCCTGTCGCTGTTTTCACTTGACCCTCTTCCAAACGACAACCTTCAAGATCCCCCACTGGATTTAATGGCAACATGATTTCAGTACTAAACTCTGCCATGCCTTGTAAAATGGCATTAACTAATTCAGTATCAATCTCATCAAACCCCCTTAACTCATCTTGCTGATATACATTAAGTAATTCATTTAAAACAAATTGATAATCACGCAGTGGTGCTTGATAAACTGGCATACTGTCTTCCCTTTCTTGTCATTATTGCTGTCGATGCATTTGAGTAAAAACTCAATATTATTCTCATTTTCAGCTTAAAAACGCAATACCTATCAAGATCCAATATTTTTCTTTGGGCATTTGAAATGGACGCTTTACATCCTTTTAAAGTAAGATAAATTAATAAAAATCAGTAAACTATATGAAAAATGGGGATTAAGCACACTCAATACTCCAATGACTCATCATACGAAGTCAGCAATCGCTATTGTAAACCAAGTATATTTAAACAAGACCCCCAAATAGCGTACTTTAAGTCTATAGAACAGGCCCCATGATGTTAATCATTCAGTGTCAACGCTTTAAAGGACAATACTCGACTACGGCCTAATGGAAATCATACATTTACCACATGAATTGGGTAATTAGCATATGAAACTGAAAAGAATAAAACACAGAATAAAATAGACTCTAATAAAATCACCATTCCTTTATATTTACCAATAATTTTTATTAGATTTCGATACTATCAGACAATGTACTCCCAAAACCTATTTTTATCAGGTATTCAAATAGTGAAATGTAAATATGAATTCAGCCTCATATTTTTAGAATATAAAGCCTAAATATTTTGTTACTAAAACTTACAGTATTAAATATAAATAAAGATAAAATTAACTAAAGTTAATCCAATATGATTTGAGAAGGCAGTATGAAAAAATTCAACCCAAAATATAAATATCATTTAATATTAATATTGAGCTTAATTACATTTTTTTCTTTTTCCTCTTTAGCTGATGATACCAGAAAAAGACTTGAAGCAAAATTAAAAAACTTATCCAATGAACCAGTTAGCGTTAGTATAAAAAAAATAGAAGTATATTCACGACAAGAATTCACCATCTTAAAAGAATGGAAAGGTATAAGCTATCCAGTTACCAAAACAGGATGGTACCCTATCGATAGAGATGACTTTAATAAATGGGAAAATAAGTGCATTGATTCAAAAACAACAGAAACTGTGACCATCATGTCTGGATTTACCAATAATTTTGGTCTCTATTTTCAGGATCATGACAGTACCCTTTGTAGTAGTAAGGTTAAAGTTACCTATCAAGTCAAAAATACAGAAAATCAAATAATATCTGAAATTAAATTTACAAAAGTTCAAAGTTCCGGATGTAAACCAGGTGGCCTTTGCACCGGGGTCAAAAACGAAAGCGGAAAAACCAGTATAAAAAATAACTTTTATGACAGTGGCTATTTTGTAGAGAAAAATAATAAAACTTCATTTCAATTAAAAAGTGTCTGGGAGCTGTATAATCCACATTTATTTGACTGGCAACAAATCCAAAACTCATCATTCAGTCATGATTTTACGCCAAAACAGTTAAGTAGCCTGATTGCAGATGAAAATTATCTGTTTAGCTTTTATAAAACAGATACAAGTAACACTGCATCATCAGTCGCCTATCGCTCTGGATTACGCACTCCATACAATCAAATCGAGTGGAATGCTGAAACAAGCATTAATGATGATTCAGAAAATCAGTCATTTGAATACCTAAAAAGCACTTTATCTGCCACAACACGTGAACTATTTGTGATAGGACAAAATGAAAACGAAGAGCTGTTTTTTAAGCGAGGTAACCTTAATGGCGGCATTATTGAATGGAATACAAACTGGTCATGTATTATAGAAGCCTCCAAAACCTGCTTTAAAGATAATAACGACTTTAATGGATATAAAGGCAAAACTCCCAACATCGCCCTGTCCCATGATGGCAAAACCGCCATTTTAGTGTATAAGATAGACGGTAAGGTTCGTTATCATGTCGGTACATTCAACGACAAAGACAACAGTCTTGAATGGAGTGAAAGAGACGCAGTGGGTTTAGGAAACATCAATAAACCCAGTGTTTCCTTTTTAAATAATGATACAGTGATTGTCGCAGGCTCTAATGGTAACAGTAACAATAATACCATCCAATTTAAAGTCGGTAAAATCTCAGCCCATAAACATAACATTAGTTGGGAAAACAGTCATGATATAAGCAAACTAAAAGGACATTCTGCAGAAATTGTGCACATTGAAGAAGATCCTTTTGAAAACCATACCCACAGCATGTTTTTAAGCTATATCAAAAACAATAATGATGGCTCACAAAGCAATGTTATTACATACTTCAAAGTCTCGGATGAATCAGGAAAGCAAGTTAACCCTCCCACTAATTATGCTTGGGAAGTACCATTAAGTCAGGTCAATGATTATATGACCGTCACTAAAGCCGTAGGCGAAAACCCCAATACCCCCATGACGGTTGATTTTTTTATAACCAATATTAGCCCTGATAACAATGACAACCCAGTTAACCTATTTCAGCTGCCCGCCGATAAAGTCTATTATGCAAAGGTCAACCCTGAGCATAATAATGGCCAAACTTACACCGTAAAACACGATAAAAACTGGGATCTGGCATTTGGCTTTCATGGTAAAAACACTGCCAGTTTAATCACTAATTCATTTTGTTCTTACTCTTCAGCTGAAAATACACAATTTTTATTCATGCCCATAAGCATGGAAACAACAAACATCATTGATGATCAATATATTTTTAATGATGTACTTAACCCAGAAACAAGCCCAAACTGCAATGAAGAAGATAACAACACAACCAGTACCGATATAGCATTTCAAGCCAATGTAAACCTTTATCCAAAAAAGGAAAACATAAAGATCCAATACGCGCCCATTTTTTATGCCGACGAAGACGAAGTTAATTCAATATCAGACAATGAAAATGAAGTCCCCTTCTTTGAAGATGACATCACAGAAATCAACTTTACGGTTTTTGCCACAGGAATAAGAAATTTTCCTTATGCAGCTGCCGATGAAGATATTATAGTCAATGGTAAAAGTATTAACGTTACCCCTATTAATTTTACTGATATCAACGGTCAAAACATTCAATTTCAGCGTGATGAAATACAGGATGTACTCACTTATTCAATCGATAGCAATAAAAGTGGCTTTGCTATCGAAGACTTAGGTATCATCAGTGAGCGGGTGTACCATACGGAGAATATGAGTAATACCTCTGACTGGCGCTTTGAAACGCCACTTGTTCTCTCACGTAATAGCAATAACCAGCTAATCAATGAAAGTACAAGAATAAACACCACCAGTTATGCTTGGATAGAGACCTATTGCACTGTATTCTACCCCCTTGATGAATGCGATTCAGAAGATGCTATGCTGCCACCTGCCGTAACTGGTTCATTTCCAGAAGTCTACGAAGAAGTCACCATAGAAGCCATTGAAAGTGAAGAAAATATCGTTCAATACCTGAATATTTATAAAACTGGCACCTCCCTTTTCGGGCAAATTATTTTTGAGCCCGCATTAAACATTAACCCAACACAAGAAGATGAATATGGAAATGATATCAAAGGGCAGCTTTTTTATAATATCAGCAGAGAAAACAGCACCACTGATTATAATGGCATACACTTTCCAAGCTCGGTTATAACGGTTAACAATAGCGGTAACTGGTATTTTGAACGTAGCGGTATTAGTCAGACCTCTCCGTTAATTTTGCTATCAGGTGCCTATTGGGGCGCCATGGATATTACATCCATCACAGAATACACATTTACATTAACGCAAATCAATATGTTACCAGTAAAAAGTGGCCCTTTTAATGGTCATGGCTTACTGACCATCAAATCGAGAGGTTTTACAGGTGATACAACTGAAACGATAAACGTTACCGTCTCAACATCCTATCAGGGGGATAAATTAACCCAGATGAACATAACTGGTGACAATTTCAGCGCAACCTTACCGCTTAATCAAATGCAATAAAGACCCACGCCACATAATTGGCTTACAAGCGAGTCAATTATGTGGCAATTGATACACACTCAACGCTATTGCCCCTCTGACAATTATAATTATGTTTACACTCATCGAATAAATACAATTCACTTTCAACTTAAAAACCCAATACCTATCCAAAACCATATTTTTATTTAGGCATTTGAAATGAAGATTTCACTTCCTCTTAAGATACGGTAAGCTTATACAAAATCAAATAATTAGTAGCATTAAGGAAGCATTATGGGCTCCGTCACCACCAAAATGCATGAAAACGGTTTGGAATACATCGACATTGATACACAACATTGTCAGGCTCGTATTTTCAAACAAGGTGCTCAAATTGATTTTTTTAAACCTAAAGGCCAACAGCCCCTGCTTTGGCGCTCAAGCGACAATGATTATCAAGTCGGCAGCGCCATTCGAGGTGGGATCCCCATTTGTTGGCCTTGGTTTGGCATGCACGCTAATCCTGATTGGCCTCAACATGGTTTTGCTCGAACCCAAATTTGGCAACTCAGTGAAGTCAACATTAATGAGACTGAAGTCGATTTACTCTTTACATTAACATTGAATGACAGCACACAAGAATATTGGCCTCACCGTACCCAATTAAGCGCCCGATTTCGCTTAAGTGACACCTTAAGCCTCTCACTGATTAATACCAATCTCGATGACAAAACCATCACCTTCTCCCAAGCTTTACACAGTTATTTTTCTATTGGTGATATTCATCAATTTTCAGCCACAGGTTTTGGGCAAGCCCAGTTCATTGAATTCAATCAAGGCCCTTTTACACAAGAGCAAGATAACCTAGTGATTACCCAAGAAACAGATAAAGTATTTACCCAACTAAGGCCGCTGCAGCAATTACACACGCCAAAGGGCATTATCGAAGTCTCACGTCAAAACAGCCACTCTGCGATATTATGGAACCCTTGGATTGAAAAATCGACACGCTTATCACGCTTTAGAGATGATGATTACCTTTCTATGATCTGCTTAGAAGCGGCCAATGTCCTCGATGATAGTGTCACCTTGGCCCCCAATGAAACCCACACGTTGACCACCCACATTCGATGGCAAACAACCCCTTAGTTCATTCCTAAGCCACTTGATAACAGGGCGCTAAATGGCTTAAGCATAAAGGTAATAACAAGATTAATGTATCGTAACAGGGAGAACCGTCAGTGAAACGGCGTATTATAGTGACTTTATTTATAGCTTCTGGCTTCCTTATTGGCTTAGCTATCATGGCAAGCTTTAATGTTGAACGATTAATAAAAGAACTCATTAATCACTATTTAGCCCCTTTTAACGCTCAAATTACTAAGATAGATGTCTCAGCAGAGAGTCTCACTCACTGGTCTATTGAAAACCTCACCATTAATATCAACCAAGATAAATTGACTCTAAATGATATTGATATCCAATTCAAAAAAGAAACGTCGCTTTTTCAACTTTCAAGTAATGATATTCAAAATGTGACCATAAAAAAAATCGACATTGCCCTCACCCTTTTACCACTAATCAAAAAAATGAATGCCTTGATGGACGACAGTAGAACCTCAAATACAAGCCCTAAGGTTCAACCACCCAGCTCTGATCTCGTCGCATTACTCGCAAAGTTCCCTAAGTTCAATATAGAACGCATTAACCTTTCTCTTAAAAAGCTCGATCACCACAAGGCTATTCAACTCGCTACGCTCAAATCTCTGAATTTACATCAAGGACAGTTTTCAACACAGGTACTGATGGACAACCTGCCGACTTGGACACTGTCCGGTCAATTCACCGAAACACAATGGGCATTCTCGAGTCAAATATCATTTACCGCGTTAACACATGGTTTAAAGAGATTGTCACATCAACTAGATGATCCAAGCTTAATACAATCACTTTCTCAATCGCCAACAGTCAATCAACCACACGCAAAAGCCCAGCTCTCGGCACTAAATAACAAAGACATGAGATTATTATCTCATCGATTATCAAAACTTATTGACTCAACATTGCCACAATCAGGCAAGCTTTACAGTCAAATAAAGCTAGGAATAGCGCCCCTCACTCTAGAATCAATGCATCAACTTTGTGGTATACCGCTCTATATTTCTCCCCTTGATGCATTGATAACAACCCAACCGACAAACTCGAATAATCACAATAGTATTCCACTGAACATGGCTGCAATTAAAACAAACAAGCAAGTAAACACTTCGCGTTGTAAGGACTCTCAATTGCAGATAGATATTTTTGGTTCGATTACTCAGCCAACCTTATCAATAAAGCCCATGGTTCTGACTCTCCAGCCCAATAAGGCTCAACTGACGACATTAGCCACTTATTTTCAATTACCTCATCAAGCACAGACCTTGTTAACACAGTTGAGTCAAGCAAATCAAAACAAGCCAACAGGTAACGCTTCCTTCTTGCTCACACTGTCGATTACCGAGCCTTTAACTGTCAATTTTGCCGCTAAAAAACTCACATTACCACGTGGGAATATTCGAATAGACTTGCCGCAAGTAACCGCTCACTTAACATTGCGCGAACTGCACATTCCATATGCCCATTCCGTATCTAATATGACGACAGAATGGACATTTAATGCTCAGCAACATTCTCCCATTACACTTTCACTGCCTGTGCCCATTAAACACAAAATCCATACAGAAAAAAGTTATCATGCCGATAACTCCTCAGTATTCAATATTGAGCAAAAAGACTCACCTTCCAAAAGTCAGCAACATACTCAAACCAATATCACCTTGAATAAACTTAGCCTCTCAACCCAAGGTACTTTTGTTCAACAAAAGAAACAGGAACAACAGCAATTCCAGCTTCGATTTGACGCGCCCATCAAACTCAGTACCGGCGCCATCACACTTGATAATGTCATTGATAATACTGCTCCATTAACTGACTCGCCCAAAAGCAGCGATACCGTCAATACCTTAGATTATTTTCGCAAATTCGATACCGAAAAAAATGACTTAACAATTGAAACAGGTACCCGACTCACTTACCTTCCAAAGCAGTCTATCGCACTCACTGTCCCCCCCACTCACCTTAAGTCATACAAAGTGAATGCCTTATGGCGAAAAAGTGACACAAGTTTAACCGATAAGAGCCTAACAAATAAGGAACATTCAATAACTAAACAATCAAGGAGTCTGAGTCAAAAAAGCGCAATCATTGACTATCAAGCCCGTGTTAAACAATTAGATATAACCTTATCCGATGCCCTATCGCTCACCTATGATTTGCCCTCAATACAGCCTCAATCAGAGACGATTGAACCAACACGTGTCTTACAAACATTCTTGACATCGATTGATCAGCCACAACAGCAAGTAATTACCCTTTATATTGATGATCTAAACATCGATAAAACCAAGCCAGCTTCCACTCCCTTACAGGAAAACCAGCCATCTCTACCACTAAAAAAAGTAGGTACACGACAACAGTTAGCGCATGTTAAAAACCTCTCGTTAAACCAATCCATTACTCTCAATAAACACCTTATCAGCAGCAAAGAAAGCTGGAAAATCAACGAATTTGACTTAAACAGTCGGCATCAGGTGCAACTAAACTCACTCGCCAATATACAATCAATAACAGGCCAGTTGACCTTTACTCGACCACTGAATAAATTAGTCACTTTAATAAAAGAAGCGCAAACGACCCCATTGGATCTATCGCTCACAGGAATGAGTCAATTTGAGCTCAGTTACCAGAAAGGGGAAAAAGCAGTCCCCTGGTTGTTTGAACTCAAGACCCATAGCGATAATATTGCAGGCCAATTTAATGGCCTCCCTTTTGAAGGCGGACAATTACAAGCCCAATGTCATTACCAATTTTCTCAATTGGCTCAAAAGCAAACGAAAACAGTCAAATTGCCACTAAAATGTGACACATTAACCTTATCACTCGAGGCATTTAATCCCGGCATTATCATCACGGATCTCAATATTCAAGCAAGACTCAACCCAATAACGGAACCGAAATTATCAGAGCATATCACTCAACACTCGAGTGCTTGGCAAACATTATGGAAAACGCTAGGGCTCAACCACACACAACTCGAACTCAATCTCAAAGCCAATACATTAAAAGGCACATTAGCTATTCCGGAGTTTCAGCTTAATACAAAGGGCGAAACAACCGCCTACATATTATTACAGGGCGTCAGTCTAAACCAGTTAATGACTCTGCACCCTGTGGAAGGAGTCTATGCTGATGGCCTATTTGATGCGGTATTACCTATCCAGTTTGAATATAATAAACTAACGATCAATAATGGAGAACTTATCGCTCGTCCCCCTGGCGGATTAATTGCCATCAACAATAACCCCAATGTAGAGCAAATGAAAGTATCTCAACCTTACTTAGATTTTGCTTTTTCAGCATTAGAACATCTAGAATACAGTGAATTAACCAGTCACTTAAATATGAAATCGAATGGTGATGCTATTTTAAAAGCACACATAAAAGGAAAAAGTAGAGGTGTTCAACGTCCTATTCACTTTAATTACACCCAAGAAGAAAACCTCTTACAGTTACTCAGAAGTCTACAGCTCAGTGGAAAATTACAAAGTGAGATAGAAAAATCAATTAAGTAAATGAACTTCAAAACATTCGATGAAATACAATACCGATAATATTTCACTCAATCAATAAATATGGTTAAACTTACGCTAGAGTACTCACCAAAAAGCCATTTTATGATGTAAGGAAATTGAATGTTTAACAGGGCGTTACCTCAATATAGATTAACAAGTTTACTGGCCTTGTTTTTAATCAGTGCCTGTACCCCAAAGGTTCAACTCGCACCGCCAGATAAACCGATTGTGATCAACCTAAATGTGAAAATCGAACACGAAATTAAAATCAAAGTAGACAAAGAGCTGGATCAACTCCTCACTAATGATGAATTATTTTAACCCTACAAATGGAGCTCTCATGAAAACGCGCATTTTAACACTGTTAACAGTCTTACTCTTCAGCCTTAATGCCTTTGCCCTATCCTTACAAGATGCAAAAATGCAAGGCAAAGTCGGCGAACAGCAAAACGGCTACCTTGGTGTCGTTAAAACCAGTCCCGAAGTGAATAAGTTAACAAAAAGAGTCAATGATGAACGTCGCAGTTCTTATCAAAGAATAGCTAAAAAGAATGGTATTCCATTAGCAGAAGTGGCTAACCTTGCAGCGAAAAAAGCCATTTCAGCCACGAAGAAAGGTCAATTTTATCAAAACAAAAAAGGCAATTGGGTCAAAAAATAATGCCCTAAAAAGCCATTAGCCTTATTGCTCAATGTGCACTTAATATTTCAATATAGACCAATGCGCTTTCATCATGAAAGTGCATTGATCTTGTACAATTACGACGCTACTTTCCAATCTGATAAATACAAAGATAACCGTTTTGACTTCACTAAATACAGCGTACTCCAAAATAAAAGTAATGCATCTAACCCCATACTCCAACTGTACAAAAAGTGGCTATTGATAACCCGAGAGATGAGTAATCCCCCATCAAGTAATAATAATCCTAACAACAACCACTTGATTTGGCCAAAGGGAATACGAAGCCACTCAGGACTACGCTTACGTTCCGCAATAATAAAAATATAAACAAGCACAGCACCCAGTCCCGCCATTAACGACATGATAAAGTCAGCTTTATGGGGATAAAGTAAACTCACTAACCCAGCCCTATCACTTGCTTGTGTTAATGAAACTATCCAAATGCACCAAGCTCGAGCCAGAAAAATCAACATTCCATAGAGATAAATTGGCGGTTTAACCTGCCCTTTCTCATCAAGCCAGCGAATATGACTAAAGTTCAAACGATCACCTTCCCTCTACCGCTTATCACTGCACCTTAAATACCACAATGCGAGACAAAGCGCTTATTCTTATATTTATAAAGAGATGGTGGTTATTTTTGTTATTTCAATCCCTACCACAAAGTTATGCATTGAAAGTAAGTGAATGGGATCATCTACATCCAAACCACAAACAAACCAAATAACAAATTATTTGAAACAAGTTTAAATCAAAAAGAAAACACAACCCCATATAAAGACACAACAAAACCAATTTAGAGTTAAAACTCAAAATAAAAATAGCGTCAATAGCATTTAATTGTTATCAATTGAATTAGAAAAACCTAATACATAAAACAATAAACCACATTTCCTCAAAGATGATAACTGACAACAATATCGATTCAGGCTGTTAATAAGCCACATCATTGGCCTGAACTGCAATGGAGAAACCATTATATGATCCTAAAAAATGCCGTCTACCTCACATTATGCCTACTCTCTTTTTCAGCTTTTGCCGCTAACAGCACATTATCAAGTTCACAGATCGTTAAATTACAATCTAAAGAAACCTACACTTACTTGAGATGTTGGTACAGACCCAGCGACAGTCATGATGATGTTGCAACGGATTGGGAATGGGGACTAAACGATGACGGTAGCTATTACAAAGTCAAAGGTTATTGGTATTCAAGTCTCTCTTGGAAAAATATGTTTTACACCCAAACGAGTCAGGAGACCTTACTCGAACGCTGCCAAAAAACCTTAAATACCGATTATGCCGCTTCCGATATGACCTTTTTTGCAGCAGACACACGCTTTTCCTATAACCAAACTATTTGGACCAATGATATCAGCAGCGACAATGATGATAAAAGTTTAGTCAATAAAGTCATCAGCTTTGGCGACAGTATTTCTGATACTGGCAATTTATATAATGCCTCCCAGTGGTTATTTCCAAATAATAACTCATGGTTTTTGGGTCACTTTTCAAATGGTGATGTCTGGACAGAATATCTAGCTGAACAAATGGGCTTACCACTTTATAATTGGGCTATTAGTGGTGCAGCGGGTGAAGATCAATACGTTATTTTACCCGGTGTGACCGATCAAATTGACTCATATGTTCAATATATGCAACTCGCTGAAAACTACGATCCTAAAGACAGCCTAGTCACACTTGAATTTGGCCTCAATGATTTTGTCAACTATGATCGCAGCGTGGCAGAAGTCAGTAGTGATTTTACCGAAATCATTGAAAAGCTCATCGACAGCGGCATTACCAACATGGTGGTTTTAAACTTACCCGATGCTAGCCATGCGCCACAATTTAAATATGCCAGTGCAGCAGAAGCCATTAAAGTGAAAGATAAAATATCTGAATATAATGCTTTTATCAAAAACCAAGTCGCGAATTATCAAGCTCAAGGATATAACTTTGTTTTATATGATACTTACACATTATTTAATAATGTGATTGATTCTCCAGAAAGTTATGGACTAAAAAATGTCACCGATTCATGCTTAGATATAAACCGCAGTGCCTCAAGTGACTATTTGCAGACACATCCGCTACGATCAGATTGTACCGTTAATGGCTCTGATTCGTATTTATTTTGGGGGATCACCCACCCAACAACCCAAGCTCACCATATTATTGCTGAACAAATAGTGAATAACGCACTGTCAAGTTTTACCTTTAAAAATCAAATCAATTAATTTTAATAAAAACCAATCTGATCTTGATCAGATTGGTTTGACTCATTAATACATACTCACTTGCCATGAACTAGAACTGTAATAATCACTATTGCAATCGGGTAAATTCCCGGCGCTACCAGCTGAAGCAATATAAGACGGGGTGCCTGATATGGCATAAATATCTCCACTGCTAATAGTAAACCGAATGGTTCCTCGGCATTCATACTGATAAGACCCATATTCAAAAATAATCATTGCAGAACTTGTATTTGAATCAACATCAGCATATATCGTTCCAGAACTTCCCGCTCCAATGCTACTTGGAAAAGAACAATCCATTCCAATACAAGAAAAACTACCACGACTCACCCTCTTATCGGTACCATTATAAATACGAATTTGATAATCAGCGGCTTGCACCATAAAAGAAAATAAGCAGGTCAATAATATCCCTAAATATTTAAACATAATAAAATCCTTTTATTTATATAAACATTCTCAATTATTTTTCATCACGACACAGCGTTAAATCACGCAACTTTTACAGAAAGTTTATTATCATCTAAGATAACAATAATTGAAACCACCTAAAAGTGTACGATTAACAATCGTAATACTGACGTCAAACAATGCTTTCTTACCATGAGGAAATGAATCAAATTTATGGCCTATAGTCCCACTTCTGTTACTCAAGGACGCCCCGCATTACTGGGATTATCGTCACTGTTGTTTACTTGGCTATTATCCCTTTGTTTCTACTTTCATCAGTATATGTTTCGAATTATTCCCAGTATTGCCCTCCCCGCCATGAATGACAAAGAGATCGTGCACTTATCATCGGTAGAATATAATATTGTCTTGTTTATTTTTTGGATTGCTTTTGTCGGGTTTCAACCCTTTGCGGGATTGATCATTAATCGCTTGTCTTACCTTCTCACCTTAGTCACTGTATTAACATTACATATCTTGGCCATTTTACTCCTTGCCAGCTCATCAGTATTTTATATCATCGCCTTTGCCTTATTGCTTATGGGCATAGCATCAAGCTTTTCCCTCGTATTAAGCTTATTTGTCGCTAAAAAATGCTTTAAGCCCACCTTTTACCCACTGGCATCGGGTTTCATTTTTAGCCTTGGCGGCGCTGCAGCCATTCTTGCAAGCCTGCTTTTCACACCACTTGCAACCAATGTTGGGCCAACCTATGCGTTAAAGCTCTTTACTATTATCCCAAGCATTCTTGTGATTATTATGTTGGTGTTGTTGATCATACAAGTCAAACAAGGCAATCCACTGACCTACCCCTGCATCTTACATCAGCATGAAGCATTAACAAGTCAGCTAAAAAATCATACTCATCCCAATCTCAGCAGATCCTATGCTTATGTGCTATTTCACGGCCTGCCTATGGTGTCATTTTACTCTTCTTGGCTATTGCCTTTCATGTCAGATAAACTCGGTGCAAGTAGCCTATATGCAAAATCATCCACTGCAGCCGTTTTTGTTGGGTATATCATTGGCTCCCCCTTTGCGGGCTGGCTCACGAAAACTTTCTATCATATGCGATCAATCATACTCACCTATATCAGTGGAATAGGATTAGTGATCAGTCTCCTTGTCATTTATTTCCCCATTAATGATGTATTAACGCTTTTATTGCTATGCTTACTCGGTATTGTGAGTGGTTTTATCGTCACCGCTGTGTCTATTACAGCCGATCTTGCGCCTACAACGAAGCAATCCTATGCATTAAGTATAAACTGTGTATGTTCAAATCTAGGAGGCGCACTCGCTCTACTTGTGATAGCAGGCCTATTTAAATGGTTTGATATGCCAAGCCTTTATCCCGACTTAAAAGAATTTCACATCATGTTATTCTTAATTCCTGTCAGTTACGCCATCGCCATGATGATTGGTTTTTCAATGATAAAAAATGAGCGACTCTCAATCAATGAATCGCCCTCAATCAATTGAGGGCTTTTTTATTCACTCAACCTTTATTGAGGGTAGACTTTTTCACCGGCGACATAAGTCGCAACCACATTACGATCATCACCAAGTAACATTAACGCAAAGAGCTTCTCTTCTAATGTATTGGTCTCTTGATAGCGCAATTTTTGAAAATCGGTCGCCGCCCAATCAAGCACAACAAAGTCCGCTTCTTTACGACGGCTAAAGTTGCCAATTTTGTCCTCTAGGCTCAATGCTTCAGCGCTTCCTAATGTGGCTAAATACAAGCCTTTAAATGCTGACATTTTCTTAGACTGTAATTGCATAATGCCATAAGCCTCACTCAAAGAGCGAAGCTGAGAGAAGCTGGTTCCCGCGCCGACGTCAGTACCCAAGCCGACTCTCACATGATGTTCTTCCGCTTCTCCTAACTTAAATAAGCCACTGCCAAGGAACATATTAGAGGTCGGGCAAAATGAAATCACAGAGTCAGTACGTTCAAATTCATCCCATTCTTCATCGGTTAAATGAATACTGTGAGCAAAAACAGATTTATCACCCGCTAAACCATAATGCTGATAAACATCGAAGTACCCGTCTCTAGCTGGAAATAGCTCATTCACCCAAGCAATTTCATTCGTATTTTCAGATAAATGCGTATGTACATAAACATCAGGATATTCAGCTTTCAATCGACCAGCAGCCGTTAACTGCTCAGGTGTTGAGGTAGGCGCAAAACGCGGGGTAATAGCGTATTGTAAACGTCCTTTATTATGCCATTTTTCGATAAGCGCCTTACTCTGTTCATAGCTAGAATCGGCGGTATCCAATAAATAACTCGGCGCATTTCTGTCCATCATCACTTTACCAGCAATCAAGCGCATATTTAACTTCTCTGTTTCCTCAAATAATGCATCAACCGATTGCGGGTGAACCGTGCCAAAGACGAGTGCACTGGTTGTGCCATTTTTCACCAACTCATTTAAGAATAGCTTCGACACTTTTGTAGCATGTGCCTTGTCCTCAAATTGCCTTTCTGTCGGAAAAGTATACGTCTCTAACCACTCCAATAATTGCTCTCCATAAGAGGCTATCATTTGTGTTTGTGGGTAATGCACGTGGGTATCAATAAAACCGGGCATGATCAACTTACCACTGTAATCTTCGATACGTGAAAAGCGCTGAGAGTGACGTTGGCGATAAGGCTTCACATCCACAACTTTACCATTTCTGACCACCAATAAACCATCTTCAATATATTCATAGCTGTTTTCCACTTCCGCTGTTTGTGCAGGATCACTTAAAAAATGCAAAATACTGCCTCTAACACCATAGGTTTCAGCGAAAGATTGACCCGCAAACAAAGAGGCAACAAGCAGTGCCGCACATTGAGTACGAAATAACATAATACAACTCCTAGATAACACAAAATAACCATTTCTATTCGTCTTTCGGAGTATTCCACTATTATCACTCCGCACTTGAGTTAGGTAAGAGCAAAACAGGCAATATCGAAAAGCGCGACAAGGATACATATGTAAAAAAAATTTAAATGAGACTTTGATATAGAAATGAATAAAGTAATAAAAAGTAGACGAACCTTCACACTGCTTTTAGCCAATAGAAGCTAGCAATTGTTACCTTAATTCATTACACCATAAAAAGTAGATACATTTGTAACAATATAGTTATTATCACTTAAAGTGTGTGACTGCAGTCAAACTAATAGACATTGCCTTCTTTTATACCCACTTTTAAGAAGCAACATAAAAGAAGACATTTATAAAATGTCATATCACTCAACCCTCTTACCTCAGCATTGTGTTTGTTATCGCTAAAGCCCGAGACATTTAAGGATCTTGAGAAAAATAACCCCCTTGATTAATCATTATTTGACGTTTACTCTTTCACTAACAGACGCTCTGCTACCAACAAAGGATCTTTATCCTAATGTATCACCTTTTAGCCAGCCCAGAAGCTTGGGTAGCGTTAGCCACATTAACCGCTCTAGAAATTGTGCTTGGGATCGATAATATTATTTTTATCGGTATTTTGGTGGGACGACTTCCTGTCCATCAACGGAATATTGCTCGTAATATCGGCTTATTACTGGCAATGTGCACACGGTTATTATTACTGTTTTCTTTAGCCGCCATCGCTTCACTAACCACACCTTGGTTCAGTATTTTTGAACATGGCATTTCAGGAAGAGACATCATCCTCATTGGCGGAGGTATGTTTTTAATGGCGAAATCGACTCATGAAATTCATAATAGCTTTAATGAACATGGCGAGATGACAACCACTCGGATTGCCTCGAGTATGGGATTGGTCTTATTACAAATTGCCGCGCTCGATGCCATTTTTTCCTTTGATTCTGTGCTCACCGCTATTGGACTGGTTCAAGATCTTTCTATTATGGCGACCGCCATTATTCTCACTGTCATTGTGATGTTATTTGCAGCTAAAAGGATCAATGAATTCGTAGATGCCAATCCCACGTTGAAAATGTTAGCCTTATCTTTTCTGATATTAATTGGATTGACTCTCATGCTTGAAGGGGTCGATATTCATGTTCCTAAACCTTATATTTACTTTGCCATGGCTTTTTCTGTTACCGTTGAAATGCTAAATATTCGTTTACGTAAAAATAAAGTTAAAAAACATAAACTAGAGGGCATTGACAACAAAAAAACAGGGAAATGATCCTTCATTAGACACGGGTATCAACAGTCACAGTTGCAGACAAACCGCTGGCTAAATGTTGAATGTGATCAAAAGCAATCCGTACAGGAAGACGCTGCACCACCTTAGTAAAATTCCCCGTTGCATTATCCACAGGCAATAAAGCAAAGGTTGAGCCTGTTGCGGGGGAAACACTGCTCACTTTCCCATAAAAGGTTTGATCAGGATAGGCATCGAGGTTTATTTTCACATTTTGACCCACTTTCATATGCGCTCGCTGGGTTTCTTTAAAATTGGCCACAATCCAAACGGGTTTAGCTGAAACAATGCTCGCAATCGTTTCCCCTGATTGAACCATAGTACCTACTTGCTCACTGCGATCACTTATCACACCATCAATCGGGGACATAATACGAGTGTAACTGAGATCTAACTTGGCCTGTGCTAAATTAGCCTTCGCTTCAGATAAACTGGCTTGAGATTGTTTCACATTGCTCGCCAAGACTTTCAATTGATCTTGCTGGGTTTTTAAACTTTGACTATCTTTTCGATATTGGATTTTGGCTTGGGTATATTTAAGTTCCTCATTATCGACATCCCCTTGCGCGACAAAGTGTTTTTTCAATAACGCCATATAGCGTTGATATTGTTGCTTAGTATAACCTTCATTTGCTAAGTCTAACTTTGTTTGTGATTGAAACTCTGCCACTTTGCTAAGCTGCATTTGGTACTCAGCTTTCGCATTGTCAATTTCTGACAACACTTGTTCTACATTGGCTTGCATTCTTTGCAAAGTCACTTTTTGATCGCTATCATCCAGCACTAATAACAATTGGCCTTTCTTCACAACTTGATTATCATGAATATACGACACCATCACCACCCCAGATGTTCTGGCACTTAACTTAGTGATATCGTTTGTCACATAAGCATTGTCCGTTGTTTGAAAATAGCGGCCATAACTCAACCAATAACTTCCACCAATCACCATTAATCCCGCTAACACAAAGAGTGATATTTTTTTTACATTTTTTTTCATAATATTACCCACTTCGATCATTCTCCCCCACATAATGATTTGCTGACAGCTCCTTGTCAGCAGTGCTCCCCATTACATTTTGACCAATTGCTTTCCCCTATTTAGCCCCTCAAATAAATCCGCAAAGGCTTGAGGTGCTTGGATAAGTCCATGATGAACAGTTTCTCGATATTTAATTTGTCCTGATTCAACGGCATTCAATAACCAAGGATCAGATTCTGGGTAATCTTTAAGCCATTGTGTCACCAGAAAGAATTGTGCATGAGGCGCACTCGGTAATGATTGGAAAAATTGCTCTGGCCCCCCGGCTTGTACATTCGCTTTATTGTATTTTGAAATGTTCCCGCAAACCGGAACACGCGCACCTTCATTGAGTAACTGAGCAACAAAAGTAGACACCTTGCCTCCCACGTTTTCAAAATACACATCAACGCCATCAAGACAGGCTTGACGCAACTGCACTTTAAAATCTTTCGCTTTATAGTCAACACAAGCATCAAAGCCTAATTCGTCAAGCACATAACGACATTTCTCCTCCCCTCCGGCAATACCGACCACATGTGCGCCAGCCATTTTCGCAATTTGTCCAGCCACTGAGCCCACCGCACCCGATGCGGCCGAAATCACAACCGTTTCCCCTTTCTGAGGTTTTGCTATTCGGTTCATGCCAAAATAAGCCGCCCTTCCTGCTGTGCCAAGGGGGCCTAAAAAGACCGATTTAGGTAATGAGGTTTCAGGCAAAGGTAAAATAATCGTGTTTTTACCATTCGTCACAAAATAACGCTGCCAAGCTGACAATAGAAAGACCCATTGCCCCGCTTTCACTTGAGGATTTTTAGACTCATGCACAAATCCAACCGCTTCACCTTGGATCACCTCGCCAAGATGAATGGGATTCACCATAGATACATCTTTATTGAGCCTAGGACGAACATAAGGATCAATAGATAACCAATGATTTTCTATTAATACTTCTCCTTCTTTAAGTGTTTGCAGTGGTTGCTCTTCAATACGAAAATCACTGAGTTCAACCACCCCTTCAGGATGTTTGGCTAGGACAACAGATTGATTCATTGTTTGCTTCATATTCGTATACCTGTTTAATATTAATAAAAGAACAACACACCTTACAGAGCACGCTGCCATCGCTTCTTAGGCCATTTCACGCTGAACGCTATCAAGGCCACCGTGTAAGGCCAACTAAATAAAAAAACAATCATATCTAGGCTCTTATTGCCTTCTTGAGCCCAGATCAGTACCACAAGCAATTTAATGGCTTGGGCGATGATCCACACCATTGACACTTCATGCCACACCCTGTGATATAAAGCTGTCTCGCTAATGGGTAAGGTTTTAAGATACGGTAACCCTGATTCTGCTAATCCCTTGATCATTGGACGATTCACTAATGAATAAGCGCTCAAGATCACCAACATACTCACCGCACTGCTCACCGATAAAAAGACACTTTCTTGTGTTATACCAAACGGAGTAAACCCTTTAGAAAACGCATAATGGCACCCACCAGAAAAAAGCAGTAATAGCACCACAGACAGCGTGTTTTCCCCCTTTCGAATGAGCGCAACGCAAACACCATATATGGCTGTAGAAATCACCGCCCAGCCGGCACCAAAACACCAAAACATTACGGTATAAAGAATGATAGGTACCATGATGTTTTCTAATGCACTTCGACTTGACAGGTAGCGCAAAAACATATTCTGCTTCACTTCATTATTCATAACAGCTAACCCTCTATGTGACGAAATAAGACAAAACAATTAAACATCTCTGCTCCCTCGTAACAGCTAACCCTTTATGTCAATATGATGAGTGACATGAGTGACGATGACGAAACAATCTAATGTCTCAATTGATCCATAACAGCTCATAACAGCTAACCCTCTATGTGACGAGATAAGACAAAACAATTAAACATCTCTGCTCCCTCGTAACAGCTAACCCTCTATGTGACGAAATAAGACAAAACAATTAAACATCTCTGCTCCCCCGTAACAGCTAACCCTTT
>NZ_CANLKR010000024.1 GCF_947491715.1 uncultured Shewanella sp. | reverse complement strand
ACTGATGAAGCGGTAAGAAAAATCAATGATGTCAGAGGCTTTTTTTACAGAAAGTTACAGCAAGATGTCGATGAGCACAGTCCTTTTGAAGACACCATTTCGCTACTTGCTGATGTGGTTCGTTAGGTGTTGGATTTGATTAAGCGGCTTAATGCAATAATTACTGATGAAGCGGTAAGAAAAATCAATGATGTCAGAGGCTTTTTTTACAGAAAGTTACAGCAAGATGTCGATGAGCATAGCCCTTTTGAGGACACCATTTCACTATTCGCTGATGTGGTGAGCTAGGTTAGGGAGTCGAGGGAATGCCAAGCATTGATATTGATGAAGCCGATAAGAAAATGCTGTCTCGCTTAGTGATTATTCGTAAGCAGAAAGAAGATAAATTAAGACGGCTATTGGTTGAACTAGAAGCACAATGTACCAGTATTATGCAGGATATTCGAGAGGTCACTGAGCAAAGAAATGCGGTGTTATTGGCGATACGTGAGCAAACGTTACCTGAAGACAGTTTAACACCGAGTGAATTTGATGATTTTAAATTTGCTTTAGCAAGAAAGTATCAGAAAGAACGGGCATTAGCGCAGTCAATTCTTGAGCATAAAGAACGACTCGCCGATGTCGAGCAAGCGATAGTGAAGTTGAATTTTGATATTCAAAAACTCATAAAAGATCAAGAAAAACTAAAGGTGGTGCTTGATGAGTCATAGTCTGGGTGTCGATAAGGCACATTTCATGCGAGTCATGGCAGTTGAAGAACGAGGGGAGACAGATCCTGAGCTGCGTAATCGCTTTTCACTTTGTATGTCGACATCAAAAGATCTGGATAAACAAGCACGCAGCAGTATCAATAAAGCCGATCTTGATATGTTAAATCAAGAGGGGGGCGTTTTTCGTAAAGGCAGTGCAGAGATCATGCGACAAGGCGATATGTTATGTTATCGCTTGTTGAATGGCCCAATGATGGGGTTAGTGATCCAAGCTAATTACCGTCAAAATAAGGCTGAGATAAAGCTGTTTCCTGCCAATGAACGGCAAGAGAATGCACTCAATAAAGTGGCAAGTAAATTAAGTGAACAATTACAAACACGCCCTATTCCTGTGACATTGGAGGTGAAACGTGTCGGCGAATGAGTTATTGAGTTTAAGTCAATTAATTGGAACGGGATTACAAAGTGAACGTTGTAAAATTGAGCTTGCCCGTTTATCTGGGGAGGGTTTTTTTTGGCCAATGAAAGGGCAATCACAACATGCCGGGGTTTGGTGTCGTCATGCCGATTGGCAAGTGCTGGTTGAAAACTATTCTGGGCTGCCAGAGCCGAGTGATTTACCTGATGAATTACTGGCATGTGTTTCTGCTGTTCTTTTTGAACCTGCTGGTGACTGGCTGGGAGAGCTACTGGAGGTGACGCCAATATCTAAGGTATTGCCTGATGATATATACCCATTGATGACGTTTGATGGCGTGGAGTGTGCTTTATTGAATATCCCCGTTCATTTATATCAAGACATGATAAGTCAATGGTCACCTTTTCGTGGACAAGAGCCCTTAGTGGAGCTGAGTTTAATTGCTGGGTACATTGAGCAATCCAGTGCTGAGATTAAACGCGTGCAAGTGAGTGAAGGGCAGTGGCTCAAAGGGGATGTTAAGCCTGAACAAGGCCAGTCCCTATTATGGTGGGATAGGCCTATTGCTGTGGTATCACTCGATGATATTGATGAAAATGGTATTATCATCGAACAAGTGAGTCATAAATTAGAGTTTATGTATCCGCCTGTTGTTGCCAAGTTGGCGAGCATAAAATTATCTCTTGCTCAAATTGGTAGTATGATGGAAGGGGATCGTTTATCGGGTGACATCAAGATGTACAGTCAAGCACAGCTTGCCCATGGTGCTGATGTCATCGCTATAGGTAAATTGTTGCGCGGGCGTGGAGGGTTGTTAGTTCAAATAGAAGACTATTTAAATTGAGTTGAATCGCCTTCATTTTGTTGATGTCAGGTTTTCACCTGATAGTGCTAAAAACCCAATACCGTCATCATGGCATCTTAGACTAAAGGAGATGCCAGATGGCGATACTCGATCAACCTTTTCAGCTGATAATCTTGTTGTTTGGCTTATCTTTATTGCCGCTGTTTGCTGTAATGGGGACCTCTTTTCTTAAACTTGCGATTGTCTTTGCAATGTTACGAAATGCCTTGGGGATCCAGCAAATTCCGCCGAATATGGCGATTTATGGTTTAGCTTTGGTATTAACTTTATTCACGATGGCGCCTATAGGAATGGCTGTCAACGATAGTCTTGAAGTCTCACCAATAACCCTTGATGATCCTAATTTAATGAGTAAGGTTGATACGCAAGTATTGGTGCCTTATCGTGAGTTTTTAGCGCGTAACACCAGCACAAAACAGTCTTATTTTTTTATTAATGTGGGTCAAAAAATTTGGCCACAGAAATATCATGACATCTTATCAAAAGAGTCATTACTGGTCATGATCCCAGCCTTTGCGTTAAGCCAGCTTATTGAAGCCTTTAAAATCGGCTTATTACTTTATTTGCCCTTTATTGCCATTGATTTAGTGGTATCCAATATTTTATTAGCCATGGGTATGATGATGGTATCACCGATGACTATTTCACTCCCTTTTAAGTTGCTTATCTTCATTTTAATGGGGGGATGGGAAAAGCTGGTGGGGCAGCTAATGATTTCTTTTTCATGACAATTGCTAGATATGGAATTTGGCCAAGGCGTAATGCTGATTGCCCATTGGTTGAAATTAAGTTGGTGAGCTGCAGTTTGATACAACAGGATTGATATGAGTGAAGCATTAATTATTAAATTGACCTCTGAACTGCTTTGGATTGTGCTTTTGCTGTCGTTACCTGTGGTGGTGGTGGCATCTGTGGTTGGTGTGATGGTAAGCCTTGTGCAAGCATTGACTCAAATTCAAGATCAAACCTTGCAGTTTTTGATTAAGTTAGTGGCGGTTTGCATTACGCTGGTGGCTTCTTATCATTGGATGGGTAGTGCTTTATTAAGTTATGCCACGATGACATTTGATCAAATTAGCCACATGCGAGGAGGCTAGTGATTAATTCCATAATGACTCATTTAAATCAGTATCAATGCAGGGGTTTATGGCTTGATGCCGCAATGGCATGGGATGACATGACTCATGTGCGAGGTTATTGATGGATAACCCAATGCAGTACTTACCTGTTGTTGCATTGTGCATGATGCGCCCATTGGGCATGATGTTACTCTTGCCTATCTTCAAGGGCGGAGCAATGAGCAGTACCTTAATTCGTAATGCATTAGTCTTTTTATTTGCGATGCCTGTTATTCCTGTTTTAAGTGACATGCAAGATACTTTGATGCAAGGGGATATGTGGTTTCTCGTCAAACTGTTTACTAAAGAAATTATTATCGGTTTCCTATTAGGCTTTTGCGCGGCGATCCCTTTCTGGGCAATCGATATGGCAGGGTTTGTGATAGATAATATGCGCGGTGCATCGATGGCCACAGTGCTTAACCCGTTAATGAATGTGCAATCTTCTATTTATGGTATTTTGTTTACGCAAGTGCTCACGGTATTGTTCCTTGTCTCTGGCGGTTTTAATGAACTTTTGACGTCTCTTTATCAGTCATATAATCAATTACCTGTTGGATCGGAACTGTTCTTTTCAAGTGATTTACTGGATTTTATTAATAAACAATGGCGACTCATGTCGACGTTGTGCTTAAGCTTTGCGATGCCTGCGATTGTGATCATGATTTTGGTTGATTTAGCATTAGGATTAGTGAACCGCTCTGCTCAACAATTAAACGTCTTCTTTTTAGCGATGCCAATAAAGAGTGGTTTAGTCTTGCTGTTACTGCTGTACAGCATTGATTTTGCTTTATCTCATTATTTACAGCAAATACACGCTTTTGAAAAAGAAATTGGTCAACTATTTATTTTATTTGGTACAGCTCAGTAGCGGGTCGTTATGTCAGAAAAAACAGAGAAACCCACACCTAAGAAAATAAAAGATGCCCGTAAAGAAGGGCAGGTTATTAAGAGCCAAGAAGTGCTGACTGGTATACAAATGGCCGTTATTTTAGGCTATTTTTTTTATAATGGTCGCGAAATGTTTCAAGCCATCATTCAAATGATTGATGTCATGATAAGCAGTGTTAATCTACCGTTAGAACAAGCATCGGGTTTGGTGATTAATGAATTTGTCGATTTGTTTGTTCGCTATGTGGGAGGATTGGGTTTACTGTTAGCCGCGACAACGGTCATATCAACGTTAATTCAAATTGGTCCTTTGATGGCGTCAAAAGCAGTGATGCCCAGCTTTAAAAAGCTAAATGTGTTGCAAAATGCGAAGCAGTTAGTGTCGTTTAAAAGTTTATTTGAGTTTGCTAAAAACTTAACGAAAGTGATCGTGCTGAGCTGTGTATTTTATTATCTTTTACATCAATATGTTAATTCATTTCAATATTTACCTTTGTGTGGTGAGACCTGTGGATTAATGGTGACGTTTCAGATGGGCACTTGGCTGTGGATGAGTTTTATTGCTTGTTATTTAGTGTTTGCTTTGGCGGATTATGGTTTTCAGCGTTTTACGGTAATGAAGCAGTTGAGAATGTCTAAGGAAGATACTAAGCAAGAGCATAAAAATGCCGAAGGGAATGCGGAAATGAAGCATAAGCGTAAGGAGGTAGGACGAGAAATTAACAGCGGCGCCGCAGGCAATGTCAAGGCCGCGACCGCTGTGGTGCGAAACCCGACTCATTTTGCGGTCTGTATTTATTATAAAGAAGGGGAAACCCCTTTGCCTAAAGTGACAGAAAAGGCTAAAGATCATATGGCACTGCATATTATCAAAATGGCTGAAAAGGCAGGGGTACCAATAGTGGAAAATGTGCCTTTGGCTAGGGCCTTGTATAAAGAGGTGAAACCGGGTGATGTGATCCCCGAAAGCCTGTTTGAACCTGTCGCCGATTTACTGCGTTTTGTGATGGATGTGGATTATGATGAGGAGCCTAATTAATGTGAATTAAAGTGATTTTATTTTTGTTTTATGTAGGACACTGATGGTTAATTTGTCATTTATTTGTTTTTTTATCTTGTTTAATTAATAGCCAATTTGAAATTTTATTGGTTTTATTTTTACTTTTCATTTTAACAGTCTGATTTTAAATTTTTATTTCCTCCTGTCAGTTTTCTCTTTTTTTAGCTTCTTTGGTGTTATTGGGTATAGTGAATTGTCTTGTATTCATTCATTTTTGAGTGGATGCTTTTCAGTCTTATTGCTTCATTTTTAATATTAAGAGTCAGAGAAGGAGAGTGTTATGTCAGATGAAATTGCTTTTCGTATTCAGCTAGGCCTTATTCTACCTAAGTTACAAGCCGCGATAAAAGAGGATTTGTTGGCGATTAGTCAAGAGTTGATGACGGTTATCCAAGCGGGCTCCCTTGATGATCAAACGGTAGAGATCGGTGATATCAAGGCTATTCTAATGAAAGATCTAGATATCTTTGTCGATAGAGACATCATGCCGCCACTTGATGCGATTTTAAATCCGCCTGTTGAAGAGGCAACAGCTGAAGAAGCTGGTGGTAAGGACATTGAAAATGAAGCGTAAGTGACTTTTTTAGCAAAAGTAGTTCATAAAATTAGCCATCAGTTGATGGCTAATTTTTGTTTATGACAGATGTCATTTACCCAATCGGAAAGTGATAAAGGTGCCTGTCATTATGCTTTACCTAGAGGACCAATGCCTATGAATGAGAACATGCCTCCAGCGCCAAGAATGCCTCTAAAGTCTCCAGAGGCAAACATATTACCAGGTACACCAGTATTGTTTGCCGATGTATGACGAGTTTCGGCTTCCTGAACGACTTGCTTGAAAATGGCTTTATCGTCAGGATTGGTAAAGTCGAGCAGTTCATATTTATTCTCACCATTTTTGGCATTTTTAATTTCCAAAGCTTGGATCATCATATCGGCAATGGTGCCTCTGTCTTTATTGCTCTTACAACCTTCAGATACAGACATGCCTGCTGCGTCAGCGGTTTTCATCATGAGCGCGGAAAGCATCAGTCCGTCAGTACCGCTAGGTATTTGAGGAGGATTTTGCTTCAAACCGTCATAGATTTTGTCTCGAAGATATAATGTCGCTTGATATAGTGAGTTTTCTTGAGGGGAGATATCATTTTTTTCCATCAATTCTTTAAATTTTTGTAGATTATTATTAATTCCATCTTTTGCTGCGGCCCATTCATTAATTGAAGCTTCTTTGTTCTGGCTGGCCTTGTATTGGCAATAGCCTAGTGCACCTAAACACAATGGTGGAATAACAGATATTAACCCGAGAAGTGCTAAGGCTTTTTGCTTTATTGTTGAATCAAGAAAGTTTGTTGTCCAAGCATTGGTGGAAGTAATGAGTCCCATTTCGTAGAGGTTGCCAGCATTAATTTTGTTTTTATTAATGGGAATAGTACAACTGATAATTTTCCCTGCTTTACGATCTTCGTTGGCATTTTGGATGGTATTATTGTGGTCATCCAAATAGTCTTTATTCTCTATTGGATTCATTAAACGTAAGTCAAAGTGGTGCCCCCCAGCATTTTTACCCGTGCGCTGTTGCATTATATCGACTTGTTGACTGAAGGTGCTTCCTTGACCAGGTTGTAAATAACCCATACGGCCAAAATGAAATTCCTTTCCTGCGACTTGTACCTCACGCATCATTGGATTACTAAGGAAAGGTTTTTCCATGTTATTTTTGTTTTCAAGCTTACCAGTCGCTTTACCTGCCAAGCTGGTAATACCAGTTCCCCAAGGAGATGTCGTACTGGTAATGCTAGACTTATTTATCGTTTCACGTGTTGAGACTGAGTGTGGTTTGACATTAAATTCAAATGAAAGGTTTTTTCCTTTAAGTTCAATGTTGTTACCTGGGCTTAATTTTCCTTTTCCTGATTTAATTGCTTCTCGAAGTTCATCACCCTCTTTTCTTGTTAGGTTTTCTTTGGAAAGTTTGTTTTCATTAATTGGAGCTGATAGTGTTGCTCTAATTGTTTTGGCGTAATTGTATACAATTTGTGCAGTGCTTTGATATTTTGTACCTTTAACCTCACCCTTTTCGATATCTGGCAGAGTTAAAATAGTGGTCGTGATGACCTTTTTTTGTTCCTTTTTATCGAGCCCGGATAGTTCTTGACTTAGATTATCTTGAGCAAATTTTTGTACAAGGGCTAAATCTTTTTTGTATTCACTTTTTGAAGTAGCAGTTACCTGGCCTAAATCATCGGCATAGGGGTTAATTCCTAATGTTTGGGGTTGTGCTGCATTTATCTCTATTGGCATGTTATGCCCTCTTTAGTGTTTCTAGTTGACGGGAAATCAGTGTGAGTTCTGTAATGTAATTTTCGTAAATATTGATTAGATCAGGTAGCTCTATGGCTTGAAGGTTAAATTGACTTTGCGCCATAATATGAGTGTTGCCATCCTGATCGGTATTAAGGGCATATTGAATACATGATTGTTGGTTAAACTGATTTCGTGTCATAAAGAAACGTAAAACCTCTTCATCGATGGTTGAATCTAAAGAGACCTTACTGAGCAAAATGCCAGTGTTCTGGTTGAGTGGCATCAGAACAAGCGGGGTTGCTTCTTCGCCGGGTAAGGAGAGGGCAAGATCATACATATCACTGCGTTGATAGGGCAATGATTGGTGTTTGAAAAAAGCTTCAGCTAATATATGGAAAGCTTGGTTGGTTTGTAGGTTAATGATGTTACTCATACTATTTCCTGCGGTTATTCATTGTTAAGGTGGCTCATCACTTTTTATCATAAAAATTTTTTCGACTTTGAGTCACAATTTTATTGTTATTTATGCTTATGTATGGGTGTAATTTTTTACTCTGTTCAGTAAACGAGCCAATTATCGCCATCAATCATTCTTTCTTTACCGCCTTGTAACAGAAATTGTTTTCTAAAGGTTTGTCGAGTGAGTCTTTCTTCGGGCAAGCCGCCATCCTCTAGAATTAATCCTCTGATTTCATTGATCTCCTTTATATCTCGGCGCAGTACGCGTATTTTATTGATAAATTGAGAGACGGCGCTGCTAATGCCGACAGGATCGCCTTTACTTTTAAATTCACAAAAAATGAGCACATCTTTTTCAACTCGATAAACTAATGACCACATTGGATGTTCCCAGCGCTGCCCCCAATGGAGAGCACTGTTTTTGAAATAATCATCTGTAGTTTTAATGCCTTGGCGGGCGAGGTAACGTGTTACAGGATCCATGATGTTTTTTCCTCAAGAGAGCCAATGATATTCATTGGCTCATTAAATGGAATGAAGTGGACTTAACGAATATTCACTGAGCTGTCCATCTTGGCTTTTACTTCCACTAAATCTTTGGTGAGTGATTGTAATTGCTGACGAACTTGTTGAATAAGATCCCTTAGTTCACTGATATTTTTAGCGTATTGTTGCGCACCCGTCATAATTAGATCGCCATCAGCCCTTTTCTTATCGGCATTTTTGGTGTCTTCAGCGAGATCCAGCTTTAAACCGCCTTCTGTGACTTTCCCACCAGCGTCTAAAAGAGCCGAAGTTGATTTTGATATATGTTGGGTCATTGAACTACTGCTTGCTCCACCTATTGCTCCAATAGTGGAACCTACCACTGATAAAGCACCTGAGCCTATTGTGGCCCAAGCGCCTTTTATCGCAGCATCATAGGCATCATCTATTCCAGCTTTCTTTTCTTTTATCCCTGCCATTTGGATTTCCCAGCCTAAATCACTTTGAGATTGGCTGTACTCTTGCATCATATTGCGAAGTTCTTCTAATAAATCTTGCATTTGCACCATGATTTCATTGATCATTGCAATAGCATTCATGCCAGTGCTGTAGCCACCGTAGCTAATGCCACTGGTGTGATCGGGAGATTGACTTGTATCGATAGGGGTTGTCATATGATTGACCTCTTAATAAGTGTTATTAAAATAAATTAAACTGTGGTACTGGCTATTTTGGCTTGTAAGCTACCGGATTCCATAATGCTTTGAGAGCCGCTACTTAGGGTATCGCCTTGTTTACTCACAGCCTCTTCTAACATTTTGGTTTGGTACTTTTTCATATCGTCAAACCATTGATAGCACCATTGCAGAAAATCCTGTTCAAGAATGAGCTCATCAATTTTTTTCTGCAGTTCCGCACGCTCCATATCGATAGCGCCTGTGGTGACTTTTGCTACGCCCGATGCCGTACCTTGAAGGGTAGCGAATACGACTGATGTGGCAGCTGTGATAGCGAGTTTGGTCATACCAGCAGCGGCTTCTTTTACAGCTAGCTTAGTAATTTCTTGAGTGGTCATAACGATGCCTTGTTCCACGGCTTTGTTGATGGCAACTTTAGCTGCTTCCTCTACGGCTTCTCGTACTACCCTTTTAATGGCTTCTTGCACTAATTCTTGAGTGATTTCTTCTGCAAATTCTTGGCCTATTTTTTTAGCCATGGCTTTGGCTACCTCAGTGGCAACGGCTTTTGGCATTTCGGTGGCAACTTGCTGAGCAACTTGTTGGGCGACTTGTTGAGCTACATTTTCTGCAATAGCTTTTGAAGCTTGGGTTGCTGCTTCTTTTGCTGCTGCTTGTGTCGCAGCTGAAGCGCCGTGTGCTGCGGCGGCAGTTGTTGCTTCTTGGGCTATTAGAGGAGCAGCTTGAGTCATTGCGGTTTGGGTGGCTGTTGTGGCACTACGAGCGGCATAAATGGCTTTTCCAGCTTGGAATAAGTCGACAACGGCAGCGGTGATTTCCATGGCCAGTTGCACTTTTCCGGCAATATCGGCTACTTTTTTGAGTTTCTCGATGTCTTTATCATCCAGTCCGAGCTCATCAGCCATGAGAATAAGGGTTTCTGCCGTGGCTTTAACCATACCCGCAAGGCCTGCCATGATGTAAGCTCCGCCAGCGGCGCCTGCGACCACATCGCCCGTAGCGATGGCACCCGCGACTTTAACCGCGCCATAAATGACCTCTGCTGTGGCAATGGCCCAATCAAAGACCACTTGGATTATGCCACCTTTTTTGGCCTTATCAGCGGCTTCAATATTTGCAGCTAATTGCTCTTGAAAGTCTTTGACTTGCTGATTTTTTAAGAAAGTTTGTGTTTCGGTCTGTATTTTCATGGTTTTCGCAGCAGCTTCTGCGGAATTAGAAAACGTAGCTAGCCCCAAGTTTGTGGCCATGAGCATCATGCTATCCATGGAGGTCTTTTCTAAAATAGACAGACTCATGGATATTTTTGACGGCTGAGCATCTGGATCGGTGTTATCGGCTTGATCGATTAATGCATTAAACTGCCTGAAAATATTTTGTAGCGCTTGCTCAGCTTGTTTCATGCTGACATTGGCATTTTTCTGGGTTTGTTGCTGGACTCCAGCATTAGAGTTGTTTTGCCAAGTCGGCAGCCCTGCTTTTGTTGCAGCTTGTGTTTGATCAACCCCATTAATGAATGCGGGATTAACTATGTTACTGGTATCATTTTGAACACTGGTTGTCATTGTGTCGCCCCTTTTATAGTTTTAAGCTGATTTTCAACATCTTTTTTAATATCGGCATACTGAGCATGGCTGTGGCACCAAATAACGGCGGACTCAAGGGCATTTTGGGCACTTTTTAAGTTACCTAATTGGATATAACTCAGGGCCGCTCGATAGGCGCTAAATGGCTTATCGACTTCAATGGTTCCTGCGCGCCCAAAACAAAAAATGGCTTCTTCATGGGCGCCTGTTTGTTGGTAACAGATCCCAAGGTTAAAGTTATAATCATAACTCCAGTGATCTAGGCGCATAAGTAAATACAAGATGCGCTTCGCTGCTTCAAAATCATTGCAACTCATGAGTTGTAATGCATATTGATATAAGGTACTTAAGTCTTGTGGATTGGTATCGGCTAGCATGGTCAGTGAGCCTCCACGTTTTAAAAATTGCTGTAAAGTATCGAATTCTTGTTGTTGCATAAACGCCTCTAATGTTGCTTTTCTAGTGAGCCTATTAACGTATATTTTGTGCAATGGACTTATTCATATCAGCAAGTAAAGTCTGCATACTGTTAATTAAGCTCACAGTGACATTGTAAGTTTGCATGAGTTTTTGTAGCTGTAATTGTGATTGCGATACATAATCAGAGGCTTGATTTGATACGGTTTCTAGTGAGGCTTTTACGGCTTGCAGTTCACCTTGGTCTAATTTTTTTGCTGTTGCTCCCGTTGAGTCTGTAACACCAAGGTAATCGTCGATGGTTTTGCCTTCGATGGTGATGTTGTTGTCTTTCATGTACTGATAAGTTTCAGCATCAATGCTCGCTTTACCTTTGTCGCCATCTTTTGCTGCTGTTGCGATAGCGCTATCAACGCGGTTGGCATAACTTTGTGCCTCACGGGTAATATCAGACTGTGCTTGCATATCGGCGTACATGGAATCGGCCATTTCAGAGAGTAAGTTCATGAACATATAAAGTACGGCGATACCACCAGATAATACATTGTCGCCTTGACGGGAAATGTAATTTTGCTGGTAATCTGTTCTGTCTTGATCGCGAATAGTATGAGTGCTACCTATTGTGGTTGACATAATGAGTCCTTTAAAAATGATTAACGAATATTTTGCGCGATAGACTTGTTCATATCGGCCAGTAATGTTTGCATGCTATTAATTAAACTCACAGTAACGTTATAAGTTTGCATGAGTTTTTGCAGTTGCAGTTGAGATTGCGAGACGTAATCAGAAGCTTGGTTTGATACGGTTTCTAAAGAGGCTTTAATGGCTTGCAGTTCGCCCTGATCTTGCTTAAGCTCGCTCAATTTAGTTTCTGTCATTAAACCGTTAGATTGGGGATAACCTAAATAATCATTAATAGGCTGTCCTTCAACGGTAATGTTATTTTCATACATATATTGATATGTATCATAATCAATAGCGGATGAACCTTTGTCGCCCTTTTTAGCTGCTTCCGCTATAGCGCTATCAACGCGGTTGGCATAACTTTGTGCCTCACGGGTAATATCAGACTGTGCTTGCATATCGGCGTACATAGAATCAGCCATCTCAGAGAGCAAATTCATAAACATATAAAGCACAGCAATACCGCCAGATAATACATTATCTCCTTGACGAGCAATGTAGTTTTGTTGGTAACTGGTTCTGTTTTGATCTTGTATTGAGTGTGTATTATTGACTGCTGACATAGATGCTCCTAATGAATCGATAGTTGACTTATTTAATTAGCGAATATTCTGGGCGATGGATTTATTCATATCAGCCATTAATGTCTGCATACTGTTAATTAAACTCACAGTAACGTTATAAGTTTGCATGAGTTTTTGAAGTTGTAATTGAGATTGGGAGACATAATCAGAAGCTTGATTGGATACGGTCTCTAATGCCGCTTTGACTGCTTGAAGCTCACCTTGGTCGAGTGCTTTTTGTCCTTCTGGATAGGTGATAGTCTCTGTTTTTTCGACAAAAAGTGTTTCCCATCTTAAATCTTTTGTTAAACGGCCGTCTTGAACCATGGAGCGTTGGGGGACAATGGTTGTGATTTCTTCATCAGGCTGAGTCGCGTAATCTTTAATGCTTTGACCTTCAACAGTAATGTTATTATCTAACATATACTGATAAACATCGTCTGAGAGGACCTCAGTGCCATCTGTCTTTTTAGCGACATTTGCGATTTGGCTATCAACTTTGTTAGCCATACTTTGCGCTTCACGAGTAATATCAGATTTATCTTGCATTTTCTGATACTGCATATCTGCCATTTCAGATAAAAGATTTAAAAACATATATAAAACGGCAATACCTTTTGAGAACATAGGATCGCCGCGGCTTGCTATTTGGAATTTAGCAGCGTCAGAACGGTCCTTATCAATAATACTGATATGTCCACTTTTATGGGGTTCGATTGCCATTATTATTCTCAACTGTTAAGTAGTTTTACAATCCGATTGTTATTATTTGCAATAACGTTATTGCTTATTCAGCAAAATGATTTTATTTTTTTGCGTTTGGGTTTATTGATGACGTCTTCATTTTTTTCACTATTTGTTTCTTGTACTTTTTTATTGCTCTTGAGTGATTTAGTGTTTTTTTCTACTTCTTGAAATTGATTTTTTATTGTTTTAAAGTTTTTTTCTATTGCTTTTGCTTTTCCAAGTATTTGTTGTTGTTGCTGTGAAAAACCATTTGGAAAAGCTTGCGTTAAATTTGTTACTTTACGAATAGAAGCTGCATCACCACTTGTTGCACGTCGATTTAAGTGTTGAATCTCTTTTTGCAGTAGTTCAAATTCATCAAAGTGTTTTGTTAATTCTTTCTTGCGTTGTTCGAGATCTCTCATCATGGCTTTTAAATCTTCAGGGGTAGATGTGTTCATACTTTTCTCCTATATGATGGTTAAATAGTATTCTTTTTATAGGCTATTTATATCGAAAAATGAGTTTACTGCTTTAATCTGGTTAGACCAGTCTGTTGTTTTGTTGTTTTCGATAGCGTGAATCTAAAGTGTTAATGATTTTTTCTGCAGCGTTAATGGCTTCATACCAAGTTTCATGATGTATGTTTTTTTGTTGTGACATATTGAGCGTGAGTTGATTGAGTTGTTCGCAATAAATTGTTCTTGCATGTTCATTTTTTTTTATTTTTTCTTCTAAAGAAGTAATGCTTGGCATGTGAGATCCTTGGTTAAAAAATGAAAGGAACATGAATGACTTCACCTTTATTGGTAAGGTCAATGCCATATTCATCAATAAAATTGATAATATATCCATTATCAAGTCGTGTTTTTTTCCATAGCCTGTCTCCGTTAGCTAGCTCTATATAAGGAGAAGAACTGTTTCCGCCGATACTGACAATCTCTGAAGGTAATAATTTGTTTAATTCATCGTGTATCGGAATATTAAGAAACTGAATTTGATATGTACTTGGATGACTTGTTTTAATTTGTGTAATGATATGATTGATGGCCGTTTCAATTTGATCATTAACTTGACCAGTAACTCGAATTGTTTCATTGGCCCGAGTGATCATGATCCCTTCTAATAAATGTTTATTTCTGAGTTTCTCAATGAGAACTTTCACCTGGTTACTCGCTTGGTTAGTGACTTTCCACTCTTTCAACCCATTGATATTTTTTAGCATTTTTGCTGTTCTATCCCATTGCTCACCAGATTGAATGGCGCCAGAAATGTTGATTTTTCCAGGGATCGTTTTGTTTGGGGTCACTTGTAAATTGGTATAATGGTTTTCTGTTAATATCATTCTGACATTGTTCAGTAACTGCTTGATATAAACAGCATCTTGTATTAATCGAATATTTTTTGTTTTGAGTGATTCTGTGAATGCGTTAAACTTTTGAGTATCATCATAATATCCTGATATAGTGACTTGCGTGTCAGAGGACCAATCGGTAGTAATATGGGGGAGTCCATATTGAGATACTTGTCCATTTGTCCATTGTTGTATGGTTTTTTTAGGTTCTTTTTCGGGTGCAGCTAATGTGATCATGTAAGCGATTAATAAAGAGATAATGAGTGCTACGATGAGTAAGCCCCAATGGATTTTATGAGTTTGTTGGGACTTTGTTTTGGCTGTTTTTTTTATTTTAACGACTTGTGTCGAAGGGAGTTCAGAAATCGCTATTGGCTCATCAATGGGCGCGATAGCAAAAGCAACACCAGCCACTTCAATGGCTTTATGATAAGGTAAGGCCGATTCAAATGTGCTTTCTTCAGCATCAATATGCCCTGATACATGAGAATGTAGCTTAATATCAGTCTCATTGATATTAAGTGTAATTTCGTCTGTGCCATCTAAGTTTGCTAATATGTCACCATCATGACCTATGGTTAATTGACCTGAGGGTAATTGTAACTCGCGTCCTTTTAATGGCCCATTAAGCCAGAGTAATTTGTACTGTAACGCCATATTATTAATCTCTGAGGCTGATTGGCTGAGCTTTGATTAAGAAAATACGGATCACTCTCTGTATATTTCTTTCTTCGCTTCTAAAAAGCCCACCTATGAGGGGTAAGTCTCCAAGAAAAGGGACTTTATTGTTGACGAGTTCATCTTTATCTTGAACAAAACCACCGATTAATAAACTTTGCCCTGATTTGAGTTTGGCTTGAGTCGCAATTTCTGAACTGGCGACCTGAGGTAAGGGCTCAGCACTACTGATAGAAGAAGTTTGTTGTCCATCTTCAATATTAAGAGATAACATGACTTTTTCTTGATTATCTTCTTCAAGTAAGCGTGGTGTGACTCTTAACAAGGATCCTGTTGTTACGGATTCTAGACTGGCAACATCCCGGCTTTGTACTTTTGTATAGAAAGTGATATTTCTATCGAGTACGGCTTGTACATTATCTAAAGTTACAATAGAGGGACGAGATAGAATTTTGGCTTTAGATGTTTTTTCTAACGCATTTATTTCCATCATAAAATCGCCGGTGTCACTGATAATGGTTGATACACTAGTGCTGGCACTAGCGGCGGTATTATTAAATGAAACGCTTCCTGCAGAGGCTGACCAGTCGATGCCAAGTTGTTTAAAATCAGAAGCATTGATGTCGATAATAGAAACGGAAATTTCTATCATGGGAGTAGGTGTGTCTAATTGCTGGATCAGGTTCCTGTAAGAGGCAATTTCAGCTGCCGTTCCTTTGACAATGACGGCGTTTTTGCGTTGATCAGCTGAAAAAGCCGTTCTTTTACTGTGAATTGCTTCTGCAGAATTTGTGCCCAGCGGATTACTATTCATATTGTTTGTCATTTCTTTGAGGATCGAAACGACTCCTGGAACGGTGACATTTTGATTTCTATACTCGTAAACCGTGTCATTCGCTGAAGCATATTTTAGCGGAAATAGGCCGATTTCAGGACGGGTTTGGTATTGTTCTGTCACATTGGCATCTAATTGTCTTGTGAGTTTTGATACTCGGCTTAAACATTCAGGCACTCCCCATACTTCAATGGCGTGAATACCTGGTGCAGAGTTAATGCTACAAACATCATCGTCGAGTATTTGCGCATTAGATAAATATTGTTTGATCCTTTCTGGGGTCAGGGTATTGAGAGGGATCAGCGTATTACTGAGTTCGTGAACCTTATTGGCATAGAGTACACCATTAACGTAGTACCAGCTTATTCCATAGCGACTCAGTTCAGCTAGAATTTCTTCAGGCGTTTGATGACGAATTTTACCGCTAAATTGATCTGTGACTTGATCACTCACCACCACAGGGACATTATAATTTCTAGCAAAGTCTCGAATAACTGACGCTAAAGGTGTACCTCGGCTAAAGAGCATGAAGGGTTCGCCTTGCCAATTAATATCGGTTAACGGGGCGGCTTGAACTAAGCAGGAATAAAAGATCAGGAGACTAGCAATTATTTTTTTCATATTGTTTCCCTTGTGAAATAAGAAGGGTTAATCAATTAATCCATTTTCGAGAAAACGACCGAGTGCAAGGTGTTTGATACTTCTTTGTTCAAGTTCTTCATCATCATGATGAATATCGTAATAATGCCAAAGCATCCAATTGTCATTACGGTATTCAAGTGCAGTATCGTGGCTTTCTTTGCTTGCGACGAGCAATAGAGTGGCTTGTGTGGCCCATAGAGGAAGATTCGCTGTATTTGGCGTTAATATAATACCGATAGATGCAGCTGTTTTTTTATCGATGAGTATGGCTTCTTTATCAGCCAAAAATGCTTTCTTTTGAGAATATTCATTTTTCTCTACTCGTAAAATACCAGTATTAATAAGCCGATTAATCATTCTTTATCTCATGATAACGTTTTTATAGGCTTAGTATGTGATGAAATGGTTTTAAGACCTATCAGGTGAACACCTTAGCTCGATAAATTGTGAAATTTTAGGTTTTATTGAGTGGTATGACTATTATACAATAGTCATGCTAAATATTGAGGAGATTGAAGGAAAAATGGTAGATAATACAAAAAATGTAAGAGGTGAAATTAAACAATTTTTTTAAGGTGTTGACTAATTGATATTTTTTTAACCTATTTTAGTTTTGTTTTTACTATGTTATTTGTTATTTGTTATTTGTTATTTGTTATTTGTTATTTGTTATTTGTTATTTGTTATTTGTTATTTGTTGTTTTTGTTTTTATTTCGGGTCGATATGATTGAGATAAGTAGGTGCTAATTGGTTGTTGGTTATATTGTGTTGATGTGTTTTATTATTGGGTTTGTTTTATTGTATTGGGGTGGCATCATAATGGTTAGAAAAATGTGGAAGACATCTTTAACAATAAAACTAACTGTTGCCTTTACAACTATTCTTGTTTCACTTTGGTTAATGATAGAAACCGTTTCTTATCACAATACTTATTCGAGCTTGTTAGATAAAAAGTTGGCTTCTTTTGGAGAAGCTAATCATTTACAGGCTCAGGTGATTACAGGCCTTTTTAATGACGCTATTGAAGATGTCCAGAGATTGTCCAAGTTACATCGGAGTTTTTCTAAGATTGGAATTTTTGATACTAAAGGCATTGTGTCCCGATACTTTCCTTTTACCAATGGTTCAAAAAATTATCAAGATGTGATGAATATGTGGTTTGTACAGACATTTGGTAGTGCTGGACAACACCATTATATCGATACATTCATCATACAGCCTGAAAAAGGCATAACCTTATATGCTCAAACTGATACATCAGATGCCGTTTTTAACACACGAGTAAAAGCTTTAAAAATGTTATCAAAGCAAGAGTCGGTTGCAGGGATCCGTTGGGGGGAGCCTATATGGGATAAGGGAACTAAATCTTATAATTTAAGTTTTAGCTATTCAGAACGACCTAATGATCCGAATGCTTTACAAATTGGTTTTACGATTAACTTTGAGCCTGTTATTGCGTTGAATTCTTTTGGTATTATGAGCCCTGAAGCCTTGAGCTTTTTTCTGATCCCCAACGGCAAAGTTTTTTCGTTATCTCCTGAGGTAATGACAAAGGGAAAGTTGAAACACTTTACTGAGCAATATAATAGGCAAAATTATTTAATCGAAGGTCATTTAAATGAGACGGATTTTCCCGGTTTTCATGTTATAAAAGAAAGAATTAAGGGACCTGGCTGGCTACAAGTTACGCTCATTTCAAATGAATATGTTAAGAGGATTGCTTTAGCACCAATATTTAGAGAGTTACCTTGGGCATTGATTTCTTTATTCGTTATGTTGGTTATTTTACTGATGGCGCTGAGGTACCATGTCGCCAAACCTTTAGGTCATTTTGTTGATATTATAACCAATGATGTTCAAGATACTTTAGATAGGCGCCTTCCTGCATCCAGTACTAAAGAGTTAGATCAAATTGCAACAGCTTATAATCGGTTATTAGATACCATTAAGGAAAATTATAATAATCTTGAAAAAGAAATTGAACGTAGAACACTTGAATTGGGCATTGCTAAACTAAAAGCGGAAAAAGCCACAGAACGCAAGACTGAGCATTTGACGAGTATTAGTCACGAAATACGAACGCCTTTAAATGGGATTAATGGTTCATTAGAGCTATTAGGCCAGACTCAGTTATCGGTTAAACAAAAAGATTTAGTTGAAACGGCCTTTAATTGTGGGAATTCATTACTCTCAATTATTAATAATTTACTTGATTTTTCTCGGATTGAAGCGGATCAAATTCAGTTAAATAAGCAAATGACATCAATACTACAAATGATTGATGATGCAATGTGTACGGTTTCTGCTCGCGCTGTTCATAAGCAAATTAAGTTGCAATGTTTTTTACATAAAAATGTTCCAGAAGAAGCCTACTTTGATCCAGTTAGGGTGAGACAAGTATTGGTTAATTTATTGGGAAATGCGGTAAAATTTACGGATGTGGGCTTAATTAGGTTGGATGTTGAAGCGAATGATACGTCTGTTTTTTTTCATGTAACAGATTCTGGAATGGGGATCAGAAAACAAGATCTTTCTCGTATATTTGAACCTTTTGCACAGACTTATCATCAAGAAATGGGCACTGGATTAGGTTTGCCTATTTCGACTCGTTTAGCCTCATTTATGGGAGGGCAATTATCAGTCGAGAGTGAATTTCAAAGAGGGTCAACATTTACTTTTATGTTACCTTTAGAAGAGGCGAGTCAGCCTATTTGTTTACTTTACAAGCGCGTTCATGCGCCTAATTTTCTCCATGCGCAGATAAAACAATGGGGAGCGGATCCTGTCGACGAAGCATTACCTGAATTGGCTAATTCTGAACTTAATTATCTACCTGGACGTTTATTAAGAGTGCTTAGAGAGTTACAGCAAGGTGGCTCTTTATCGGAAGAAAAGGAGAGCCCGACTCATTTTCTCCCGTGGAAATTAAAAATATTATTGGTCGATGATGTTGAAACAAATAGAATTATTATCGGCAAGATGTTGGCTGAATTAAAACAAGATGTCACTTTAGTCAGTTCTGGAACGGAAGCATTAGAAAAAGGGAAGCGGCAGATTTTTGATTTGGTCTTAATGGACATTAGAATGCCGGGCCTTAATGGTTATCAAACCACTGAAAAATGGAGAGTAGATGACAATATTCTTGATACTGATTGTCCGATCTTAGCATTAACAGCCAATGCTGAACCAACAGAATACAAGCATGCCATTGCTGCTGGAATGAATGATTATTTGACTAAACCTGTGACATTGGAAAAGTTGAGGGACATGCTTGATAGGGTCGCTGAAATACAAATTGATCGAGATGTGACTCTCGACATTATTGATGAAACAGAGGTTTCTATTTTTAGTGTGTTTGATGATGATTTAAAAGAAAAACTGATTACAGAACTGACTCGAATGCTTCAACAAGGAAAACGTGATATTGCCGAAGAAAACTGGGAAAGTTTGGCTGATATACTGCATCAAGTAAAAGGTTGTGCAGGAGTCGCTGGAATGATTGATATGACAAGTGCCGCTCAGCAATTAGAGATTGATTTGGCAAAGAGTGGGTATTTACTTGACGAACAATTTGCCTTGTTAAATACATTTATTGAAAAGTTAAAGTGATGCTCTTAAGCCACTTGAACTGAGTGACTTTAAGTGGCTTTTGATAACTGAATAAAGACGTTAATGCTAATGGCTAAGTGAATTCATACCCATACGCTTGATGATGAATTTAAAAAAATAAACTCATTATCGAATTGACGCGAATGCTTGAGCAAGGAAGGGAGGCGTCAATAATCTAAGGTCATTAACGGGTTAAAGTGGTTCTACCAAGCCACTTGAGCTGAGTGGCTTGGTAACTGAATAAAACCGTGAAGGTTAATGGCTAAGTGAGTTCATTCCCATGCGTTGTGACCATTGGATAAGGTTAGCGACATTATGAGCGTCTAGCTTTTGCATGAGATTCATTCTGTGTGTTTCTACTGTTTTTAAACTGATCACTAAGTTTTCAGCAATATCGCGATTACGTAAGCCTTCACAAATCAACTTTAATACTTGCTTTTCTCTTGGTGTTAACAAAGGAATATCCCCGTCTGATACGTCTTTAAGCGCTTCCACCTGTTTTGAGTTCAAACTAGGGTCTAAAAATACTTTTCCTCTGGCGACGCATTTTATTGCTGCGAGTAATGTATTTTTTGGACTGTTCTTGATGACATAGCCGTTTGCACCAGCATCTAATGCTTCTCTGGCACTTTTTTCATCTACGGAGGCGGTTAACACAATAATCATCATTTCAGGCCAACGTTGTCTTAATTGCCTGATAACATCTATTCCAGACATACCAGGCAGTTTGAGATCGATAAAAATAAGATCGGGTTGAAGTTTTAAACATTTATCATAAACAGATAGACCATTTTCAGCGAAGCCGACAAATTCGAACTCTGGATAAGAAGAGAGGAAGCCTCTTAATCCATCAAAAATGAGTGAATGATCGTCAACAACGAAGAGCTTAGTTATATTTTTGTTGGCAAATGTCATTACTTTATCCTTGCAACGTTAATCATTGATGTGATCTTGTTGCTTAATATATCGAAAGCTGAAGTATTATTTATTTTAGCATGTAATCAAGAAGATTAAATTGTATCAAAGGTGATAATTAATTGCATTTAACTCTCTTTTTTCGCTTATGTCAAATCAACATGAAATTAGTTTTTTAATTGATTGATGACTTGTGAATAATGCTTAATTTTTTATCTTATTATGTCAATTTAAATAATTATTTCTTTATATGTTAAATTTTATGGTCTTATATGTTGTTGTTTGATTTTTATGGTTTGATTTGTGTAACGCTTATTCGAGTGATGAAAAAATAAAAGAAAGGGGGTGTTTTGTTTTATTAAATATCTCGTTTTCAATTCTTTGCATTCAAGCGGTAATGTATTGATGAGCTGGCTAGGTAGATTGTTTGAAAAGCAATCTTATTTGAAGCGTGTGTTTTTAATGTTACTAAGTTTTATTCACTGTATCTATTGATGAGTACAAATCCATATGCTTTATGTCATCATTGGCCCTAAATAGGCCTTATCGTTTAATGATCGGAAGAATATCGTTTATATCAATAAGGATATATCAGGTGTTGACCTGAATTTTTTTGTTATGGTATTTAAACTAAGTATTATATTTTTAATATCTACACTTAGTTTAAATGAAATTATACTATGATATTGCTTCATTTTAATTGATTGACTCTATCAATTCATTGAGTGATTTAATAATGTTGGATTCGCTAAGAAAACCTTGAGGCGCTTCTGCTCATTTGGAGTAAAGTGCTTGCTTAAATAAACATCAATTTTATGCGAAATGATATCTTGAGTGAGTCCTTTGTTCTTTTTTTCATCAATGAAATGTTGGTATTGTTGGACTTTTTCTTTCCATTTTTGGTTACTGCTTTGTATTTTCTCTGCTCTTAAAATAGCATCAGGATCCATATTTAGCGTTGGAGTATGGCCATTGTTGATATATGTTGCGATTTTATTGGCCTCTAAACTGGGCTGTAATGCATTTCGCTCTTTGTCATTGAGTTGATTGATCTGGTGTTGTATTAATTCCGCTTTCTGCTTTTTAGTGAGGTTGGGATCTTGTCTAATGGCAATACGTTCTAAAGTTTGTTCTGCATATTGAGTGTCTTGCTTGAAAAAAGCATCTATTTCAATGTCATTAAAAAATTCAGTTTGTAAGATATTAACTTGATTTATGAAATAATATGTTTCATCTAAGTCTATTTTTTCACCTAAGTCTGGGCCCTGATGTTTCATTTGAGCTATGGCTTGAGTGTAATCCCTGTAGCGAGAAAAAAGATCAAATAATGCTTTTTTTGCGTTAAATGAAAGTGTTAATTTTTGGCTTAAAGCTGTTAGTTCATTGGTTGGAAAGCTTGTTAAATTTTCTGTCTTATGAAGGTCAAAAATGATGTCATCAAAATGGGAGCGCAGCAATCGATTAATGGTGAGCTCAGTACCGACAGGAGTGGTTTGTTGCATTATATTATTTTGGCTAATATGACTTTTTTTCTTTTCTAAATGGTCTACTGGTTGGCTGATGATGGCCTTTATAGGATGACCTGATATTAAGGACTTATTCCACAGGAAAAAACCTACAATCAATGATGTCAAAATAATGAGGTATTTATAGTGTCCTATTGATTGTAGGAAGCTCATATTATAATCCTAGATTTTTAAGGTATTTGGCATGTTGAAGATAGATATTCACCGGATTGGTTTCCCACCAGCTGACCAATCCAAAAACTTGATTAATTTCATCTAGGTGGTTCATTTTATAATCGTCTTGTATCACTTTGCCTAAATGTGAACTACAGCTAGAGACCAGTCCATCATTTTTTTCATTAAATAATAAACTGATTAATGATAATGCATAGTCACCAGCATCTAGAACATGGGTCATAGGATCGGCACCTGACCATGAAAAATAGTGGACGCCATTGCTTGCGAGCATTTCACCTTCACCACAATATCGAGTAGGCATACCTTCTGGATATTGACGATTAAATGCGATGGAACCTTCTGTTGTGAGTGAGTCAACCATTGCTAGGCTGTCTGCGGGTAAATCTCCTGCGCCAGACAGTCCTGCTATCACCTTAGCAAGTGAATCAAATGCTTGCTCTATAACCCACTCTAGACTGGAATCATAAGGGACTGCGCCTCTTGCCACATCGGCAAAAGTACTCCCCCAGTTGACGCCACCGACAGAAGTCACCGAAGCGACTAATTCTGGACTTACGCTGGCCACATATCGCGCCGTAGGACCGCCGTGGCTATGACCAATGATATTGACTTTCTCACTACCTGTTAATGCGATGACGCCTTGAATATAGGTTCTGAGTTGTTCGCCTCTGACCTCGGTTGTATTAGAAGGTGAAACGGAAGCAATATAGACATCTGCTCCTTTTTCTTTTAGTGCTTGAGGGATCCCGTAAAAATAATCCAACCCCCATATATCATCAAACCCGAATAACCCATGAACCATTACAATGGGATATTGAGTATCGGTGGTATTATTGTTTCCATAGCTTGCGCCAGTAAAACATAGTAGTAATACTGAAATGACTTTCATCCATTTTTTCATGATATTCCCCAAAAATATCGTACTGCAGTTAATAAAAAAAACATTTTGTCACAATCTTGTAATTTATCTGTTTTATTGTTACTAAGTTGCAACCTATATATTAGTAAGGCAAAATATATAAAGGGGCAATGTTTATTTTTATCTTTCAAAATTAAGCTTTTGAATGTCTCACACTGTTTTAAACAAGTGTTTTTTTTAAATTATTGATCTTTATGTTTTTAACGCTAAGTTTAAATCTTAGAGCCTTTCTGGAGTCAAGGTGCTGATTTGATTTGTCGAAACGGTGGTCATACCAGATTGTTTGTAAAAATAGATGTTAAATTAAAAAGTAATAGCGGTATTGAAATTGAAAAGGGCAGCAGTGAAGGGAAGCAATGAGCCAGTACATCATAATGATTAGCACTGGCTATAAAGGATTAATCAGTGGAGACAGTTACTTCATAAGATGAAAACTTTCTAATATTAATGACGCCAGTATCAAAAAGTAAGTATTGGCCTTTAATACCTTGTAAAATACCACTGACCGTTGGATTTTTATCAAAGTTATGGGAGCTAATTTTCGTTGGAAAGATATCAATAGGAAAGGCAATTTTTTGACTATCTACATTTAATGGCACAACGGCTTGTGAACCATGGATATCGGTGATGTGTTGAAGTTGGTTTTGGATTTTTGGAATAAGATCTTGTGCTTGTTCTTTTAGATCGAGATCGTCTGCATTGCCTTTGAGCATCGTTCGCCAATTAGTCTTATCAGCGATCATTTTTGCTAATTCAATTTCGACTAAACCTGAAATGAATCGAGTCGCCACTTTAAAGAGCAGTAGACCCTGAGTTGCTCCTTGATCAATCCAGCGAGTGGGAATTTGCGTATGTCGTGTGATCCCGACTTTAAGGCCAGATGTATTAGAGAGATAGACATAGTGTGAGGTGAAGCAATTAGCTTCTCCCCAGCTGGGCTCTCGACAAGTGCCTTGATCAAAGTGACAGGTTTCAGGTTTCATTATACACATGTCACAACTGGCCAATTTCTGCATACACACATAGCAATGGCCTTGAGAGTAACTTTTTTTTGTTTTTTTCCCGCAATGACAGCAAAAAATATTACCCGTATGATTAAGTGTAAGATGCTGTCCTATCAACGGATTTAAATCAAGGAATTGATCACCCACAGGAAGGCGATAATGCACAAGTTGATTGTCATCGAGCTTGGCAGACATTTTTTTTAGTGTTCCTAACATAACATTGTTCATTTTTTATTTGAATGAAGGCATATTTTATCACTAAAAGAATGACGGTGGAGGGGCATTTTATGCGGAAGTAGGTATATGTCCACTTCCGAGTGAAACTCGCCCCGTCATTTCACTTGGGTATCATCAATACCATTCTCTTATTCTTCTATTCTATCGATGACGACATCGTCTCCTATCTTATAAAGAGCTTGAGTGAGTTCTTCTTCTTGTTCATTTTTCATGCTTACGGTAAAGTCAGCTCGAAATAAGGCTATGCCCGTATGACTTGCGGTTTCATATTGAGTGCTAAGACGCTCAATATTAATGTTTAATGCATGTATTTTATTTGAAATATCTTGCACTAAACCAATACGGTCATAAGCGACTAAGCGAAAGTGTATGGGTTTTAATTCCGTTTCTATTTTACTTGTTTGTGAATGTGTTAGCGATAGGGTGTCGATTGCCAATAAGTCTTCGAGAAGATCACACCAATGTGTTTGTGGTAATTCTATTTGAAGTATCGCGGCAAAAATACCATCGATAGAACGCATTTCAGAATCTAACCAATTGCCGCCATAGTGACTTATTTTATTCGCAATTCCCTCTACTAATCCTTCTTTATCAGTGGCTTGTAATGTTATTAAATATCTTAACATTTTCATGTTACTCCTTAATTATACGCTGTAACAATAGTGTCATTTTTGCGTCATATAATGCAGCGCTTAACATGCGTATTTGTTTCACTCTGTTAGCTCTGTATTACTGTTAACATAGTCACCGAGATAATCCCAGTTAAAAGTTGACTGGTTATAACAAGAATAGAGGTTTTTAATGGGAAATCAGTCTGCTTTAGCTACTAAAAATGTGTTGTTTGCCCATGGCAGTACTCGAAGAGCGATTAAAGATAGATTGACGCAAGCCAGTGTCACTTTAGGCGGCACTATGGTTTTTGTCGCATTATTACTGATTTTTTTCTACTTATTATATGTGATTAAGCCTATTTTTGATGGTGCTAATGTTGTTCCTGTGATTAGTGTTAATGAAGCGGATAAAACGTCCGCACTCATGGTGGGGACAGATGAGCAAAATCAAGTGTTATATCGCGTGTCTACTCAGGGGCGTGCGGATTTTTATAGCGCAAAAACAGGTCAGTTAATCAGTGAGCAGCAAGTTAGTATACCTACTGGGGTTTCGGTGGTATCCAGTGCGGTTTCGGTTGCCAGTAAGCAATTGTTTGCTCTTGGTTTGAGTAATGGACAGCTCATGTTAGTCGGCGTTGATTTTAACGTCAGTTATCCCAACAACAAGAAAACCATTACACCGCAATTGAGTTATCCTGCAGGAAATTTGCCGCTCACATTAGATGCGCAAGGCGGGGGCATTGCACATTTGGCATTTGATTTTTCTGATGACAAAATGAGTTTTGTTTATCAGGATGGAGAGGGAGTTTGGCATCTTATTCGTGAAGAAGGTGAAGAGAATATGATGACGGAGGAGGTTGAGTGGCACTCGACTCAATCTATTTTGCCTGATGCGCCGGTTAAGGTACAACAACAGTTAATGCTACCGGATCAAAAACAATTATTACTTCGTTCAAATAACAAATTGTTTGTCTATAACATCAGTGATCTTGATGCGATTTCTTTGATGCAAGTGCTTGAGCTGGGTAGAGCAAAAGTGAATGTGAGTCGTGTGAGTTTACTGGCAGGGGCGAGCTCAATACTGGTGAGTTACGATGATGGACTTATTCAGCAATATTTTCAAGTGAATGGAGCAAAAGGTCGACAATATCAAGGGATCAGGGATTTCAATATAGAAGGTCAATCGGGTGTCATTGCCAGTGAATTTTACCGCAAAGGATTTGCAACAGTTGATAAGGCTGGAAGGTTATCATTATTGTATACGACGAGCCAACGTCAGTTATTTTCAAAAAATTTTGATGCAGAAAATGTCGATTTAAGTCAGCCTACAGCCGTAGGCTTTAGTCCAAGAGCGAATGCCTTGGTGGTTGAGTCTAATCATAAGTTGCATTTATTCAGTGTGAAAAATGATCATCCAGAAGTGTCTTGGACTGCAATGTGGGATAAGGTTTGGTATGAAGGGTATCCTGAGCCTAAATTCTTATGGCAGTCCACGTCGGGATCGGATGATTTTGAAGCAAAGTTGAGTTTAACGCCTTTGGCTTTCGGCACGTTAAAAGCAGCGTTATATGCCATGTTATTTGCCACACCATTAGCCTTGGCTGGAGCAATATATACGGCATATTTTATGTCGCCCAAAGTACGTGCCATTGTTAAGCCGACGATTGAAATTATGGAAGCCTTACCAACGGTGATTTTGGGCTTTTTAGCAGGTCTTTGGTTGGCGCCATTAATAGAAGACCATCTTCCTGGCATTTTAACCCTCTTGATTCTCATGCCATTGTCGATTCTTTCAACGGCTTTTGCTTGGTATAAATTGCCTGTTAAATGGAAGCAGAGACTACCAGATACTTATCAAGAGTTATTACTATTACCCGTTATTTGCTTTATTACCTGGTTTTCCTTTGCAATTAGTCCAGCGTTGGAAGTGCTTTTCTTTGGTGGTGATACTCGACTTTATATTACTGATGTACTAGGGATTACTTTTGATCAACGTAATGCTTTAGTGGTCGGTATAGCTATGGGGTTTGCGGTGATCCCCACGATTTTTTCGATAGCTGAAGACGCGGTTTTTTCTGTGCCTCGACATTTATCTAATGGCAGCTTGGCGTTAGGTGCTACCACCTGGCAAACATTGACTCGAGTGGTATTGTTAACGGCCAGTCCTGGCATTTTCTCCGCTGTTATGATGGGACTTGGACGAGCGGTAGGGGAAACCATGATAGTACTGATGGCGACAGGTAATACGGCCATTATGGAGTGGAGTGTCTTTCAGGGCATGCGAACATTGGCGGCTAATATTGCGGTAGAAATGCCAGAGTCGGCAATAGGCAGCTCACATTACAGAGTATTATTCTTAGCTGCTTTTGTGCTGTTTATTTTCACTTTCGTGTTTAATACGATTGCTGAAGTGGTGAGGCAGCGTTTGCGCGAACGCTATAGTTCACTCTAATGGAAAACAATAATGAATGTGAATAATAAACCTTGTGAATACTTTGTCGCTAATGACCGTGTGAGGGTGGTGTAATGGGTAAGTGGTTTAAATCTGGCTCTCCTTGGATTTGGATGACCAGTGGGGCGGTGAGTATCTGTCTGCTTTCAGTATTGGGATTATTGTTGTTAATTGCGGCAAAAGGCTTGAGCTATTTTTGGCCAGATAATATTTATGAGTGGCAATTGAAAGATGAGCAAGGTCAGCAGTACAGTTTGATTGGTGAAATCTATGATTCTGAGAATGTGCCAACGGAAAGGTTGATTGCCGCCGGTAGGGAGTTTGCAGAGGATACGGGCCAAACCGTGACACGTTATTTGATTAAAACGGGTAATCGCGAGTTTGTTGATTTAGATTTTCGTTGGATTTTAGCCAGTGATATTATTTCACGTTCTCAACCTAAAGATATTGCGGTGATTGAGAGAAATAAAAATGGTGATTTCTTTGGCTTTCCAATTGCTGTGTTGGAAAATGGCACTCGCCTCTCGGGTGGGAATCTATCTCAATTATTACAACAGCATATTGGTAGAGCGGTTAAGCTTAATGAGCAAGCCCAAGCATTGCAAAAAAGTGAGATAGGCTCTATCAATTATCAATTAGAGAAGTTACGTCTTAAAGAAAGAGGTTATGAGCTAGATAATGCATTGACGAGTGAGAGAAAAGAAGACATTGCACAACAAAAAGCACAATTGGATGCTGAATATCAACTATTAGAAGCGCGCTTTTTTGATTTACGAAAGCAAGCGGCACGTGATGCGTTAATTATTAAAGATATGCGCGGTAAAGAAGTGATTTTACCTTTAGATTCCATTTTGGGGATCACCTATGCTAATCAATTGAGTTTTATTGATAAGGTGGGGCATTGGTTTACTGGAATAGGGAAATTTATTAGCCAAGATCCTCGCGAAGCCAATACCGAAGGCGGTGTCTTTCCGGCTATTTTTGGTACTGTTTTTATGGTGCTGTTAATGGCTGTTATTGTGACGCCTTTTGGGGTCGTTGCGGCCATTTACTTGCATGAATATGCTAAAAAGGGGCTGGTGACTAAACTTATTCGCATTGCTGTGATTAATTTAGCCGGTGTGCCTTCCATTGTTTACGGTGTCTTTGGTTTGGGCTTTTTTGTTTATATGCTGGGCGGCTCTATTGATGCTTTGTTTTATCCTGAAGCGTTGCCCGCCCCCACCTTTGGTTCCCCTGGGGTACTTTGGTCGGCACTGACCTTGGCGATTTTGACTTTACCTGTGGTTATTGTATCCACTGAAGAAGGCTTGAGCCGTATTCCCAGCTCGGTTAGGCAAGGTAGCCTTGCGTTAGGCGCGACTCAGGCTGAAACCTTATGGCGGATCATTATTCCTATGGCTAGCCCTGCGATTATGACAGGGTTGATTTTGGCTGTGGCACGGGCGGCAGGAGAAGTGGCACCATTGATGCTCGTGGGGGTGGTAAAGTTAGCCCCGACTTTACCTGTTGATATGAATTTTCCTTTTGTGCATTTGGATAGAAAGTTCATGCATTTAGGTTTTCATATTTATGATGTGGGCTTTCAAAGCCCGAATGTGGAAGCGGCAAGGCCTTTAGTGTACGCCACGTCTTTTCTGTTAGTGTCTGTGATTGTGGGATTAAATTTAACGGCAATAGGTGTGCGAAATCATTTACGCGAGAAGTATCGTTCACTTGAGCACTAAGTATTAAGTGGACATGAACACATTTTAGCATGAATTAGTATAGCTTAAGGCTAATAAGCCTTATCCTTAAGTGATAGGAAAGAATATGATTTCAGTAGACAGTTCTAGTAATCAAGAAAAATTAGATTTGACTCAACTGAGTCAAGCACAAATGGCGCTTGAAATTAAAAATCTCAATTTAAAGTATGGGGAAAAACAAGCTTTATTTGATGTATCGATGCAAATACCGACTAAGCAAGTCACGGCCTTTATCGGGCCCAGTGGTTGTGGTAAATCAACCTTATTGCGCTGCATTAACCGTATGAATGATTTAGTTGAAAATTGTCATATTCAAGGTGAAATTTTACTTAACGGGCAAAATATTTACCATAAAAAGGTGGATGTTGCGGCCCTTCGCCGGAATGTCGGTATGGTGTTTCAAAGACCCAATCCTTTTCCTAAGTCTATCTATGAAAATGTGGTTTATGGCTTAAGGTTACAAGGGATGAATAATCGTCGAGAACTCGATGATGCGGCAGAGCGCTCGCTTCGTGGTGCGGCGATTTGGGATGAAGTGAAAGATAGGCTACATGACAATGCATTTGGATTATCGGGTGGGCAACAACAAAGATTAGTGATTGCACGGGCGATTGCGATTGAGCCAGAAGTATTATTGCTGGATGAGCCTACATCAGCTTTGGATCCTATTTCAACCTTAACGATTGAAGAGTTGATCACTGAATTAAAGAATAAATACACGGTTGTTATCGTGACCCATAATATGCAGCAAGCGGCCCGAGTATCGGATCAAACCGCTTTTATGTATATGGGTGAGCTCATTGAATATGGTGACACCAACAGTATTTTTACTACACCTAAACAACGTAAAACGGAAGATTATATTACTGGGCGTTATGGTTAGTGTTCGATAAAGGTCATAATGGGCAGGCAGACTGAGTTTTATTTTAACGCATATATTAAGGCTAGATATACATGGAAAATATGAATCTCAACAAACATATCTCAGGTCAATTTAATGCTGAGTTGGATGATATCCGTAATCGTGTCTTAACGATGGGCGGTTTAGTTGAACGTCAGCTAGAACAAGCATTAAACGCGTTATCTGGGCTGGATGGTGAGTTGGCTCAAAAAGTCATTGCTGGCGATCATCAAGTGAATGGAATGGAAGTGGCTATTGATGAAGAATGTGCGCGGATCATTGCTAAGCGACAACCTGCAGCCAGTGATTTAAGGCTGGTTATTTCCATTACAAAAACCATTACCGATCTTGAGCGTATTGGTGATGCGTGTGTCAGAATAGCCAAAACAGCATTAGATAAAAGGCTTAAAAATCAGCAGCCTTTACTGGTTAGTATTGAGAACATGGGCCGACATGCGACCCGTATGCTGCATGCGACTTTAGATGCATTGGCGCGAATGGATGCCGAAGTGGCGTTAGAATTACATAAAGAAGACTCAAAGCTTGATCGTGAATATGAAGGTATTATTCGTCAGTTGATGACTTATATGATGGAAGATCCCCGCGCTATTCCAGAAGTGCTTGATGTGCTTTGGGCTGCGAGAGCGGTTGAGCGAGTGGGCGATCGATGTCAAAATATTTGTGAGTACATTATTTACTATGTTAAAGGTAAGGATGTGCGCCATATTTCATATGAAGAAATGGAAAAGGATCTCGATTTATAACGGTTAACGGCATGCTTTATTTCAGTCTCAGCAGGGTGTGTTGACCTTTTAAAAATGTTACTATCTTGGCAGGATGGAATTGGAAATAAAGCTATGTCTACAGGTCAAAGTAAATTAGATAAGGTATTGGCAGAAGCCAGAGAGTATAAAGCCAAACGTGAAACCGGTTATCGAGAGCAAGCCTTAAAGCTATACCCATGGGTATGCGGACGTTGTACTCGTGAGTTTACCCATTCAAATTTGCGTGAATTAACCGTGCATCATAGAGATCATAATCATGATAATAACCCTAGCGATGGCTCAAATTGGGAATTGTTATGCCTGTTTTGCCATGACAATGAACATTCTAAATTTGAAGAGCTGATCCAATATGGTTCGACAACAGAGACCAAACTGGAGTCGGCGACCTATAATCCTTTTGCCGATCTCAAGAGCATGTTGAATAAAAAATAATGTGATTGAAAAGCGTTTGATGGTTTATTTCAGGCGCTTTTCAGCTGCGAGCCATTTTTTTCGGCTGATCAGTTGCGTGTTTTCTCCACCTTGCATTTGTTTTTTTCTCAAGGGGAGTTTTGCAATAATTTGACTTTTTTGTTTGTTACTTGCGCAGCTCCAGGCCACAATTTCATCGATGTGACGAAAACACCCCATACAATAATCATCCTGATCTAAGCCACAATGAGCAACGCAGGGAGAGTCGATTTTTGTTTTACTCAAGCTAATACCTTACCGCCTAATTATGCAGCTTGTGAGTTTAGCATTTTATTGAGTATGACAGGTAGCCTTAAAGACCGCTTTAAACTAAGCGGTCTTTAAATTTCTCTTTGCTTTAAAAGGTAGGCTTCTTATTTATCACCGTGATCAGGCACGCAATAGGTAGCCCATGGCAAATAAACGGGGACTAAGCCTGCTGGGCACGGTCTGACTGCATCAACAATCTCTTCAACGGCGTCTGCAAGCCCTGATAAATCGTAACCTACATGGAGTACATCGCCTCCTGTCTCTTGTGCTAATCGTTCACCCGGTGTTGAAGCTGCAGTTAATGCCGCTTGCTGTAGGCTCACAGACAGTGGTTGCTGCATTTGAAAATCCATATATGTTTTGTCACCCCCCATTGCTGACGGTAAAGCATTGGGTTCAACTTGATAATAAATCACATTTTTTGACATCATGGCTGTGAGAGCGCTGTCAAAATCGGCGGGGGGATTCATGACCCCATTGTAGGGATAGTTAGGTTCAAAAGGCTCGTTATGAAACACAGCTGGCGTAGTGAAGTGAATGACAATCGAGGGTGAGTTGTCATTAAACCCTGTATTGGTTGGACTGATATCGCCGTGATCTAAAAAGCTGCCATTATTATTAAGATCCCGCCCGTGACCTGTTGTGACTTGATACAGAGCTTCTAATTGTGATTCTGGCCCATCGCCCCCCCAGCCAGACTCTAAATTATTGAGCGCTAAAATGAAAGGCTCTGTATTGCTGTCTAGCTGTGCATCCAGACGGTAGGCATATTCATCACTGCCGCCGTAAGGGGAGAAAGGAAAATCTAAATGTGAGGCCAATGCAAAACGAGTATGGGGATCGGCTAAGCGGAATTGATCAATGACTTCTTCTTGCATTCGAGTTTGCCAATTAGGTAGTAATGCACCTGTGCTGCCCGTTGTGTCTATGATGATCACAACATCAAGGGCATTGGCCATGGGAGCGGCTAATAAGGCTGTACAGAATGTTGTGCATGCTAGTGTTGTTTTGGCGAAAGAGCTTGCTGTTTTTGTTTTTTTGAAACGTGTTTTCATAATAAGTCCTAGTCCTTTAGTGATGACAAGTTTTATCAACTTGAAATATCCGATGTATCCATATCAGATGTGGTCGCTTATTATCGAATATCTGAATATTATTTGATAATAAGTTTAATGTCGACGTCCATATTAGAGATGAATAAAAGATTTGTCTATTATGCTTTCGGCTGTTTTTTTGTCATTCAAATGTATGAGCGGAAAAGGTGCTATTTATTACTCTAAAATGTGTTTTATAATCTCATCTTTGAGAATGTCATTGACGATTGAGGAGCGCTGGGGTGGGTGACACAGCAACAGAAGATGAAAACCCAAGATTTTAAAACACAATGGGCCAGTATAGATGCCTTGCTTTACCAAAGCCGTGATTTATGGCAAGTGATGGCATTTCACAGTGACGCTTTGCCTTGGCAAAATCGCTTTCCTGCCCTTGCAAAACGGGTGTGGAAATTGGAAGATATCCAGTTAGATACGCTTGATAAATCGCCGAAGGATTTGTTATCCGCTCTATTACCTGCGCTGCAAGAGGATTGTCGGCAATTTGATCTATCATGGGATTTGTCTTTATTGAGTCAATTACTTATTCCTCTTGAGCCTAGCATTAAATCAGACTCCGTCCTTTTATCTTCTCGTGATGAAGCGCATTTTAGTGCGCATATCAAAGGGCGTAAATGGCAACAAATTACGGCTTTTTCTCAAGCTGTTTTTAATGCTTTATCCAGCTGTCAATTACCTGTACTTGAGTGGTGTGCAGGAAAAGGCCACTTAGGACGTTTAATGGCCAAGGCGAAAGGCGTCAGCGTATTGAGCCTTGAATGGCAAGATAGTTTGTGTCAAGCAGGAATCACTTTTGCTCAAAAATGGGCACTGCCACAAACGTTTATTTGTGCTGATGCCTTTGCTGAGGGGAGGGATTATGTCAAAGAAAAGCAACTTGCCGTTGCCCTGCATGCCTGTGGCGATCTACATATAAACTTGTTGCAGTCAGCAACCGAAAGGCACACTCAAGCCATTGCCTTGTCTCCTTGTTGTTATCATTTAATCAAAGAGAAAGTTTATCAGCCTCTTTCTCAACAAGCTCAAATGAGCCATTTACAACTTAGCCGACATGATCTGCAATTACCGCTTCAGCACAGTGTTATTGCCAGTGAAAAACACAATGACTATCGCCTAAAGGAAATTGCTTGGCGGCTGGGTTTTGATACCTTACAAAAACAAATAAGAGGGCGTCATGATTATCTGCCTGTACCGAGCATGAAGCAGAGTCAGTTAAACGGGACTTTTAGTGAATTTTGTTGGTGGGCCGCAACCCAAAAAGGGCTCGTTTTACCCGATAATGTTAATTTTGACGCCTTGTTAGATCAGGGCTATGAACGCCAACGGTTAACCAGACGCATTGATTTGGTGGCACATTTATTTCGCGGTTTATTAGAGCGTTGGTTATTGCTGGACAGAGTGTGCTTTTTGCAAGAAGCCGATTATCAAGTGCATTTATCTCGTTTTTGTGATGTCAGTATTACTCCACGTAATGCATTGATTATGGCATCAAGGCGGTGATATCACGGGGAGTATTTTTTGCCTTTTTCTCATCCTTTTGTTTTGGTGTAAAAGTATGATGAAATGATTTATCTATTGTTGAGTTATTGTTTAGCTATTGTTTAACTGGAAGGGGAAAATGAGGCTTTGAATAAAAGGTGTTTAATATTTGTTCAGTCAAAGTCAAAATGATGAGCGTCGTTTAATGACAATATTGCTTACTTTTTCTTGATGGGGGCCTTGATGGGAATTTTTACTGTGTTTTATTTGAGGTTTTTATTGAAACTTCCCTGCTTTCTTGGTCAAATGAGCGGTTATCAGTAAATAATTAAGGTATTGACTCGGGATCGGGTTGGTACTGGTGAGTGAATAATAAGACTTCATGAAATATTCCCGCGTTTTTATCAATAGTCTGGCCTATGAATTGGCTCCGGAAGTGGTTTCTACTGCCGAATTAGAGTCTAGGTTAGCCCCTTTATACCAGAAATTTCGGATCCCTATGGGGCAATTAGCTGCATTAACGGGTATACGGGAGCGTCGCTGGTGGCCAAAGGGGCATCGGCTATCTGATGGTGCTTTAGCTGCTGCCCATAAAACCCTGATAGAAACTGGGGTAGAAGTCGATGATATTGGTGCGCTTGTTTATACGGGTGTGTGTCGAGATCAGCATGAGCCTGCAACGGCTTGCCGCATAGCAGCAGAACTTGGCATGTCTAAAAATACGGCGATTTATGATATCAGTAATGCATGTCTAGGCGTATTATCAGGCATACTCGATATTGCTAATCGTATTGAGCTTGGACAAATCAAAGCGGGCCTCGTTGTTTCTTGTGAATCAGCTCGCCATATTGTTGATATTACCATTGATAAAATGTTAGCTGAGCCGTCAATGCAAAACTATGCTCAATCACTTGCGACTTTAACGGGAGGTTCTGGTGCCGTTGCTGTGTTGTTGACTGATGGCAGTTTGCCGTTAATTAATCAACGTAGTCATCAGTTGTTAGGCGCCAGTCATTTATCGGCGCCGGAACACCATGACTTGTGTCAGTGGGGATTAGAAGAAGCGGGCCCACAACTTTATAGAGAATTTATGCGCACGAATGGCGTAAGCCTGTTAAAAGAAGGCGTCGCACTTGCCCGTCAGACTTGGGAGCACTTTTTATCTCAGCGAAACTGGTGTGTCGAGCAAGTCGATAAAGTGATTTGTCATCAAGTAGGCGAGTCTAATCGTAGGCAAGTGCTTAAGGCTCTTAACCTTTCACAAGAAAAAGAATTCCCTACTTATCAGACATTGGGCAATATGGGCACGGTCTCTTTACCTGTCAGTGCTGCGATGGCCCATGATCAAGGCTTTTTAAATAAAGGTGATAGAGTGAGTTTTCTTGGAATTGGAAGTGGATTAAATTGTATGATGTTAGGGCTTAAATGGTAGCCTTAAAGAAAGGAATATTATCATGCGCGTGATGAGTGTCATTCAATAAGCGTATGGCCTTTTCCCACAGTGAGAATTTGTACAATAGGACACACATGTTAGAAGATTTGCATCCGTTTAAACGTCATTTTTTGGATAGAAATGGTCATCAGTTACATTTTGTGAATGAAGGGGTTGGTGAGCCTGTTGTGATGGTTCACGGCAATCCGAGTTGGTCATTTTACTATCGTAATTTGATCACTAAATTAAGTGGTGAGTATCAATGTATTGTACCTGATCACATTGGCTGTGGCTTATCAGATAAACCCAATGATGTTGATTATGATTATACGTTGAAAAGTCGTATTGATGATCTTGAAGCTTTATTAGACAGTTTAAGCGTCAAGCAAGATATCACCTTAGTGGTTCACGATTGGGGGGGCATGATTGGCATGGGTTATGCCGCGCGTTATCCCGATAGAATCAAACGCTTAGTGGTGCTTAATACCGGTGCTTTTCATTTACCTCAAGAGAAAGCTTTTCCTTGGCCATTATGGGTTTGCCGTAATACGCTATTAGGCTCTGTGTTGGTAAGAGGTTTTAATGCTTTTTCTTCTATCGCCTCTTATGTGGGAGTGAAAAGAAAGCCCATGGCGCCCGCTATCCGTAAAGCCTATGTGGCACCGTTTAACTCTTGGGCAAACCGTATTTCAACATTGCGTTTTGTACAAGATATTCCCTTAGTAAAAGGGGATCGTAATTATGAATTAGTCTCTGAGATCAGTGAGAGTTTATCGCAATTTAATGATATTCCTATGGTGATTTGTTGGGGATTGAAAGATTTTGTGTTTGATAAACATTTTTTAGCCGAGTGGCGTACACGTTTTCCTCAAGCACAGGTTCATGAATTTGCTGATTGTGGCCACTATATTCTTGAAGATGCCACTGAAGAGGTGGTCAATCATATTGATGCTTTTATGTCAGCGAATCCTATTAAGACTGATACTGTGACTGCAGCCTAATGTTAAACCCAATAATAAGTTCAAATGCTGAGCCGAAGGCAAAAGCCATGCCATTGAATAGCGTCGATGAGGCTGTAGGTTCTCACAAGCAGACACGTATGAACTTATGTCGTCATTTGGTGCGTGCGGCGAAAGAAACACCGTCATTATTGGCGGTGGCAGTGCAAAAAAAACAAAAGCATATTCGTAGCTTACAATCATTAGTTTATGATGAAATGACCTTTTCGGAGTTGAATTTCAAAAGCGATCATATGGCTTTTTCTTTATTAGGCTATGGCTTAAAGCCTAGAATGAAAGCCGTATTAATGGTGACGCCTAGCATCGATTTTTTCGTCTTAACCTTTGCCTTGTTTAAAGTGGGTATTATTCCTATTTTTGTCGATCCTGGCATGGGAGTTAAAAATCTTAAACAATGCTTTGATGAGGCCGAGCCCGATATTTTTATCGGGATCCCTAAAGCACATCTGGCAAGGCGTTTGCTTGGATGGGGTAAGAAAAGCGTAAAACATTTCATTACTGTGGGGGGAACTCACATCGGGCGCTTCAGCCCATGGGGGGGCGTGCAGCTAGAGCAGCTGATTAAGCGGACACCTAAATCGGGTCGCTTTAGCATGGCGAGATTCGATGAAGATGATATGGTCGCTATTTTATTTACCAGTGGCAGTACCGGGACACCTAAAGGTGTGGTTTATTCTCATGGTATGTTTGAAGCACAAATTCGTGCTTTAAAGGATGATTATGATATTCAAGTGGGAGAGCGAGATTTAGCCACTTTTCCATTGTTTTCATTATTTGGTCCCGCATTGGGAATGGCATCGATTGTGCCTGATATGGATGCCAGTAAACCTATTACCGCCGATCCAGCACTCATTTTTGCGGCAATAGCGCGTTATCAATGCAGCAATATGTTTATTAATCCCGCATTAATTGAGCGTTTAGGCAAAGCGGGATTAGCGCAAGTTCAAGAGCAAAAAACGAAAGGGCTTAGTAGTATAAGCAGTATCAAAAGGGTGATTTCTGCTGGTGCGCCGGCGACGATCAGTTCTGTGGTGCGATTTGGGCAACTATTATCTAAAGAAGCCAAAATTTTAACTTCATATGGTGCGACTGAATCTCTCCCTTTAAGTCAAATTAGTCATCATGATCTCCTCAATACTCGTGATGTGACTGATAATGGTGGTGGGATCTGTGTGGGCGAAGCCATTGGCGGTGTTGAAATTAACGTGATTGATATTACTGAGCACCCCATTAAGCAATGGCAAAACCATTTGTGCTTGAAGCCTTATGAGGTGGGCGAAATAGTCGTTAAAGGGCCTATGGTCAGTCAATCATACTATCGAAGAGAGCAGGCGAATCAGTTAGCCAAAATTGTTGATGGTAATGCAATACGCCATAGAATGGGGGATTTAGGTTATCTGGATGACGCAGGAAAACTGTGGATGTGTGGTCGAAAAGCGCATCGAGTGGTTGTTCAATCAGGTGAGAAGATAAAAAATTATTATTCGATTCCCTGTGAACGCATTTTTAATACTCATGTTCGTGTGAAACGTTCAGCCTTGGTTGGCGTGATAGTCGATGGTAATACGACACCGTTAATTTGCATTGAGAGTGAAACGGCTTTAACAAAAGAAGCACAAAAAACGGTAATTGCAGAGCTCACTTTATTGGCTGGTGAACATCAAGTCACATTGGGGATTGTCCATTTTTTGTTTCATAAACGGTTTCCCGTTGATATTCGTCACAATGCTAAAATTTTTAGAGAGAAATTAGCCGTATGGGCGCAACAAGAAATGGTGGCTAGCGGTCAATGACAATACAAACACAAGTCCTTCTTTTTGAACAATTACATCACAAAGAGCAAGCCGCTTTAATTCAGCTTAAGTCACAAGTGAACCGCGTGTTTGTCACTGGCGCAGGCGGCTTTTTGGGGCGGGCGATTTGTGAACGCTTGATTGCTGCTGGCATTTTGGTGACAGGGTTTGCAAGGGGGCGTTATCCTGAGTTGGAAACACTTGGCGTGACCATGATCCAAGGGGATATTAGTGATAAAGTCGCGCTGACATCCGCCATGCAAGATTGTGATCTAGTCTTTCATGTGGCCTCTAAAGCGGGAGTGTGGGGCAGTCAGCAAAGTTACTGGAGTGCGAATGTTCTTGGGGCTGAGAACATTATTGCCGTTTGTCGTGAGTGCGCTATTCCAACGCTTGTGTATACCAGTACACCGAGTGTGACATTTTCAGGGAGTGACGAAATCAATATTGATGAAACGGCCCCTTATGCTAGTCAATTTTTAAATCATTATGGTGAGTCTAAAGCCATAGCAGAGCAAAAAATGCTTGCAGCCAATGGCAGTGCGTTAGCTAATCATGGTGTGTTATTCACAGTGGCATTAAGGCCGCATCTTATATGGGGGCCAAAGGATCCGCATTTGGTTCCACGAGTGATTGAAAGAGCACAAAAGCGCAAGTTAAAATTGGTGGGTATGCAAGATAAGAAAGTCGATACGCTGTATATTGCTAATGCGGCTTACGCTCATGTATTAGCGGCGCTAGCCTTGGTTTCACCGAGTTTTAAAAATCAAGCAGCCGATACTCAAGCGGCAGGTAAAGCTTATTTTATCAGCAATGATGAACCCATCACTATGAGCGATATGTTAAATCGTATTTTAAGCTGTAAAGGATTACCTCAGGTGACAAAAAGAGTACCTGCTGGTCTTGCTTATCTTGTTGGTGGGGCTTTAGAAATGATTTATGGTTTATTGAATAAACAAAATGAGCCGATTATGACCCGCTTTGTGGCAAGACAGTTGTCAACACATCATTATTTTAATATTACTGCGGCCAAACAAGATTTAGGATATGAAGCCTTAATCAGTATTGATCAAGGTATGGTGCTGTTGAAAGACTGGCTTGATCGAGATCAAAAAAAGTATTAATAATTTAATGCTAAGAGTGAGCTTATTTTTTCATTGATATTAACTCTTAGCATGAATGAAATGAATTTTATTATTGCCTTTATTATTCTGCTTTCCCTTATTGTTATTAGGTTTGATACGTATTAGTCATTATTAATTAATTCTATTACATTTGGCTAATGTGACTTATTGGTTCACCTTAACAGTAAAAATAAAAAATAGTATTCTAGATGAATGTCACATACCGTAATATTTAATTACTGTATTGTTTATTACTAAGATAAACGAATTATCAAAATAAACTAAGATATTATTTGTGGTTTTATATTAGTTGGTTGACATGCTTTGATGTTATGGTCGTTATTAATGACTCTATTTTTTTAGATGGATTTAGATTTAGCTATTGCTCTATCACTGTGAGGCTTTATTGTTAAAGGGAACTCTGTAATGCCCATAATATATCGGTTTTTATTAAAAATAAGCTTGAATACTTTCTTTTGTTTTATTTTTATCTCTCCTAGTTATGCTGTTTTTATCGCCCCAGCTAAAGCCCCTCTACCGATCATTAAATCACTTTTTCCTACAGCAACGGATATCTCGGCTAAGCAGGGTTCTATCCCTATTCGAACGGTTTTTCAAGGTAGTAATATTTTGGCATATGTTTTTGAAACTAATGATATAGATCCCATTCCAGCTTATTCCGGAAAACCTATTAATGTACTCGTGTCGATCAGTCCAAAGGGGAAATATATCGCGGCTCGAGTATTAGAATATCATGAGCCCATTTTGTTGGTGGGCATTCCTGCGTCTAAGTTATCTGAATTTACTCAGCAATATGTGGGCTTATCGATAAAAGACAATGTCAGTATCGGTGAAAGTAAGAATAAAGATAATGAGGTTATAGACGGTTTATCGGGGGCGACGGTGACTGTCATGGTCATGAATGAGTCGATCACTAGATCGGCGACTAAAGTTGCGATTAAATTGGGACTCATCAAGGCACCTGATGATACGAAACAATCATTAGCGACTATCAATAAAACCTTATTTAAAATAGAAGACTGGCAAACATTGACAAGTAACGGCTCAATTCAACAACTTCATCTTACTAGGAAAGAAGTTGATACTGCATTTATCGGTACCTTAGCCGAGGGGGACAATAAGAAACAATATTCTGAAGAAGAGGTGTTTGCTGATATTTATTTTACATTATTAGATATACCCACTATTGGACGCAATTTATTAGGAGATGAGAACTATCAGCGCTTAGTGGGTACGCTTAAAGAGGGCGAGTATTTACTCGGTGTGTTTGGTAATGGGTATTCTTTTAAAGGTTCTGGTTATGTTAGAGGGGGAATATTTGATCGTATTCAGTTACATCAACAAGGGAAAAGTATTTCTTTTCGAGATGTTGATCAAGAAAGGATTATGGACCTTTATATTAATGGGGTGCCAAAATTTAGTGAAATGTCGGCGTTTAAAATAAAAAAGAGCTATGACTTTAATCCTAGAGAGGAATGGCAATTAAGTTTATTAATACGTCGGCAAACAGGCCCTATAGAGAGTGTTTTTACTCGTTTTCAAGCCAATTACAAGATATTACCTCAGTATATCAATAATCCTGCTTCAGTGAATGAAGTACCGAGGTTATCGTTAACAGAGCAAGTATGGGCAAATAATGCTGTTGAGGTGACACTGTTATTAGGGCTTATTTTTATATTATTTTTAGTGCTCTTTCTGCAAGATGTGTTGGTTCGTTATCCCCGTTTCTTTAATCCATTTCGACATGTTTTTCTCGTTTTTACGGTTGTTTGCATCGGTTGGATCTGGGGAGGACAGCTGTCTATTGTGAATGTGTTCACCTTTTTACAATCACTGATGTCGCATTTCTCTTGGGATCTATTTTTGCTTGATCCCGTTATTTTTATACTCTGGTGCGCTGCAGCCGTGACGGGCTTATTATGGGGGAGAGGGGTGTATTGTGGCTGGCTATGCCCTTTTGGCGCCTTACAAGAGTTAGTCAATGTGTTTGGCCGCTATGTCAAACTACCTCAAGTGGAATTCCCTTTTGCAGTGCATGAGCGGTTATGGGCACTTAAGTATCTTATTTTATTAGTGCTATTTGGGCTTTCGCTGGATTCGTTGGCCGTTGCGGAACAGTTTGCTGAAATCGAACCCTTTAAAACGACTTTCTTGTTGAAGTTTAATCGTCAATGGCCATTTGTTGCTTGGGCAGTCTTTCTTATTTTATTGAGTTTATTTCATCGTAAAGCATTTTGTCGCTATTTATGCCCGTTAGGCGCAGCCTTATCGGTGAGTTCGAATATTAAATTATTTGATTGGTTAAAGCGGCGACCTGAATGTGGTACGCCGTGTAAAACGTGCGCTAAAGAATGTGAAATTCAAGCCATTGAACCAAGCGGGGTAATAAATACTCGAGAATGTCACTACTGCTTAGATTGTCAGGTCACCTATTTTAATGACGCTAAATGTCCACCATTAAAGAAAAAAGCCTATAAAAAACAGCAGAGCAAACAAGAAGTCATTCCAACAAGGATGCTTTAACTATTTTAATCGATGAATTACAGATGATTTATTTTAAAAGGGAGTGGTGCAATGAGTAATAATGATGACACTCAGAAGAAATCGAGTGAATTAACGCTTAAAAATAAAGACAGACGTCATTTTATGAGTAAAACGGCTGTGATTGGTGCAGGTGCTGTGGCGGCGCCGCTGAGTGCTGCGATGTTTAGTTCATTGGCCCAAGCAAAGGGAAAAGAAAATGAACATGGTTCGACAGTCAATCCTGGTGAATTAGACGAATATTATGGTTTTTGGAGTGGGGGGCAATCGGGGGAGATCCGTATTTTAGGGGTGCCATCGATGCGTGAACTCATGCGTATTCCTGTTTTTAATTTTGATAGTGCTACAGGCTGGGGGTTAACCAATGAAAGTAAACGTATTAAAGGTGACAGCGCGAATATAATGGTGGGGGATGCTCATCACCCTCATATGAGTATGACTGATGGGCGTTATAACGGGAAGTATGTTTTTATAAACGATAAATCAAATTCTAGAGTCGCGCGTATTCGTTGTGATGTCATGAAAACGGACAAAATATTAACGGTGCCGAATGCGCAAGCTATTCATGGCTTAAGAGTGCAAAAAGTCCCTGAAACCAAGTATGTCTTTTGTAATGGTGAATTTGAAATTCCAATGAATAATGACGGTAAAGCATCATTAGAAGATGTGGATAGTTATCGTTCAGTGTTTAATATGATTGATGCGGAAAAAATGGAAGTGGCATTTCAAGTGATGGTGGATGGTAACCTTGACAATGCCGATGCGGATTTTGATGGTAAGTACTTTGCTTCAACCTGTTATAACTCCGAGCATGGAGTGACGTTAGGAGAAATGATCAGTGCTGAGCGTGATCATGTGGTGGTTTTTAATCTAGAACGATGTGAAGCTGCGCTTAAAGCGGGAGAATTTACCCTCTATAATGGCAATAAAATTCCAGTGTTAGATGGCCGAAAAGGGTCGAAACTGACACGCTACATTCCCATTGCTAAATCGCCTCATGGATTAAATACGTCACCGGATGGTCAATATTTTGTGGCGAATGGAAAGTTATCTCCTACGGTTTCTGTTATTGCGATTGCCAAGTTGGATGCTCTTTTTAATGACAAAATAAAACCGAGAGAAACGATTGTCGCCGAGCCAGAACTCGGATTAGGACCATTACATACCGCCTTTGATAATAAAGGTAATGCCTATACGACATTATTCATTGATAGCCAAATCGCTAAATGGAGTGTTGCGGACGCAATAAAAGCGCATCAAGGCGAAAAGGTTAACTATATTCGTCAAAAACTCGATGTACAGTATCAACCAGGGCATAACCATACTTCTCAAGGAGAAACACGTGATGTTGATGGAAAATGGTTAGTTTGTTTATCTAAGTTTTCTAAAGATCGTTTTTTACCTGTGGGACCCTTACATCCTGAAAATGATCAACTCATTGATATTTCTGGTGATGAAATGAAATTAGTGCATGATGGTCCCGCTTTTGCTGAGCCTCATGACTGTATTATGGTACACAGAAGTAAAGTCCATCCTAAAAAAATCTGGGACCGTAATGATCCTATTTTTGCAGAAACAATCGAGATGGCTAAAGCCGATGGCGTGGATGTCATGACGGATAATACAGTCATTCGCAAGGGTAATAAGGTTAACGTATACATGACGTCTGTTGCGCCTGTATTTGGGCTGACAGAGTTTAAGGTTAAGTTGGGTGATGTTGTTACCGTTGTGGTGACTAACCTTGAACAAGTTGTGGATGTCACACACGGGTTTTGTGTGACCAATTATGGTGTGCAGATGGAAATAAGTCCTTATGAAACGTCTTCAATAACCTTTGTGGCTGATAAGCCGGGTGTGTATTGGTATTACTGTAATTGGTTTTGCCATGCGTTACATATGGAGATGAGAGGCAGAATGTTAGTCGAAGCTTAATGGGCATCACATGTATTTATTTTTTTTAACCTTGTTTAACTATAGAGGAAATACTAGGACGTTATTATTGTTAATACTGTCCTTGTATTCCCATGTTAGTGTTGCTGACGTTATTCGTGTGGATCCTGAAGCGGATCTGCAAGCCATTTTAGATGTGGCAAAAGAAGGCGATACCATTTCATTAATGGAAGGTGTTTTTTATGGCAACTTTATCATCACTCAAGCGGTGACTGTTAATGGTCACCAAAAAGCGGTGATTGATGCCCAAGGGAGAGGGCATGGCTTATTGCTAAAAAGTGGAAATGTGGTTATTGAAGAACTGACTATTATTAATTGGGGGGATGATTTAACGGAGCAAAATGCGGGGATTTATCTTGATGCTAGAGTCAGTAATATCATTATTCGTAACAATACACTAAGAGGTCCCGGTTTTGGTGTTTGGTTACAAAAAGGGAAAGATATCAATGTGGTTGGGAATACTATTAAAGGTGATCCTTCTTTACGTTCATCGGATAGAGGTAATGGAATACAGTTATCCGTTGTTAAGAATGTCGAGGTGATAGGCAATGAGATCAGTGACACTCGAGATGGTATTTATATTATTTCGAGCCAAGATAATATCATTGATAAAAATGTAATGCATGATTTACGTTATGGTATTCATTACATGTATTCCCATAGCAATAAAATAGAGTGGAATGTGGTTTATCAAGCACGTGCGGGATATGCATTGATGAGCTCAAAATCACTTATTGTTGAAAATAATATCAGCAGGGATTGTGAAGATTATGGTATTTTAATGAATTTTATTACGTCATCCACTATTCGTCATAATACAGTAAAAAATATTGTCACAAAACCTGAAAATAAAGTGATTGGGCGTGATGGTAAAGGCTTCTTTATTTATAATTCATATAATAATGTGATTAGTCATAATATCATCGAAAATGCCGAAATTGGTTTTAATCTGACTGCGGGATCAGAGAATAATAACATATTTAATAATGCGTTTATTAATAATAGGCAGCAAGTAAAGTTTGTTGCTAATCGACTTGAAAAATGGAGTTTAAACGGACAAGGAAATTATTGGAATAATTATTTAGGTTGGGATTTAAATCAAGATGGTATCGGTGATACTCCTTTTAAACCTAATGATGGGATCGATAAACTGATTTGGCAATATCCAGAAACACAGATCTTAATTAATAGTCCTGCCATATTGATGTTGAGATGGATACAAGCCCAATTTCCTTTGTTTCAATCACAGGGGATCCAAGATGATTTCCCTATGATGCAATTTAACTCACCCTATCCATAATGATTTAAGTAAACAGATAAGCAGCCAATTATGACGAAAACAATTGTATCACTGAAAAATGTGAGTCATTTTTATAAGGAAAATCAGGCTTTAAATAATATTAGCTTACAAGTTAATAGGGGGGAGGTACTGGGATTGTTGGGCCATAATGGTGCAGGCAAGACGACAATGATGAAGTTGATTCTAGGTGTCATTAATGCGACTCAGGGAGAGGTGAATGTTTTTGGTTTAAATCCTTATTTAGCAACGGCCATTTCCACTCGTAAAAATATTGGCTATTTACCGGAAAACGTCAAACTTTATGAGCAATTAAGCGCAAAACAAGTGCTGACTTTTTTTGCGAGGCTTAAGTCTGTCAATCGTACCCAAGTCATTGAACTTTTGAAGCAGGTTGAGCTTTATTCTGTAATGAATGATCCTGTTAAAACCTATTCCAAAGGTATGAGACAACGCTTAGGGCTCGCTCAAGCCTTTTTAGGGCGGCCTAAATTACTGTTGTTAGATGAACCGACTGTGGGGTTAGACCCTATTGCAACCCATGAGTTTTATCAGAGTGTGGAAATGTTAAGGCGTGATGGTGCCAGTATTCTTTTATGCTCGCATGTACTACGGGGGCTTGAACCTTATATCGATAAAGCCTTAATTTTGAGTAAAGGAAAGATAGTTGCGATGGGAACTGTAGATGCATTGAGAGAACAGGCTAATTTGCCCATTAAAATTAAAACTCAAGGTATTGATGCTTATCTTAAAAATGATGAGGAGCTGCGACATTTTCTAGTGACACCTTCCATCTTAAAAGTGAATGAAAAAGATAAAATACCAACAATGAAAGCGCTATTAAAGTATGAGACATTGCATGATTTTAATATCGATTCACCGAGTTTAGAGTCACTGTATCAATATTACTTAATGACAACTCAGCAATCTGACATTATTGGGGGGAAATAATGGGGACAATTTTAACGATCGCAATAAAAGAATTTCAAGATGGAGTCAGAAATCGTTGGTTTGTCTCTATTACGATTATATTTTCAATCTTATCTTTAGGGTTAAGTTATTACGGAGCGATTATTTCAGGGGAACTTCAATTTACATCGATTTCGTCTATTATGGCGAGTTTGTCGAGTCTGGCCGTTTTCCTTATTCCTTTAATTACGCTATTGCTTTCATACGATGCATTTGTCGGAGAGCAAGAGTCAGGTACATTACTATTATTATTTACCTATCCAATAAGCCCCAATCAATTACTTTTTGGTAAATTTTTAGGCCATGGACTGATCATCAGTTTATCGACTTGCTTAGGATTTGGCAGTGCTATGGTATTACTGCTTATGCAGTCTTCTTTAGACAATATTATTCCAGCTTTTAGTCTGTTTATTGGCACGGCAATTTTACTCGGCTTGTGTTTTATTAGCATTGCTTATGTGATCAGTTTATCGGTAAATGAAGTCTCAAAGGCTGTTGGAGTGTCACTGATTGTTTGGTTCTTCTTTATTTTTGTTTTCGATTTCGCCTTGTTAGCCATGTTGATTGGCATAAAAGAGGGATTAACGCAGGAACAAATGGTGAATGTGATGTTATTGAACCCCGCTGATTTATTTCGATTGATTAACTTTGCTAGCTTAATGACGGAGGATATTAATGGGGTCTTGGCTGTGGCAATTAATTCGAATTTATCATCATCGATGTTAATGTTTGCGATGTTAAGTTGGATTATTCTTCCCTTGCTGATTGCTGCATTGATATTAAAGAGGAAGACATTATGAAGTGCTGTTATATAAAAAGCCTGTTTAGTTTGATTATGCTGTTGTTTATTGTTGCTTGCGGTGATCCTTCTGCTCAATCCGCCCATCCTGCGGTAAAGATTGGGCCGCAAGATGAGTGTCATCTTTGTGGCATGATTATTGTTAACTTTCCAGGACCTAAGGGAGAGGCTTATACTAAAACTTCGACTAAGGTGAAGAAGTTTTGTTCCACATTAGATTTATTTAGCTTTTTGCTCGATCCCGAATATCAATATCAAATAAAAGAGGTTTATGTTCATGATATGGGAAAAACTCCATGGGAAGCGCCTCAAGACAGTGACTTTATTGATGCTCGAACCGCTTGGTATGTGGTAGGGTCGAGCAAATTAGGCTCCATGGGGAAAACACTGGCCAGCTTTGCCATGAAGAAAGATGCCGATAGATTCATGAAAAAAAACGGTGGGAAAGTATACACATATGATGACATTAATATCACAATGTTAAGACCTTAAGCATATGCAGCATGTGTTATAAAATGCGGCTTGTAATGGCCAATGAATATTGACCATTACAAGGGGGTTGATCTTTTGTGGTTGAATGACGTTTAGTTGGATTTTCTTTATACCATCAGGATAATGGCGGTGTCGCCATCTTTCAGGTTAAGTATTCTGCCATAATCTTTGAGGCGAGTGAGTAATGATGACGAAGAGCACCCAAGGGTCGACTAAATCGAGATAAATTGAATCCAAATTGAACTGGCCCTTATTTCGACGCCATCATACACTCACTATTTACCCGTACTTCATCTTTGGCACCAATCATGGAAGCGGAGCATCCTTAGTCATAGAAAGAAAAATACGCTCACTCAATTTGACGGTGTCACTGAGTTCAATGGTATAAGGTGAGGTCGTCACATTGGGTAAGTCTTCTGCATTTAGACCGTTTAGCCACCAACCCGCTAATTGACATCCTGAACTCATCATCTGTGAAGTGCATTGAACATTGTCAATATCGGGTGCAGGAACCGCGAATTGGTCAAGCAAGGCATGAAGAAAATCACGCGCTAATAACCCCGGTATTAAGTCGGCTTCTGTTTCATCTGATACAGTTATCGCTTCAACCAAAAATGCTGACTCTGAAAAAGAAAACGTCTCCAGAGTCGCAGTAGAGAGATAAGCGACATCCTTTATCAAAGTAGCAAGCTCATCAACAGCAAGCTGTGGATCAACACTGATGCGGTATTGATTTAACAAGGTTATATCTTCCGCCACATTGACCATCAGTGAAAAGGTCGGAATAAACGCCTCAACATCTCCCTCATGTGAAATATCGCAAGTATAGTGTTCATCAATATAAAGATCAGCATTAAAGGTTTGGTTAAGTAGAGTGTGTAGCTCAGTGGCTATATTGCTGGAGTCGTTTGTCAAAGGCCACTCAAAAACGCCTTCTGGCATGACATTACCGATTAATGGTGTCGCGAGTGTTTCAATGCTACTCACAATACCTATCGGTACGCCGTTAACTGGGGGGTAAGCTTGCTCTCGATGTAATAATAATCTGGCAGTGTTTACAAAATCAAACGCTTCGATATCGCCATATCCTCTAAATTGAGTCAATTCACCCATCGATTCAAACGTGGCCGTATACAGTGCCTGTTTTTCACTAAGATCCGCTGCAGCAGCATCTGCTTGGGATAAAAACTGCGCCAGATCATAAACGTCGCTTTCAAGGTCTACAATATCAGCCTCTAGTCGATAAATATCCCTGTCAAGATCAGCGATGATAGCCTCTAATGGGTTAACTGTGCCCTGTTCATAGTCTCTTTCTCTTTTTCGAAGATCTCTATAGTGTTGATATTCAGCGCTACAATCTTCCCGAGTACATTCACGATAAAGCTGTTTTGCCTGTGCTGTTTCTTCTTGCAATCGCTCAAGGTGCTCGTGAGCCAATAAAAGCGTTTGTACTCGCTCAAGCCTATTGAGAGTAAACGCCTCTAGTTGACTTGTTTGCAACTGTAACTGGGCTGTTTTTTGGTCAAAGCTTAGTTGTTTCTGTTCACGCTGCTGACGGTATACCTCATTAAGCATAATCGAATATTCTAAATCCAGCTTTGCCTGCTCTATGGTTTCACAGGATCTTTCATCGCTGAACACGGTGCGACTAATCAACTCATAGCCTGCGTAAGCTTGATTGGATGTTGCATTAACTGCTGACACACTATGGGTGTTAGCAGCGCTCAACATCCCCAGGATGCCAAGTAGAAGCTGAGGGAAACATCGTCTGAGGGTGAATTCTCTTGCTTTAATGTCCATATTTAAACCGCCAATTTATGTTAATTTTTCAATGCATTATTAATTGAGAAATAATCATTTATTTTTGATGTAACGATTAACTTTCTCAACATAAGTAAAAGGGACCCAGTTTATCCAGATCCCTTTTAATCCCTTTAGCGACTATTCACTTCGCTCTGGGGGAAAGTTAATGGCGTAGTCATAGTTAATAAAGAAATAGTCAGTGACTGTTTCACTTGACTCATAATCATGGCTTTGCTCATAGGATGTCATCGCAGTAGAACTCCCCCCCCAAATGGAGCCTATACCATAGAAAAACCATCCACCCCAGCACCGATAACCCCAACCAAATAGGCAAGTGCGCTGAAGTTGATTGGAAAGCTGAACGGTATAAGACTCAGGCACTGGTACAAAGTCCAGATTAGGATCTTCTACCATACCTCGACGACCGACTGCATCAAGCACATCTGTAAGCAACCGAGCACGAACAACCTCTGTCAGCGCTTTTTTGTCATCATCACTAAGCTTGTCATTAACGGCATCGGCGGTAAAGGTCATTTCAAACGCTCGGCTATCTTTAAATTCTTCTGTGACTTCGTTTTTGCTGCTACTGTTAAAGAAACCACGTGATTGAGTGACTTTTTTAACCACTTTTAAAAACTCACTGCGGTTATAAGTCGCTTCATAAGACGCATTGGCTCTGACATCAAATGAATAGGCAATTTTGGGGGCTAAATACTCGCTAAAATTATTGGCGTAGACGGCGAACTTTTCATCCTGAGGTAAGCCATCAGTCCCTTCAATCATTGTGCAAGAAGATCTTAACAACAGACCCGTCTGGCCGGTAAAACTATCTGACCATCCATTTAAAACATTATCTTCAGGGCCCTCACCTAAACCATCAGGCATATCTTCAAAATCGTGTCTGGCACCTATACCACCAATATTTAAATAGGTCCAGGCAAGACCGGGTGCGCTAGCAAGTCCAGGGCTATTCACCAAAATTTCTGGTGACGTACCAATTGAAATCACCGGATTATAGACATCGACACGGCGAATATTTTTTCCGGGGTTAAGTGCTGCAAAGGCCGCAATTTCATCACCCCAAAGCGTTTGGTATTCCATATTAAGCTGACCGCCATAAATGCCTGCGATCTCTTTATACATGCCAGCAAGAAAGACTTTCTCCTGAGTTACTAACATCCTCATACTTTGAATTCTGCCGGCGTTCTCAAGGAGTTCATCTTCAAAGCCATCCAAAATACCGTCTGCTGTCTCATACTCATACTCTGCATCGTAAAAACTGTCTTGAGTATCTCGCAAGACGTTTCTTGCTAGGGTGTACTCATCTCTTGCAAATTTGTAATCCTCATACTCGAGAGAACAATAATCACGCCAATCTACTCCTCGATAATCTGCATCTTCTCGGCATTGATAAAAATCATCTTTCGCATCTATCTGGGCATTTTCCGCTGCTCGCTCATTATCTTCTGCATCTTTCACCGCCCTCTTAGCGATATCCATGACCGCTTTTGTATGAGACACTTGTGCGCCAGCGGTATCTATTTCAACCTTGAAATCTGTTGGAATTTTCAGGCCATTGTTATCGAGACGAAAGACAGGCAAATTATTTTCAATGACTGGGCGACCACTGTCGTCTAGCTCAAACTCATACAATCCATAATCAACCATATTTGCAAATAACTGCTCACTTAACAAAACAAGCATGGTGTTTGCATTTTGTTCACTGGCTCTGACAATGGCCAAATCAGTACAATAACTTGGATTTTGTGGTGCGTAACTTGTGAGTGATACGGCACCTTTTTCAGGTGGCGCAATATATATGTCAGTACTGCTCGCACCGTGAAACCATCGAGTGCTATCAACATGACTACTCGGCACGTTTACATCACTTTCATAATCTGGATTAATAACAGGCGTTGCAAATGCCTGTCCTCCCGCCACAGAGATAACACTTGCTAGTAGCAATTTTTTAAAATTAACACTCATGTATATATTCCTTTATAATGACACTCATTAAAAATGTTCGGCGGCACATTTGCCAAACATACTCTTTCTGTACCAAGTGCTGTTGAGCCTCGATACAAAAATTATTTACCATTCTTATTTACGACTATTATTTACTGCTCTTATTTACCATTCTTATTTACGATTCTTATTTACAATTCTTATTTACGATTCTTATTTACGATTCTTATTTACCATTCATATTTACGACTCTTATTTATCACTCTTATTTACCACTTAAAAATGCGATTTCTTCTTCAGCCAGTTGCTCGTCTTCTGCTTTTCTTCTGGCCTCTCGTTCTAACAGGCGTTGTTGGTAATTTTCTGTTACCTGCTGTTCTATGAGCTGTCGCTGAGCCAAGGACAATGGTTGCGGTAAGGGAAACTCGCCACTGTTAATGTCTTCTTGCAGTTGATTAACTTGAGATGTTAATACTGCGATATTTTTTTCCGATATTGATTCCCTGAGTTTGGCGGTATAGGCAAACAACATGGAAACGGCTTGCCTATCATCTCCGTTAACGCCGCCATTATTGATCCTGTTAACAATATCGTGATCCATATAAAATTGACTCAGCCTTTCATTGAGTGCCTCTAAGCTTTGATGATCTAAGGTGTCTACAACCTTTACGTCATCAAGTGCTAGAAATAATCTTGCTATTTCACTATCAAGCTCAGATAGCTTATTGACGATTTGTGACTGTTTTTTTTCTTTTAGTGCTTCTTTGATATCATGATGACCATCTAAATGAACACTCTCAGCAAGCATTTCATTTGAATCCCAATTCCACTCAGGCTTATCACTCTTTTTACTTAATGATATTTGCTGCTCGGCGTCATTCTCATTAACGAGACTTGGCTTTTGCGCTTTGTCGTCGTTATAAAAGGTGACAAGAATCATTACAAGCAGAGCAAAACCACAAAAAAGACCCGCTACCACTTTTTTCATTACTACCTCCTTATAGTTAAAGAATAAAAATGTAATTAATCTGGACACGAAATAATGAGTGTCAGAAATAAATTAAAATTGATTGTGTTTCATTGTTTATCAATTGGGTGTTGCTTATCTCCTAAAGAGCCTTAACTCTGTTGGAGTATGAGATTGGTAGAATGGAAGTTGTATTAACAGTAAAACAAAATAAAAATAAGGTAAAAGTGCTGTTACCTTTTTAATTGTCTGTTTTTATGCAATATATTGTTTTCTTTGGTCACAAAATAGTCATATTTTTAATGTGATTTTTATGTCGGTATATCGGTATAAAGAGTGTGAGAATATACTCGGGAAGATCCCGAGTTGGGTGGAATGATGGTGAATTGAATTAAGGTTGTGGGTTATACACCACCTTTGGTGGCAATACTGTAGCAACGTCTAGGATTGCCTTGCTTAAAGAGACTGCTGATTTCATGTTGACTTAATTGTCTGTGATAGAGGTTAATTGCGCCGATAGCCCCTTTGAATAAGCCTGTAGTATAAGAAGAGCGACTGCCTATTCTGAGTGGTTTATCATTTGCCAGTGATGTCATTCTGTCAGTGGGATCGGCGATGGCAATCAGTTTTCCATCTAGATAAAAACGCATGCCTTGAGGGCTATCTCGATCAATGGACACGGCGATATGGTGCCAGTCACCATCGGCGATAAAGCCATTTGAATGATAAAGGCTACAAGAAGAGTGAGGTTGCAAACAATACCAAGTACCATTGCCGGTGGCGAGTTGAAAAGAGAGTAAACCGTCATCGATATAGAGTACATAGCCTTTGACATCTTTTTCTTGATCTTCAAAGCGTTTATCGACAATGACTCTTTGGCCCATCGCTTGTGTGCGGATCCAAGTATCGATAGCAAAATCCTCTTCCTGTATATCGAGTCTATCTTGGTCTTCAATTTCGATGTAATCATCGAGTCCATCAAGACAAAAAGCCAAATCTACTTGCTTTTTAGCCAGCCGTACACTGTTATCGATACTCATATCCAATGAGACTTGGTTAGTGCCTTTAATCTTAATAAAAGCCAAGCTCATTAAACTCAAAAGTATTGTCAAGCTGATCACGGTATATTGATGCAAAGAAAGGTATTTTGATTTTCTTTTTGGCGGAGCGGATTTAATCCAAGTTAATGCGTTATCTATGTAATACCCCTGTCCCCGCCGATTTTGTATAGACAGGCTTTGTTGATAGGGCGCTAAAGACTTACGCAGTAAACTTATCCTTTGCTTGACATTTTCTTCTCCAGTGATCACATTCTTCCATACTAAAGTGAGTAATGTGTCACATGATAGAGGAACCGGAGAATGCAAGAGCAATGTTTTTAATAATTGAAATGATAAGTCTGATAATATAATTTCAGTATGATGATGAAAAACTTTTTGTTTTTTAAAGCAAATATATAATTCACTTATTTTTACACCACTGACACTGTTTTCATCAATGGGATGTCCTTGTAATAATGCTTGGTGCATGGCTGATTCCTTTCAGTAATGCGGTCTATCTTTTAAAGGTGTAAGTATTCAAGCTAGGTACAGTAACGTCAAGTGTTATTTAATTTGAGATAGACTGCGTGAATGTTGACTGGAATCGAAAAGCTATCTCTTGTCGTAACGATTTAACTTTTTATTGCTGTTATTTCCATATTCGATGGCGACATTTCTTTTTTCAGGCTGCAATGAGAGTGAAATATTGATGATTATGGGCTGATATTTTTCATTGGGCTTAACCTCTTGGGGAGCCGGTTGATTCTTCCTCACTGAATGTGACTGAATTGTATTTCTAATAGGGGATCATCAAAGTCAACAATCCCAGTATCATCAGAATATTTGATGTAGCCAACTCATTGCGCTACTAAAGCGAAGTGATCCTATAGCCCCTAAAGGTGTTTGTATTTTTGATCAATGTCGTTGCGCGGATCCAAAACCGTAACATTAACTAAAGTTTAATAAAAAGTTCAAAAATAATTGTATAGCTGTAATGGTTCAAAATTACGCGCAACTTAACGTTATACTCTGATGATTCACTTTTAATTAGTGTTAATTACTGCTTTTTGTCTGATTTGCAATATACTTAAATACGTTAATGCATTATTAGAATAACATATATTAATTATATATTGTTTACAGTGATTTACTTTTTTTTACATTGTTTTCATCAGGTTAGTTTTTCCGTTGTGAGGTCTCTATATGAAAATGAAAGTGAAAATAGTCGCTGACAAGCTGTTTTTATTTGGTGTTATAAACCAGAATAGGTGTGATTTCCCATTTTAAATGAGTATCAAACATAATTTATAAGTGTTTATATCTTTTTTTAAGTTTAATTAAATAATAAAGTATTGCGATGTAATTATCGTTTTACATCGATATAACATAAAGGTAGATTTGAATTATCAACAAAGTAAGTGCGAATAGGTTTTATACACTGACAGTATTCGTTATCTATTAATCACGATAAAAAGTTTGGTCAATGTTATTTTCAAGAATTTATTTCATAAAATATTTAATGGTCATTGATATGTGTGGTTTTTAAATATTGAAGTTGCCGATTGTGTTTTTAATAATACTGTTTTTATGATGGTAACAGTATAGTAGTAATAGATTTTAATAGGGGACTTTTTATGAGAAAAAAAGTATTCATTATGGGAAGTATGATCACCATCTGCTCCCTTGGTTTTTATCTATATGACTTAAAAATTAGTCATACGAACGAAGACAATTTATCCTCTAAGGTCAATATTGTTTCGACTAAAGAGCTTATGTCAAATTCAAAGGTTGTACCTGTATTATCAAAAGAAAAACAACATTTTACTGTTGATGAGGACTTAGAGGAAAAAGTACTTAAAGAAGGTGAGTATATTGATGAGCTCATGTTTTTGTCATCACCAGAGGCTGAGGATGTCTTAAAAGCATCTGGTAAACTTCGAGAAAACCTTGAAGGAGAAGTTTATTTAAATATAAATGCTAAAGAGCTGTTGGCATTAAATATAGGAGATACTTTCCGATTAGATATACCTGAGTTAGATATTTTTTATGATATTGAAGTAAATGATACATTTGAAGATCAATTTGGTAATAAAACGATTAAAGCATTAGTGCCTGATCAAGATATGATATATAGCTCAGTATTCACAATTAATGAGCGTGCTATTTATGCCAATGTATCGACGCCGGATGGAATATATGTCATGCAGGGCAATGGTCAATATGCATGGATGGCTGAAACGAATGATTTAAGTCGTGATGTTATTATGGATTCCATCGAAAATAATAGTACGGATAATCCACATGACTATGAACATGAACATCAAGAAGTGCTGAAACCTATGGCTAGTGGAATGAATAAAGAAAGAATCGAGATTCAATGATAAAGCATAATAATGAATCTAATAACAAGTTAATTAAAACTATAGAGTATCAATGGAGGTGAAGTTAAATTAATGATCATGTAGTAGATCTATAAATGACTAAAGTAGTGCAAGTCTATAAATAAAAATAAAATCTATAAAAATTATTATAAAAATAAATTTACGGAGAGTTATTATGATAAATGTTATTACAAAAAAAGCATTATTAGGCCTATCAATTTCGGCATTAATGTCGACATCAGCATTGGCAACGGATGTTATCGTTGGTGCTTATTATACGCCTGATGCTGCGAGCAGAAGTTTTGATATTCAGGCAGAAATTTCAAATATGGTGGCGACTGCGAATCAATATTATGCGAATAGTGGTTTATCCATTAATTTAAAATTATCGGCGACGCCTTATGGATTAGATCAGAATATTATTGCTTCAACTGCGAGTCTTAGAAGCATTTATCGAGATTCAACTATTCGAAATTGGAGGGATGAATATAAAGAAGATTTCGTTGTGGTATTTGGTTCCTACGCACCTGCAGGGAATGGCTTTGTGACATGTGGTATCGCTGGCGATATATATGGCATGAAGATTTTCCCATTTGATTATAGTAACTACGACAGTTATGCTTTCAATGTTACAGGGACAAACTGCGGTAATACAACCATGACATTTATCCATGAGCTTGGGCATAACATGGGTCTAGGTCATTCGGTTAAACAAGGCGCTGTCGGTGGAGTGTATGATTATGGTGTGGGCTATGGTGTTGATTATGAATTTTCAACAATCATGGGGTACCCGCATGAATTTAACACGACTAATCAGTTAGCGGTATTTTCGGATCCTGATAGGACGTGTACATCTGGTTATGCCTGTGGTCGCAGTGATGCTGATGCTCAAAAAGCCTTAAGTCTTGTCACCAATGCCATTGCTGCATTTAGATAAGCTCACATAAGAGGCATAAACTGTCGAGATAAATTTGAATGTTCGAATTTATCTCGTTTTAATATTTTTGAGCCTAAAAGCGTTTAGCTTTCGATTAAATTTTGTATTTTTAAATCATTGAAGCGAGATTTTACACTATTTAAATGGGATTGTTTTTTACACAGCGGGCTTATTCTCGTTAAAGTCACTTTTATCTTTTCATTGATAATATATGATAGTCATATAAAATTGTTTATATTGATTTATTTTATTCCTTTCTTCTTATAGATCCTAGTTCAAATGGCATTAACGACGTTCATATTAATATAACCAAAATTAATGGTATCTAAAACAATTATTAGTTGTTTTTAATTGTATCTTAATTTTCTTATCATTCGCTATCGATCGATAGTTTCAATATTTTTAATGTCATTTCTATTAGGGAAGTCATCATGAGCAATACCGCACTATTTAGTGAAGTCCAGTTGGGTCAATATACTTTGAAAAATCGCTTCGTCTTACCGCCATTAACACGTTCACGCAGTACTCAACCGGGCAATATTGCTAATGCATTAATGGCTGATTATTATCAACAGAGAACGGGAGCTGGATTTATGGTGACTGAAGGGACACAAATTGAACCTCGCGGGCAAGGTTACGCATGGACACCAGGTATATATTCACAAGCACAAATAGAAGGTTGGAAGAAAGTGACAAAGGCGGTGCATGCGAAAGGGGGGATTATTTTTGCACAGCTTTGGCATGTGGGGCGAGTGTCACATACCTCTTTGCAACCCGGTGGAGAAGCACCTGTTGCCCCTTCGGCTATTCGTGCCGATGCAGTGAAGGTCTTCGTTGAAACGGGACCGGGAAAAGGTGAATTGACTTGTCCGAGTGTGCCGAGGGCATTACGTACTGATGAAGTAAAAGATTTAGTTCGCTTCTATACTCAGGCGGCAAGAAATGCAATCGAAGCAGGCTTTGATGGTGTCGAGTTACATTGTGCAAATGGTTATTTGGTCAATCAATTTATCTCTGAACATACCAATCGTCGCGATGATGAATATGGTGGTAATTTAACTAATCGCTTGCGCTTTTTAAAAGAAGTTGTGGCCGCAGTATCTGAAGCTGTAGGCAGTCATCGATTAGGGGTACGCTTTGCTCCCTTATTTGAGAGTACGGATGAAGATCGTGTCTATTTGGGGTTAGTCGAGAGTGATCCTCATACAACCTACATCGAAGCCATTAAAGTGTTAAATGAAGCTGGGGTTGCTTATTTATCATTGGCGGAAGCTGATTGGAATGATGCGCCTGATCTGCCTGTGGATTTCTATCAAGATGTGCGTGATATCTTTAATGGCTGTATCATGTATGCGGGTCGTTATTCAGCCGAAAAAGCGCAGCATGTATTCGATCAAGGCTTTGGTGACATCTTTGGTTTTGGGCGTCCTTTTATCGCTAATCCGGATTTGCCTGAGCGGATCCGTAATGGTTGGCCTTTGAATACGGTAGACACAACAAGTTTATATGGTGGTAATGATAAGGGTTATACTGATTACCCTTATTATCAACTTTAAATTTTTATATCATTGATTTTTCATCATACATTTATAGTGCTTTACTCTGAGAAATCAGGGAAAAAGAGATGAAAAAGTGAAGGGTGATTGAATAGGGTCGCTGTTTTATGCCAAGAGTGCTCACGGGTATAGAATAGCGATTAAGGTGCTATTTCAGACTTGGCCTGAAATGTTCAGGCAGCAAAAATTGTTTCTGCTGATGGGTGAGTGGACAAATAAATTCAAAAAAACTAGAGGTGAGTTGTAAATTGATACTGTTGCTGCCTGCATGTCCATGAAGCCTATCGCCGACAACGGGATGCCCAATACTGGCCATATGGATTCTAATTTGATGTTTTCGACCCGTTTCTATGGTGACTTTCACCAATGACTGATTTTTATCTAAGCAGTACTCAACAGGTTCGATATAAGAAATGGCTTTTTTATTATCGACGGGAGTAGAAATGGTCAGTTGTTTTTGTTGTTTCGCTTCACCTAATGATGGGATTAAATGCGAGCCGTTTCGAATATCACCTTCAACAATGACATAGTAATATTTTTTAAGTGTGCGTAATGCGAATAACTTGGCCAGTGCTGCAGCCATTTTTTTACTATGGGCAATAATGATAAGCCCTGTGGCTGCTCTGTCTAATCTGTGCACGATATAGGCGGGACGACAGGGTGTTGTTTGAGTTTCCACAAAACGCTGAATAGTGGTGTGATCGCTCCATTTCGAGCCTTGGCATCGCATACCATAAGGCTTATACCACAGACTATACTCTCCTTCGTCAAATAATAATTTCGCAGCTGACACGGTTTCATTGAGCACATCTTCATTGTAATAAAGATGAAGTTCATCATTGATGCAATAGTGTTTTTTCGCGCGCCTTAAACGTTGAGTTTGTTTTCCTCTGGTTAACCATACCGCACCTTTTTTCATGCACTTCTTAAGGGTTTGTAGCGAAAGGTTAGCAGTGTCGGCAAGGATTTTTAGGCCGTCTTGTTGTTGGCTATCGATTTTAATGTGAATTTCTTGTTTTGAGGCGGGCATAGATCACGCAGATAGTTTTTATTTCGGCTCATATTTTACATCAATTCATTACACTATGGGTATAGTTATCTAAACTAATCTCATGTTATTGCGTTCATAAGCTTGATGGACAATTAACGCGATCTGATAAGGGGAAATTTGATGAATACAAAATTAATGCAAAGTGTGCAGCAATGGCTTGAATGGGATTGTGATGTCAATACGCAGCAAGAGTTGCAGCATTTGATTGATGAAGGTAATGAATCACAACTGCTAGATCGTTTCTCAAGCCGATTAGCCTTTGGTACAGCAGGTCTTCGAGGGAAAGTGGGGGCGGGTCCAATGCGAATGAATCGTTTAGTGGTACAACAAACATCAGCAGGGTTAGGAAAATACTTGATGCAGCATATTGAGCATGCTGAAAATAAAGGTGTCATCATTGGTTATGATGGTCGTCATGACTCTAAACAGTTTGCCGAAGATGCGGCCGATGTGCTATTGGCAATGGGCATTAACGTATATCTTACTTATCAAACAGCGCCTACTCCTCTCGTTGCCTTTGGGGTTTTGCATTTAAAGACTGCTGCGGGGGTGGTGATTACGGCGAGCCATAATCCTCCTGAGTACAATGGTTATAAAGTGTATTGGGAGAATGGGGCGCAAATTATTGCACCTCATGATACTGGCATTGCTGCGTGTATTGAAGAAGCGGCAAGGAAACCCCTCTTTAGGCAATCATTAAACATTGGTGTTGAAGGTAAAAAGGCAGAGAAACTTGATGAAGTCTTTTATCAAACGTATTTGAGGGCGATATTACAATCAAAAGAGCTGAGTAATCATACTCAGCCATCATTAGTGAGCTTAGCTTACACGGCCATGCATGGCGTGGGGGCTGAATTGGCAGAGGCCTTATTGAAAGAGGCGGGTTTTGATGCGGTATACAGTGTAAAGGAGCAGCGTGAGCCAGATGGTCATTTTCCAACAGTGAATTTTCCTAATCCTGAAGAAAAAGGCGCGATGGATTTAGTCATAGCACAGGCGAGAAAACAGCAAGCCATGTTAGCTTGTGCCAACGATCCTGATGCAGACCGTTTTGCTGTGGCATTAAGGCTTGATGATGAATATCAAATGTTAACAGGTGATCAAGTTGGAGTGTTGTTAGGACATTATTTGTTGAGTTTTTCTGCTCCTTATCAACGATTGATCTGTACGACTATTGTGTCTTCGAGTTTGTTGGCGAAAATTACTGCTGATTTTAATGGACATTGCTGTATCACGCTGACGGGTTTTAAGTGGTTAATGAATGTAGCGATGGCTGAAAGCCTGCCTGAACGGCAATTTTTATTCGCTTATGAGGAAGCCTTAGGTTATTGCATTGGCGGGATGGTTAAAGATAAAGATGGACTTTCTGCATTATTGGCCTTTACGCAACTCACCGCTGAACTTGCCAGCCAAGGGCAAACTATTTGGGATCGTCTTTATCATATTTATCAAAAGTATGGTTTTCATCTTAATGAGCAAGTCAGTATCGCACTGCAAGAGAGCACGCCGAATATTGGTGCTTATTTACGAGAACATCGACCTGAAAAAATTGCCAATTTAACCGTTTTATCCATTGATGACTTGAGTCTTTCGAGACGTTTCAATCTTGATGGCAGTACAGAATTATTATCGCTTCCACTCAGTGATGTGTTGATTTATCAATTGGAAAAAGGGGCGCGTGTTATTGTTAGACCATCTGGAACTGAGCCAAAAGTGAAATGTTATTATGAGATAGTAGAGCCGATGAGAGCAAATGAATCATTGGTGCAAGTTCAATCTCGTGCAAAAATGAATATGGCTGTGCTGATCCAAGAACATCAAGCTGGGTTACCGGTTGAGTGATCCTCTTGTGGGTGTTTTTGGTGCTGTCTACAAAGTGTGACATAACGGGAGTCGGTCACCAGTAAAAAAAAGAGCACTGAGATAATAATGTGCCCCCATAAAACTTCGTTAAAATATAATAGCCAAAGAAAAATGACGAAAGGAGAGCTGAAAAGTAGGCTGTTTTTCAACTGTTCCTTTCCTTGTGTTAAGGTGTAGCTCACTGATAATATTGATAATAATATATTGACTAACAGTATGTCTTTATTGGGGAGGGTGTACATGATGATGGATGTGGCAATAAAAACGGGAAAGGCGAATATTTTAGTGTGTGGGCTTAAGGCTGCCATACTAATAGGGGCAGCCATGTAACCAATAAGGTGCAACATTGTGACAGTGACCATAAGCTCTGACCAGTTTTGGGCTTGCATTAAAAATATTACGGCGATAAAAAAGTTAGTCAGCATAGCCGGAATTTAAATGTTTTTTGTCGGATGGAGTTGTCGACTTAAAAAATGTGGTGCCTGCTTTTCTTTTGACAGGCCATAGAGCATACGTGATGCACTGCCTAAAAAGCTATATCCTACAGCAGAGGGGGTAATAACACTGTCTACCAGCAGTAATAAAGTAAGAAAATGTAGCCCTAAGGCTAGAGTGAGTCCAACGATGGGGGAGCTCATGTTGAGGCCTTGCCAGCCTTGTGTGAGTTTATCACTGGGCATGGCTCCCATAAAACTAAATTGAAGCAGTAAATAGAAAATCAAGATGATGATAATAGAGAGCACAATACTCAGTGCGATATTGCGTTTTGGATCGCGGATTTCGCTGGCAAAAGCTGTAATGATTTGAAAGCCGTTAAATGCGTAAATGATCCCCGAGGAGACTATCGCTGGAAAGACATCGCTCATTGAATAATGATTATTATCAATTTGAGTAAAGTTATCGGTATTGATATGCGAGACTAAAAGGACTGTTATTACAAATAAAGGCGTAAAAATTTTTAGAAGCGTAATGATATTATTGATTTTAGATAATAGTTTTATCCCATACCAGTTGATTAATAAATAGAAGCAAATGAAAGCAACGCCAAGGCTTTTTCCTAAGCCAGTCAATTGACGATCGACCATTATCAGCTCTCCCATAAAGGGGGCTAAATATTGCGTAGAAGCTTGCGCTTCTGTGGCGATAACAATGGCAATCCCAAACCAGGCTGAAAAGGCAAATGGGATCCCAAATACAGCATTATGACTAATGGCGGTGATCCTTGCATTGACGCCTCGATAAGGATATTGCGCGATAACGTGGGATAAGCATAATGCAATAGCAATAATAAATAGAGCAGCAAAAATCCACGTAATAAAGGCGTAATTGCCAGTATTCTTAGCCAGAAGTTGTGCGCTGAAAAGCCAACCAGAACCGACCATGCTCGTGCAGCAGAGTAAAATGCTACTTAAAAGTGATAATTTGTGTGTATTTGAATGAGGCATTTTCTATGGTCGTCACATTCGTGGCCAAATGAGGCGTAAGTTATGAATTTATTATGGCAGTAATTGAAGTCGATGCTGATATTATTAGTCGGTTAGGTGAGTGAGAGTTGATATGGATGCACAGTTTTTATTTGACAAATTGATGCCAGCTGCAATCAGTATTGCAGCTGGCATGTATAATGGACTTAAACTTGAGTGGCGTGTTCTTTATTGTCTATTTTTTCGCTGGGATTGTTGTGCTCTCTGTGCAGATTTTTAAATTGCTTACAAGTATCCACATAACGAGAGTTTGTAACGAAAAGAAAGAATAACGTGGCTAATATAGCAGCAATGATCATGGAATGGCTAAAATAGATTAACCAGAAGAAAATGAGTGTTGGAGTACCGAAAATAAGGCTTTCTTTAATATGTTTACGGCCGTTTATTACCATGTAGCTTATGGATAAAACTGTTATGACTAGATTACTTAATAGAATATCATGAGAAGGCACGGTCATCATGAGCAATGTAATGGTGACAAAGATAACTAAACCAAATGGTTTTGTTTTGGGCTTTAGGGCTGACATGCTCACCGGCGCAGCCATAAAACCAATCAAGTGTAGCATAGTGACGATGACCATCAGGCCTGCCCAGCTTTGAGCTTGTAATAAAAAGGCCACTGCTATGGTGAAATTAATCATCATAGAAGGAACTGAAAAACCTCTGTTTGGATTAATGTATCGACTTAAGAAACTGGGGGCTTGTTTCTCTTTTGACATGGCATAGAGCATTCTCGATGAGGTGCCTAAATAGGTATACCCAACAGCAGAAGGTGCGATGATACTATCAGAAAGGAGTAAGAGGGTTAGGAAGTTCAATCCGAGTACCATAGTTAACCCAACGATGGGAGATGCCATGTTTACCCCTGCCCAACCTTGAGAAAGCATGTCTTTAGGAATCGCAGCCATGAAGGCGAATTGTAATAATAAATAGAAGGCAAGTACTATGCCGACGGAGATTAAAATCGTTAATGGAATATTTCTTTTTGGATTTTTAATTTCGCTTGCAAAAGAAGCAACAACTTGAAAGCCATTAAATGCGTAAATCATACCAGAAGAAACAATCGCGGTGAGAATGGTTGTTGGGGAATAATGTGCATTATTTATTTGGGTGAAATTACTGATATCGACGTGAGAGGCTAACAAAATGGCGATAACAAATACTGGCGTAAAAATCTTTAACACGGTAATGGTGTTATTGATTCGTGCGAGGAGTTTTAATCCGTACCAATTAATCAGTAAATAGACACAGAGTAGGCCTATGCCTATTGCTTTTCCTGTGAGGGTGAGCGCCCCATTTTGCATCACGCCTTTACCAAGAAAAGGGGCAAGGTATTGGGTTGTTGCTTGGGCTTCTGTTGCGATTACTACAGCAACACTAAACCAGTTTGCAAAAGCAAAAGGCATCCCAAAGGTGGCATTGTGACTGATCGCACTCATTCGAGTGGTTGCACCTCGATGGGGATGATCGGAAACCACATTGGCAATACACATCCCTATTCCAATAATGATAATGGCCGCGACTATCCAAGATAGAAAGGCATAGTTTCCTGCTTTTTGAGCGACTAACTGGGAGCTAAATAGCCAACCTGAACCGACCATACAGGTGCAACATAGTAAAACAGCACTAAAGAGTGATATTTTATGTTTTTCTCTTGTCTTTGTCATTGTGAACTCTTACTTCAATTATCGTTATTATGGGGATAGCGAGGGATACAAGAGAATATTGAATAGCAGTTTATTTATGGTTGATTGAGCAATATTCTATATATGTATTACCATGCTTTTTATTATTACTATTTGTATTATTGGATTTTTTCAACTTCATCAATGTGGAATATTGATGGTGACTCATGTCTGATAATCAATATAACGGTATTTATCTTTTCCTGTAAATAATAAAGTAATTAATATTGAAGGTTTTCTTCTTATTGTTAATGAGACTCTTGCTATTTTTTGGTTTTAAAATTATTTAATTTTAAGTTGTTGATTTATATTTTTATATTTTTATTTTTCCGTGTTTCTTTTTTTTAATGTAAGGTTGATTTTTTGATGGAAATATAATAAAAATTAATTTCCCATTGTGATAAATAGAATTTATCTATTTATTACAGTCGCTTTTTTTTATATTAAAAGTGGTTTTGTGGTTAAGTTAAGTTTACTTTGAGGTGTGATCCTTCAATGTGTTAATTATTTTTATCAACTTAATTACATATAATATCTAATTATTACTTATTTTAAACGTATTTTATTGCATTTTTTATTATAAAACGTTTTTTATTTGGTTTTAAATGAGGTTATTCAGGTTAAATTAAGGGACTGTCACAGCAAACTATCCTTGTTAAAATTATACATTTAGTATATGTTTCATTATAAAACGTATAAACGAAGGCAATTAACGTGGGTATAGTCAAGATTTCAGATGTATTACACGAAGAAATTAGGAAGTCGAGCCAAGTGATGTCTCGTTCGATTAACGCTCAAGCTGAATTTTGGATAAAAATGGGCATGTTGGCTGAACTGAATCCGTCTATGACATTTCAATCACTGATTAAGCTTGAACTTGAAAAGGAACAGGTTGATTTGGGGGAGTTGATCTATGAGTGACATTTGTTTTAAGTCACCTGAGGAAGTGGCTTTGATGCGTCAATCTGGTCAGCTTTTGGCTCAGGTATTTGCCATGCTAGATAATTTTATTCAAGCTGGGATCACGACAATGGCCATTAATGATGAGGTAGAAGACTTTATTATTCATCATTTACAAGCACGTCCAGCCAGTAAAGGTCAGTATGGTTATCAATATGTGTTAAATACGTCAGTCAATGATGTTGTTTGCCATGGCGTGCCTAGTCTTCATTATAAGCTTAAACAGACTGATATTATTAATGTAGATATTACGCTTGAAAAAGAGGGGTTTATTGCCGATTCGAGTAAAATGTATGTGTTAGCGGGGGCAAGTCCTTTGGCGATAAAGCTGGTGGATGTCACTTATGCAGCAATGTGGAAAGGTATTAAAAGTGTGAAACCTGGTGCTACGCTTGGTGATGTGGGTCATGCTATACAAACACATGTAGAGCATTCGGGCTACAGTGTTGTCAGGGATTATTGTGGTCATGGAATTGGGCGAGAAATGCATGAAGCGCCGCAGGTATTACATTTTGGACGTCCAAATAGTGGGGTGAAGTTAAGACCGAATATGACCTTTACTATCGAGCCTATGATTAATCAGGGAAAGGAAAAGGTTAAAATAAAGAAAGATGGTTGGACTGTGGTGACTCGTGATAAAAAGTTATCAGCACAATGGGAACATACGGTTTTGGTGACTGAAACAGGTTTTGAAGTTTTGACTTTAAGAGAAGAAGAAAAAGCTGTCCTTGATGATAATAACATTAATCTTGATGTAGAAAATGCAATATCTTCCCTTTAAAAGCATGTGATAGGGGGTAAGCGCTTTTTGGGAGATAGGGGGTAAAAGAATAATTAAGTTGCTTCATTTTTCTGCTAAAAGCGGCATGGTTTCCTCGACCAGGATCGACAATGACCACTTCACAATGTGGGTTGGCGTGCCGGTGAATGAAAGCGGATAAAAGGTTGATGTGCTCTTTTTCATAAAGCAGATCACTGCCAATAATAAGATCAAAACACCCCAAATTATCTTGTGTATCTTTCCAGTTGGTACGTAAAAAAGGAATATGTCCACTTTGGTTTAATTTTATATTTTCTTGCAAAAATGCTTCAACTTCTGGGTGGTAGTCTGTAGCGGTAATGTTGGCATTGCGCTTTTTTAATAGCATGCTGGATAAAGCCATACCGCAACCAACTTCTAAAATTTTTTTATTTTCAATGCAATAATGCTCCATTTCATGGGCTAAGATTTGAGATGAATCCCAAATGACACCAAATAACGGCCATTGGGCAGAAGAGATCCCGAGTGCTTGTGCTTTTCCATTAGGATCATCAAATTGATTTCTATCCTTTAATGTTCGTAAATGAATATCGATATTATCGAATTCTATGGTTTGGTAACGTAATTGACACGCCGTCATGCTATGTCCTTCACTCATTGTGATGCAAGATAGCAAACGTTAAGGACGTTCTTGCGATTGACTTAAAAATAATAATAGAGTAGTTGGTTTTTTTATTCCAAAATCTTTAACTTTTTGGTTTGTATTTCAATGTTTGAGGACTAGGCTTAATTTAACAGGACGTATTGAGTAAGGCGTGATTTTTTATGGAAAAGCATGTGCGCTGGCTAATATTAGTTTGGGCTTTTTCAAGCCTATCCGTTGCTGAATGTCAGTTGATAATGAATGACAAGCCTCCAATATTGTTAGGAATGTCTACAGCATTGAGCGGTCCTGCGCAATACTTGGGTGAGTCAATGCGCGATGGTGTTCAAGTATACTTTGATAAAGTGAACTGTTTAGGTGGAGTGCATGGCAGAGAAATTAAGCTTATTATTCGAGATGATGGTTATCAACCCAATGCGGCTTTGATGAATGTTAGAAGGCTCATTGAACAAGATGAAGTGTTGGCTATTATGGGAAATGTGGGAACACCCACTGCAAAATTGACCGCACCTTTCATTATTCAACATAAACGCGTGTTTTATGCGCCTTATACTGGAGCAGGGATATTACGTGATCAGCCTGTTGATAAGTATATTTTTAATTTCAGAGCAAGTTACGGACAAGAGCTGCAGGCTATTATCAAACATATTTTTAAAAATGGTATTAAGCCTGGGGAAATAGCCTTTTTATTGCAGGATGATGCATATGGTCAAGCAGGTTTTACAGCAGCTAAGCAAGTGTTAATGGATTATGGTTTTCGATATATCGACGAGTTGCCAGTCACTAAGTATCCAAGAAATACGGTAGAGGTTGATGATGCCATTATGTCTTTATTGGATTTGGTTAACCCCCCGAAAGCGATCATTATTGTTGGCGCTTATGCCGCTTCAGCAAAATTTATTAACCACAGTTATAATTTATTTCCTAGGACGCTTTTTTATAACTTGTCTTTTAGTGGTGCTACTGCGTTATCAAATAAATTAGCTGTTTCTAGCGATCGTGTTTTTATTACTCAAGTGGTGCCTTTTCTTGCTCATCATTCAGTGTTAAAGCAAATGTTTATTGATGATCTTCATGAATACTTACCTCATGGGGTTGCCAATGAAATCAGTTTTGAAGGTTACTTGTCTGCGAATTTGCTCATTGAAGCTTTGTTGCAATTTGAAGGCGTCATTAATGCCGAAGGGATTAAAAATGCACTTGAAGAGCTATCAGTATCACAGATTGACTTCGGTTCATCCCTTTCATTTTCAAGAAACGATCATCAGGCCAGCGATAAAGTGTGGATGCTGCAATATCAGTATAAGAAGGGGTTTATTAAACAAGTTGAGGATGAATAATGAAGCTGAACGCGATATTAGCTTATTGGCGTATGTATGGAATGCATCGGCGGCGCGTAGTGATATCAGTGTTATTCATCACGCTATTGATCTCAGCATTTACTTTGTCTCTTTTTGTTGCAAATTGGCAAGTTAATAGCATTCAAGATGAACAAACTCGTCAATACCTTTTAGCCAATAGCCTTAAAGTGAAGAAAAGTATCGAAAAGCATTTTCATAAAGTTGAGTATGTGAATAAAGAGCTGTCAAAGCAGTTATCCGAGAAAGGTCATACTGAAAAATCGATTACTACTATTATCGAAAATGTAGGCGCGATATATGATGGGTTTAGTGGTATTGGTGTGGCTTATGAGCCTTACAGTATTGATAACAAGTTACGCTTATTCTCGCCGTATATGATCCAAAAAGATCACCATTATGAAATGACTCGAATAGATTTACTGTATGATTACACTGCTAAAACGCTTAATCAATGTGTCAATGGGAATTGGTATGATTGCGCTAAAAAAATGGGACAAGGTTGGTTGCCATTGCAGTATGATGAGCAAAGTTTTCATTGGGTAATGAAACATGTTCTACCTATTATGGAAAAAGGCCAGTCTGTTGGATATTCCTTTGTTAATATCGATGTATCAAGTCTTTACAATGAAATTAATACTGTTGATTTGGGAGATGAAGGTTATGCCATTATCTTTGATCAAAATGATGATCAAATTTACCATTCTCTCTTCCCTCATGCGGTGAAAGAAGAAAGACTAACTTTTACTGATATATTTAAAGAAAAAAGCCCTATAGTCTGTCATGAGCCTTTTCGAGACAAAGGTTGTCATTTTAATGTGATTGCAAATCAACTCACTCACGTACCTTCCTATTTACATGTGTTTAATATTGAGCAGACTCAATGGAAAGTCGCTGTGATAATAGAAAAGAATTTTTTTTCTCATCATGTGTTACAGATCCATCTTTCAACATTGCAAAATTGGGTCAAAGGTAACCCTTATTTGCTGACGTTATTTTCTATTTTAACATTATTAGTTTGGGTCATATTCGTTAATATATTCTTGAATCGTAAATTGCAATTAGGATTATGGGGATCAGCATTTATTATTGCCTTTGGTTTTGTGAGTGCGATTTTGTATATTTGGCTTTCGCAAGAGGAGGTTTTGGAAGCGAGTAATAAGCAATCACAAATGATCACTAGTGATGCGAACTTACGCAGTTTCGTGCGTGATTACAGTAAGAGTAGTTTACAGCAACACAAAGAACCGCCTATTTTTATTCCTACAGGGATCACTGTGCAATCGGCAAAAATAGATGATGATAATAATTTGATCATTTCAGGCTATTTATGGCAGCGTTATTTGCTGTCCAATCATTATGAAATTGGTAAAGGGTTGTCATTTCCTGATTCAATAGAGAGTAAAATACAACAGATATATGATCACAAAGAGGGGGATTATGAAACAATAGGTTGGAGTTTTCGGGTTAAAATATCAGGTCATTTTGTTTATAAAACTTACCCTTTTGATAGACAAACTATTTGGTTGAGGCTTTGGCCTAAAGATTATCGTAAACATGTCATATTGATCCCTGATGCTATGGCTTACGATAATTTAAATACCAGTAGTAAACCGGGGTTAGAAAACAGTTTTTCTATTTCAGGTTGGCAAGTCAAAAGAGCTTTTTTTGATATTCGATTTAATGATTACAACTCTACATTAGGGATCGACAGTAAAGTCAATAAAATGTATGTTCCTGAATTACATTATAATATTCAAATTGGTCGCAATGTTATCGATCCTTTTGTGTCTTATTTGTTCCCAGTCGTTATCGTACTGCTAATGTTGTATGCTGTTTTGCTCACAAATTCAAGAGATGAGAGCCGTATTGGATTAATTGGATTTAATGCGCTTGAAGTGCTGGCATCTTGTTCTGCTTTGTTTTTTGTTGCCTTGTTGGCTCATGTTGAATTACGTTCTCACATTGGTGCTAATGAGCTTATTTATATGGAATATTTCTTTATTATTGCCTATACCATGGTTTTGATTGTGTCTGTTAATTCGATTTTATTCAGTTGGGGAATGAATATTGGCTTTGTTCAATATGCCGATAATGCTTTACCTAAATTATTGTATTGGCCTTTATTAACAGGGTTGCTGTTTATTTTTACTTTAGTGGTATTCTGGTAATTATTTTAAACTTAAAGTGACATGAAACAGGTTATTTTTATAAAAAATTATCCATATAGGACGATTAAAATAAGGATTAGGTTATGATAGACAGTATTATATTCTTATTTTTTGATCTTTTATGTTATCCATAGAACATTTACTTACTGATTTAACCCCTTTATTGCATCAATATGGTTATTTTCTATTGGCGTTAGCTATTGCAGCTGAGGGGATCGGGATCCCAGCTCCAGGCCAATCTCTATTAGTTGTGGCCAGTATTTTGGCATCTTTAGGGGAAATGTCCTTACCACTTATTGTTGTTGTGGCAGGTAGCAGTGCTTTTTTAGGGAATACTTGCGGCTATTGGATTGGAGTTCAATGTGAGCATATCTTGATAAGAAAAAACTGGTTGTCAAAAAAAACCATTGATAAATGCCATTCGTTTATTGAACGTTATGGTGTTTGGGGATTGCTAATGAGCCGATTTATTGAAGGATTAAAACAGCTCATGCCGCTTGCTTGCGGGATCGCAAAAATGCCTTTTAGGGAGTTCTTAATAGGTAATACTTTTGCTGTGATACTCTGGGTTCTGTGTTTTGGTATTGCGCCTGCTTATCTTTATCGTCAACGAGAGGCAATATTTTCTTTTTATCATCACTATGCTGTTGTGAGTTGGTTTGTTGTAACCGGATTGATTTTTGTGGGAATTGTGTTTGTTATTCGTCGTTATCAAAAGCAATAATTGCTTGTCATGTGCGGCCTTCATTGATGGGTATTTGTTGGTTACCGAGTATTCGATATGTTCAACAATGGTTGAGTGTACATTTATGGGTTAGATGGCGGTATTTTTCTTGGCATGAACAGCATCGTTGCCTTAATGGGAATTGTTTAAGCAGTGTATAATCGATTTGTGCTTCGCAATCTGAGCATAGACCATATAAGCCCATCTCTAATTGACACCAAGCCGCATCCAGCTGGATGAGTTGTAAATATAGAGGGTGGTTTTTACCCAGTGTTTCAGCCATTAATTGAATTAATTGACACATTGTATGGGTTTGCAAATTGAGGTGGGCCATATTATGAGGGAGAAAGCGTTGAGCTTGGGTTTTCAGGTCTATTTCGATGTTGGATAACCTATCCACAATATTATTTGTCATCATTGTTTGTTGTCAGTGAGTTCGCATTTTTAATGAGTTTACGGACTTCACACTAATGAAAACATGACAGAGATCAATTCTCAGTCATGTTTTTTATCGTCAGTCTATGATTTATTGCTGGTGGGCGGCTTCTAGGGCAGCCACAATGTCATGGGTGGTTTTATGGACTCTGAGCTGGCGAAAAAGTTGATTCGCTTCTGGGTATTGGCGATTTAGATAGGTAAACCACTGTTTAATCCGACTAGGATAGTAGTCGCTTTTTCTGCCTGCTAGCTCTTTTTGTGTATAGTCTAACATGAGCGCTAAAGTTTGCTTCCATTTATAAGGCTGGTTGTCTGATTTAATGCAAGCGGCGAGGTTAGGCAAAGCAATCGCCCCACGACCGACCATAATATCGTTGCAATGGGTTAGTTGCATACATTTTAATGCATCGCTTCGGTTCCATATTTCGCCGTTAGCAATGACTGGAATGGGTAGCGCTTGTTTAATCTGCGTAATGTATTCCCAATAGGCGGGTGGTTTATAACCATCGACCTTACTTCTGGCATGTACCGCAATCTCTGTTGCTCCCGCTTCGTAAATAGCCTGAGCATTTTCTAAAAAAAGGGTTTTATCTTCAAAGCCCAAACGTATTTTTGCTGTCACAGCATGTGTTTGAGGAACGGCTTGCCTGATTGCTTTGATGATTTGGTAGAGTTGTTCGGGGTATTGCAATAATACGGCTCCGCCTTTGTTTCGGTTGACGATTTTGGCTGGGCAACCAAAATTGACATCAATGCCATGTGAGCCCAGTTCAATCGCCTTTATGGCATTTTCTGCCATCCATTGTGGATGTTGGCCTAATAATTGTACTCTTACAGGGGTGCCTGAGAGGGTCTTTCCTTCGTTGAAGAGTTCTGGGCATAAACGATAAAAGACGCGATTGGGAAGTTTTTGATTAACAACACGAATGAACTCTGTGACCATTAAGTCATAAGGGTTAATAGCTGATAATATTTCACGCATTAAATCATCAACAACCCCTTCCATAGGGGCTAATATTACTCGTGGCGTACTGGTTACTGCATTCACTATTAATCCGCATATACTGAGAAAATCGCGGCATTCTACCTTAACTTCAGTTCAATACCTAAGTCTGTTTGGGCTTTTTTCAAAGCACAAACGATAGGGCTATTGGTTTCAGTCAAAAAGGGAAAGTTGCCTTGCTTTATCAGTAATAAGTGAAATACTAGTAAAAAGGTTGAAATTTTATTGTGACTATTTAGGTCTATTAACCTAAGTCGACATTATTTGACTCTATAGTTACTCAACATTGCGATAAAAGGAAAGGATTATGAAATTAGCAAAAAAAACGGCTGTGACGCTTGCTGTCGGTTCAGTAGTAGTTGGTGGAGCGCTTGTCTCCTCAGCAACGGCAGATACCTTTAGTTTTAATGAAATGCGAGTGGGTTATCAAATTGCTGCCGATGAAGGTGAGGGAAGCATTAAGGCAGAAGCTCAAGATCAAGCCGAAGCGGAAGCACAAGGTGCCCCTATGCCTGCTCCAGATGCTAAAAAAGGAGCGGAAGGTAAATGTGGTGAAGGCAAGTGCGGCGATCATGCGAGTAAGGCTAAGAGCTCTGAAGGCAAGTGTGGTGAAGGCAAATGTGGAGAAAGTAAGAATAAAGCCAGCAGCACAGAAGGCAAGTGTGGTGAAGGAAAATGTGGAGAAAGTAAGAGTAAAGCCAGCAGCACAGAAGGCAAGTGTGGTGAAGGTAAATGCGGAGAAAGTAAGAGCAAAGAAGGGTCTTGCGGCGCTGCGCATAAATCTGGTGAAGGGAAATGTGGCGGCAGTATGTAACTTAACACTTACATTTGCTTCCTGTAACAAGATCAGTTTCGACTGATCTTGTTTGTTTTAAGTTAAGAGGGAATGATTATGCTTACAGAGCCTAAAGTTGGACTGGGTCTTAGGCGGGAAATGCTTAAAGAAATGGAGGATCATGTTCCTGTTGATATCGATTTTTTTGAAGTTGCGCCTGAAAATTGGATGAAATTAGGTGGGCAGTTTCAGAAATCATTTAGAGCGTTAACTGAACAATATGAATTTTATACCCATGGTTTGTCTTTATCTATTGGTGGTCCAGAAAAATTAGATATTGGTTTTATAAAAGAAATAAAGGCCTTTTTGGATTTGCATCAGATCCAAGTTTATTCTGAACACTTAAGCTATTGCTCAGGGCTTGGCCATCTATATGATTTAATGCCGATCCCTTTTACTCAAGAAGCCGTTTTTCATGTGGCCAATCGCGTTAAGCAAGTACAAGATATCATTGAGCGGCCATTGATCCTTGAAAATGTGTCTTTTTATGCTGCCCCTGGCGCGCAAATGACGGAGCTTGAGTTTATCAAAGCTGTATTAGCGGAAACTGATTGTCAGCTGTTGTTGGATGTGAACAATATTTATGTTAATTCCGTTAATCATAATTATGACCCGTTGGCATTTTTAAATGCGATTCCTCAAGAGCGTATTCATTATATGCATATTGCAGGACATTTTCAGCAAACGGCCGATCTGATTATTGATAGTCATGGAGCGGATGTGTGCGATCCAGTGTGGCGATTATTAAGTGAGTGCTATCAGCGCCATGGTGTTTATCCGACGTTACTTGAACGGGATTTTAATATTCCAAAAACGGAAGAGTTACTCATTGAAATAAGGCAAATTAAGCAGCATCAAAAGAGAGAAATGCATTCATCCACATCGACTTTTTCAAGGAGTGCTTAGTGTCTTTTATTTCAATACAAAACACCTTTATGGATTATATTCGTGATCCCGCAAGTCCCTTGCCAGATGGAATGGACTTAGAGCGAATGGATGTGTATCGAGATTTATTTTTTAATAATATCTCGGGTTTTGTCTCCAGTGCTTTTCCCGTTTTAAAGAGTCTTTATTCCTCGTTACAATGGCAGGCTTTAGTTCAAACCTTTTTTAAACAACATGATTGTCAATCGCCTTTTTTTTCTGATATCGCTGAGGAGTTTCTTGTTTTTTTGCAGCATGAATATGTAATGCTTGAACAAGATCCGCCTTTTATGTTGGAGCTTGCACATTATGAATGGCTTGAATTGGTAGTGTCGATAGCTCTTGACAATCCCTTACATGGCTTCATTGAAAAGACGGAGGTTGCTTCAAAACCTTTGTGTTTGTCTTCATCGGCTCAAGTGGCACAGTATGCTTATGACGTTCAACATATTAGCGTGGATCACCAGCCCAAAGAGCCTGCGAAAGTGCCACAGTTATTTTGTGTCTATCGTGATAAAGCCTATGATGTTAACTTCTTGGCACTATCGCCATTAACGGCGCAAGTATTAGGATATTTATCGCAATTTGAAAGCTTAACCTTAGCAGAAATCAATACTTGGTTACTGCAAACCTTTACAGCAATGGAACCTAGTCATTTACAGCAAGGTTGTTTAGATTTGTTAGTAGAATTAAGCGGTAAAGGGATCATTTGTGAGTATAAAGTATAAGTCTCTTTCTATCTGGTTAACTAGCCTTTATAATACGCAAAAAAATTGATCTGGATCAATATTCAGGCAGTATTAATATAGAGGATGTCATGGAAAAGTCTTTTAAAGATCCCTTTAACTTCTTTCATTTTATTGGGTTTATTTTAGTGTTGCTTATTCCAACACTGCCAGCGAGCTTATCTTGGTTAAAAATGAGCGGATTATTGTAAGCATTTCGTGTTTAATCAGCGATCGAGTTACAGCCACTCAATTATACCCGTGATAGTTCAATATGCATGTTTTCAGAGTGCGTAAAAGTGCCTAATTCAAGGCGTATCATTGCCGAAATGCTTATTGCCTTTTAAGATGATACAACGTAGAAGTCGGTGCTTTTACACACTCCCAAAGGGCTGGCCTCTTTATATGTAAAAGCAAGGCCTTTTATATTGTGTTATTAAATATCGGCTTAGAATGACTAGGCACGATATTCAAGTTGACCATCAAGGACGATGGAAATGTCATTTATGCAGGAGCAATTAATGACCTTGTCTAAAAGCCTTTTAATTCCAGCTGAATCCTGCAGTTTGAAGTATCACGGGTATAGAGTGGCTTTTTATTGCCTGTTGTTCAAGATTAATTCCATATTGTCTGTTATTGTTGAATAGGCAGGAAGTGTTTAGGTCATTGGGAGGTAATATGGGCGTGACGCGTGGATTTTTTTTAGTTGCAGGTCTGCTTAGCTTATTTCTCGGCATGATTGGCATTGTTTTACCTTTACTGCCTACTGTTCCCTTTATTCTATTGGCTGCGTATTGTTTCGCTCGTTCCAGTCAACGTTTACACCACTGGCTGATGACGCATCCTTGGTTTTCTGATGCATTATTGAATTGGCAAGAAAATAAGGCTATCCGCAAGGGATTAAAGAGAAAAGCTTACTTAGTGAGTTTGTTAAGTTTTAGTGTGAGTATTTTCTTTGCACCGATTCTATGGGTGAAAATTTTTCTCTTTTTTACGGCGATTTGTTTGTTTTGTTATTTAAAAAGTGTGCCAGAAATAGAAGATGAAACTTAAATGAGACCGATTTATTATTGGCTTTTTTCGCTTGCTTGGTTGCAACGGGCTGCAAAGGGGCTTAAGCTTCCCTCTGATTTTACACTTTAATGACATTTACAGTGGAGTCGGTTGATAATCGGCTCGCTTTTGAATGCATTAACCTTAGTTAAGAAAAGAAATAGATCCATGAATACTGAACGTTTAACGGTTATAAAAAACAGCATTAAAACCATTCCAGACTATCCGAAACCAGGCATTCTTTTTCGAGATGTAACCAGTTTATTGGAAGATCCCGTAGCTTATCAAGCGACAATGGCGCATTTAGTCGAGTTATATCAAGATCAAGGTTTTACGAAAGTGATTGGTACCGAAGCGCGAGGTTTTCTATTTGGTGCTCCTTTGGCTTTAGCATTAGGAATAGGATTTGTGCCCGTACGTAAGCCTGGCAAGTTACCTCGAGAGACTATTTCTGAAAGCTATGAATTAGAATATGGTCAAGATGTCCTTGAAATCCATACTGATGCTATTAATGCTGATGATAAAGTGTTAGTGATTGACGATTTATTGGCAACAGGCGGTACGATTGAAGCGACAGTGAAACTGATCCGCCGCTTAGGCGGTCAAGTTAATCATGCGGCTTTCGTGATTTCTCTTCCTGATTTGGGTGGCGAGAAGCGCCTTGAAGCCATGGGGTTAGAATTGGTTAAGTTGTGTGATTTTGAAGGTGAATAATTAATTAAATTTATTTACTTTATACCCAAGACCACTTTAGTGTCTTGGGTATACATGCTCCCCTTTCATTGATTCTTTCCTCCATTTTTCTGCTCAATCAAACATTGTTCTACCTCTTGAAGTGATAGCAACTCTATGGCTTGCATGTTATTGTGTGGCTCATTAAGAGGAGTCAACTCCTAATCTTGGTTAGATAGTAGGAAGTTTCATGTCATATCAGGTGTTAGCCCGCAAGTGGCGCCCTGCCAAATTTGAGCAAGTCGTTGGTCAGTCTCATGTTTTGCATGCGCTAACGAATGCATTAACTCAGCAAAGGTTGCATCATGCTTATTTGTTTTCAGGTACGCGTGGTGTCGGTAAAACCAGTTTAGCTCGCTTATTTGCCAAGGGCTTGAATTGCGAGCAAGGTGTGAGTGCCCAGCCTTGTGGGCTGTGCGCCAGTTGTGTTGAGATTGCTCAAGGTCGATTTGTGGATTTAATTGAAGTGGATGCCGCTTCAAGAACGAAAGTCGATGATACGCGTGAGTTGTTGGATAATGTGCAATACAGACCGAGTCGTGGTCGATATAAAGTGTATCTTATTGATGAAGTCCATATGTTGTCTCGCAGCAGTTTTAATGCACTATTAAAAACACTGGAAGAGCCGCCTGAACATGTCAAATTTCTACTGGCAACAACCGATCCTCAAAAGTTACCAATCACCGTTTTATCTCGTTGTTTACAGTTTAATTTGAAAAGTATTGCTCATGAAGACATTGTGACGCAATTGACGCATGTTTTGTCACAAGAAACAATCCATTTTGAAGAGCAAGCCTTAACATTGATTGCTAAATCTGCTAATGGCAGTATGCGAGATGCGTTGAGTTTAACGGATCAAGCCATTGCTTTTGGTGCTGGGCAAGTGATGCTCTCACAAGTGCAAACCATGTTAGGCAGTATTGATGAACATCATGTTATTCATTTACTGAAGGCATTGATGAGTGGTGATATCGGTCAGTTAATGCAAGTGGTTCATGAGGTATTATCTTTTGGAGCGGATGCGGATGAAGTATTAAGAAGTTTACTTGAGCTATTGCATCAAATTACATTAACTCAGTTTGCTCCCGCTGCCGCTCAATTATCGCTTAACAGCGAGCAGATTTTAACTTTCTCACATGAACTCAATGCGGAGCAAGTGCAGCTTTACTATCAAATTTTGTTGACTGGACGTAAAGATCTTATTCATGCACCGGATCCTAAGTCAGGGCTAGAGATGGCATTGCTGCGTGCGGTAACATTTGTGCCGGAAACGCCGATCACACGTTGGAAAAATGATAATACACCGTCTGATGACAAAGGGCCGTCTGTTGCCGATAGAGTGAAGCCTGACAGTACTCAGGCAACCTCATCTAATGCATCCAATTTGAGGCATGCGAATGCTTTGAGTGTTCAGCAGGATAGGCCTGAAAGTGATGAAGAGTCGGCCTCTTCAGATCATATGCCCGCAGAGCTGCATGCCGAAATGGCATTAATTATGAGTCAAGCAAATGCTCAAGGGGTGAATGTCGAACCTGTGGCTGTTGAATCTATTGCTGTTGAAGTCATGGGTAATGCAGTGATAGAGCAAGCTCAAGGTGTGAATGTCGAGCCAAGTGCGATTGGATCTATGCTTGATGAAGCCATGAATAATGCAGCGATAGTGCAAGCTCAAGGTGTGAATGTCGAGCCTGTTACTGTTGAATCTATTGCCGATGAAGCCATGAATAATGCGGCGATAGTGCAAGCTCAAGGTGTGAATGTTGAGACTGTTGCTGTTGAATCTATTGCCGATGAAACCGTGAATAATGCGGCGATAGTGCAAGCTCAAGGTGTGAATGTCGAGCCTGTTACTGTTGAATCTATTGCCGATGAAGCCATGAATAATGCGGCGATAGTGCAAGCTCAAGGTGTGAATGTCGAGCCGAGTGCGATTGGGTCTATGCTCGATGATGGGGTGTTCTCGGTGCCAGAGAGCAGTGATGGCACCGGTGAATTAGAAGCCGAAATGACAGGTATCATCCAGGCTCAAGAAGCCATGATGTCTGAAGATACGCCTCAGAAGATACCACCTTTGGCTAGCATTGATGCTGGCCAAAGTCTGAGTGTGGGGGATGAGCCTGTATCAAAGCCTGTGATAGAAGATGATATTTTAGATGCCGTACTGGCTGCAAGGGATTCTTTACTCGCCCCTGTCGATGAAGACAAGGATGGCAATGAAACTGGAAAAAAGCCATCAATAGTCAATCACAGATTGACAAACCCCGTTCAGGAAAGGGTGACTCCATATGATGATCTAGTCGATGTCACAATGGCTAAACAAAACAGTGAAGTGGTTACTCAGCGTCTTGAGGAAGACAGACCGCCGTGGGAATCTGCCCCCGCTGATGCCATTAGTTCACCTGAATTATTACATCAAGAGATAGATCCAGCTGAACAAGCGATACCATCGCAACAAGCTCACAGACAAGAAGGTCTTGATAAACTGGACTCATCGCCTGCTGTTGAGGACGAATTACCAACTTCGACACCGGCGTCAAAGCCGTTACAGATACCTTTGAGCGGCGATCATCGGGATCTATTATGGTATAAATTTATGGCATCATTAGAGGTGGGTGGACGCGTTCGGCAATTGGCGGTCAATTCAGTGTGTCTTCAATTTGGTCAAATGATCCATTTAAAGTTGAAACCGGATCAGAAGCATTTGTGTGCCGACATTGCGATTGACCAGTTAGAAACGGCCATTAGTCAAAGCGTTGATAAAATGGTGCAATTATCGGTGGAGGTTGGTTTAGACCCTAGCCGTGAAACGCCGCTGGAAGTGCGAAAGCGCTTTCACCAAGAGTTGCTTAATGATGCCGCACAAACGCTGGAGCAAGATGAAAATATTCAATGGTTAATGCACAATATGCAAGGGCAAATTCAGCATGACACGTTAGCTTATGCACCACCATTATTAACCGAAAAGAGCAATGACATTGCATTACTTACCATAGAAGGCTTTGATAAATTAATTGTTGCCTAAGAGAATGTCTTATTGCTAATCGGGCTCATTTCAGTAAAATTAATCCACTTTATCCGGTTGCTTGCAACCTTTAATTGAAGAGAAAATACGTATGTTAGGAAAAGGCGGTATGGGCAACTTGATGAAACAAGCCCAAATGATGCAAGATAAAATGGCCAAAGTGCAAGAAGAAATTGCGCAAATGGAAGTAACAGGCGAAGCCGGTGCAGGCCTTGTTAAAGTGACTATGACTGGCTCACATAACGTGCGTAAAGTGGATATTGACCCTAGCTTATTAGAAGATGATAAAGAGATGCTAGAAGATTTAATTGCTGCAGCATGTAATGATGCGGCTCGCCGTGTCGATGAGAATCAAAAAGAAAAAATGGCTGCAGTGACCGGAGGCATGCAGTTGCCGCCGGGAATGAAAATGCCATTTTAATCACTGATGAAATTTAGCCCATTGGTCGATGAGTTGATCCAATCACTGCGTTGCTTACCTGGCATTGGTCCAAAATCTGCTCAGCGTATGGCGTTTCAGTTATTAGAGCGTGATAGAAGCGAGGGAACTTTGTTAGCCAATACCCTTGCCCAAGCGATGTTGGATGTTGGGCATTGTCAATCTTGCCGAACTTTCACTGAAGATGCATTGTGTCCTATTTGTGTGAGTCATAAACGGGGAAATACCAGTGTTATTTGTGTGGTGGAAACACCAGCGGATGTGCTCGCTATTGAGGCGGGAGGCCATTTCAGTGGTCGGTATTTCGTTTTATTAGGACACTTATCGCCACTTGATGGTATTGGGCCTGATGAATTGGGATTAAGTTTGCTTGAAAAGCAGTTAGCTGGCGGGGATATATCAGAGTTAATCTTAGCGACTAACCCAACCGTTGAAGGGGATGCGACAGCGCATTATATTGCCGATATCGCTAAGCATTATCAGGTGTCAGTGAGCCGTATCGCTCATGGTGTGCCTGTTGGTGGTGAGCTAGAATATGTAGACAGTACGACGCTCGCTTTATCCTTTAATGGCCGTTTACCTTTGTAATGGGTTTAACCTTTGTTCATTACACATTCATTAAATAGGCGTAATTGAGTTTTTATATTTAAAAGCGCTTATTTTCCTTGATGAATTTAAATTAAATAACATGAAAAAGTCCAGTAATGTGCTGCATTGACTGGATTTTTTTTGTTCATTTAACTTTCTATTGTATTTTTACCCTTGAAATGTTTTTTTCAAGCCCCATCTTTAAACCATTACTTACTTTATATTCGTTTTAGCGATTAACCAGGGAGCATTTCATGTCTCAACAAGAAACTCATGGCTTTCAAACTGAAGTCAAACAATTACTCCATTTGATGATCCATTCTTTATATTCAAATAAAGAAATTTTCTTGCGTGAATTGGTATCAAATGCCGCCGATGCTGCAGATAAATTACGTTATGAAGCGTTAACTCAAGATGATCTTTATGAAGGTGACGGTGAGTTGCGTGTGCGTATTAGTGCAGACAAAGAAGCGGGTACAGTCACCATCGAAGATAATGGTATTGGGATGACCCGTGATGGTGTGATTGAGCATTTAGGCACCATTGCTAAATCGGGTACGGCTGATTTCTTTAAAAACCTATCAGGTGATGAGTCAAAAGATTCCCAGCTGATTGGTCAGTTTGGTGTGGGTTTCTACTCCTCTTTTATTGTGGCAGATAAAGTGACAGTAAGGACTCGTGCTGCTGGTCATAGCGCCAGTGAAGGGGTGTGTTGGGAATCAACAGGTGAAGGTGATTTCACCGTTGAGAATATTGAAAAAGCAAACCGTGGTACTGAAATCGTATTGCATTTACGCGAAGAAGAAAAAGAATTCGCTGATGATTATCGTTTGCGCTCCATTATCACTAAGTATTCTGATCATATTTCAGTGCCTGTTGAAATGTATAAAGAAGGCACACCTGAGCAAGAAGGTCCAGAAGGGCCAGACGGTGAAGCCGGTGAGAAAATCCCAGCAACAGAAGGTGCTTGGGAGCCGATGAACAAAGCGACAGCGCTTTGGACTCGTAATAAGAGCGATATTTCTGATGAAGAGTATCAAGAGTTTTATAAACATATTTCTCACGACTTTAGCGATCCGTTAAAGTGGAGTCATAACCGTGTTGAAGGTAAACAAGAGTACACTAGCTTATTGTATTTACCTGCAAAAGCGCCATTTGATATGTGGAACCGCGATCGTAAGCATGGACTCAAATTATTTGTTCAACGCGTATTCGTGATGGATGATGCTGAGCAATTTATGCCGAGTTACTTGCGTTTCGTACAAGGGTTAATCGACTCAAATGATTTACCGTTAAACGTATCTCGTGAGATTTTACAAGATAACAAAGTGACAACTGCGCTGCGGACTGCTGTGACCAAGCGTGTATTAGGCATGCTTGAAAAGCTTGCTAAAAATGATGCAGAGAAATACCAAAGCTTCTGGAGTGAATTTGGCCAAGTGCTAAAAGAAGGCCCAGCTGAAGACTTTGCCAATAAAGAGCGTGTTGCAGCTTTATTGCGTTTTGCTTCGACACAAGGCGAAGGAGCGGCTGAAACCGTTTCATTGACAGATTATGTTGGCCGTATGCAAGAAGGTCAGGATAAGATTTATTATATTGTGGCTGACAGCCATGAGGCGGCAGCCAACAGTCCTCACTTAGAATTATTACGTAAGAAAGGCATTGAAGTATTATTAATGTCTGAGCGTATTGATGAGTGGTTGGTGAGCCATTTAACGGAGTTTGACGGTAAGAAGCTGCACTCTGTTACTCGTGGTGATTTAGAGTTAGGTTCATTGGAAGATGACAGTGAAAAAGAAGCCCAAGAGAAGCTTGAGTCTGAATCTGCGCCGTTAATTGAGCGTGTAAAAACCGCATTAGGCGATAAAGTCTCTGATGTGAAAGTGACAACACGCTTAACGGATACGCCAGCTTGTGTGGTTGCCGGTGAAGGTGATATGTCAACGCAAATGATGAAGATGATGCAAGCTGCAGGACAAGCTGTGCCTGAGTCCAAGCCTATTTTTGAGCTGAATCCAGAGCATCCATTGGTTGTTCGTCTTAATGATGAGCAAGCCGAAGATGTCTTTGCTCAATGGTCTGAGTTGTTATTACAGCAAGCATTGTTGTCAGAAAAAGGCAGCCTAGCTGATCCATCTTCATTCATTAAGTTGATGAATGAAATGTTAGTGGCTAACGTTAAGTAGCGATAAAAAAAGAGGCAGATTTTCTGCCTCTTTTTCTATTTATGTATGCCTGCATGATAGTGGGATATAATGGGGGCATAGGGATACAGGTGATATGGCTATGCGTTCAATTGAAAATGATGCAAGTGTGAAAGGAAGAATATGGATACTGTTCTGGAATTGACGAAAGAAAACATACAAGAGATTGTTGATGCCTCAATGGAGCAAGTTGTGGTATTGGCATTTTGGGCTGAGCAAAGTCCTGAAAGTGTCAGTTTTGGACAAGTGTTAACGCAAATTGCGCAGCAGCAAGCAGGGCGCTTTATTTTAGCGCGTGTGAATTGTGATGTTGAAATGGAAATCGCCAATTACTTTCAAATTCAAAATTTACCTACCACATTGATTCTGCATGAGGGCAAGCCAGTTGATGGCTTTGCGGGTGTCAAAGAGGCGGCGGACATTTTACCTTTGCTGGAAAAGCATTTGCCCGCTCAGTGGCAATTACAGTTAAATGAAGCAAAAATATTGCTGGCTAATCAAGATTGGCAAGCAGCCTTATCTTTATTAAAGCAGGCGTTTGATGAAAACCAAAGTGCTGAGGTGGCGCTGGTTTTTTGTGATGCTCAATTGATGGCGGGTGGCCTTGTTGAGGCTGAAAGTTTATTGAATTCTGTGGGGCTTGCCGATCAAGATGGTTATTATCAAAGCTTGAAAGCCAAATTGGCACTGGCGCTTGAAGCGGCCGATACGCCTGAAATTCGTTTATTACAAAGTGAATTTGAAAAGCATCCAGACGATAGCCAAGCGCTGATTAATTTAGCCAAAGCCTTGCATCAAGCGAATCGTAACGAAGAAGCGCTTGAGCTTATTTTCGTTCCCCTTAAAAAAGATGTGGCAGCGGGTGAAGGGGAAATCAAACAGGTTTTTCTTGAAATATTAACGGCCTTAGGTCAGGGCCATGCGTTGGCCAATCAATATCGACGTAAATTGTATACTTTGCTTTATTGATGCGGGTTTTATCGGTATTGATGAATGTGTATATTCAAATAAAGCGCTTCAAAATTGTCGTTAATTATGCGAAGATCGCGCCATAATCACAATGTTGCAATACAGAGGAAGAGTTTAGATGCGTATTATGCTGTTAGGTGCCCCAGGAGCTGGTAAAGGGACTCAAGCCCAATTTATCATGGAAAAGTACGGTATTCCACAGATCTCTACGGGTGATATGTTACGCGCAGCGATAAAGGCGGGGACTCAATTAGGTTTAGAAGCTAAAAAAGTCATGGATGCAGGCCAATTAGTGTCTGATGAATTGATTATTGGCCTCGTTAAGGAGCGTATCGCCCAGGATGATTGCCAAAAAGGTTTTCTATTAGACGGATTTCCTCGCACGATCCCTCAGGCTGATGCGATGGCAGAAAGCGGTATTGCACTCGATCATGTGATTGAAATTGATGTACCGGATGAAGATATTGTTGCGCGTATGGCAGGCCGTCGTGTCCATTCAGGCTCTGGTCGTGTTTATCATATTGTGTTTAATCCACCCAAAGTCGAAGGTATCGATGATGTGACAGGAGAAGCGCTGTCTATTCGTCCTGATGATGAAGAAGCCACGGTTCGTAAACGTTTAGGTATATATCACGAGCAGACTAAGCCCCTTGTTGAGTATTACATGCAAGTCGCTTCAAACAGTGATGTCACTTATAATAAGTTCGATGGCAGCCAATCAGTCGCTCAAGTGAGTGAACAAATTGTGGCAGCATTGAGCTAGCTTTTGACAAGGTGTTTCACCTTATTTTGCTATTTTCTGATCAGGCTCACTTTTTTGTGAGCCTGATTTTTTATATCTGCATGTTAGCTGAGTCATTTTCTTGTTATTATGCTTAAATTGCAGCAAGCTCAATGTCAGTCTTTATACTTGATGAATGACGAGTGATTTTTTGTACAATTAAACGGTAAAATAAGTGTATGGGTCATACACTTATTTGTTTTAAGCCATTTTTATAATGATATTTAGCAAGGAAGCTGGATAAAGAGAGCGCTATATGAAGTTTCCTGGTAAACGTAAGTCTAAGCATTATTTTCCTGTTAATAATCGTGATCCTCTATTGGCTCAGCTTATTCAGCAGCCAAGACCTTTTTCTACTTATATTGCAGGAATTGACCAAACCTTGGTTGATATTGAAGCGAAAGTCGATGATGAGTTATTAAGCCGTTATGAATTACCTAAGGGAAACTCCACACTCATTAATGATGAGATGGCGCATGCATTATATTCGGAGTTAAAACAGCAGGCTTTGATCAGTGATGAATTTGCCGGTGGTACTATTGGCAATACGGTACACAATTATTCCATACTAGCCGATGATCGTTCTGTCTTATTTGGAGTGATGAGTCAAAACATTGAAATTGGTAGCTACGCTTATCGTTATTTGTGCAACACTTCATCGAAAGTTGATTTAAATTTTTTACAACCCGTTGATGGTCCTATAGGGCGTTGCTTTACGTTGATCTCTGAATGTGGGGAGCGGACATTTGCCATTAGTAAAGGCGCAATGGATAAGCTCACGCCTGAGTATATTGATAAGCAAATTGTGCAAGGGAGTTCAGCACTGATTTTGACGGCTTACTTGATGCGGGCGAGTGGTGACGATCAGATCACGCAGGCAGCGATGACAGCGATTGAGTATGCCAAGGCGGCTGATGTGCCGGTTGTATTGACGCTGGGAACCCGATTTTTGATTGAAGAAGATCCAAAATGGTGGCAGAATTTTATCGCTGAGCATGTGACGATTTTAGCCATGAATGAAGATGAAGGGGAAGCGCTAACGGGGTTTAAAGATCCATTATTAGCCAGTGAAGAGGCATTAGATTGGTGTGACATGGTGCTGACGACAGCGGGCCCATTAGGGCTTTATACCGCGGGATATACTGAAGAGTCAGAAAAGCGTGAAACGAGTCATACTTTATTGCCTGGTGCCATTCCTGAATTTAATCGTTATGAGTTTTCAAGACCAAAATTAAAGCAAGCGTGTGAAACGCCAATGAAAGTGTACGCGCATATTTCTCCTTATATGGGCGGACCTGAAAAAATTCGCAATACTAATGGTGCGGGGGACGGTGCATTAGCGGCATTATTACACGACTTATCATCCAATACTTTCCATCGTCAAATTGTCCCCGGCTCTAGTAAGCATACTCGTGATGGTTTATGTTACTCCTCATTTTCTCAAATTTGTAAATATGCAAACCGTGTGGCTTATGAAGTGCTTGCGCAGCACAGCCCGCGCCTGTCTCGTGGTTTACCGGAAAAAGAAGACAGTTTAGAAGAGAGCTATTGGGAACGATAATGAATTGATTGTCTAGTCCTAAAATAGGTTGACGGTTTTTATTAAGCCAGTTGGAACCCCCGACTGGCTTTTTCATGTACTTCGTT
>NZ_CANLKR010000023.1 GCF_947491715.1 uncultured Shewanella sp. | reverse complement strand
AGCATTCTTTCAATAATGCGCCTTGAATTAAGCCTTTTTACGGGCTCTGAAAACATGCACTTTCAAGTGGTTTGGGTTTAAAGGGTGATTATGGCTTCAAGTGAGCAAATGAGACTATTGTTTTTCACTGTCATGTTGTCGGCGATTGTGGCCATTACCCCTTTTTCAACGGATCTTTATTTGCCCGCAATGACGAATATGGCGGCCGATTTTGATGTGCATATTACCCTTATTCAACAATCCTTGAGTCTCTTTTTGGCGGGGTATGGGTTAGGCATGTTTCTTTTTGGCCCCATGATGGACAAGTTTGGCCGCCGTTATTTTGTCATTTGGGGTATATTGGGGTTTATATTAGCCAGTGTCTTATGTGGATTGACCACTGACGTTGAATGGTTTTTAACCTTGCGCTTTTTACAAGCGCTATCGGGGGCTGCGGCTACCGTTGCTATTCCTGGTTACGTTAAAGAACTCTATGGTAAAGATACGCCTAAAGGTATGTCTTATCTTAATTTAATCATGATGTTAGCACCACTTGTTGCGCCCAGTGTCGGCAGCTTAATGATGAGTGTAGGCCAGTGGAATTTGATTTTCTTTTTACTGGCAGCCTATGGAGTCCTTATTTTTATTTTGGCTGTTTTTTGGTTACGTTTTCCAAGTGATAAGCAAGTGCATCATCGTAGTCAATTATCGTTTCTAAAAAATTATCAAAGGGTGTTCTCAAAAAAAGGGGTGAAATTAGATATCTTAACCAGTTTTTTTGCCTCTTTTGCTTTCTTTTGTTATATCACAGACTCTTCTTTTGTTTTTATGCAAGTATTTGGTTTAGATAAGTATACTTTTTCCATTATTTTTGCCAGTAATGTGGGCGTCTTAATTTTGGCCAGTTTTATTAATGGTCGATTACTTGACCGTTATGGTTCGGCAAAGTTATTAGCAGTGGGGACACTACTTGCTATATTGACAGCGTCAAGCTTAGTGACAGTGAATGTACTGGGATTCAGTTATTATTTTACCTTAGCCACCTTATGTCCATTTATGGGGTGTTTATGGATCATGTCAGTGAATGCTGACTCCATTGTTCTAATGAAATTTAAAAAAGAAGTCGGCACAGCCTCTGCAGTGATCGGCACTCTTAAATTTGGATCTGGCGCTTTTGCAGGCCCCTTATTGGCACTGTTTCATTCAGGGACAGCGGTGCCTTTTTCAAGTCTATTATTGAGTGCAGTTATTTTGGCTTGCATCAGCCAGTGGTTAAATTTCTTTTTGAAACGTCGTCGCTAAAATCAGGAGAAAGACTACGCTTTTATTATCTGTATGCTGGCTTGTTAATGGTTATGTGTCATTTAATTGGACTGAGTATGAATATAAAATCTGTGTGTATTAAAATGGTTTATCTTTGTTTGGCTGTGGCTTCTTTTTGGGTTAATGGTCAAGAGGAGGCGGAATTTACGCTTATTTATCAAAATTCTACGGAAGCGCCAAGTAATGATCTCGCTCAACAGTTATTTAAAGAGGCGCTGACAACGGGAGATTTTTGGGCGTCCATACGCTATTTTGTGACCCAAAAAGAGTTGAGTTATTGCGCGATTGCCAGTAGTGTTGTTGTTCTTAATTCTTTAGATATTCCTGCCCCAGCAAACCCGAATGTTTATCCCTATCAGCTCTTTGATCAAGATAATATTTTTACTGATAAGGTGTTAAAAGTGATAAGCCCTACCATTGTCGGATATCAAGGCACGACGTTGGATGAGATGCGTCAAATTTTATTGGTTTATAATGTGAATGTAGAGCGGGTTTATGCCAGTAATAGCAGTGTTGAAAATTTTAGAACGGTGGCCATCGAGACATTAAAGAGTCCGAATAAACGCTTGGTGGTTAATTTTGATCGTAAAGCACTACAACAAGAAGGGGGCGGGCATGTGTCTCCGGTGGTGGCTTATCATGAAGCACAAGACCGCTTTTTAGTGTTAGATGTGGCGCGTTATAAATTGCCTTCATATTGGGTTAAAACGGAGCATTTATTTAAAGCCATGTCAGGGATTGATAATAATTCTAAACGTAGCAGGGGCTATATGGTTGTGGGGAAAAAGCTCAATTTTAAAAATGAGTGATGCATTGCAAAGACCACAAGTTCATCTTCTTATCTTGTGGTCTGTCTTGAGATTAACATGAGGTTTCGCGAGATGATGGTTAAAAAAGGGTGCTGAGCATATCATCACTGTAAGGAGTGAGAGGTTGGTCTTGACGGACTTTTTCCACATAATCTGGGTTGGCAATAAAGGGACGACCGATGGCAATAAGATCAAATCTGTCATCACCGATGGCAGTGCTGGCCATGTTTGGTGTATAACTGCCCACGCCCACTAAGGTGTTTTTGTAATGACGGCGTACATAATCAGATGCGCGTCCCTCTAAGTAATCGAACTCCATTCCATCATCAAAAATGCCTATATGCAAATAGGCCAGATCGCGTTGCTCTAATTGGGGTAACAGATAATCAAATACATCACGATCTTGCTTGTCGCCCGTCATGTTGAAGTAAGCGCCGGGGGATAATCGAAGTGCGGTGCGATCATGGCCAATGCGAGCAATAATCGCATCCACTACTTCTAGCGCAAAGCGTGACATTTTTTCTGGTGTTCCACCGTATTTATCCAGTCGCTGATTACTGGCATGGTGTAAAAATTGGTCGATAAGGTAACCATTTGCACCATGGATTTCAATGCCATCAAAACCTGCATCAATGGCATTGGCCGCGGCTTGAGAATAATCTCTCACTAATTGTTGAATGTTATCTTGGGTGACAGCTTTGGGGGTGACATAAGTGAGCTCACGCATACGTGGCACGTTGCCTTCAATACCAATAGCAGAAGGGGCGAGCACGGTTCCATCATTGAAAAAATGTGGGTGGGCGACGCGGCCAGTATGCCACAGTTGGGCAAATATTTTTCCGCCATTAGCATGCACGGCATCGGTGACTTTACGCCAACCCGTTATTTGTTCTGGGGTAAATAATCCTGGTGTATTGGGGTAACCTTGACCGTCAGGACGAATGATAGTGGCTTCAGAAATGATCAATCCTGCATCGGCGCGGCGCGCGTAGTAATCGACCATGTCTTGAGTGGGAACCAGATTGGCATCACTCATACACCGAGTCAGCGGGGCCATTAAAATACGGTTGTCGAGATGGATCGTGCCATTGAGGCTGAAAGGTTGAAATAAATTATCTGTCATGAGAATACTCTTTATTCCTGATGGTTATTCCTGATGGTTATTTTTTGAGAATCTTTTTTGAATGTTTATTCAAGATAACTTTATTTGAATGAACATTCAACTTCTTTTTTGAGCAAGTATTCAAGTATTTTTTGAACAAGTGACTCACTCCCTGTACACTGTTTCTATGATGGATAAAATGCTATTTTTATATGCGTAATGCTGAATTTGATAGAGAAGCGGTGTTAAGAGCCGCGATGCTGGCTTTTATGGATAAAGGTTATGCTAAAACCAGTATGCAAGATTTAACGCAAGTGACGGGGTTACATCCCGGCTCTCTTTATTGTGCGTTTACTAATAAACGTGGTTTGTTACTGGCAGCGATAGCGCAATATCAAAGCGATAAAGCGGCAGAGTTTGATGCGTTTTTTTCAACTCTTGAGACGCCACTTGTACAGCTTAAAACCTATCTCGACAGTTTAGTGCTTGAATGTATTAGCTGTGAAGCCAGTAAGGCGTGTTTGCTGACAAAAGCGCTAAACGAAATGGCGGAGCAAGATGATGAGTTGCAACAGATCATTAGCCAAAGTTTACATCGCTGGGAGCTCAGCATTGCCGAACAGTTTGCGAAAGCCAAAGACATGAAGTTGCTTAATAACTTGCGGGGCAGTGAGGCGCTGGCGCGTTATTTTGTGATGGGGATTTATGGCCTGCGCACCTTTGCCCACACCCACCCTAAGCATGAAGTCTTACAATCGCTTGCGGATCAGCTGTTTGAGGATGTCACTCGGTAATGGCTTGTGTGAAGTGTTGTTTAAATAGATTATTCACACAAGGCTATTGATATTAAGCTTCGATTATTCAGGTGTTTTGAGCATTAACTCAGCATAAGTATCAGCATTGTCAATTCTATACTTTGCGGGTAATTGTGCGTATTGCTTTTGTTTGGAGATGTAACAATGATCCCAAGTATTTGCGAACTTATGGGATGCTTCATGAATTAATATCGCGATACTTCCTTTTTTAGCAAATGTATATGGAAATGCAATATGAATATCTTTACGCTCATCAGATAATTCAACATAACCCCAAATGTTTCGAGGTCGTAAACTCCCCGTGTTTCCAGAGCCCATCGTTTGTGTTTCACTTGACGAAGCATTTTTTACGCCTAATGTTGCTTTAGATTGTTTTTCATAAAAGACTCTATTTTCTTCCCAGCGTTTTTTTGATAGGTTTAGAATAGTGAGCGGATGTGTTAAACCTTCATAAACCTGTACGACTGCTTCGGCTACTTGTTTTCTTTGTTTCATTTTGACATCATGATCGTCACTTAAATTAAATGTGCGGTCAATATGTTTAAGTATCTTCTCATTTACCCTGTCGTCTTCCTGGCACAATATACCGTAGTAACTATCAATCTGCTTTTGCATGACTTCTATTGCAGAATCACGTATTGTTCTTATATTTTCAAAATCCTGAGGCGATACTTCAAAGTGATTACCAACGGTGAGATCCCCTTGCTGCATATAATGCAGATTATTTTCCTGATAAGAAAAAGTACCATTACTCATTGAAAGCGGTATTTCATGCCTAAAGAGTTCATTATTACTTGAGTCTGTAATCGAATAAACCTCATGTGTTACACCAGAGTCCACGTTGAAATGCGTATTGTTACACATTGCTAATTCTCTTAACCGATGAAATGCATTTCTAAACTCCCATATTGAACTCTCTGAATTAAGAATAATAATCAATTCTTTTTTGGCTTGTACTCTTTCAGTTTGACAGAAAAAATCTTTAATTGAATCAAATACCCAATCAATGTAATGATATCCATTTTTTTCAAGATTTATCATTTCATTGGAAGATATCGATAATGGATCACTGGCAAATAAGGTTGTTCCAGATTTAAGCTCAATCCCACTCATTTTTGATGCTTAATATTTAAACAAAGATGCTGCATTGTAAGTGAGTAAAAATTGACGATATATCAAAAAAAAACAAATTTATCATTTTTATTCTCATCAGAATTATGCTGACTTTTGATATATTATATTTTTTATAATTAAAACAATCTTATACTGGATATTATTTTATTTGGCTTTTTATGCTAACAAGAAGAGCGATTTTATTAAATGCCCCTCATCTATCATTGAGTTTAACAGTAAAAAATGACTTATCATTTAATGGATGAAATTGTCGGTAGCATGATTAAATTTTTCCGGGTTCTCAAGAAAAGGGAAGTGTTTTCCATCTTTATTTGCCTCAAAGATAATCAATTGAGATAGATGGAAAGCAATATGCAGTAGATGCAGGTAGTGTCAATAAGGATGACTTCGAAGAAAATCTTGATTTCACGGTTACGGAGCTAATGTCGCAATGAGGCTTAACAAGCAGTTGGAACATTTACGCGCTGCGCTAGGCGTTATACGCAAGGAAACTAAATGAGTAATAGTGCTTTAAAATGGATTTTCGTCGTAATTTACTTAGTGCTCGCATTTTGGTTTGGCTTGTCGTTTGAGTGCAAGTCTGATAGCGCTAGACCTTTAATGATCTCGTTAAGCATTACCCCTCTAATTCTCATTAATATTAATTTCTTTTTGCAATTACCAATGAATTTACTACACCTTCCTGAAGTAGCGAATGTATCTAACTATTCTCTCAGGGGTAAATTGGTTCTTTTTACTTGGTTGTTGTTTTTGGTTGCTGTTTTATGGGGCGCAGTGGGGGATTTTGGCTGTAGCGTATAACACCCAACAACAACCAAGCCACCCACTGTTAAATTGCCCTTGATTAAACTGATTGCAAGGCATGTCGCTTATTGCTGAAATCTAGGGGCTGGTATATCGGGTCTTGTTTATTGAGAGTCAATAGGTTAATTTAATCAGTTGTTTAAGTAATACTCAGTATCTTGGCTATGGGAGTGTTGACTAACTGAGAGTGAGACATAGAGAGGCAAGGCGCTGGTCTGCTTATTAAAATAGAGTGGTATGTAGTGGTACAGTGAATTGAGCATGTGCACTATATAAAGATTAACGCCCATAAGGATTTGTGTTATGGAACCAAGAAAAGTCGTCGAAGCATGGGTGGAGGCTTTTAATAAAGCCGATGCCGATCTTATCTCAAGCTATTACACGGATGATGCCATAAACCATCAAATTGCTAACCGTGAGGTTATTGGCAAAGAAGCAATACAGGCAATGTTTCAAGAAGAGTTTGCAGCAGCCAAAATGGTTTGCATTGTAGAGAATATTTTTCAAGATGGTGAGTGGGCCATCCTCGAGTGGAAAGACCCTCTTGGATTACGAGGCTGCGGTTTCTTTCATATCAAAAAGAGTAAAATTGATTTTCAGCGAGGCTATTGGGATAAGCTGTCATTTTTAAAACAACACGGGATGCCAATTCAACATGATTAATTGGCATCGTAGGTTTAACAAGACCGTTGGACGGCTTCTGTTGGCCTTATTTGATTTGCATAGGGAATAATTAAGTGATCCGAAACTTTCTTGAGAAAGAAAAGCGAATTCAATCAGCGCATGATGGAGAAGGCATTACAGAGTGATATGAAATTTGGAATAAGTCAGATTTTTTAAGTCACTGTGACTTTATTGATAGGCAAGTTATACCGCCTAACTCTACCCTTGGTTACCATAAGCACGGCAATGATGAGGAAATGTATATTATTCTTGAAGGCTCTGGAACGATGACTATAGAGGGTCAGCAAGTTAACATTAAGAAAGATGACATGATTAAAAACCCACCTTATGGTGAACACGGCTTAGTGAATGACTCAGACGCAAATATAGATCTGTTAATCATTAAATTTGGCCTTGAGTAATGCATATAAGTAGGCATAAACAGCCATTATTAATATCAGATACTTCACTCTACAGAGTCGTTCCTTCACACTTTAAATTCACTTATTTTGTGAATAATACTCATTTTTTAAGGAATAGCAGCAGGCGTTACGGTAAAAATACTCAGGTTATAATTGGATTAATACTGAAGATTGAACTCTGGTCAAAACCTCTGCATGTAGATAACAAAGACACCTAAGATTATTTGCCTAGATTATAAGCATAAACTAGGCTTTGATTAATTGATGAGTCATTGATTAATCAATTCATACCAACGCTAAGGAAAGCGATAGTGAGTTGGATCTTATCGGGGAAAGATGGCAAGTACGCTAGAACAGCCAGATTACACTCGTTTAAAATTACGCATTGAATAATAGAATCATGGCACTGGGCTCAATGCCTCTATTTTATTGACTAATAACTCAAATACAGGATAACAGCATGAAATTGCCATATTCATTAGCTTCGCGTGTCGCGGTCTTTGTCGTGTTTACACTGATGAGCGCCAATGCGCTTAGCGCAGTGGATAATATCGTTATTAATTGGCCTGCAAAAACCAGTGGTAGCATCAATCCGATCCTTGTTTATGAATTGCAAATTTTAGAAGAAGCCAAGAAAAGCAGCGCAGATATTAAGCCTGCTGCATACGTTACCGCTATTCCTGCTCAATCAGGTGTTCCTACACCAGTTCCTGCCCCTGTCAGTTTTTTTTATGCAGAAAATCAAACCATGCTATATGATATTTATGTTAGCCAAAGCAGTACGGTTTCGAAGTCAACAACGTGGAAACATTGCCAATTAAGTCTCGTTAATGGCCAAGTGGTTTCAGGGCAAACTACTTGTGGTGGGGCAACAAAAACCGATAATTCAACATCTACTGTCGGTGTTTATTCTTTTGGTACTAATTTTGTAACAACCATTGCGAAACCGCCAAAAGGCTACATGAATTACTTGTGGAATGTAGCCCCCTCGCGTTCAGTCACCATTAAAAATAGTACCGGCAATAAAATTTGTTTCAATATGTCGAGCAAATTTAATAAAAGTCAGTGCACAGGCACTGGCGATATAAGGATTGATAATGGCAGTCAGCATGTAATAACAGTATCTGAAGTTGGTGCCATGTCCCATGTAGGCTTTATTACAGGATCATATGATGACAGTATATGGACATACTCTGGTAATATGCCAAAGGTAGGTGTCTATGCTACAGCGTTAGAGTGGAGTATCTTTCCATCCAAATCAGTGGGTTCATCAGAGGCTGGAAAAACAGATCATACTATCGGTATGACCAATGTGGATTTAAGTGCTGTTAACGGATACAACTTTGCAGCGACACTTTCTGTTGCATCTGACAGCATTTGTAGTACGGCAATGCGTGATTCAGCTGGAAATGCACAACCCGCAAAATATGCTGTGTATTCTGGTGTTATCGCAGAATTACCAACATCAGGTATAATTTTAAAAAACCAATGTCCAAGAGACTCTCTGGTTAGCAATTTGTCCGACTTTAAAGGTTGTTTGAGCCCATGTAAATTGACGATTAAAAATGGGAGGTCTACTGATTTTCAAAACAAAGTCTGTTGTCAGGGCAGCACGTATGGCAGTTCTACAGCCTGTACAGCAGCGACAATCGACTGGAATGGTAAGTCTTTGAAACATGACAAACTCCCCTATGTGAAAAACTTAGCGTCGCCTAATACTGAGAATGTTTATCGTTGGCAGTTTGATGATTACGTAGGTGATTTCTCATGTCAGCCAGAAACCAGTTTAGTGTACACAATTTATTCAGCCAATAGCAGCCGCTAGTTGATATAAACTAGTTTTGTTTTAATCTTATTCCGAGTTAATTTTAGCATTATGCACAGTCCGTTGTGGTATAGATAAATTAGCATACTCTATATAATATCTAAACTTCAATGAATTAGATTATGAATGTTTTGATCATAACGAGTTTATATGGAATAGCGTTTTGCTCAATGAAAAGCTGGATGATGCTTGATTATCCAGCCCGAGAAACCTTAAAGTAGTTCTTCAACGATCCGCTTTAATAAATAAGTTTCTCTTTCAATCGACATGCCTTTTTTATCGCTGTTAGCCATTGTTTCTTCGTTATGGGCAATGGCGTGATGGATATTAATCCATAGCGGCCGCATGCCATTTTGGATTTCATGGGCTTCAAGTTTCGTTTCACCCAGCTCGGGGTCAATGGAGCACACAAAGCAAAACGACTCCATGTGGACACTGTCAAAGTCTGATTTATACCATGGCCTGAATTCTTCATAGCGGCCAAATTCACTGATAATGTCGATGTGTTTGGCCCCCGTTTCTTCTGCCAGTTCACGAAGTAATCCTGTGCGGATATCTTCCCCTTCATCCACTCCGCCTCCAGGAATACTGTAATCGTGATAACGCTCGGTATAGAGCATCAGTATATTCTCACCGTCAAGAATAATGCCTCTTGCCGCTTGACGATAGAAGGATTTGCCTAAGTCTTGCTTGAGTGCTGGGTGAGTGGTACTTCGTAGTAAACGCATGATTATATAATTAATTTTGTATGGCTCTAAAGAGGCGAGATTATAGTTGAGATTGAGGGGATAAGCGAATTGTTAGAGCTTGGCCTTGCATAGCAAACCCGGTGGCTGTACCAATCATGCTTTACAGAGCATGATTGGTACAGGTATGAGCGCAGGTTATTGTTGAGGAGGTTTAGGCATATTTTGCTGCATCACGTCATCGAGTTGATCACTGGTAATATTCGGATTCGCTTGTTGTAAACAAGATAATAAAGCCGACTTATTAGGCCTCTCTCCAGGTGATGAAGGCTTACCTTCCTCTAAACAGGTTTGCATTTGATCTGTGCTGACATTTAATGCAGCACTTAATTTATCGACGGGCGGTTTAGGTGGTTTTCCTCCTTGATCGGCACTGGCGATAGAACTAAAAAGCAGTGTACTGAGTAATATACTTGCAGCAGCAACAACGGATGAACGTTTTAACATAATACTTTCCTCTTTAAATCAAGCAGGTAATAGATATACTTCGTAATCGATATCTGACATTGAGTTAATCACACCTGTTTTAAAGGTGGTGATACAACCGACTAGAGGCACAATAGCAAATAGAGGTCTACTGGCTCAATTGCACGGCCTTTTAACTGTGTTTTAGGCTTTCATAAGCACTTTATTTGTTTTTTTTGTATATAAACATAGAGAGATTACGTTTTATAAGTAATTAAAGTGATTCTTTAATCAATTATTCTGTATTAAAAAAAGTAAGACAATATACGTTAACTGACAAAAACTTTAAAAGTGAGATGTTTTACTAGGTAAGCTGACTTTAATTGATATTTGGCATGACTTATTGAATGTAAAATTGAATAAATGAAAGTAAAATTAAGCTAAGTCTTATCAAGCTTGGGCAATGAGTTTAACGCTAATAGCATGTAAATGAATATTCATAATGAGTAAAACAACGAATTACTTTATTTCTAACGGATTAGTCATGTTGGTATGAGGGTATTAGAGCTCGATAGTGATGAGGTGTGATAGTTATGTTTTTTATCTCTCACTTGTGTCTCTTGACGCTATTAAGGAGGGGGACGCCTTTTTATCAATAAATCATGGGCTACCTATATAGAAAGTCATTGACTTTATAGGATAAAAAATGAATGGATTATTGTTGTGTTAGGTCTGAAAGCGAGTTTTAATGAATTGACATTAAGTTATACCTAATCGTTAATCACTATGAATGAGAATGTATTGTTAAATAATAAGTCAAGTTAGTACTATAAACGGTTTTTTATTATTACATTTTTCATTTTAGTGGACTTAATGTGACTTTTGTTGGTTATTGAAATATTTATAACCAAAAAATTCACATTAATTCATTAATTTTAAAAAAGCTAAAAAAAATATTTTTTATCAGCGAATAATGCTCACTCTCTTCTTATTTTAGAGCGCTTATTCTGTTTTTCATATGGATTAAGGAAATGAAATTGATCCCTATAGTAAGTGCCGTTTCCAGTACGAATAGAAGGGTTATTAGGCACTGGCGTTATTGACTCAAAGAAGATAAATAGCCAATGCCTTTTTGATAAAAGTCCTTTGTTTGACAATGACTGAACCTAAATCTCATCTTACCAGTTAGTCATAATTCGTGTTTTTTTTAATATAAGCGTCTAAACCAAAGTGATAGCTTGATTGTATATTAACCATTTTGATTGTTGTTTATACGTTTTTAGTGGAGTGTTCATATGCAAATACAAAGTCCTTTGTCTTTTTCACAAAATTATCACCAAAGCTTGAAGTATTTAGTTGAGCAAGCACTGATCTCGTTAGGGTGTTCTGCTGACAAATTGACGGATATTCAGTCTCATTCTAGTATCCATCTTGAATTCGAATCTCTTCCTCGAATAACGCTGAATATTGAAGATGATAGGTTATGGCTATGGTCGGCTTTTACTGAATTAACTCCAGGTTTTATTGCTCAACATGCATCTGAACTCTTTATTCTTTTACAAGAACCTATTCCATTATTAGAACTAGAGCAAGCTATTCTAGTGAGAGCCACAGTAGGATATGAACTTAAAGCGTTAGTGGATATTTCCTGTTTACATTCACCAGAAAACTTAGGAATGCTCATTGAATCATTCCATAAAAAAATCTATGCCATTGATCAAGTGTTCACCATGCACATGACACGTTTACATTATTGAATCTAATATCAATCTATCTACTTAATAAGGAAGGGTTATGCCAGAAATTTTAACGGGACTATCGACAATTTCACCCACCATCTCACCTATAATATCAGCAACAACAGAGACGACATCAATTTCTCAAGGTTTGACGGGAATATCCAGTGATCAGTCATTCAGTAAAAGCTTAACGCCTAAAACATTTGAGCTTGCAAGTCATCTTCATCCAGACAATCGAACTTTTGACAATATTAATGAGTTGACTCAATCCAAATTGGCGTTTTCAAGAGAGTCATGGGTTGATGTGGTGCGTTCATATAATAAAGAATCAAACAGCAATGGACTTAGGCTACGAGTAGCTTATCCACAAGAAGCAACTGAGCTTACGGCAACTAAAAAAGAAAACCTTAAAGATAGAATTCAGGGATTTGGTAGCAATGGAAAAGCATTTAAACCCAGTACGATGGATAATGTGAGTGAAAAATTACATAAAGTGGTGCATACAGCAATTCATCATGCCCCCGATTTGGCGAGTACAGGTATCGAAATGGCCACTCGATGCTAAGGCCTTAACTACTGCTGTTAGTGAGGTGCTCACGGCGATTAAAGAATCAAAGGGGGATTTAAAAAATGGTGATTATAAGGCGCTGGCATTGCATATTTCCGATGGTGCGGCAGGTATGATCCGCTCAGGTGCATCTGTCGCATCTGTGGTACATAAAGTCTCGCATGCGCTTGAAACCGTTGGAGCGAGTGTACCTGGTATTGGACTCTTGGTTAAACTGACGGGAGATACTATGTGGTATTCAGCTCAACTGGCTAGAGAAAAAGTCCATAATGCCATTGAGCCTAGTATGTTAAAGGATCCAGTGCATAAAGAGAGACTTAACAAATTAGATTAAGTGATTTGGACTGGAAAAAGAGAGCCATTAGACTCTCAATAATGGAGGTATATTCATTAGGCATTCATTTGATAAGGGGCTTGGTAAATGGATGCCTTTGTTTTTTTAATAATGAGTAGTAGCCAACAAAGACCGTTCTTAGGTGTTAATAAACAATTAGATAATGAGGTTGCTAACCGCTTTTGAAATGAGATCTTTTTTCATTTCAGTGCCTAATACAGGTTGATTAAACCAAAAATGCATGGGTTGTTCAAAGCCAATGCCGTGCATATAATTGTAAATGGCTTTACGCAGTCCCTCACCTAACATTTCATGATCGGTTCCCGTTGGGTCGATAAAGTCGACATCGTTTTCAGCAAATAATATCTCAGGTTGCTCGACCAATGTGATCCCAAATTGTTCAGGATTTTTGCCTATAGGACTGTGAACGGTAGCCACAAAACGATGCCAGTAGGCGGATTGGAAACAGCCCTGTTGCATCATTTGACGCACCATTTCTAACGCATCGATGGTTTCTTGTTCTGTTTGTGTGGGAAAGCCATACATCAAATAGGCATGAACTAAAATGCCTGCATCACTAAAGGCTTTAGTCACTTGGGCGACCCGCTCAACACTGACGCCTTTTTTCATCAATTTTAATAACCTGTCTGATGCGACCTCAAGACCGCCACTGACGGCGATACAACCAGAATTTGCCAATAACTGGCACCGCGCTTCACTAAAGGTACGTTCAAAACGGATATTTCCCCACCAACTGATCACCACGCCTCGCTCGATTAAGCGCTTGGCGAAGGTAAATAACAGTTTTGGTGGTAGCGCTTCATCGACAAAATGAAAGCCCGTTTCACCTGTTTCTTCAATGACTTGCTCAATTCGGTCCACCAGTACATCGGCGCTAGCAGCATCGAAACGGTCTATATAGTCAAGGCTGACATCACAAAAGCTGCATTTTCGCCAGTAACAACCATGGGCGATAGTGAGTTTATTCCAGCGGCCATCGCTCCAAATACGGTGCATGGGGTTGAGCATCTCACATAAAGACAGGTATTCGTCCACAGGCAGGCCATCGTAGATTGGCGCGCCGACATCGCTTTGGGGGATATCATGGAGTGCGCTATTGTCATTAAAGTGGACGTATGGATTGCCTTTTTCATCTTCTGCGAGGAAATAAGTTCGCACTAGGGCGTCTATTTCATGTTGTCCTTGAAAGTACTCAAGTAAGGTGAGTAAAGGCCGCTCTCCGTCGTCTAGACAGATAAAGTCGACAAATTCAAACACACGAGGATCTTTCAGTGCCCGCAGCTCAGTATTGACAAACCCTCCACCCATGACAATAGGGAGTTCAGGGTTGATGGCTTTACAGGTTTGCGCAATGCGTAAGGCTCCCAACATATTGCCGGGAAAAGGTACGGTTAATGCCACGACACTGGGCTGTGTTTCGTCTAAATATTGTTCGACTAATTGTTCTAGGATTTCCGAGCTAAAACTGGGCTCCTCTATCAAGGTTTGATAGAGGTTGTCAAAGCTTGGGTTGGCTGCGGCTAATTGCTCGCCATAACGGCTCACTTCAAAATAGGGATCCACGCCTTGAGTGATCACATTCGATAAATCATTAATCATTAAGGTGGCAAGGTACTTGGCTTTATCTTGAACACCGAGATTGCCAAAGGCGGCTTGCAACACATCGCCGGATACCGCTTCCATTTGTGCAATCGCATCAAACGCTGGGCCTTCAGGTAAAAAGCGCCGAGAGTTGATCCGCATTGCAAGGCTGGGATCTTTTCCTTGTAAAAAGCGTATAACAGGTTCAATGGTGAGATGGTAACGGTCAAATTCAGCCAGAAAATGCGCGATAACGTCTGGACACTCATCGTCATTCACGTGCTCGAAGTTGGCTTCGACATGTTGCCGTATAATCTCCAGTGCAGGGGCTGTCATCATTTCGAGGAAAAGCTCAATAGCAGGATCTCGCTGAACCGCTTCATAACCACGTGAGCGTAAAAAGCCCGTTAAATACGCTGTAGCGGGGTAAGGCGTATTCAGTTGGGTCATGGGAGGAGTCATTAGAAGAACGGTCATAGCTAGCCTTTAAATAATCACACTTGATGATTCAGTTTGATACTGAGTGTGGCGGTGAGCACCACAGCCATAAAATAGCCGTGGATTCTAGCAAATGAAAACTATTCAAGCTACATAATGTACTAGCAAATGAAAACTATTCAAGCTACATAATGTATTAGGATCGATCGAGTGTTCAGGCATAAAATGAGAGAGCAATGCTATCATCGAGTGTCAAAGGTTTAACCTGAGGCCAGTGAGTGTCTTGATCTGTGCAGGCCCTAGTATGAGTTGTTGTTTTTTATATACGATAAAGGCGTTCTGCATTATCTTGCCATATTGCATGTTGTTGAACGTCGCTTAGAGGGGAAATGGCTGCTAATACGAGTTCAAACCAGTCATCGTAATGGTGAAAAAGGCTATCGACTGGAAAGTTTGAACCAAAGAGCACGCGCTGCCAACCAAATATTGCAATGACATCTTGGATCATTTTTTGACTTATTGTCTTGTCCATTGGGTGGTTAAGCATGGCGAGTCCCGATAGTTTTATGGCCGTATTACTCTTGCTAGCAAACTCGGTGAGATAGTCTCGCCATTTGTTCAGGCTTTGTTGGTCTCGATTAATCGGCATGCCCATGTGATTTAAGATAATGTTTGTATTAGGGTACTGTGCTGCAACAAGGCTTGCTTGGGGTAATTGATAATCATAGCATTGTAGATCAAAAGATAACTGGTATTGGGCTAACAGTGAAAACCCATTAAGCCATTTCTTGTCTTTCATGAGTTCAGGTTGGGGGCACATATTAAAACGAGGATCGGGGTGTTCGTTAATGATTTGACGGATCCCACGGACATTGGAATATGCCTTATGCTGTGAAATGACCTCTTCAATATTATTTGCACTGAGATCGGCATAAAAAACAATACCGTTTGGCAGCTCCCATTTGTCACTTTGTGCTTGTAGCCAAGCGGTTTCTTTGATGGAACTTTGTGTTAGTGATTGAATATGAACAGATTTTATGATATTTGTTTTTGAGGTTGTGCTTTTAAAATCATGCACCAGAAAATCGACGCACAAGTCGCTGTAGTCACCAATCCATATTTCTTTTGGCTTATCAAGTAACCAAGGATGATTATCTTGTTTTAAATCCCATAAGTGATGGTGGCAGTCAATGAGATCTTGTTTTTGCATGCGATGAGTGAATAATTAAGTGGTTGTTGGTTTTATTATAGTGGCTAGTTTGATAAGTGTGGACAGGAAAAAAAGAGTACTGATGACCTCATTTCATATTCAGTTTGACATCTTTAGTAACAACTTTTTACATAAATATAGGGAGTAGACTATTAAGTTTCAGTTTTCATTATTTATCAATGTAAATGAGAGACTAGTGAATCCCCTTTTTCCATCAAAATTCATTAATAAGGACTTTATACCCAAACCACTTGAAAGTGCATGTTTTCAGAGCCCGTAAAAAGGGTTAATTCAAGGCGCATTATTGAAAGAATGCTTATTGCCTTTTGAGGTGATGCAACGTAGAAGTTAGTCTTTTTACAGGCTCCCAACGGGCTGGTTTAAAACACTTTTATTCTGCGTTATTGAATATCAACTTAGAATAACTAAGCCCTCAACTCAATGCCTTGCCTAAACGCGTTTTAATTCCAGCTGAATCCTGCATCTTCAAGTGGTTTGGGTATAGTTTCGTTATATTTATTGATGGTATAATGGATTGCGAAACGTTCTCAAAGGAATAAAAGTATGGATCCGCTTTTGGTGTTAAAAGAAAATGTGAAGCAATGTGACTTGTGTGCTGCTGCTCTTCCATTAGGACCAAAGCCTATTATCCAAATGGGGGCAGAGTCTAAAATCTTAATTGCAGGGCAAGCGCCGGGTAAAAAGGCACATGAAAAGGGAATGCCTTTCGATGATGCCAGTGGAGATAGGTTACGTACTTGGTTGGGAGTGTCGAAAGTAACATTTTATGACGAAGCGAAATTTGCGATTTTACCCATGGGCTTTTGTTATCCGGGAAAGGGGAAAACGGGTGATCTTCCACCGCAATCAGAATGTGCAGTCAAATGGAGAGCAGGTTTATTGCACGCCTTAAGTGGTATTCAGTTAACCATAGTGGTGGGGCAATATGCAATGGCTTACCATTTACCTGAAGAAAGACAAGGAGTGACGCAAGCGGTGACCCATTGGAAGCTATACTGGCCTAAAGTGATCCCATTACCCCATCCTAGTCCAAGAAATAACATCTGGCTTAAGCGTCATCCTTGGTTTGAAGCAGAAATCTTACCGAGTTTGAAGGCTAGAGTCAGAGATATTTTATCTGCTGGGTGAGCTAACCATGATTATTCCGTTTTTTTTCAGGTAATATTTCACTAATGAGCCATTGATTGTCGCTGTAATCGACTTTAACGCTGCGATCATCAATCCATTTTTGATTATTTTTTAGGCCATACAGTTTAATGGTAACGACTTGGCTTTGTTCAAATTGACTAAATAATTCGGGATCGGGCGTTGTTATTTCTGTGGTGACATTGGTGAGGGAAAGATTCAATAAATGCCTTTGAACACTGGACGGTATAGCGTAGTGTTTAAGCAGAGATTGCAATGTTGGGCTGACATAAAGCTGAGCTTGTTCAAGGTTTTTTTGGATGTAGATGGCGTTAAAAAAAGCGAGGGTCACGGCTTCTGCTTCTGATTGAGGCGATGAAAAAAAAGAAAAACTCGACAAGATAGATGAATGTTTGATATCACAAGCGGTTAATGAACATAACATAATTAAAGCAACAAAGGCTGTTCGCATAACTTATCCGTTAAACTACATTGTCGTATAGCCAGTATGCTGTTTATTGATATTATTATCAATAAATCATTTATTATTAATGCGTTATATTTTATAAATAGTGATACATTCTGTTTGAACGGATTATTTTTATCAGAAAATAAATATTACCTATTGACAATAAAGTATGATTCAGTCATATCTATATGATCTTACTAGAAAGGTTATCCACAAAATCTGTGGACAAGTATGTTGAATACTTTTTTTATTTATTATAACCAACTAAATATAAACGAGTATTTTAAATTGGTTATTTTTTGACGCCTTGTCGTTTTCCTCAAATATGTCCTATTTTTGTTTATTTTCCGTCCCATAAAATCAGTTATCCACATCAAAAAACCTCTGTACTAGTTAGTGCAAAGAGTACAGAGGCTTTGAGTTTACTCGCTTTATGTATTTTGTGATGCTTGTATTGCCGTTAAAGCAATGGTGTAGACAATATCATCCACTAATGCACCACGTGATAGGTCATTGACGGGCTTTCTCATGCCTTGGAGCATTGGGCCAATACTGATGAGTTCAGCACTTCTTTGTACTGCTTTATAAGTGGTATTACCCGTATTTAAATCGGGGAAGACAAACACAGTGGCTTGACCTGCTACTGGGCTATCAGGTGCTTTAGAGCGAGCCACATTGGGCATTACTGCCGCATCATATTGCAGTGGACCATCAATGATAAGCTCAGGGCGTTTCTGTTTGGCAATACGAGTCGCTTCACGGACTTTATCGACATCATCGCCTGTTCCAGATCGGCCCGTCGAATAGCTTATCATGGCGACTTTAGGCTCAATGCCAAAGGCTTTTGCTGAGTCGGCGGATTGAATCGCAATATCTGCCAGCTGTTCGGCATTGGGATCAGGGTTAATGGCACAATCGCCATACACTAAAACTTGATCGGGCATTAACATAAAGAAAATCGAAGAGACTAAACTGGAGCCCGGTGCCGTTTTGATCAGTTGCAGTGGCGGGCGAATAGTATGGGCTGTGGTATTCACTGCGCCTGACACAATACCGTCGACTTCATTTTGAGCTAACATCATGGTGCCAAGCACCATGTTGTCTTCTAATTGCTCACGGGCAACGACTTCCGTTAAGCCTTTATGACGACGAAGCTCCACCATAGGCGCGACATATTGATTGCGAACAACATTGGGCTCAATGATCTCAACACCTTCCCCTAATGTGACACCTTGCTGACTGGCGATGCGATGAATGTCTTCTTTTTGGCCTAATAAGACACAGCGTGCGATCCCTCGTTCGGCGCAAATTGCCGCCGCTTTAATGGTACGCGGATCGCTTCCTTCAGGTAAAACAACGGTTTTTTGAGCTGCGCGAGCCAGTTCAGTTAGCTTGAAACGGAAAGCTGGAGGAGATAACCTATGCTCACGAGGTGAGTTTTTGGTGACACTTTCGACCCATTCATTATCGATATGACTGGCAACAAACTCTTGAACTTGCTCGATACGTACAGCATCATTGACGGGGACTTCATGATCGAAGCGTTGAATATTTAATGATGTTTGCCAAGTATTAGTATCAATTAAAAAGACAGGTAAGCCTGTGTCAAAGGCTTGTTGGCAGAGCTGCATGATTGCAGGCTCGGGTTGGTAGCTTCCGGTGAGCAAGAGCGCACCAATTTTCACTCCATTCATCGCGGCCAGACACGCAGATACAATGACATCAGAGCGATCGCCTGAGGTGACCAGCAATGAGTCTGTTTGAATATGGGTGACCATATTTGGCAAACTGCGAGCACAAAATGTGACCTTTCTGAGTCTGCGGGTATCCATTTCGCCAGCATTAATGATTTTGGCATTTAAGTGCAGTGCTAAATCTGATGCTCGAGGAGCCACTAAATCTAAACTATAAGGGACACTGCCCAAAATACGCACGGCGCTTTTTGCAGGTAGAATAAAGGCTTCTTCAGCATGTGCTTCACTTAGACTTTGATGATCAAAGACTTCAGATAAATCGGGGCGAGTGCGACCTTCTTCATCTACAGGGGCATTAATTTTGTTGATGATAGCGCCAATTAAGCGTTTATTTTTATTTCCACCCCATGCGTTATGGGCAATTTCAAGGCGGTTGGTCAGTTCTACAGAGGTTTCAGTACCTGGGGTCGCAACAAAAATAATATCAGCATCAAGGGATTTTGCGATAGCGTAATTTACATCACTTGAAAAAGGGTGATTGCGGGTTTGTACTAACCCTTCGATGATCATTGTTTCGCTATGATCGGTCGCTTGAGAGGCACGAGCAATGATTTGTTCCATCAATACATCAGTTTGATCCAATCGAATTAAATGCTCAGCGTGTGCCATAGTAAATGGCTCAAGGGGATTAATGGTGGGTGACTGACTTAAAATGGTGGTCGAACGTTCAGGGCTTGTATCACCTAATCGTTGTTGAGCGATAGGTTTGAAAAAGCGAACTTTAATTCCCTGATGCGCTAATGCGCGTACTAATCCTAAGCTAATGGAAGTGAGACCCACGCTGGTACCGACAGGGATTAGCATGATGTTGCGAGACATATAAACCTCTTTGTGACTCGATGTATTGAGTGAGACTCATTACGAATGATGTCGTGATGAGTCTTAGGGTATTGTTCCTAAGTTTATGATGCTTTGGTGCATAGAAAAACATAGGAACAGAATATAAAAAATAGGTGCTTGTTTACGTTAGTGCAATGGCATCTTGTGCAATAACCCATTCCTCATTAGTGGGGATCACCATGGCGATAGGGCTGTTATCAGAGGTGATCACGCCTTGCTTACCGAAGCGTGCGGCTTGATTACGTGCATTGTCGACATTAAAATGAAAAATGGCGAGTGCATCGAGTACTTTTTTACGGATCACATCTGAGTTTTCGCCAATGCCACCAGTAAAAACGACAGCATCGAGGCGAGTGAGGGGAACAGTATAAGAAGCGATATATTTAGCTAAACGGTAACAGAAAATTTCAAGAGCTAAGGTCGCGCCTTTATGACCTGCTTCATATCCTTCTTCGATGCCGCGGCAATCATTGGTGAGTTCAGAAATGCCTAAGAGACCACTTTGGTTATTTAATAGTGTATTGACTTCATCTAAGCTATAACCTAAGCGATTGACCAAATGGAAAATAATGGAAGGGTCTAGATCGCCACACCGTGTGCCCATGACGAGCCCTTCCAATGGGGTTAGCCCCATAGACGTATCCACACTTTTACCCGCTTTAATGGCAGTGACTGAAGCGCCATTGCCTAGATGGGCGCAGATAATATTGGTTTCATCAATGGGTTTATTAAGCACCTTTGCGGCTTCTTGGCTGACAAACAGGTGACTTGTACCATGCATTCCATAGCGACGAATGCCATTATCACGATATAGCTGATAGGGAAGCGCATAAATATAGGCTTTTTCAGGCATGGTCTGATGAAAAGCGGTATCAAATACAGCTACTTGTGGTAAATTTGGAAAAGATGTTTGTGCGGCGCGAATACCGATTAAATGTGCAGGGTTGTGCAGTGGGGCTAGGCTGGCACAATCTTCGATACCTTGAATAACACTGTTATCAATGAGAACAGATTGGGTAAATTTCTCTCCACCATGAACGACTCTATGGCCAATGGCTTGAATTTGTTTGGCAAGCTCTGGGTGTTGTTTAAGGATGGTGTTTACAATGTAGTCAATGGCTTCTTTATGAGCACTCATGGCACCTAAGCTTGCATCTTGTTTTACGCCTGCCACTTTCCATTTTATCCTGGCATCTTGCAGACCAAAACATTCAGCTAGACCTGAAATTTTATCATCGCCGTTACTGGCGTCAATGATGGCAAATTTAAGAGAGGAGCTACCACAATTGAGCACCAATACGAGTTTGTTTGACATGGTTAAACCTTACGCAATATTCGTGAACTTAGGTTCACATAGTATAATGACTTCTTATCATTCAAGGATGAAGTCTCGAAAACAGGTTAAAAGCAAAGGTGGCTCCCGATGATTTGCTTGGGAGTCATTATTAGCCTGTGCTAACATTAAAGACAGTCTAGTGAGTAGTTAGGTGCCTTTTTGAGTATTAAAGTATTTAAGACCTTAAGCGATGGTCGACGTTATATGAAAACTTGGCCTATGGTCCGACAATTGAGTTTTTATTTTCCTGAATACCGAGTGATTAAAGCGATGAACATTGCTATTCCCTTGATGCCAATATTGGCTGTGGTGGCAGCAATGAGTCAGTTATATTTCCACGGTATGGCATTTCTTCCTCAAGCGTTTACTATCGCAATTTTCTTTATTAGCATCCCTCTTCAGGGATTGCTTTGGTTGGGTTGGCGTTCTCGTCATCCTCTGCCGCTTTCTTTACTAGAGTGGGGGAACACCTTGTCGACAAAGCTCACTGATCTGGGGGTGTACTGTCAACCTTTAGGAGCCAAAGCGTGTTATTTTGATATGGCGATGATTTTAAAAGCAGCCTTTGAACGTCTTGATGCCAGTTATTGGGAAGAGCTCTAGCGTCACTTTAATGGCCTTATCAAAGCACAGTATTTAATTATACGGCATGGATCCCTCGCTGAGTGAATACGGTTTTGATTTGTGCCATTGTGGCTGCACTCGGTGGCGAAATATTGCCAAGCTGATATGTTTCACCTAATGCCGTCCATTTGTGTTTTCCTAGTGGATGATAAGGCAACAATTCAATTTTTTCGACATTGGTCATTGGTTTGATGAAATCGGCCAGTGACTCTGCCGCCGGAATGTCATAGGTAAAGCCTTCAACGATGACGTATCGAATCCAAGTTCTTTTCTGAATTTTCTGTAAATACTGCGCAAATTCAAGTGTGTGATGATTACTCACTTGCGTTAATGCTATGTGTTTGTCATCGAACATGTGTTTGATATCAAGCATGACCAGATCGGTATGAGCTAATAGTGCGTGAATATCGGGTGTATAATGGCGAACAAACCCGTTTGTGTCGAGGCAAGTATGAATGCCTTTTTCCTGACACTTTTTAAATAGTGCAGCGACAAAGGGGGCTTGCAAAATTGCCTCACCCCCACTGACGGTCACGCCACCGTGACTGGCATCGAAGAAGGGTCGGTAGTTTTCAATTTGTGCCATGAGCTCATCAACATGGATTTCTTTGCCTGCATGAAGATCCCAAGTATCTCGGTTATGACAATATTGGCAACGCATTAGGCAGCCCTGCATAAAGACGACAAACCTGATCCCAGGGCCGTCGACAGTACCGAATGATTCTACCGAATGAATTCGGCCATGAACTGACATATACTTCCTATTTTACTTCATAAGGTTTTTTTGGTGATAATAGCGAAATGTGCTTAAAAAGTGGCCTTGTTAATGCGACTATTTTAGCTCCCTACTGACGATACTTATGTGCCTATTCCCTCGAGCGCTATTATCCACGTTATTGTCTTTGGTTTCGTGCTTTCTTTAGCCTTATAGACTCTTGACGATCTTTATGTTAGTTATCACTGATATAAAGATCTGTGTTCATCTCAAGGTGATTGAGTTATGGGTCATTGCCACCTGACTCAATCACCTTGATGGCACTTTTACATACTTTGTGTAAAGGTGCGAGTGATGACATCCTGTTGTTGCTCTAAAGTGAGCGCATTAAAGCGCACAGCATAGCCTGAAACCCGAATAGTCAATTGAGGATATTTATCAGGATGGTCTATCGCATCCTCTAACATGGCTTTATCCATGACATTGACGTTTAAATGTTGACCCCCTTCACGTTTATCATCATGAGCAAAATAGCCATCGAGTAATGCGGCCAAGTTGGCTTCACGGGTCGCTTCATCTTTGCCTAATGCATTGGGTACAATTGAGAAAGTATAGGAAATACCATCTTGTGCGTGGGCGAAGGGTAACTTCGAAACTGAAGTCAGTGAGGCGAGAGCGCCTGCTTCATCACGGCCATGCATAGGATTAGCACCAGGTGCAAAAGGCGCGCCCGCTTTGCGGCCATCAGGGGTATTCCCCGTTTTTTTACCGTACACCACATTGGAGGTGATCGTTAAAATTGATTGTGTCGGAATGGCATTTCGGTACATGGGCTTATGACGAATTTTATCCATAAAACGATGTACAAGTTCGCAAGCAATATCATCAACTTTGGCATTGTTATTACCAAATTTAGGAAAGTCGCCTTCAATCGTAAAATCGACAGCAATTCCTTTATCATTGCGGATTGGTTTCACTTTAGCGTATTTAATGGCGGATAAAGCATCAGCAGTAATCGATAAACCGGCAATACCACAGGCCATAGTACGGCGAACATCTCGGTCATGGAGCGCCATGAGGGCGGCTTCATAGGAATATTTATCATGCATATAATGAATACTATTGAGGGCAGTGACATATTGAGTCGCTAACCATTCCATCATGTCATCCAGTTTTGCAATGATCTCATTATAGTCAAGTATTTCACTGGTAATAGGCGCTGATTTTGGACCCACTTGAAGCAGAGACTTTTCATCAACACCGCCATTGATGGCGTAAAGTAAGGTTTTGGCAAGATTGGCGCGAGCACCAAAAAATTGCATGTGTTTACCGATAATCATTGGGCTTACGCAGCAGGCGATGGCGTAATCATCCGATTGAAAATCATTACGCATCAAATCGTCATTTTCATATTGAATGGCGCTAGTATCGATAGACACTTTAGCACAATAAGCTTTGAAAGCTGAGGGGAGTTTATCAGACCATAAGACAGTAATATTAGGCTCAGGACTGGCCCCCATGTTGTAGAGGGTGTGTAAAAACCGAAAACTGGTTTTGGTAACCAATGTGCGGCCATCTAGCCCCATGCCGCCAATGGATTCGGTTGCCCAAATGGGATCCCCAGAGAAAAGTTCATCGTATTCAGGTGTTCGTAAAAAACGTACCATACGCAGCTTCATGACCATATGATCGATCATTTCTTGGGCGTCATTTTCGGTGATCAGGCCACGGGATAAATCGCGTTCGATGTAAATATCAAGAAAACTGGCGGTACGTCCCAGTGACATGGCGGCGCCATTTTGACTCTTAACTGCTGCTAGGTAGCCAAAATATGTCCATTGAATGGCTTCTTTAGCGGTGTTTGCAGCTTGGCTAATATCAAAACCGTAACTGGCGGCCATTTGCTTGATTTGAGTGAGAGCGTGTTGTTGTTCAGCGATTTCTTCGCGTAATTGTAAGGTGTCTGATAGGTTTTTACCTTCTTCTAAAATAGATTGTAAACTCAGGAATTGTGCTTGTTTATCTTGAATTAATCTATCGACCCCATACAGGGCGATACGTCTATAATCACCAATGATCCGACCTCGGCCATAGGCATCGGGTAATCCCGTTAAAATACCTGATTTTCGACACCGTAATATATCGGGGGTGTACACATCGAACACCCCTTGATTATGGGTTTTTCTAAGGGCTGAGTATTGATATTTAAGCTGAGGATCTAAGGCTTTACCATAGGCTTGAAAGGCACTTTCAACCATGCGTATGCCACCATTAGGTAAAATGGCGCGTTTGAGGGGCTTTTCTGTTTGTAACCCCACAATGGTTTCTAAACTTTCATCAATGTAGCCCGCTTGATGTGAAGTGATCGTTGACACCGTACCCGTGTCAAAGTCTACAGGAGCATGAGTTTGATTTTCTTGTTTGATGCCTACTATCACCTGTTCCCACAACGCTTGAGTGGCTGGGGTTGCGGGGGCTAAAAAGTGATGATCACCTTCATAGGGCGTATAATGAGATTGAATAAAGTCGCGAACATCAATATTGGATTGCCATGGGCCCGAATGAAAGCCTTGCCAAGCATCAGATTGAAAATGGGTGTGTGTTATTGATTTATCTTGAGCCATGATGTTTCCCCTTTGCCATTAACGTAATACGAGTACTGACAGAAAAGATTCTCTGTGATCCTAGAGGGATGAATGCCACAGACAGATGACAAAATATAGCCATTTATCTCACCTTATTCAAAGCTTCGGCAGTCATCCTTATGGGATGTAAAAATAATTGGTAAGACCAATTAACCAATTAAATAATAGCACAGTGTCATGGGCGCTGCATTAAAAGTGTGGCACTCTATTGATGAAAAATTGGAAAAGTGTTAACTCGCGCTCATTTTTCGTTAATTTGCTTCAATATGGCTTCAACACGCGGGCGTAACGTCGTTTGATGGCATGATACCCAATTGAAACTCGCGCCTGCATTTAACTTGGGTATAGTGATATGCTTGATGGAGAGTGATTTTATGATTGTTAGGGAGTCAAATGCGCAACACGGTTAATATTGATGAGGTTTTATTCACCTTCTTTGGATTTCATGCCTTTCGTGAAGGGCAAAGAGAGGTTATTCAAACTGTGGTCAATGGTGATAGCGCCGCGGCTATTTTTCCAACGGGGTCGGGTAAGTCTTTATGTTATCAATTGTCTGCCTTGTGTTTACCTCACCTCACTTTAGTGGTGTCTCCTCTATTGGCGCTGATGCAAGATCAATTAGCGTTTTTAAACACGAAAGGGATCCCTGCAGCCTGTATCGACTCAACACAAAGCCGAGAACAAGTGGCGGAGTTGATGGCTGCAGTACAAAGACAAGAAATCAAAATTTTGATGATTTCGGTTGAACGGCTTAATAATGAACGCTTTCGGCAGTTTATTAGCCAAGTGGCCATTTCACTATTAGTGGTGGATGAGGCCCATTGTATTTCTGAATGGGGGCATAACTTTAGACCGGATTATTTGAAATTACCGCAATACCAACACAGTTTAAGAATCCCGCAAACCTTATTGTTGACGGCAACGGCGACGGAAAAAGTGGTGGCGGATATGGGCAATAAGTTTGGTATTGCGCCTGAGAACGTATGCCTAACAGGCACCTATCGACAGAATCTTAATTTATCCGTGAAGGGAATAGCGGCGAGTGAAAAATTAGCCTACCTATACCAATGGTTATCTGAGCTTGGAAAGCTATCAGGGATTATTTACGTGACGCTGCAACACACTGCTGAGCAGGTTGCTCGACAGTTAAATGCCAAGGGAGTGAATGCAGTTGCTTATCATGCTGGTTTAGATTCAGTGGTACGGGAAAAAATACAATCGGACTTTATGTCGGGGCGCTCTCCCATTATTGTGGCGACGATAGCGTTTGGCATGGGGGTGGATAAAAGTGATATTCGTTTTGTTGTGCATTATGACTTACCTAAATCCATTGAAAACTATGCCCAAGAGATTGGCCGTGCTGGACGGGATGGGCAAACAGCTGAATGCTTAGTGCTGGCGAGTGGCGAGAACTTAACAACATTGGAAAATTTTGTTTATGCTGACACGCCAGAGCAGTCGGGAATTAAGGCGTTGTTAAGTGAAATGAAGCAAGACAGTGGCGTGGATGAACTGTGGGAAATCATGCTCAATCGTTTATCCACGCGAACAAACATTCGGCCATTGAGCCTTAAAACCTTATTAGTTTATTTGGAAATCGAGGGGGTGATTTCCCCTTTATACAGCTATTTTGCTGAATATAAATATAAATTAGTTGCGACAAAAACTCAGCTTGAGGCTTGCTTTAAAGGAGAACGATTCGTTTTTGTCAATGCGATTATTGATACATCAAAACAGGCTAAGCTTTGGTATACATTGGATCTGACAGCACTGCAACAAGCATACCCTTGTGAGCGCGCGCGCGTATTGACAGCGCTGGATTATATGGATAATAAAGGCATGATTGAATTACAAACGAAGCAGATGATGCAAGTGTATCAAGTGCACTCGTTTGATGTCTCTATTGAGGTGTTATGCGCTCGATTATTTGAAAAATGCCATTTGAAAGAACAAAATGAAGTTGCCCGTATTCATGAATTGGTGGCCTTCTTTTGTAGTGATAAGTGCCTCAACTTACAGTTAGCGGAGTATTTTTCCGATCCTCATTTACATCAGCCCTGCCAACATTGCTGCGTTTGTCATGGAAAGGTGGCGGTATTACCGAGTTTACCCGATTTACCTGTGCTGAAAAGTTATGACTTTAGCACCATGACTTTTGATGCTCGCACCCGTTTGGCTGAGCAAAGCTCTGCTGTTTTATTGAGTCGTTATTTATGTGGGTTAACCACCCCTATTTTTACAAAGCATAAGCTCAGGGCCACGAGTGCTTTTGCTTCGCTCGAAAAGTATCCTTTTAGTCAGGTACTTAACTGGGTTAACTCTGAGTTAGTGAGCATGAGTTAATAACAATGCGTTAATTGGTAGGCGTTCATTGCTTAAAGTGATCTATTTTGGTTAATATTCATCATTTGTTTAACCTAAATGGATCATATAATGAAGAAAACGGCTTTATCCTTAGTGGCTATGTTGTCGCTAATAGGACTGACAGGGTGTCAAACCCAACAACAAGCAAGCTTACCTGTGGTAGAAACCATTGAACAAGATAAGGTGTTTACGCGGTTTTCAGCGCAATTTATTGATGAGTTATGGCAAACATTCCCCACTTGGGCCCTGTATAAAGGTTTTCATGGTTATGATGGCAGGCTCAATATTCCTAATGCAGCACAAAGACAGCAGACATTCAACTTTATTACCCGCCAGCAGCAAGCATTAGCAACAATCGATCCTAATGTTTTGACCCCAAATGCGCGTATTGATTATCGTATTATTGATAATTTGCTGGCTAAAATGAAATGGGAGCAAGAAACCTTTAAATCTTGGCAATGGGATCCGAGCCAATATAATGTGGCTGAAGGTTTTGCACTCTTGATAAATGGTGACTTTGCACCCTTAAATGACAGGTTGTTATCCATTCTTTCTCGTTTGGCTTATATTCCAGACTATTATGCGGCAGCCAGAGACAGTATTGTTTCTCCGACTCTTGAACATACCCAGTTAGCCATTTTACAAAATGAAGGCGCTTTGTCGGTTTTATCGCCGACATTATTAGACACGGCAATGGCGTCAGGCTTAACGGAGACCCAGAAGCAGCAGTTTTCAATGAGGTTGTCTCAAGGTGTAGAGGCCATTAAGCAGCAGATCAGTTGGCTCAAATCCCTTGAAAAGCAATTAATGATAGATGGCGGGCGTGATTTTCGTATCGGCGAAAAAATGTATGAGCAAAAATTTGCTTTTGATATTAAAGCGGGGATGACAGCGAAGCAGCTTTATGAAAAAGCATTAGCGGATAAAGCTAGAGTCCAAGCTGAAATGGCCACGTTAACAACACAGCTATGGCCTAAGTATTTTTCTAGCGCAAAACCGAGTGATGATAAAATAGCCATCGGCCAGCTAATTAATAAATTATCGATTAATCATGTTAAGCGAGAGGATTTTGTGAGTGATATTCGCCAGCAAATACCCGAGCTTGTTCAGTTTGTGAATGATAAAAACCTGATTAATCTTGATCCTAACAAGCCATTGATTGTGAGAGAAACGCCTAAATATATGAGAGGGTTTGCAGGCGCCTCAGTAAGTGCACCGGGTCCTTATGATAAATCAGCGAATACTTACTATAATGTCACGCCTTTAGACAGTATGAGTGAGGCGTCTGCTGAGAGTTATTTACGAGAATATAATCATTGGATTTTACAGATCTTAAATATTCATGAGGCCATTCCAGGCCATTATACACAGCTTGTTTACGCCAACGAATCCCCCAGTCTAGTGAAGAGTTTATTTGGTAATGGCGCCATGATAGAAGGCTGGGCTGTGTATGCTGAGCGTATGATGTTAGAGCAAGGCTATGGTGATTTTGAGCCAGAAATGTGGCTGATGTATTACAAATGGCACTTAAGGGTGATCTGTAACACTTTGCTTGATTACAGTATTCAAGTGAAAGGGATGACTGAAGATGAAGCGATTGCATTGATGACAAAAGAGGCGTTTCAACAAATTGCAGAGGCAAAAGGTAAGTGGCGTAGAGCGACATTGAGCCAAGTGCAATTGACAAGTTATTACGCAGGTTACAGAGGGATATATGATTTACGTGAGGAGATAAAAACAATAGAAGAAACTTTGTTCGATTTGAAAGCGTTCCATGAGCGTTTTTTAAGTTTTGGTAGTGCCCCAGTGAGTGATATTCGTCAGTTAATGTTGCTGGAACATCAAAACGAAATGAATTGAATATGAATGTTATCGGCCAATAAAATACACGCACTTTATTCAAGAGTGCGTTTTTTATGCAAATAGGCCAATTAAGCAGGCTTTTTGATATGTGATTATTATGTATCTATTTGTAACGGTATTTGAGTATTTACTCACTATTTTCTTTTGACCGCTAAATAAAAATATGTGAGAGGGAGTTACTTAAAGCGACAATACGAATAAAAACATTAAATATTACTGATATATAAACTATTAATTCATTTATTACTTGGCTTATACAAGGTGTTTGATACAGCAAGTAGCATGCATTAATGGCGCTTAAATGTCGTGATGACAGGTCTATTTTTAACAAGCCAATATACAAAAAGCCATTTTTTGTTAGAGAATTATTAGAGCAGATCCCCTATGCTAATGGGCTGTAGGGGATAAAATACTTGAGTAAATGAAAAATAAAGAGTATATCTAGTTCAAGTGTAAAGATGTGTAGTGTAGAGGACCAAAATAAAGTGTCATTAAATAGCGGTAATGGCAATGTTAATTTTATTGGCGGTAAAGTGACGGGGGGATTGGTTTATATTTTCACTTTTATGCAGTTTGTTATTTGATATAAATATAAATTATAAATAGGTTTATTTTAAAGAAGAATAGAGCTTTATTATCTTATTACTTGTGGTTGCCTTTTTTTATTGCAAATTTTGCCATCATACAGGTTATTTCTAATTAATCGCTCTGTGATAGTAAACTCATTCAAGAATGGTTAAGCTTTAAAGCGGTAATATTAAATTTATTAATTATATTAATATCTTATTTTGTAACATGTGCCGATATTGGCAGGGGATGAAGAGTAAAAAACGTAAATTTTTATATGAAAAAAATAAAGATAGTCACATTTATATCTATTGATACTGACGTAATTGAATAATAGTGAAATAAGCATTAATGCTTTGCTACTCGTTACTATTGTTGATTGTATAGGAGTGGGTTGTGTATGAATCAATCGCAACAGAATGTTAAATTGTCCCAAAATATGGCTTCTGCGGCCTTAGATATAACAGAATTTGATTTTGATGATACAGAGTTCTGTGTATCACTGGATGATAAAAAAGTTTATTTAACGCAAACAGAGTTTAAATTATTTAAGTATTTATTTGAAAGACAAGGCCAAGTGATCACAAAGCAAGAATTGCAACGCAATATACTCAAAAAAGATCTGGGTAAGTTTGATCGAAATTTAGATATGCACATTAGTAATACTCGTAGAAAGCTTGTTGAAACCCATTTACCTCGCACATTGATCAATACGGTTCGCGGCCAAGGCTATTGTTTTTCTTAAGGCTCATTTTTGTGTTTTGATCTTGGTTTGGTTTATCCTATGGATTACTTATGTTAATTAAACAGGTTCCTACCTTTTTTGGGACCTGTATTTTAGGGAAGTTTTTATGAGGATAAGTGCCAATTTTGATGGTGGAAATATTCAGGTTATCAATGCACTAGAGCCAGAAAATATTGAGCTTGCTATTCGTCCAGATGAGGGAAATGAATTTTTTCAATGGTTTAATTTTAAACTTGATGGCACGATTGGCGTACATTATCAATTGCATATTGTGAATGCCGATAAGGCTTCTTACCCTGAGGGGTGGGAAAATTATCAAGCAGCTGCTTCTTATGACAGAGAACATTGGTTTAGGCTGCCCACACGTTATGAAAATGGTCGATTAACCATTGATGTTGAGCTGGACTGTGACTCTATTCAAATAGCCTATTTTGCGCCTTATAGTTATGAGCGTCATCAAGATTTGTTGGCGAAATGTCAAGTGCATCCAATGGTTACAGTAGAGCACCTTGGTTTAAGCATAGATAAGCGTGATCTGAGTGTCGTTAAGATTGGCGATGGTGATGAGACTAAGGCAAATGTGTGGATCACTGCTCGTCAGCACCCAGGTGAAACCATGGCCGAGTGGCTTGTTGAAGGGTTAATGTCACAATTACTTGATACGGATAACCCTGTTTCACGAGCATTACTTGCTAAAGCTAATTTTTATGTTGTTCCTAACATGAATCCTGATGGGGGGGTTAGAGGGCATCTGCGTACCAATGCATTGGGGGTGAACTTAAACCGTGAGTGGCAGTCTCCATCTCTTGAGAAAAGTCCCGAAGTGTTCCATGTTATTAATAAAATGCATCAAACAGGCGTGGATCTCTATTATGATGTTCACGGTGATGAAGGTTTGCCCTATGTCTTTTTAGCGGGAAGTGAAGGTGTGCCAAGGTTTGATGCAGCAATGGTGACATTGCAAGACATTTTTGAACAAGCTTTGCTCTTGGCCAGTCCGGATTTTCAAACTCAATTTGGCTACGATAAAGATGAACCTGGGCAAGCTAACTTAACCGTTGCCTCCAACTGGGTTGCGCAAGAATTTGGATGTTTATCTTACACGTTAGAAATGCCGTTTAAAGATAATGATGATTTAGCTGAGCCCATTCAAGCTTGGTCACCAGAGCGGAGTATGTTATTGGGCGAAGCGTCTCTCGTGGCAATGAATGCTGTGTTAAACAAATTGTAAAAGTCAGGTATAATGTGACTTTCCCTTGGGCAATAATGAAGCTATTTTGCTCTATAGGGAAGGTGAATATACGGCTTTTGAGAGGTGAGATCATGGCATTAGTTCCTTGTCCAAGTTGTCATAAAAGAATTTCCAGTAAAGCGAGTACTTGTCCGCATTGCCAAACGTCTTTATCAGGAGATAATGAGTCCCATAGGCGTATTAGTCATATCAAAAAATCCAATCAATTATTAAATCACTCACTATTTTCAATGAGCTTATTCATTTTCGGTGTTGTGCTTGGTTTTTGGGGAGGAGAAGTCGCAACAGGGGCGAGAGCTTATGTGGCTGGGGCATGTTTTATTTTTGGTTTTATCGGCTATTTGATATGCCGTATTCGAATTGTGTTACATAAGCGGAAAAGTGTATGAAAGATATCAATGAAGTGATCCAGCAGATGCCCCAAGAAGTGTATGAGCGCCTTGTGAGTGCCGTAGAACTTGGAAAGTGGGAAGATGGCAGTGTGTTGACAGATGAGCAAAGAGCATCGACACAGCAAGTCGTGATGCTTTATCAAGCAAAGAAGCTACAGCAAACGGATCATTTTACCATTGGTCAGGAAGGGCAGATTAATGAATTATCCAAAGTGCAATTGAAAAAACAATTTAACGCGCAAGTCAATGATGACGTTGCTGATTTTAAAGGGGAAAGTATTGCAGCCTTTAAGAATGAAGAATTATAGTGTTTGATTGAGTAAGCAACGAGTGGTGAAGCATCGTTGCTTTTTATCTATTTATACCACTTGATAGCTCAGTGCTAATCTGTACTGAGTTCACCCACAAGATTTTCTTGCATTGCTTGGCGGATCTCATTGGGAGTCATTTCTGTCGACAGTAAGAAATGTAATTTGGCTAAGGCTGCTTCTGTGGTCATATCGCCACCACTTATCACCCCTGAGCCCGCTAAGGCATTGCCTGTTGCATATCCCCCCATATTGACTTTACCTTGCATACATTGCGTGAGGTTGACTAAAATCACGCCTCGCTCGTGAGCCGCTTTTAACGTGGCTAATAGCGCAGGGGTTTGAGGCGCATTACCGACACCGAATGTTAATAAAATAAGGGCTTTAACGGGTTGCTGTAAGACATTATTAAAAATATCCGTTGAAATACCCGGATATAAGGTAACGACACCAATAGGTTGCGGATTAATATTGGCTAAGGTTAATACCGGAGTGGGTTCGGGTTTACCTATTTTCCCCTCATGAAGTCGAATTTTGATACCTGCTTCAAGTAACATAGGAAAATTAGGTGACGCGAAGGCATTAAAGCCATCAGCATGGGCTTTAGTGGTGCGATTACCGCGAAATAGGCGATTATTAAAAAATAAACTGACTTCAGCGATAGGGTAATTAGCGGCAATATACAAGGCATTGAGTAGGTTAGTTTGCCCATCAGATCTGAGTTGTGCTAACGGAATTTGTGAGCCAGTAACAATGACGGGTTTTGATAACCCCTGTAGCATGAACGACAGGGCTGAGGCGGTAAAGGCCATAGTATCAGTGCCATGTAAAATGACAAAGCCATCGTAATGGTCATAATTGGCTTTAATGTCATTGGCGATTAGCTGCCAATCTGTGGGGGCCATATCGGAAGAATCAATCAAAGGATGGTATTCATTAATGACAAAGTCAGGCATTTCAGCATGGTAAAATTCTGGCATAGCTTTAACACATTGGGTTAAAAAGCCAGCAACTGGGGCAAATCCATTGGCTGTTTTTTCCATTCCTATGGTGCCGCCAGTATAGGCGACATAAATTGAACGTTTAGTCATAATTCATTCGACAAAGAGATCCATCGCAAGAGTATACGATTTTAAAGTATAGAAAGCCCAGTAAAAAACTGGGCTTTAGGGTTAAAAGACGTCAAAATTATGGGTATTTATAGATTACAAGTATCACAATATAAATAGGCGCCATTAGGATCGTCAAAAGAGGCGAATGTCGTTAACATATTTTGCCATTTCGACATTAAAGTATTCATGATAGGGCTTTGAGACTGCGTTTGTTGAATGGGGAGATACACCGCCGCTGTCGCAAAGATATCTTGTATAATTTGTTCTTGCGGGCTGAGCTCTTGTTCAATGAGCTGAGTATCAAATTGTTTTAATTTAGCCATTTCTGCCGCTTTTTGAATGGCCTGTGGCATATCTCCAATAGCATCAACTAAGCCTAGGTCTAAGGCTTGGCTGCCTGTCCAGACACGGCCTTGGGCAATGTTATCAACGGCTTGTTTTTCCATATCACGGCCATTGGCGACAATAGTAATGAAATTATCATATCCCTGTTCAATGGTGCGCTGCATAACCTGACTAAAGGCGGGGGTTAAATCCCGAGTGACACTAAAGCCTGCCCATTGTGAAGTGCCTACACCATCAGTGTAAATACCTAAATCAGCTAACGAGTCTTTAAAGGTGGGGATCAGCCCAAAAATACCAATGGAGCCGGTTAATGTCGTGGGGGTGGCATAAATATAATCGGCATCGGCTGAGATCCAATATCCCCCTGAGGCAGCGTAACTGCCCATACTGACAATAATGGGTTTATTTGCGGCTTTAATTGCTAACACTTCTTGGCGAATTTGCTCTGAAGCAAAGGCGCTGCCGCCCGGGCTGTCCACTCTTAATACAATGGCTTTAACATGATTATCAAAGCGTGCTTTTCGCAGCAGTTTTGAGGTACTTTCACCACCAATTTCACCGCTGGGTTGATTGCCATTGAGTATGTTGCCTTTAGCGACAATAATCGCGACTTTATTCGCCTCTGTAGGCTGAGTGTGGGCTTTTGCTATTGGCAGGTAATCATAGAAACTAATTTGCTTATAGTTATCACCTTGGCTGGCCTTACCGACTCTATCCACCATGGCGAGCCTAAAGGCTTCTGCTGTACTGAGATTATCGACCCAATGCAGATCCAAGGCCATTTTGGCCATATCGTTATCGGCTTTCTCCAATTGGCTTAAGTACTGCTCAGGTGATAGGACGAGTTGATCGGCTTTGATGTTACGATTATTGGCGACCACCTTGCTATAACTGTCCCATAAGTTACTCAGTAAGCTCATATTGGCTTCTTTCGCTGCTGGAGACATATCATCACGAATAAAGGGCTCGACTGCGGATTTAAAGGTCCCTACTCGAAAGACATTCATTTTGATGTTGAGTTTATTCAGTGCCGATTGAAAATATTGGCGATAACGGCCCATTCCTTCAATGGTGACCATACCTTGTGGGTTTAAATACACAGTGTCTGCAAAACTGGCCAGAAAATATTGATTTTGATTGTAGCTGTTGGCGTGCGCAATAATGGGCTTACCCGAGGCTTTAAAGGCTGTGAGCGCATTGCCAATGGATTCTAGTTTGCTCAAGCCTGCGCTTTGTAATTGGTCTAAATCGAGAACCAATGTGCTGATATCATTATCATCTGCGGCACTATTGATCACTTTAATCACATTGGACAATAAAATTTCGTTATCGCTGCTGTTTTTTCTTTCGCTATTCATAATCGCTTCGAGCGGTGCGACGGGCTTTTTCTGCTCAACGATGCTACCAGATAAATTTAGGACCAAGGCGGAGCCTTTTTCTAAATTCACTTTGTCTTCTTTACTCAGTCCAATCAACAGTGCGATCAGTAATCCGAAAAAAATGACATTGAGTAAAAGTTTGCGAATACCGTTTAGGGTATTCCAGAGAACAGAAAATATCTTTTTTAAAAATGAAGGTTTAGCGGACATTTGCCACTCCTTTATGACGAGATTGACGTCATGTTAACTGAAATAATACACAGATGGAAAACTCAATTAAAAACAAATGACTCTTTTCCCTTATTGAGCTTAGTACAGACTCAAGGTATGCTGAATTAAATCATTTGTTTAAAAAGGATGTTTGAATGTCGTTTCCGCATTTATTAGAACCCTTAGATTTAGGCCATACTCAATTGAAAAACAGAGTCTTAATGGGCTCCATGCACACAGGCTTAGAAGAAGAAAAGGGTGGTTTTGAAAAATTAGCGGCTTTTTATAAAGAACGCGCTGCTGGCGGAGTCGGGCTCATCGTCACTGGGGGAATTTCACCCAATTTACGGGGGCGTTTAGCGCCTAATGCATGCCAACTCAGTTTTCCATGGCAAGTTAAAAAACACACCATAGTCACCCAAGCGGTGCATGATGTGGGTGGGAAAATTTGTATGCAGTTACTGCATGCGGGGCGATATGGCTACCATCCTTTCTCGCAAGCCCCCAGTAAAGTGAAATCACCAATCACTCCGTTTACCCCTAGCGCGATGTCAGCAAGGCAAGTGAAAGGCACCATAAAAGATTATGCAACCAGTGCGGCACTGGCGAAAAAAGCAGGTTATGACGGTGTCGAAGTGATGGGCTCAGAAGGTTATTTGATTAATCAGTTTGTCAGTAGCCGCACCAATCAACGCACTGATGAATGGGGCGGCGCATTTGAAAATCGTGCGAAATTCCCCCTTGAGATTGTACGCAGCATTCGTGAAAAAGTGGGCAATGACTTTATCATTATCTTTCGTTTATCCATGTTGGATTTGGTCGATAACGGCTCAACGTGGGATGAAGTGGTGCAATTAGCCAAAGCATTGGCGACAGCTGGAGTCTCGATTTTAAATACGGGTATTGGCTGGCACGAAGCCCGCATCCCCACTATCGCAACGAGTGTGCCAAGGGGCGCTTTTGCCTGGGTGACCGAAAGGCTAAAAAAAGAGGTGTCAGTGCCGTTAGTCGCCACTAACCGCATTAATACGCCAGATATCGCAGAAGGCATTATCGCATCGGGTCAAGCGGATATGGTGTCCATGGCGCGACCCTTTTTGGCCGATGCCGACTTTGTCAATAAAGCCGCTGCGAATACGCCAGAGCTGATTAATACCTGTATTGGCTGTAATCAGGCATGCCTCGATCACACGTTTTCATTGAAGCGTGCCACCTGTTTGGTCAATCCCCGGGCTTGTTATGAAACTGAGATGAATTTTACCCCAGCGACGCACAAGAAACGCATTGCGGTGATGGGCGCAGGACCTGCGGGTATGGCGTTTTCTGTGTATGCGGCGAGTCGTGGCCATGATGTGGTGCTGTTTGAGGCTAAAGCTGAGGTGGGTGGGCAGTTTAATTTGGCCCGTAAAATTCCGGGTAAGGAAGAATTTGATGAAACCATTCGCTATTTTCTTGAGCAAATTAAATTGCATAAAGTGGACTTAAGGCTCAATACGCGCTTGGATGCCTCTGTGGTGCGCGATGAAGCTTTTGATGAGATTGTCATGGCATCGGGTGTGCTGCCAAGAGCCATTGATTTACCGGGATTTGATTCGCCTAAAGTGGTGGATTACCAACAAGTGCTAACGGGTCAAGTGAGCGTGGGCGATAAGGTCGCGCTCATTGGTGCGGGGGGAATAGGCTTTGATATGGCGCACTTTTTAGGCGAAGAAGAGTCGAGCACCTTGCATTTAGATAAATGGCTTAAGCAGTGGGGCATAGACAAAACCTATCAAGAGCGCGGCGGCTTGATGCATCCTCAAAAAGAAGCGGTTCATAAACAGCTGTATTTATTGCAGCGTAAAACGACCAAGATGGGTAAAGGCCTTGGGCGGACCACAGGTTGGATCCATCGCTTAGTCTTAAAGCAGCACCAAGTCATTCAAAAAATCGGCGTGAGTTACGAAAAGTTTGATGAACAAGGTTTGCATATTAGCATTGATGGTCAAAGCGAAGTGCTTGATGTGGATAATGTGGTGTTATGTGCGGGGCAAGTCTCCAATCGCACTTTATTGGAAGAAATGCAGTCCACTGGACTGCCAGTGCATATGATAGGCGGTGTGGATGTGGCCGCCGAGCTCGATGCCAAGCGGGCTATTCGCCAAGGGGCCCAGCTAGCTATAAAATTGTAGCGATTACACTTTAGCCATTAAAGGTTAGCCATTAAACGTTAACGTTTAATCTGGAATTTGTTTGACTGGGTTCACTGGGTTTGTTACTTGTTACTTGTTACTTGTTACTTGTTATTCGTTGATAGTGGATAGGTAGTGGATATTCAGCTTAGCGGTAAGCTAAGCTGGATCTTTTTTAAGCAGTGCTTTTATCTGTCGCTTGTTGGGGGGTTAGGTTTTCAAATGAAAGTTGAGTACATTTTTGTGTTATCCCTTGGTTTATTTGATATTAATAACAACGTCCATGTTTAAGAGCCAGTTCGGCATCGATGCCTCTCGTTCGAAGCGTTTTACAAAGTAAAACCTCACCCTGCCGCAGGTTAAGGTCGTGGATGCCTATCCACACTAGGTTTCTTAAGTGAGCGTTTGGCTCAAGTGGTATTGGAAAGTGTGTTTATTCATTGAAGCTTCATGTGGATTTATCGCTTCCAGCAGGTTAAGGTCGTGGATGTCTATCCACACCATCATCCACACTAGGTTTCTTAAATGAGCGTTTGGCTCCAGTGGTATTGGCTAGTATTTTTTAGCTTTTAGCCTTAATGTTATTCATTGCTGCCGCAGGCTTTTGTGCAAATACAAAAATAACGCGCCGTGAATATATCCCTATAGGCTCAGACGAAGGCATCCTTGCCTCCGATGGTTATTTTTGTATTCACACTGGCTTTAAGAGCAAAGAGCAAAGAGCAAAGAGCAAAGAGCAAAGAGCAAAGAGCAAAGAGCAAAGAGCAAAGAGTAAAATCAACAGAATAATCACAAACGGGGTTTCTTCGAATTGGGTTTGTTGGCTGACTAAGGTGAATAACTTTGTGATAAATATTTATGATAAAGATCAGGTGTTTTCACTTTGCTTCAGGTGTAACTAAATATTTTATTTACAAATGTATTCTCGCAGTGGTATTTTGCTTGGCTAGCGTAAAGAGGCTGGGTTAGCAGTGTACTCTAGCTTAATGATTTGTTTAAAAAAACTGTTTCAAAGAATTAGCAGTTTGGAAGATTATCCTGCTGCTGAATAAGCTGTTATGTGTCTTCGCGATAACTCAGAGTAAAGGAACACTATGACCGAAACCGAAAGGGTTTACTGGGCATTGCAACAATTTATGTTCGCAGCGAAATTTGCAGCTTGTTGTGACAACCAATCTATTTATTACAATGTGTTTAAGCCAGTAAGTACTGTACGCATCCCTAATGATGTTACGTTCGATATACCAGAATGGGATATTTTCAATCAGGAAGGCCTAATGACAGCCGCCCTAAATCAGATGATGACCTCGCTTGGAGCATGTTCTATAGCTGTAGATGAGGCACTTTCGAGTAGGGATGGAAACAGCAGTTTTCGAAATTGGCAGAACAATCAAAACGACCTGAATTCATTACGATAAATAATGTTTTTGTTCAGGTCTGCTTACGCTCACAAAATGCCTGACGTCCATTGGCATATTAGCGGTCCACGGACAACAGCTGTATATACGGTAAATACTCCAGACGGTGTTGTTGAGTTCAATGCCAATGATAAGCATGGAAAAAAATTGGAATTGGCCCATGTTGGCGGACTACGAGGATATATACATCTTGTGTGTTTTGCTTCTGATTTACTGAATTAGGGGTATTTTTGAGAGTAATACATAACAAGTACAGGTTGTCAGAACGTCTTTCCGCTCCTTCGTCGCTACAAGTCGTCTGCAACTGCAGGCGTTATGTTTCAAGGAGAGAATATTGCTAAATATTAATACATTTAAAAGTAAAAAAAAGGTTTATGGTAAAGTATTCTGGGGAGCAATCTCTAATGAATTACTTTTTACCCTATTACCTATTGCGATCATCTTTATTATTCGTTTGGCAACAGACTCCGTTGGTACTGAAGTTTGGCTATGGCCAGACTGGTCATTTGCTTCAATAATATTAGTAGGCTCTGCCCTCACAAGGTTTATACAAATAAAGTCTGCTGATCCATTGGATGGTCAAGATATCTTAGCGATCGGATCAAGGCTCATAATATTTGTCCTCGTTTTATCTGTTGTAACTCTCAGCTTGTCCGTACTAAAGGGATCTGGACTTAATGTGCAGAACTCATTTGTAACCGCCTCACAAAAGATAGTTTTCTGTATCTCTGTACTGCTTGTATTTTGGGCCCATTATTTATCTGGTAAATCTTGGTTCACGGAAATAGATAATAATACTGATTACTACAGGTGGGCACTTAGAAATGCTGACTATGCTTCACAAAGAGTTACATATCTAATTAAAATAACAGAAACTTGCGCTAACCATAATAAAAGGAATAAAAAAGGGCTGGTTAGAAACATAGATGAAGACAGACACTTCAAGCAATTGGAGAAAAAACTAGAAATTGTTTCAGAACAAGCAAATTACTTAGTTGAAAGGTTAGAAGAGTTGAAACATAACAAGCAAAGCCAGTCGGACGTTAGGCTTTTGTAGTCATTGTCGCATGACTCTCTGGGTGCGATACATGGATGTTTAATTGGAGAAAAAGGAATAACCCATGAAAAAAATAGCAAACTTTACCGGTGCCATTGGTGCCTGGCTGACTAGTGAATTGCATCCTGCAGGAGCTACTTACAGCTCCCCCAACAGCAATTTCAGTTCCATTAAGCTCAACGGGATTTACGGCACCCTTGATTACCTCAGTATCGGCTGGTTTGGTGTGGATATGAGCAACCCGACCAATCCTACCCTGAGCACGAGTAACGCGTATCTCGCCCAACAGGTGGCAGATGCCCGTGCACAAAACCCAGACATGATCATATTTGCTTTGCTGGCTTATACCGATCAAATCACCGCTGATCTGCAAAAGATCATCGCCGATTCCATATTGCTTTCCACCTTTGCGAACAATGTGGCCAGTTTTCTGGGTAACAACGGCCTCAATGGTTTCGACATTGATTGGGAGTCTCCTACCAATAGCCTCACTTCGCAGCAATCTGGCGCCTGGTTCAACGCACTAGGTGCGGCTTTCGGGGATACGTATTATCTGGCTGTTTCGGCGAGTTCGAATCAGGGCCAGCAGAGTGTCGACAACCTGAATGCGGATGCTGTGAATGCCAATGTGGATGTGTTCAATTTGCAAAGTCGCTGGGTTAGCGATCCAAGCGTATTTATAGCACACGGCATTAATGCCGATCTGTTGGGATTCGGTGCCTATTTCGAAAGTGGAGTCACTGCGCTTCAAGCCTATCAGCAATACGCGGCAGGGATTCAGTACCAGGGGCAGAGTTACCCCTACCAATCCATGATGAGTTGGCGGCTTGATTCTTCCAACTGGCCTTTCGAGCAAAGTCAGCAACTATTGATCCGACAATACATGACTGGCCAACCGTATGTGTTGGAGTTCGACGATGGTGCCATCCTAAATGTGCAAACCACACCCACGCTTGTTCAAAGTATCGTTATCCGCAGCGGCGATGTCGTGGATGCCATCCAATGTACCAATGTCAGCAGCGATGGTTCGTATTTGGTACAGCTATTGCAACACGGCGGAGATGGTGGCCATGAGAATAATCCTATCAACTTCACCAATGGCCTCACGGCTTTCAGCTACGTTACCGGCAACTGGTACGGACAACAGGTTATTGCTCAGATCACCATTAACGATATCAACTATCCGGCTGCGGTAAGCCCTTCAGTATCCAACCAGCAAATGCATCAGGTTACAGCGCCCGACGGAAAAACCATTATTGCCTTTAGCGGGCAAACCCAATATGTGAACCTCGCGGGCGGCGGCTTCACTTGGGTGCTGGCGCAGATCAACCCTGTTTTTGGATAACACGCCAGTCAAAGCCATAAGGTACGCCAATAGGATGCGCCGAGATAAATAGGTAGACTCTTATTTAAAAAAAGTGGAGGAGGTGAAAGCCCTCTGCTTACTCTTTACTCGAGATGAGGCAAACAGCCAAGACCTTGAGTCATGAGCTCTGCGCTGCGTCGCCTATTGAAAAATACTGTGTGCGTTAGCAGAAGAGGCAGCTATCCTGATATTGTGTCGCGAATACTTTCAAAGGATGAGAAGGAGCATGTTACTCATGATCATAGTCTAACAAATGGCCAAAACATTGTTAAATTTCTGCTATTAAATAGATTGTAAAAATGCATTGTGAGAAAATTGCGCTTAGTCTGCTAAATGGGTAAAAGTAGGCAAATTTTAGAGTCTCAGATCACCTCAGTATTTAATAAAAAGCACTTCCTACTAAGTGCTTGAGTTTTCAACGACTGGATTGTTCTCTTTAGACAGCTAGAGTCCATACGGTATTAGATAATCAATATATCGAGTAAGGTTAGAAATTAAACTAAATTCCGGATAACTTCAATTCAAGTACTGGATAAAGATGGTTAAATGGTTAATGAATATTAATCATTATTATATCCTATGTAAAAACAGTAAATAATATGAAACAGTCATATTTACATACATATTTTACATTTTTTTGTGAAGCTAAAGGACTATATTGTTAGGTTGTTTGTAGGCTAGTTTAAATTTATGCAAAGTTGTTATTGTGCTTTACAAGATAATGTGTTTTTTACTTTCTCGAAGTCACTTGTGGCTTTGGTTAATGTATGAAGAGCAAAGACATTAATTAAGTGAGGTGTAAAATGAATTATGACTATAAATACAGTATTGCGAAGTGGTTTACTTTATTCATTATATTGATACTAGTTATCGGTATGCCTAATAAAGTGAATGCTGAAAATGTTCGGGTATGGGTAGAGAATTACAGTATAACATCTCCACTAGAAGTCTATTTCTCTGAGGAACACTGCGCTAAACCTGCCTATGGTGAGTCTACTGGAAAACTTGGAGAAAGTATTCCAGTTTATATCGAAAATGACGATACATATACAGATTACAAGCGTGCCATTTCAGTCGATTTCGTCACAGGAGTAGGATGTGATACAGAAGCAAGTCATTTCAAACTCACATTTAAAACAGAATTTGATGGTGAAACTGTAGGTGCTGTTCGTTTTAATCAACGCTCATATGGCATATCTAAATGGGGGTATGGTTATGTTGCTTTAACGAGACATGACGGAGGGGTTTTGAATATATTAGATGATAAAGAATTTCGTATTTACACTTATTGTGCTTTTGGTATTGAAATGAATGACGATGTGACTGGAGATAGTTATTTCAGACCCTGGATTAAAGTGTTTGATGAAACGCAATCTAATCATAGTAACGGGCAATGCCAGTAATTTCTCCTTTATACATACTTTAGATATGTTTAGTTTATTTAAAGGTTAATCATCATGAAATATATTATTGATCATTTTTTTAACCAATCAAGCTATATTAAAGCTATTTATACTGGCCTATTATTGTTGATAATCGGAGCCAGCACTTCGGCGTTAGCATGGGAAATGCGTTTTGCTGTTTATAACCATCATTCTGAAGCTGTTCAGGTTTCTTTTTTAAATAATCATTGTTCAAGGCAAGCTGGTGGAGGTGGACCACAAGCACCAGCAGTCTGGAAAACAGTCCTTTCTGATAAAAAAGAAGATTTTAAGATCGACTTTACCTGTTCTGGTAAGAGTGACTTTTATGTTATTTTTAATACACAAAGTGGCCTTCCACTCGGTGATGTTACATTTGACCAAAATTTTTCTGAATATGATACATACGGAATTGATGGTGCCTCAATGTGGGTACATAAAAATAGCGAATTAGGTGAAAAACTAATTCATGTCTATTGTACTGGGGGCTCTAATTTAGAAGATCCCGTGGCGACAATACATGTTTATGACACCGAGCAAAAACCTTTTTATCAAAACTTGTGTTTTCATGATTAAGTGAAAGTGGCCATGCTAAGAATAACTAAGACATATACGGGCACTTCCATTGAATCTGTGTAAGGTGTTTTTTGTACATGTCCTGCGTTGACAGAAGAGGCAGCTATCCTGATATTGTGTCGCGAATACTTTGAAAGGATGAGAAGGAGCATGTTACTTATGCTCATAGCCTAACAAATGACCAAAACATTGTTAAATTTCTGCTATTAAATAGATTGTAAAAATGCATTGCGAGAAAATTGCGCTTAGTCTGCTAAAGAACAATTAAGACATATATGTCTTAATGACTTAAGTTTTTCATAGCACAGAATACTCGTTGAGCGACTGATTGTATCATCCATTCAATTATTTTTATTTACTTCAGATTGCTATCGGCATTTTTTGTGTTTAATCATTATTGGGTTGGCCAAATTTTCGGCGGAATTCGGTCGGTGTGATCCCTGTGCAACTTCTAAATATTCGGCGCAGAAAACTGATATTTTCATAACCAACTTGTGGTGAGATGGCTTCAAATGATAAGTTGGTTGTCACTAAAAGCATTTTAGCGGCTTCAACTCGAGTGAATTGCACATACTTATTAGCGGTTTCCCCAGTTGCAGCTTTGAATCGGCGATTAAATTGTCGAAGGCTTGTCCCCGATTTTTTTGCTAATGCCTCCATTTGGATACTTTCTTGAAAGTTTTTTTCTATCCATTCCTGAGCTTGAAGAATGATTTCATCTTCATGCTCTTTGTTAGGTAAGAACACTGCAAATAGTGCTTGAGAGGTCCTATCTAAATCCACAAGCATACATCGCGAACTTTGTAAGGCTGCTTCACGTCCACAGTATTTTTCTATTAGGTGGAGTGAGAGATTTAAATCAGCGGTGATGCCTCCACCACAAAATAGACGGTCTTCTTCGGTGATCATACATTCTGTTTGCAGAGTTACTTTAGGGAACAGCTTTCGAAACTGATTTGCAAGGCTCCAATGCGTGGTTGCTTTTTTACCATTTAATAAGCCCGTTGAGGCAAGGGTAAATGCACCAGCACAAATAGCGGCCAAATCTGCTCCTTTTTCATACCATTCAATTAACCAAGTGACTTTTTCTTTATGGGCGTCACTCGTCACTTCATAGAAAAAACCTTGTGATGGAATAACTATTAAATCAACCTCCTTGATGTCGTACATAGAACAAGCGGGGATCACTGAAAAATGATTTAGGGCTGTAATGGGCTTACCATCGGTGGTGACTATTTTGACTTCAAATTCTGGACTTGGCTTCTCACCAACGGTCATATTCCATAATACGCCTGTTTGAAGAAACATGTCCATCGGGGCTGCAATGGTAGATAAAACACAATTTTCAGCAGCAAGAATTACGACTTTTTTCATGAATATGTCCCGAATGGTCTTTTTTGGTCCCTTATAAATCTTATATCAATGACTGTGCACAAGTAAAGTATCACTCAGATATTCGAAGAAGCATTTTATTCAATCAATTATTAGGAGTCATGAGCATGAAATTATATGGTATTCCAATGTCCCCATTCGTCCGCAAAGCACGTGTTGTGCTTGAGCTAAAAGGCCTAGATTACGACATCGTTGATATTTATCCCGGCACGAAAACTGCTGAATATTTAGCCATTAGTCCATTGGGGAAAATACCTGCACTCCATGATGGTGATGTGGTTATTTGTGATTCAAGTGTCATTATTGAGTATTTGGAAGAGCAATACCCTGATACCACGGTAAGACCTAAAAGTATTGAGGACCGGGCTAAAAGTCGTTGGTTGGAAGAGTATGGCGGATCAATGTTATTCAAGCCTTGTGCCGATCATATTTTTATGGAGCGACTGACCAAGCCTGTTATGACAAATAATCCCACGGATGAAAGGATTGTGGAAAATAGCATAACAAATTTAGTGCCACCAGTATTTGATTATGTTGAATCTCAACTTCCTGCGACAGGTTTTTTCTTTGGTGAATTAGGTGTTGCAGATATTGCCGTGGCTACGGCTATTATTAATGCAACTTATGCAGATTTTGATGTTGATGCGCTGCGATGGCCAAAGTTGAGCGCACATTTAGCTCAGATCATGGCCCATCCTGTTTTGATGAAATGCATGCAAACGGAAAAACCAATGATTGATTCGTTAAAGAAAATGGTAGGTCAACAAATGGTCGTTCAACAAATGGTCGTTCAAGCTTAATGGTAATCAGTATGAGAAGTACCTGTCATGCTTGTGTTGTTAATTCTATTGTACCATGGAGAATGATATGCCGACTGAACTGATATCCTTAACGTTGATCACTTTATTGACTGCATTGATGTGGGTGCCTTACATGTTCAACCTTGTTAAGGTTAGAGGCATCTCAGATGCACTCGGTTATCCAAGCGGGCCTGCAGATGTTGCAGAATGGGCAGGTAGAGTCGATCGTGCTCATCGAAATGCAATCGAGAATTTAGCGATATTCGCCCCCTTAGTACTTATTGTGCATGTAACTGGAATAAGCAGTGACGCAACGGTTATCGCCTCTGTGGTGTATTGCCTTACTCGTGTGGCTCATTTTTTCATGCTGGTTTTTGCAATACCTATTATTAAATCAATTAGCTTTATGATTGGTTCAATATGTCAGCTAGTGTTAGCTATCGCAATTTTGCAAACATGAAGTCAATTAAACATGACTAATACACTTATTATAGCTAAATCACTTTTCATTCCAGCTGACTATGTCATTTTATATTGATTTAGCTATATTTCAAACCGTAAAGGAGCAACCTGATGAAAATCATTCGACTATTTATGAATAATTTTTTGAGCAATTATTGTCATTTAATTATCTGCGAGCAAACGAATGAGGCGATTATTTTAGACCCACTCGATGTTGATAAATGCTTAGCTGAGGCGGAACGCCATGCTGTAAAAATCACCACAATAGTGAATACTCATGAACACTTTGATCATATTGAAGGGAACCCGGGGATTGTCGCGGCAACTGGCGCCAAAATTTATGCTCATAAAAATGCCATCAGTAGTATCCCCAATGTTGATGTTGGTTTAAGTGCTGGAGAGTTAATTGAGGTTGGCACTGAGATCCGTCTTCGAGTATTACACACACCCGGTCATACCTCAGCGCATGTTTGTTTACTGTCTGAACAAGGTGAACCGGCTTTGTTTTGTGGTGATACCTTGTTCAATGCGAGTGCCGGAAATTGTAAATACGGAGGCAATGTTAATGATTTATATCATACATTTGTTGAGCAATTAGCCAATTTACCAGATGACACAAGGATCTATCCAGGACACGACTATTTCGTTAACAACCTGAAATTTTCGCAACAACGTGAGCCTGGTAATATTCAAGCTGCGGAGCTGTTGGCTGTTGTTAATAGACAAGATCCAGAAAACCGAATGGTTACGACCTTAGGGATTGAAAGACAAATCAATCCTTTCTTTAGGCTTCAAAATGAAGAAATTATCAGCAATCTAAAAAACGAATTGAACGATCAACAGACTGATCCCAAATCGGTATTTATTGGACTGAGAAACTTGCGAGATAGGTGGTAACCTTAAATTGGAGATTAGTCATAAATTAGGTTGTTGGATTTAGCTTACTTATTGATTTTTATGAAAATGGTATAACTTGTTGCGTCAGTTGTGTTTTTGGCGCTTTTTATATTTTGATTAATCATTATTTCTTAGTATCCAATTGAGTATTTGAAGAGCGAGCATATTTTAGGTTATTTAAAGTAATGCTCCACTATTATTTAAATATTCAACCTTATTGGTTTCTAATCTATTTTTTGATAAAGCATTGGGAGTGGAGGGGGATGATATTAGGAAGGAGGCCATAACGTTCATGTTATGGCTCATTAAAGGGGAATGGTTATTGAATGATTGTTGCCTAATTCCCCAACACATCTGGGGTTGATTTTTTAGCCAATTTGGCGGCTTTCTTCTCTTTCGGTGTTAATAGAGGTTTCTTTTTAGCGTCTCTTTTACCTTTTTTACCTTTACTCATAATACTCTCCTTTTAACTGTGACCTATTAAGCCTAGTGTTTAGCTTGAGGTTAGCGTCAGGTTGAAGTGTTAGATTGAATCTCTGTGTTCATTTGTCGCAGTATAAGTATGGCTTAAAAATATGCAATTGGTATAAAAAGTGAGCGAGTTGTGGGAGGTTTATTATCTCAAGCATAATAAAAACTGCCACACTATCAAGGGAACAAAGCGCTTTTTTCGGATTGGAGTGAATGTATCATCTAGAGAAATATGACTGTTTTTTGTATGAATAATACAGGGTTTTCATTAATGAAAATAAAGTGACTGCCGTCGTCATTACGCGGTGGCTTTAGAATTAGAAGAGCAGTTTTTTGCGCTATGTCGAGTGGGTGGTGTTTTTTGGGAATGCATGACAAATGACAGGCGATAAGTGCTATCGCCTGTTAACCTTGTTTCGCCAGTATTAATGGCCAGTTTCATAATTCATAGATGCACTATTGGTGGTTTCCCAGGTGCCATCATCATATAAAATCGTGGCTTTTGCGGTGGTATTACCGCTATAGGCACGAACGGTGACATAACATTGAGTCCCGCCTGAACAACTTGCATCGCCTTGCCAGATCACCGTATCCACATTTTTAGTGATGTTTTGAATCGCAAAACGACCAGAGGTACTATTGCCAAAACTAAAATCCAGACCTGAGCAATTGGCGGTACCATTGCCAAATACATTGCCGCCGGGTTTGACGTTTAAATAGCAGACCAAATTTGCGGATATGGCGTTTTGGGACAGTAATAATGTTGAAAATAATGCCGACGCTTTTAATAGATGAGTTAATTTCATTTGAAGTCCTTTTTCTTTATTTGCTTTGTTGTTAATGAACTGCACTTGATGGATCTTTAAGCTAGCAAGCTTAGGTGCAGTCGACAATGTGTGGATAGGGTGTGGATAGGAAAATTACTCTAAAGAGGGCAGTCAAAAGTAGGGCGTTTTTTTTGGAGGGAAGACAGAGTAGGTTATTGATATTGATGCATTGTTATTTTAACATATAAAAATCAGTTTCTTATCACTTTTTGTGGTGGAATGAAAAGCAGTAAAGGGAATGGTTGTAATATGTTAGTTGTTAAGTGGTACAAAAAAACCAGAGATGATAGTGGCATTTTCTGCCTTATTGATAAGCTTAATTACGGCTGGAGTGAGCGTATATTCAGCTTATGTGGATCGCAGTTATGCTCGAGCATCAGTCTGGCCAAGGTTGGAGTGGCATCGCAGTTTTGGAGAAAATAATTTTAACTATGGTGTGACTAATAGCGGTAATGGCCCAGCGTTAATCCAGTATGCGATAGTGACATATCAGTCTAAACCGATTAAAGAGTGGCGGGATATTCCGGATTTACCTAGAGTGTCTCAATCGCATATTAGTAGCCGAATTTTATCAGCACAAATAATGATTAATCCCTTGTCTTATCAAGGTGACAAAGCCGATTTTTTGTTAGATATGGATGAATTTATCGAGGTTGAACTTTGTTATTGCTCCCTGTATGAAGAGTGTTGGATTATTAATAAAGGCAATGACGTTAAGTCGGTAGCACAGTGCGAGGTTGACCCATCAATGGCATTTACGCAATAGAATGACTTATATGGATATAAAGAGGGGGCAATGTTCAAGGGATAAAGTTAGTGCAAGAGCATTAAAGTTTATTGAAAAAGTGCCGCTATAAATGGGTAATCCCTTTTTTTAATAGGCTCAACTTTATAATGCAAGCAGTAACATTAAAGTTTGCCATCGATGATGGTTCGACAAACGTAAAAATCAGCTGGATAGATAAGGGGCAAGTATGCAGTATCACTTCTCCTAATTCTTTTCGTAAAGACTGGAAAAGTGCCGCACTATTAAGTGATAAAAAAATCTTTAATTATCAGATTGGTTCGACAAAATATACCTATGATGCGACCTCCGATAAAGCCTTATCAACGACCCATGTGGCGTTTCAATATGATGATTTAAATTTACTGTCGGTACATCATGCCTTGTTGCAAACGGGCATAGCCCCTTGTGAAGTGAAAATTCTAGTGACCTTACCCATCACTGAATTTTACAATGCCGATGATTGTCAAAAGAATGAAGATAATATTGCTCGTAAAAAAGCGAACTTAATGCGAGACATCAATTTAAATAAAGGTGAAGTGTTTAAGATTATTGATGTGGAAGTTTTGCCTGAAAGTCTACCGGCAGTATTGACCACATTAGTGGATTCTGGGGTGAATGAATTTACCAAGTCGCTTGTGATTGATGTGGGCGGTACCACATTAGACATGGGCGTCATTGTTGGTGAGTTTGATGATATATCAAGTGTTTATGGTAATGCAGAAATTGGTGTGTCTATGGTGACGGATGCGACGAGAAAAGCATTAGCGGCTGCAGACAGTGATGCCAGTTATTTAGTGGCAAATGAGCTGATAAAACGTCGTCACGATCGTGATTTTGCCAGTGAAGTGATTAATGATTTAAGTAAGCTAGATTGGGTGCTTGAATGTATTGCGAATAAGATTAATGAACTGGGGGATGCGGTGGCCTATGAAGCGAAAACCTTCATGCGAAATCCTAACCGTATTTACCTAGTGGGTGGCGGTGCGACCTTAATTGAACAAGCTGTGAGAGAGGCTTACCCCAGTTTAGCCAGTAAAATTGTTTTGTTGGATGAACCTCAAGAAGCATTGTCACGTGAGATTTGTTGTTATCATGCGGCTGAAGTCGATGATATCGCAGTTGCATCATAAGCTTACTGAATAGAGAGACCGACATGCGTATTCGATGTAGCTTTATTGTTGAGCCAGAATTACATACCCATCATCAGTATGCGATTGATATTTTAAGGGCATGGCAGAAACAAGAAAAAGAAATGGAAAGCGGTAAAGAAGTGATGATTGCGCGAAGTAACGCGTTTCACCAGTCTTTATATTTATCTGGATTGTATTTGCATAAACTGTCCCCTGATTTACCTAAGTTGATCTGCGAACTGTTACCCAATGATGAGTTGAGTGTTGAGCCTTTGCTGTGGCAGCTGGCACAAGTGGGCATTAAACAAAAGCCGCAAGATGCCGTGTTGTCTCAACCTCAATGGCAGCAATTGACCTCAATGCTAGAAAAACACAGTATTGATCAAACTGAGGCGGTAAAAACAGAACTGAGCACATTCTCTCAGCTTGAAGCTGGAGTCACAATCCAGACCCAGCTTGATAATATTGCCTCGCTACAACAAGCGTTATTAGAAGGGTTGAATCAACTTGATATCGAAAAGGGAAGTGAAGTCAATCGCTCCTCAAAAGTGTTAGATATTCGTGAAGTCAATCAAAATATCGAGTCGATTAAAGCGAGCCAACAGGATTTAATTAAACGTGTTGAACACATTTCTCAGCAATTGAAATCGTCATCAAAGGTTGCGCCTTTAGAGAAAGCTGAAGTGGATAGTTTAGAAACCCAATTAAAACGAGCTCGCAGTGTTAAAGCTAAGGGGTTGTGGTAGGTTAATGGATGATAAAATGAAAAGTACACAGCAATAGGGTGTACTTTTTTGATGCCTTTATTGATATTGATTTAGTTATATTGAAGACAAGTAATGAACGCTGAACAATGAGTCTTCATCAATCCAGGTTTTTTTGACTGATAAATTTGCTTTATTCACTAAGCTGTTAAAGCTGTCTAGTGTATATTTGTAGGAGTTTTCAGTATGGATCCGTTCACCTTTTTTAAAGGTCAATGCATGCTTGTTGAGATGAACAATATGATCAATATTGCTGACTAAATGCATTTCAATTCTATGTTGTTTTTCATTATAAAAAGCCAAATGTTCGAATTTTTGTTTGTCAAAGTTGCCATCAACTAATCGATTAACGTGTGATAATATATTTAAATTAAAGGCTGCGGTGATCCCAGCAGCATCATTATAGGCCGCATTTAATTGTTGTGATGATTTATGCAGATCGATGCCAATCAAGATCCCGCCTTTTTGTTGTGAATTGTTCCCATCTATCCATTGACGTAATTGATTTAGGTAATGAATGGCTTGAGGGGGAGTCATATTGCCCAATGTTGAACCGGGGTAAAAAATAATGCGTTTACCTTGAGGTAACTCGTTTGGAAGGGGAGGAGATTGACTAAAATCAGTGCAGATAGCGTGGATATCAAGCCAAGGGTATTTTTCACCTAATTGATTTGCTGCACGTTGTAAAAATTCGGCTGAAATGTCCATAGGCACATAACTTTTCGGCTTGAGTGCTGCTAGCAGTAATCTCACTTTATCGCTGTTGCCGCTGCCAGGTTCAATCAAAATAACCTGCTCTTCGCAATATTGTGCAATTTCTTGAGCATGATGACTTAGTAGGTGCTTTTCTGTTCGTGTTGGATAATATTCAGGTAATTGTGTTATTTTTTCAAAAAGCTCAGATCCCTGTGTATCATAGAAATATTTTGGATTAATGGTTTTTTGTGGTGCTTGCAATCCTTGGAGTAATTTCGTTATATCATCACTTCTGTCTTCTTTGTGATAGTTAAAATAAACATTATCTGCTGATTTTGTTTTGATGACGGAGTCGAACATCTGAAGTCCTTATTAGATTTATTTGGCTAAACGAATACCGCTAAATTGCCAGCGCTGATCAGGGTAAAAAAAGTTTCGGTAACTGGGTCTAAGGTGATTATTAGGACTGACTGGCGAACCCCCTTTAAGCACCCATTGGTTACACATAAATTTTCCGTTATATTCTCCAATGGCGCCTTTGGCTGCTTTAAATCCTGGATAAGGGCGATAAGGGCTACTCGTCCATTGCCAACACGTATCATTAAGGTCGACTAAGGCAGCGTGTTGGTTGGCGGCATGTTCCCATTCTGCTTCAGTGGGGAGTCGCGCGTCTGCCCAGTTGGCGTAAGCATCTGCTTCAAATGCACTAATATGGATGACGGCTTGATCATCATGTCTTTTTTGCAAGCCATATAATGTGTATTGTAGGGCTTCACCCTCTATTGATAGCCAATATAAAGGCTGCTGCCATTGGTTTTTTTGACGGTGATCCCATCCATCTGAAAGCCATAATTCTGGGCGTTCATATCCACCATCGTCGATAAAAGATTGAAACTCTTTATTGGTGACGAGTCGATTAGACAGAGAAAAATCGCTAAGATAAGTGTGATGTTTAGGTGATTCATTATCAAAAGAAAAAGGTAACTCGTCAGGATCTACACCTATTTGGTAAAGACCGCCTTGAAAGGGGAGCCAGTGTTGGGCGTATTGGGGTGGTGCAGCGGGAAGGTCTGTCATTAATGTGGGGTATAAGGGGTTGTGTGATAAAGAATATTTAATGTCGGTATAGAGTAATTCTTGATGCTGTTTTTCATGTTGGATCCCAAGCATGCAGCGTTTGAGAATGATTTGGTGCTTTGGATGATGGATATCACAAATTAAATTGATTATTGCTGTGTCAATGACTTCTCTGTAGGTGAGCACTTCATCAATACTAGGTCTTGATAATAAACCGCGTTGCGATCTTGGGTATTGTTTTCCTATACCGTTATAGTAAGAGTTAAATAGGTGCTCATAAGTTGCGTTAAATGCGACATAATTATCTGTAAACTCTTTCAAAATGAAGGTTTCAAAGAACCAAGTTGTATGGGCTAAATGCCATTTTGGAGGACTGACAAAAGTAGCGGCTTGAATGCCCATATCTTCAAGTGTGAGTAAGTTACAGGCTAAAAGAGAATGTTGCCGAGTGTCGATAAATAATGGTTTGAGTGTGCTAATCTTTGTCATATTATTTTATGTAAAATAGTGTGAGTGTGACGGTTAGCACTTACGGCGTGTGTTAACGCGAGAGGTATATTATAAAAAATCTATGTGTCTGTATGATGACATGAAACCAATTACATTAGCACTTTAGTTAGCAAAATGATAAATATTTATTAAATATTTTATGGCTTTGTTTTACAATTTAGCTGACCAAAATCATCTTTTTGACAGTGATAACCACATTTTATCTCACTCATGTTTTGTATACATTCTTGATCGGGTTTTTGAGCGCATGTCCATTGACCTGCGAATGACTTACAGTCATACCCGCAGACTTTTTGACCATACTGGTCATGGCAGCGGTATTGTTTTTGGGCTTGGGAGGTGTTGATATTGATACTGGGAGGTTGGTTGGTAATGACAAATTGGTAACCTTGGCGGTACGATTGATTGAGTTTTTCAGGCGTAGTGGGGCATCCTTGAGCATAGTTAGGCTGCATATCGATATCATGACGTGCGTCATTAACACCTTGGGTATAAGCTGACTCTTGATTACAATGTTGGGCTATCCAGTCTTGCTGCATTTGTGCGCAACCGGATAATGATAAAATAAATATAATAATGAGATAACGCATCATGTTTCCAAGTTTATAGAGCTTTTTGGTTAAGATTAGCAGATTTATAAAAAAGCGGAAATTAAGATAGCCATGATCCCTCCTGTGACCCCAATTATGGTCTCCATTATTGTCCAAGTTTGAAGAGTTTGCTTTTCGGTTAAGCCTAAGTAGCGATTGGCTAACCAGAAACCAGAGTCATTGACATGAGAGAGAACAACTGAGCCTCCTCCAATGGCAATGGTGATAGCAGCGAGTTGTGCACCGTTAAGATTAAGAGGGGTAATAATGGGGAGAATAAGACCGCATGCAGTCAACATGGCAACGGTTGCAGAACCCTGAATAATTCTCACTGCTGCGGATAAAACGAAAGCAAGTATCACTACGGGTAAGCCTGAACCTGCGAGGAGATCTCCTAAGGCAGTACCGACGCCGGAATCAATCAGTACTTGTTTGAAAATACCTCCCGCACCTGTGACTAAAATGATAATACCTGCGGGTTGCAGGGCGCTATTGCAAATATCCATAATGCGATCGCCAGATATACCACGCTTGATCCCTAAAAAATAAAATGCCATTAAACAAGCGACTAAAATAGCGGTAAAAGGGTGACCAATAAATGCCAGCCATGAGTGTAATGAGGAGTTTGGAGCAATGAGTCGAGTGCCAAAAGTATTAAGTGCAATCAAAAATAGCGGCAGGCTAATTAAGCCTAAGGCCAATAAAAAGCTGGGACTACCTTCTCCTTCACGAGCAATGGTTATAGTGTTGTTTGCTTGAGTTTCATTTTCTATGTTTTGGTTGTTAAAGTCACTTTCATTGGGTAAGTCGACATGGACTTTAGTGGCAATAAAACGGCCAAAAAGGGGACCTGCGAGGATCATGGCTGGAATAGAGGCCAGCAAGCCGAATAAAATCATATAACCAAAGTCAGCATGTAATTGCGATGCGACTAAAATGGGACCTGGTGCAGGAATAAGAAAAGCTTGGCAACTGGCAATACCAGCGAGTAAAGCGATCCCCATTTTGATTAAACTATCATGACTTCGTCTAACGACGGCAAAGGCAACTCCAATGAGCAGTACAACGGCGACATCAAAAAATAAAGGTAACGCACAAATAAAGCCAGTCAGTGTTAGGGCCCAATGTGCATTCTTTTTACCGAATTGTGTCAACAAAGTATGAGCTATACGATCGAGAGCGCCTGTGACTTCCATGATTTTTCCAAACATGGCACCTAATGCAACAACCACGGCAACAAAGCCTAAAGTGCCTCCCATGCCTTTTTGAATCGTGCTCGCAATATTTTCAGGACTCATGCCTGACAGTATCCCTGCAATCATGGATACTAAAATCAGTGCGACAACAGCATGTAATCTTGTTTTCATGACTAAAAAAAGCAATAAGAGGATGGAACCCACAGCTGTAAGGATCAATGATGAGTTAGACATGTTGTTTCCTTATTTGATTATTATTGTCGAATGATTATGTCAATTTAATGTATTGTATAAGTCATAATTCCGATTATCGAATACTTGACTATGGCAGTGAATACTGTGTAATGTTACCGGTAACATTACACGCACCTTATGTTGATGTCTATTAAAAATCAATGATATTTTGAGGGTAGTAAGAACAAATGTATGAGAATATTAATGGTCGATGTCTCATTATTATGGGAGTATCGTGTACGGGGAAGTCTTCTATCGGTAGAGCAATAGCTCAAGCTGTCAATGCCAAGTTTATTGATGGAGATGATTTACATCCCAAAGACAATATTATTAAAATGGCTTCGGGACAATCACTTAATGATGAAGATCGTCAACCTTGGCTTGAGAATGTGCGAGATGCTATTGGATATTTAGTGGATGATGAACACTCAGGCGTAATGGTATGCTCCGCATTGAAAAAACAATATAGAGATGTCCTTCGTGAAGGAAACGAAAAGGCTGTTTTTTTACATCTGTACGGGTCATTTGAGTTGGTTCTTGAGCGAATGAAAATGCGCGAAGATCATTTTATGCCCATTGAATTACTTCAAAGCCAGTTTGACACATTAGTTTTCCCCTCAAGGGATGAAGATGATGTTTATTCCATTCATATTGAAGGGACGTTTGAGCAAGTCCTTGGCAAATGTTTATGTGTGATCCGTCAATTGTAACTTTTTAAGTCTATATTAACCCTTAGGTTGATTAGGTACTTTCTCCTACATGAATACTAAAACCTAAGTCGATGGTTGATTGAACGATATCGTGATTATTGTCTTTAAGATTAAGTTGAGCGAGTAGGGCTTTAGCTGCGGTTTGGCCTATTGCTTCTCTTGGTGTTATAACCGTGGTTAACGTTGGCACCAGTACTTGGCCAATATCATGACCGTGAAATCCTGCAATGGCCATATTATCTGGCACTTTGATACCTTGTCGCTGACATTCAAATATAGCGCCTACTGCGAGATCATCATTAGTACAAAAAATGGCATTGGTTTGGGGATGTGTATCTAATGTCTGTTGTAATAGTTGAGCGCCTAATGAAAACGAAGAAGCGGTTTGGGTGGAAATTTGAATAGGGTTTAGGCAATTTTTCAGCATAGCTTTTTGATAGCCTTGATATTTTAATTCGGTGCGTTTATCTAAACGGGCTGCAAGGTAGACGATTTGACTATAACCTTTGTCAATGAGAGTTTCAGTCATGTCATATGCCGCTAGCACATTATCAAACCCGACCGCTATTCCTGCATGGCTTGAGCGGGTGTCCATCATTTCAATAACCGGAATACCCGATGCTTTGAGCATTTGTAATGTACGTGGAGTGTGTTGCATGTCGGATAAGAGTAAGCCGTCTATATTATAAGATAATAGAGAAGCGATATGTTTTTCTTCTTGATTGGGACAATAGCTATAGTGGGCGAGCATCGTTTGATAATTGGCACTATCGGTAATACTTTCTATGCCTCGGATCACTTCTGCGAAAACTTGGTTGGTCAAAGAGGGAACCAATACCCCAATAGCCTGACTCTTTGCATTAGATAACATACTTGGAGCGCGATTATTGATATAGCCAAGGTGATTAATAGCCTGTTCAAGTTTCTTTTGGACAGGTATAGACACTTGTTGTGGATCTCGAAGAAAACGACTTACGGTCATCTTAGTGACACCAACAAGATCAGCAACATCTTGCAGGTTGGGCCTTCTTTTTTTATTCATTGATATGACTAGAGTAAGCTTGTTTATTGTCTTGATTATACACTTGTAAGATATGCCTATGCTACCTGAGAGTTAATGTTTTTAGCTTTCTTATTATCAGTGTTCATAAAAGGGAGGAGCAATGAAAATGCATTTTTAGATTTTAGAATGGGGAACGTAAAAGGGTTGCTGTGTTTAAATTAAGATCGCAGTGTCGTTCGAAAGGTTTTTTTATTTCTGTTTACCCTTACTTTTTAAGTGGGCTTATATTGAGGTTAAATAGGCATGAATGTTCTCAATATTGAAAAATAGTGTTGGTAAATCGCTTATAAAAGTGATGGATCCTGTTGAAGATCTTAACGTAGACTTGTGCCGCTTTCCATTAGATTAATAACAGATTAAGATGCCGCTTTACTCTTTTTCTAGAAAGGTACGATATGGATAAAATGGCCGCTATTTATTTCTATATTGATGGACTAAGGAAAAATCAGTCTCATGATATACCCTCTGATCTCATTAAGTTTATCCATCTCTCTTTGACTAATGGAAAAGAGCAAATTGAGGGGGCGAGACTTATTCAGAGGTTGCGTTTATTAGATGACTATTGGCGAAATATGACGTGGGAAATGGCCTTGAATGATATTAAACGCTTTAGTCAGTTAATAGTGAATAACGCTGGGCCATTGGCATTTTATGATGATTTATTCGCTTTGCTCACAGCGCATTTATCAATGCAAGATAAACAACAGGCTTTATGGTGGGCGCACAAAATTGTGATTGCCTGCTGTGGTCGCACCCATTTGTATATTGATATGGGTTTTGAAGAAAGACAAGGCATCACGGCGTTGTTTAATCAATATTTTCCTTCTTTTGCCATAAAGAATATCGATAATAAAATGCGTTGGAAAAAATTTCTTTATCGGCAATTTTGTTTAGCTGCTCAATTGCCATTATGTCCAACGGCTTCATGTTCACAATGCTCTTCTTATCAAGAATGTTACTCTGCTTCATGATAGGAATAGGCCCGACTCACTCATTTTAAATTAGTGATAGCTTATTGATTAAGCATGCTTTACAACTTTTGTCGGTATTATCCAATTTATTTTGTTTATTAATTGCACTTTGTCGTCAGCTTGGTACATTAAGTGTGAGCTATATCACATAAAGGACAATGAAAATGGATAATCAAGCTGTTGAGCAATGTCGTGCTGTATACCTTACCGCTGAAGACTTACGGGTTGCTGCCTCTATTCTTTATAATGCATATCATAGCGATCCTTTATTTTTGGATGCATTAACGACAGGCGAGCAAACACAATATGAAAAGAAGTTGAGAGGAGCGATTAGAGAAGAGCTCAATGAATTGTGGCAGCAAGAGCAAGCATTAATCGGTTTGTTTGATGATGATAGATTGATTGGTGTTGCGTGTATTGCGACGCAGCAGGTACCATTGGGAGAAGCAAGATATTGGCATTGGCGTTTAAAAATGCTGTTGAGTACAGGTTGGCAATCCACTCAGGCTTTGATGAAAAAGGAAAGTCAAATTATTGATAATTTACCCAGTAAAGAATGCGGTATTTTGCAATTTATTGCCATTTCTCCTTCTGAACAAGGTAAAGGTTTTGGTCATAAATTAGTCCAAGCGGTGTTGAGCTGGTGTGATGAACAACCGGAGCTTGACGGCATTGGACTTTTTGCTAGCCGTGTATCAGATATTCAACTTTTTAACCATCATCGTTTTGAAAAGCGAACAGAGTTGATGATAGGGAATATCCTTGGCGAATTACTTTTTTATTCTTCAGATCAAACTAGTTAATATATGAGTCTGGAGTAATTAAGGCGTTAAAAAGTTTTAGCTTATGAGTTTACCGGTTTCTTGGCTGATTGAGATAAAGTATGAAAATCTAGAATTTGTTTGGCTTTGTTGACGCCTCGGGTTGAAATATAACTGAAATAGGGACGGATCAGATGACCGAATAATAAGTCAATGAAATAATGGTCGAAAGCGTAAAATAAAGTGCGAGTGAAATAGGTTTTTTGATCTTTGGAGGTTAAGTCGTAACGTACATATCCTCTAATTCCAAAAAGAAAAGCACTCTCTCCATACACTAAAAAATAATGGGGAGCATCATTAATTTGGGGAGTCCATTTTATTTGATGTTGAAGTCCTAATACTTGTGTATGTTCATTAATGGGTGGATGATTGGCCGTTAAGGGCTGTTGTAAATAAGGTTCGGTCTTTATAGACCAAGGATAAAATAAAATAGGCCAATGGTTAGGGTTCGTGACGTAGTCGAAGACTTGATGAATGGGGGCATTGATTAAGACTTGTTTTTTAATGGACGCCATAAAGACCTCTTTAATACTTTTTAAGGTTCACAGTATGCGTGTTTAATCGGTATATTATAAGTATAGTTTATTCATTCTTTCACCCCCTCACTTTTGTTATTTAATTTTATTACTATACATTTTATAAAGTTAAATAGTTTTGTAAAACATGCTGTTAATGACTATTTTTATATTTACCTGTTGCAGCCGATCCTTCTTTTAGTGTTGATTCGCTTTAGCATTCCTGTCTTTATGACGTTTTTAGTATTAACTGTCTTGTGATAGTGAGTAGGCGAGTAAGGCCCTGTTAGCCTAACTGGGCCAGTATTTTTTATTATGGTCTTATGTATTAGATGTTTGGATTTTCTATTTCAGAGGAGAGGAGGCTTCGAAAAATGATACAGGCATAGGGATTGTTATCAGCGTTGGGAAGCATTATACGTACTTTTTTACATGATTTAATAGCTCATCAGAGACTAATCTGATAATCCCCATTTTTATTGACTAAGGTGGCATTGTGTTGAGAGAAAGAGTTTAAGATAATGGAATAGTTATCATATTAATTGTAATATATTTGTTTTTTTTGCGCCTTATTTTTAATAATTGTTTCTATATTTCTCAATATTAATGGGTTAAAAGTGTTTTTTGTTTCTTAAACCTTCTTTTTAATCTAACTTTATTAATCATATATAAACATATTTAACTTTTATTGGTTAAAAGATAAAATATGTGTCAAAATTTGTTTTTTTCTATATTCTTTTATTCTATGATATTTGTATCAATTCAAATGGCTAATATTTTTAGCTGTTATGAGTTTTTGTGTCTATTTAGTTTTATATATAACAATATTAAATATCGAGAGAGTTCTGACTCTTTATTTTTATATTTATTAGAGTGAAAGTATCATGAAAACATATTTTGAAAAAATATTATCAGAGTTGTGTGAAAATGTAGGTGCTTCAATTTCTATGGATTCTGAGGCGATTGTTATTAAATCTAAATGTGGAATGGAGATTAATTTAGAATGGTCTAATAAAAGCCAGTCAATGACATTGTTATCTTATTTTCCCTCTAATGAAATTGAGATTGAAAATATAGAAAGTATTAATTTAAATAGAGATATAATGGGAAGTGCTTGGGTATTATCCATTAATGGCATGACTACTTTGGTGGCGACAGTGATGATTGAATTTGTGACTTATGACAATTTGAATGAGTTAATAGCACGGTTTATTTCATTGAAAAAGCTGATTTTATCCAGTAGTGAGGAAGGTCACGATGTCAAGGTTGAGGATAATAACAGAGCGATGATAAAAGGAAAGCCTTTGTCTTTCTCATTCGCGTAATCCATATCCGTTCATTTATTTTTCTTTTTTTAATCCTTCATTATATGTAGAGGTTTTAATGGTCGACACTACAAATTCAGTGAGTTCTTCAGTATCTCAAACGTCTCAGCAAAGTCAGCAACATAATAGTCACTCTAATATTGGGAGTATTTCATCGGGCTCTCGAACCTTAGATTTGGTTGATAACTTATTAAGTTATTTAGGCTCACATACGAGTAAAAAGCCGGAGATTAGTATAATAGAACCTTCTTTGAAGATGAGTATACCTTTATCTGATGATAGTGGTGAACTTGATTTGTCTTGGAATCGATCAAACTCTCAATATAAAAAGGTATTAACAGGTTTAGACACTCAAGGTGAAACCAAGTTAACATCGCCTTCTTCACCTAGAAGCAAATATGTTAAAGTTTCTCCTTTGAAGGATGGGTTCAATTTAAATGTGGGGGTTGAAAAAGCACATGTTCAATATACGATATCTAAGGTATTAGGGACTCTAGAGACGGTGAATAGTGATAGCGTTTATAGTTCTAAAGGTATTCTTGTTGGGACAAATAAAGGGGATGACCTTTCATTAGAGAGACATCAACTGACGAAAAAACTGTTGTACAATAATAGTGATGTTAAAACTAAACTATCTAAGTTTAAGTTAGCTGACAATAAGAATGACAATATCACTAAAACACCATCGATAAAGAGTCAAACCTTATTTAATGAAAGAGCAAATATAAAATTGGGTAAGGATGATAATGAAAGCTTAGTTAAACTACAGTTGACTCAAACACGAAAAGGGATTGCGAAGTTTGAAGTGACCGCAGGTAGCAAGAGTTATTCTTTTACCGTTGGAGCTACTAGTCCTACAGTTGAAAATATACAAAGTAATACAAGCCGTGCCACAAAAAATGCTTGTGCAGTGAGTCTTCCTGAACCCGTTCCTTTTTATGTTCTACAAACTTTATCGCATTTTGGCTTTAAAAGAATGGCAAATGTACTGGATCCTGGTGCTCAGGTGAGTGGTACTAATCCTAGTATGAGCCCACACCTTAACCATAAACCTATTTCAGTCGGGGACAAAGGTTTTACCTTTACCCCGACAGTCGATAAAAATAGCCCTATTTATCCACCTTTAATGCGTGCTCAAATTGAAGATGCATTTGATTTAATCATGAAGACTAAAACAGGTAGAGATTTGATTAATGCGCTTACTGAAATGGGCATTAAAAATATTGAGCATAGATTCTCAGAAAAGGGCCCGACAGTAGATTGGGATCACGATCATGAATTGAGTAACCCTTCGAGTGTTGATGTTAAATATTTTATGAAGGGGGATCCTACTCGGTCTCATCACTATGAGTCAGTGGATCTTGGGGATAAAAAAGATATTAAATTTCAAACTGTTACCGCGCCTATGGCAAGGGTGATTTTCCATGAGCTTGTTCATGCTTACCATACTAAAGGGACGACTGAAGGCAGGAAGCTTGTTGATCATCAGGTTGAACATAAGCATGAATATGATGAAGTGATACAAGGTACTTGGAGTAATACGGAAGAGTTTCAGACCATTACAGGTGTGACAAAAGATGGGATGAAAGATCCGATTAATGAAAATGCCTTTTTGGCTGAGATAGGCGTGCTTAATCCAAGATCCACTCATAAAACAGGTAAGGCACCGATGGTACAAACAACAGAGTTAGGTAATTACGTGAGAACAGGGGGGACTCAACAAATTTCATTTGAAGAAACCTTTGAAGCTTATGGTGATACTGTTAGAGGTGTTGAGGATAGTACACAAACAGTGAAAAGCTATTCTCCTGAGTCAATAGAAACTAAACTCAAGTTTAAAGATTAATGATATTAATAAATATACGATTGTACTGTATTAATTATCTCATTTTAATTCACCTATTGATAAAATCGAGCACCACTTGATTAAACAATTCGGGGTTTTCCACCATCATAAAGTGGTTACCCCCTTGTTGCTCTTCAAATATAAAGAGTTCTGAATGGGGTACTTGATCATGCATCCATTGATGAGATTGCCAAGGGTGTAAGCTGGCTCTGCCTGTGATAAAAAGCACGGGTAAAGTCAGTTTTTTAATCACATCGCGGAAATCTTGGCATATATTATTTAAATAGAGCTGGCAAGCCGCACTGCCCGGTATTGCCATACAACTTAGAATAAAGTCTTTTTGCGCAGTAGTGGCGTGGGATGTGGTCATGGCATTAACAATATTCTGGCAGAGCTCACTGATATCCTCTTCAAGAAAACCATTGGTTAGCCCGTGAAGTTCTGCCGCTTGATAAATGCTGCCGTATGCTTGTTTCTCATTGTCAGACCAAGCTGGATTAATAAGCAACGCCGCAGGCTCATCAACGACAATGAGCTTTTTAATGGATTGGTGACCGAACAAATCGATATAGTTGTATACCATCGCAGCGCCAAGTGAATGAGCGATAATAGTCACATTGGTTAACGCTAAGTTTGTTAGTAGATCATGTAAATCATGGGCAAAGCGAGACACGCGATAACCATAATCCACTTTTTCGGATTGTCCATGACCGCGTTTATCCAATGAAATGACGCGATATTGCTGACTAAAAACATCGATTTGATGTTGAAAAATATCGGCAGAAAACCCGCCTCCTGGTAGGAGTAATAAGGTGTTGTTTTGATTGGTTTCTAAGCTATCCGCCTCTAATTCCCTTGCTTTGAGACACTTTGCTTCAAGATAGTGTAATCTTGCGCCATCACTGGCTGTAAAATAATGTGATTGAGCAGCATTCATATCAAAAACCTTTGTTTCATGATTGGCTATACCCGTGATACTTGAAGATGCAGGATCCTATATTGCTATTGATTATAGTGTAAGTCTATGGACTTTACTCTAACGGGGTTGCCAATGTGTCGATGACGTTAAGGATTAAGTTCATTCCTTGTTGTAACGTTGCTTCATTCATGCCTGCAAAGCCTATGCGGATATGATGATTGGGTGAAGTGTGTGGTGTGAGCTGAAAGTGCTTTTCTGATAATAAATAGATATTATTTTGATGGCAATAGGTCTCAAGGGTTTCTGCTTTATCACCCACTTCAATCCAAAGGGCCATGCCACCTGCAGGAATGATAAAATGAAGAGGGTTGAGGCTTTGCTGATTGTAGGTCATTAACATTGAGACTAAATGATCTCGGCGCTGGTGGTATATCTTGGTCATTTTTCGTAAGTGGCGTTCAAAACCCCCTGATAGCATCCATTTTGCAACAGCTTGCTGCATTAACACATTGGGTTTGTGGTTCATTAGTTGTCGATAGGCTAAGAGTGCAGGGGCTAAGGTTTTATCGATAGCCATTATGCCTAATCGACTGCCGGGAAACATGATTTTTGAAAATGTGGCTAAATAAATGATTAACCCATGAGGATCATCGCTGGCCATTGGACTTAATGGTTGACTGTCGTAATGAAATTCATGATCGTAATCATCTTCGATGATGGCGATATTGTGTTTGGCGGCGAGCTGGTAAATGGCCATGCGTTCTGCGACGGGTAAAGTTACGGTCGTGGGATATTGGTGTAAAGGGGTTAAATAAATCAGTTTGAGTTTTTGACGCTCTGCAAGTGCTGTTAATTCTTTAATATCAATCCCTTGTTTATGTTGTTTGATAGGCACTAATATCGCCCCAGCTGCGCGAAAAGCTTGCCAAGCAGGCTGATAACCTAGTGCTTCTACAGCGACATGATCTCCTGAGTTAATTAACACTTGTGAGAGTAAATATAACGCTTCTTGAGAGCCGTTAACGGCAATGATGGTTTTGTCTTGTATTCCCCGTGTTTTACGTAAGTAGCGGCTCACTTGCTCAATAAACAGTGCGCTACCGATGCCGCTTCCATAATGCAATTCACTTAAATCTGGTCTGACTAAAGTCTGATTCATAAAAGCTTTAAAGTGATGAAAAGGAAACAAATTGAGATCGGCTTGTCCTCCCGCAAAATTGAACTGAAATTCATGAGCGGGACGCTGAACTTGTGATTTATTTTTGACTGTTGCGAGCATTCTAGGACTGAATAACCACTGAAAGGGAGAAGTAATGTGGTGTTGTGTTTGGCTGAGCATTTGGCTACTTTCAATGGGTAAATGCAGATTAACGGTATAAGCCTTGCGCTCGCTTGCACTGAGCCAGCCTTGGGCGATGAGTTCTTGATAAGCTGACATTACCGTATGACGATGACTGCCAATTTGTTTAGCGAGTGTCCGTGTAGAAGGGAGTCTTTCACCAGGTTCAAGTTGGCCTGAATGAATACAGTGTTTAATGGCCATGGCAATTTGCAAAAAACGGGGTTGAATGGCGTCATCCAGAGATAAGGCAAGTAATGACATGTTTATTCCTTTATTTTATCGACGTTTTTTATTCAATTTTTGTTGCTGGCCATGATTAAATCTGGTCTAAGTAAAATTCAATTTTTGGTTGTTAATCTTATACCACATATGGAGGAGGATAGGATAAAAATAGCATTAAAGGATGAATATGATGATACCCAATATACCCTTTACCCCAGCTCCAACGACATTAACAGCCGCTAAAGTGACCTTAAGGCCTATGTCACATCAAGATGCTCACCCCTTATTTTTAGCCGGCAAATATTCATCGTTATGGCGATGGGTACAGCCTAATCACTGCACTTCTTTGGTCAACACTCAAGCTTGGATAGCCTCGTCTTTGGCGGCTCAAGCAAGAGGGGAGCATATTCCCTTTGTGATCATTGATAATCAAACACACGCTTTAATCGGTACGACGCGATTTTGCTCGATTCGACGTGAGGATCGCAACATAGAAATCGGTTTTACCTTTATCACACCTCAGTATCAGCGAACTTATGTGAATACTCAGGCTAAATACTTACTGCTTGAGCATGCGTTTGAGTCTTTGGGGGCCGTTCGGGTTGAATTTAAAACCCATGAAAATAATCAAAAATCACGGCAGGCTATTTTAAGGCTGGGTGCTTCATTTGAGGGGATATTACGTCATCAACGTATTCTCGCCGATGGGACGTTACGTAATACTGCGCTTTTTAGCATTATTCACACGCAGTGGCCAAGGGTAAAAGCAAGGCTATTACAGTACCCCTCACTGTCTGAGAGAGGATAGTCGCTTGCATAATACAAATGATTTACAGATCTTTATTAAGGCTTATCCTTTTGGCGTGTTAGTGTCTTCTGATTTAACGGCAACCCATTTACCTTTTATCGTCGATATTGATGAAGGGGGGATTGTCACCACGTATGGCCACTTCGCCAGAGCCAATCGTCATTGGCGTCAATTGGAGAGAAAAGAGGTGATGGTTGTTTTTAATGGTCCTCATGACTATATTTCTCCCCGTTGGTATCAAAGCCTGCCAAATGTACCCACTTGGAATTATGCGGCGGTCCAACTTAAAGGCTGCTTGAGCCTATTGGATGATAAACAAACCCTTGACGTGATGGAGCGCACATTTGCGCAGTTCGAACCGACATTATTGGCTGACAATGCTGTGTCGACTCCTGCTTATCGACAAAAACTGTTGGGGGGAATTGTTGCCTTTAAAATAGAGGTAGCACAATGGCAAGGCAAGCAAAAACTGGGGCAACAGAGAAGCCTTGCGGATCAGCAAGGCGTTGTTAAAGGGCTACAAGCATCAAACACTCCCAGTGCCCAAGGCTTATTGCACTATATGCAAATGATGCAAATAGGGCTGGGTGGATCCCAGTAAAGGAGAATTCAAGTAAATCGGGGGGGAGTTACAATGCTTTTCCTTTTAACAGCTTACGCATCCACATTCGATTTGGGCTAAGTAAAGCCACTGTTTCTTGATTAATGGGCAGTGGTTCGCCGCAGATCATGGCAGCTAATGCTTCAGCGGCTAAGGGGCCGGAGCTTAATCCTCGAGATCCTAGACCACCTAATACGTATAAACCTTGATGCACCGGAGCTGGAGTGGTTTGCCAATATTGTCGGCTTTCTGGGGTTAATTGATGTTGCTGGTAACGGGCGAGCACTTGTTCTACATCGGGAACTGGCCCCATCATAGGTGCATGATCCCGTGTCACCATACGCACACCGACTCGAGCCTCATTGTCGCTAACATCAATATCCTCAACCCAAGAGTGATTGGGGTAACTGTGGTGCATTTTGTTTAAGTTGTCGTTTTGCTCTTCTGAACAAAAATTCAGATCGGCGGCATTTTTGACGTAACTGGCACCGACACAATGAGTGTTTTTATATCCAGGGGTGAGGTAACCATGTGCGCACAGAACGGTATTGAGTTCACTCAATTGTCCTTTTGAGGGAATATGACTGACTTGACCTCTAAAGCCTGACAGCTGAAGCGCCTTTGTTTGTGTAAATTGGGTTAAGGCATGGCCATTGGCGAGAACAATGCTGGCAAAGGGGCCGTGTACTTGTTCGCCTTGGTATAAGTACCATTGATTATTGTGCTGTGCGACTCGCTCGATAGGGCAATTGAAATGAAGCGTGAGTGATGTGAGAGTCTTGGCTTTATTGATAGCAGCATGGGTATAATCTTCAGGGCAAATCCAGCCACCTAAGGGATAAAAAATGCCTGACTTATCGATATTTATGCCGGCAAGTTGGCTGGCTTGTTGTTGATCAACTTGCTGAGCAATATCTCGATCCCATGTATGGCCATTAATGATTTTAGTGAGTCGAGCCTGACTTCGCTCATCAAACCCTGTGTGCAGTACACCGCATAAATCATGTGCAATAGTGAAACCGCTTTGATGCAGGGTTGCGAGTCTACGCCGACTATACAAAAAAGCCTGCTGAAAGAATTGACTAAGTGTATTATTTTCAGGCGTTAATAACGGGTAAAGTGCACCTTGTTTATTACCTGAGGCCTGTGCGGCCAGCTGACTATCTTTGCAAAACAGGTGTATCTGCCGTTGCCTGCTTGCTAGGGATAAGGCTAAATTGGCACTGGCGAGTCCTCCACCAATAATGGCGATAGTGCCTTTTGTCGTACTCATTAATGGAAATGGCGCGTTTTTAATGGCTTGTCGATGGCGTAATGCTTGGCGTTCATTGTGGGTGATATCATCATTAACGTTTTTGTGGGGCTGATATGGAATGTGCGGGTGTTGTTTATTGAAATCATGTGTGCCAGCGTCTGACTGGAAAGGGATGCATTGAAAGCCAACGTTTGCAGCTTGCTGCAGAAAGTCAGTGAGGTTGGTTGGCAAATCCTTTGTATTTGTCTTTGAATTTTTGATAAAGAGTTGCGCTGCATCATGGCTTATTTTAGCCATTTTCCAAAGTTGAGTTTGATTCATTTGGCACAGTAATGCCTTGTCGTCACAATACCAATGGGAGATTAAATGTTGTTTTGAAACAATCATCTCATCAATTTGGGTGGATAGCTCTCCCACATGGAAGTCGATGAGCAGGCGTTCATCGTTCAAGCTGAGACGTTGTATACCATTAATATTAATTAATCTTGTCTGTTGAGGTGACGTGAGAGCGGCAGTCATATCAGCAAGATTGAGCACGCTTGCTGCGGATGGAATAAAAATGTTGATTATCAATATTTGAGGCGTTGATTTTTGATGTTGGGTAAGTAACGTTAACCAAGCTTGAGGCTCACCTAGGCCTATTTGACCTAAAACAATAGGTGAGTTATCTGTTTTTGTTGTTTTAACATACTGATAAAGCGTACTGACTGTCATGCTGGGCTCTTTAATGCTACCGTGATAAGCGAAATGAAAAGATGATTATCTTTTTTCTGAGTCAATTGTACATTTTATTGAGCAAAGAATGTTAACCTATTTAGCATTAAATAGGCGTTTAGACAGACTTTTATGGCCCTTTTGTGGAAAGCTGACCACTTTACCTGACTAAAAGGGATACCATTAGCTCAGTAAAATTGGGTACTACATGTACATAATGGATAGCAAAAAATGAAAAGAGTCGTGATCACTGGGCTTGGCGTCGTGTCGAGCATCGGTAACAACAAGCAAGAAGTCACAGAATCCCTAAAAGCCGGCCGTAGTGGTATAACCCATTCCGATCAGTTTGTAGAAATGAAGCTTCGTAGCCATGTTTGGGGCGACATTAAGTTAGACCCAAAAGATCATATTGACCGTAAAGCTTTGCGCTTTATGGGCAAAGCTGCTGCTTATGCTTATATTGCCATGGAACAAGCCATTGAGGATGCGGGACTGACTGAAGAGCAGTATTCTGATCCTCGTGTGGGTATTATTGCTGGAACAGGCGGTGCATCTTCAGCGAATCAAGTTGAAGCCGCAGATATTTTGCGTGAAAAAGGCGTGAAACGTGTGGGCCCTTATATTGTGCCGCGTATTATGGCCAGTACAGCGAGTGCTTGCTTAGCCACACCGTTTAAAATTAAAGGCATGAACTATTCAATTAGTTCGGCTTGCGCAACCAGTGCACATTGTATTGGCCATGCGGTAGAACTTATCCAAATGGGTAAGCAAGATATGGTGTTTGCTGGTGGTGCTGAAGAAGTCGACTGGACATTGACCATGGGCTTTGATGCTATGGGTGCATTATCCACTAAGTATAATGATGATCCGACTAAAGCGTCTCGCACTTATGATGCCGATCGTGATGGTTTTGTGATTTCTGGCGGCGGCGGTATTGTTGTGGTTGAAGAGCTGGAGCATGCTTTGGCCCGTGGTGCTAAAATTTATGCTGAAGTGGTGGGCTATGGCGCATCATCAGACGGTTATGACATGGTTGCACCATCAGGTGAAGGCGCTGTGCGTTGTATGCAAATGGCACTGGCCGATGTGGATACACCGATTGATTATATTAACACTCATGGTACGTCCACACCTGTAGGAGACACGCGTGAGCTTGAAGCATTGCGTGAAACCTTTGCCGATGATTTACCCGCAATTGCGTCAACCAAGTCATTGACAGGTCATGCATTAGGGGCTGCAGGTGTGCATGAGACGATTTACAGTCTTATCATGATGGAAAATAATTTCATTGCACCTAGCATTAACATTGATAATGTCGATGAAAAAGCCGAAGGTATGCCCATTGTCACGCAATATCGCGAAGCAGAGCTGAATACGGTAATGAGTAACAGTTTTGGTTTCGGTGGCACCAATGCGACTTTGGTGATGAGCAAATATAAGTGATCATGATTTTTTGATTATTTTTGAGACTTAAGGGAAGCGATGAGCTTCCCTTTTTTGTATTCAAATTTGCTATTATTTAGCATACTTTCACTGTGGTTGAAGACAATGAGTATTATGGGAAGTACATGAAAATCATAGCTGATGAAAATATGCCCTATGTGGATGCGTTATTTGGCGAACTAGGGAAGATTGAAAAAGTGAATGGACGAACACTGACGGCGGATGATGTGGTTGATGCTGATGTCTTGTTGGTGCGTTCAGTGACACAAGTGAATGCCGAGTTACTTGAGAAAAATACACGGTTAACCTTCGTTGGTAGTGCGACAATTGGGACAGATCATATTGATGTCGAGTATCTTAAGTCTCGTGATATTCCATTTGCCAATGCACCTGGTTGCAATGCAACAGCGGTAGGTGAGTTTGTTTTTATTGCTCTGTTAGAATTAGCCCATCGTTTTGGCGAAACATTAAAAAATAAAACGGTGGGAATAGTGGGGGCGGGCAATACTGGCAGTGCGGTAGCGAAATGTTTAACCGCTTTTGGGGTGAATGTCTTATTACACGATCCATTGTTACAGGCACAAGGTGATGAAAGGGCTTTTGTGTCTCTTGATACTTTAATTGAGCGTTGTGATGTATTAAGTTTACATGTGCCTATGACTCGCACAGGCCCGTTTCCCACATGGCATTTATTGGATGAAAGGCGGCTATCACAATTGGCGACAGGAACTTGGCTTATTAATTGTTGCCGAGGAGATGTCATTGATAATCAAGCCTTAATTAAAATTAAACGGGCCAGATCTGATCTTAAATTAGTGTTAGATGTGTGGGAAGGTGAGCCTCATCCGATGCCAGAATTAGTGCCTTTGGTGGAACTGGCGACCCCTCATATTGCTGGTTACAGCTTAGAAGGTCGCGCTCGAGGCAGCTTTATGTTGTATCAAGCCTTAACGGCACATTTAGGTTATGATTGTAACCATTCGTTGCACGATTTGTTGACACCCCATTGGATCGAGCGTGTTCATTTACACGATTTGCCTGATGAAAAGGCATTATTGCAGCTAGTCCGTCTTGTGTATGATCTCAGAGATGATGATCGTTTGTTTAGAAATCAATTTCTTAATGTAAACGGATTCGATCATATGAGAAAAATTCATAAACATAGACGTGAATTAAGTGTATTAACACTAGTCAATAGCGGACAGTTTGATGTAAATTGGTTATCTTATTTAGGGTTTTCTGGAGTTGAGCTGTAATTATGTCGCAAGAATTTAACGTGGTAGTTTTAGGTGCATCGGGCGCGGTGGGTCAAACAATGATTGAGATCCTAGAAGAGCGCAACTTTCCAGTGGCTAATTTGTACCCACTTGCGAGTAGTCGTAGCGCAGGTGGAACGGTGAATTTTCATGGTAAACAAGTCGAGATCCTTGATGTCGATACCTTTGACTGGTCACAAGCTCAAATTGGTTTCTTTTCTGCTGGTGGTGATGTTTCTGCCAAATGGGCGCCTATCGCAGCTGAAAATGGTTGTGTTGTGATTGATAACACCTCTCACTTTCGTTACGACATCGATATTCCACTTGTTGTGCCTGAAGTGAATCCTGAAGCCATTGCCGATTTTCGTAACCGAAATATTATTGCCAATCCAAATTGTTCAACCATTCAGATGTTAGTCGCACTGAAACCTATTTACGATGCATTTGGTATTGCCCGTATTAATGTGGCGACGTATCAGTCTGTGTCGGGATCGGGTAAACAAGCCATTGAAGAATTAGCGAATCAATGTGCGAAATTATTACAAGGTTTACCCATTGAACCTCAAGCTTACACTAAACAAATCGCCTTCAATGTGTTGCCGCAAATTGATAAATTTATGGATAATGGTTACACCAAAGAAGAAATGAAAATGGTGTGGGAAACACAAAAGATCTTTGGTGATACCAGCATTGAAGTGAACCCCACAGCGGTAAGAGTCCCTGTTTTTTATGGTCATTCAGAAGCTATTCACCTTGAAACACATCAACCGGTTGATGCCGATGATGTTAAAGCTGTGCTTCGAGGCGTTGAAGGCATTGAGCTGTTTGAGTCTGATGACGAATACCCAACTGCAGTGACAGAAGGGGCGGGGGCTGATCCTGTCTATGTTGGGCGTGTCAGAAAAGATATTTCACATCCAAACGGCATTAACCTTTGGGTTGTTTCTGATAATATTCGTAAGGGTGCAGCACTGAACAGTGTGCAAATCGCTGAAGTTTTGATACGAGATTATTACTAAATCGATTGAAACTATCCTATATTTTGTAACAAGGCCTGCGATTAGCAGGCTTTTTTTGTTAACTGTTATTTTTACAATCAGAAAAGTAGCAGAGTGAGAATTTCTGGTTTATAGTAATCTCAATAAATACAATTACCTAAAGTTATCGCCGTAGGGAAACCCCCTCTTGGTGGTAGTGACATGTTTGCAAAGGAAGGTACGATGAACTTTCGGTCTCGAAATGTGATATCCCTGATGGCAACCGGTGCTTTATTGTTAAGTGCTTCTTTTACATATTTTCCTGCGAATGCAGCAGAGCCTTTGAGTGTTGTCGGGCCTCAAGGACAAGTGAATACGGCGGCAAAGCAATATGGCCCGATACAATCGTTTGACACATTGTGGAGTATTGCACAAAAGGTTAAACCTGATCCCAACTTAACGAACTATCAAGTGATGGCAGCCTTGTTTGATGCCAATCCTCAAGCGTTTTCTAGCAGTAGTTACAGTAGCTTAGTGAAGGGAGCTTTGCTTGCTATACCCAGTCAAGCCGCGATGGAGCAATATCCTCGCACTGCCACACAATCAGCAAAGACACAAGTGTCTTCACCTGCGGCGGCTCAATCAGCGGTTAATCAATCGACAAATGATATCAAGCCTGCGGTATCTAAATCTGTGCCAACCGCTGATTTAAAACAGCAAGCCGAGGCATCGGCCCAAACCAGTTTGTTGTCGAGTCAATTGCAAAAGGCTGAGGTGCGAAATCAGCGATTAAGTGCTGAGTTTGTGAAGGTTAAAGATGGATTAGTGCTCGCACAAAGTGATAATCAAGAATTAAAGAGTACCGTTGCCGAATTAAACGAAAAGGTGGCGCTGTTAAATGATAAGTTAAAGGCGAGTTTAATACAGAATGCCAAACAAAAGCAGGCATTAGAGGAAGCGCAAGAGCAAGTTTCGACGTTAACGGCCATTGAGCGGGATTTACGCAGTCAATCTGTAGAGATGCAGTCTCCAACTTTTTGGCAAAGTATCTTAGCTCAGCCTTGGCTATTAGCTGCTTTTGCGAGTGTACCGGCGTTATTACTGATTATTTTATTTTGGGTAGGATTGAGTCGACGCTCAAAACCAAGTGATCCAACCGATTCGAATGATCCTTCTCCTTCTCCTGCTAATGTAATGGCTGAGCCTGAAACCCATGAAGATAATCTTGCTCCTGATCATGCTGAAGTATCCACCGATAGTGATAGCACTGACAAAACCCTTGATGAGCCGCATAATGATAGGGCGGTGCAGTTGGACACTCCGCTGTCTGAAGAAGAGTTACCGGCATTTGAAACGGAGCAAAGGAATGATTATCTCTCCTCTTTAGAGGCGCAGACTGAAAAGGATACGGCGATTGATGAGCTGTGGGCGGAAGTCATTGAAGAGCATGATGATGAGATAGAAGCGGATAAAGACCTTCCATCCATGGAAGCACAAAATGATGAACAAGTTGATTCGGCTAGTGTGGCGCCTTCTACTGCCTCTTCTATCGATCCCGATATCAATAGTGAAGAAAATGACGTGATGGCTGGGCATCAAGATGTTTCTCTTGAAGCTGATAATATTGTTCAAGATCAGGCCGTCAAGGCGGAGTTCGGTCAAAATCATTTGGATGCCAATAGCTATACCGAATCCCACTTAGACGATCACATTCCTTTTGCTAGCGCTGCAATCGCTGATGAACAATCAGGGCCGTTAAATACGGAACAATCAGGGCCGTTAAATACGGAACAATCAGGGCCGTTAAATACGGAACAATCAGAGCCGTTAAATACGGATGAGATTGAAGATTTCTTTAATGCCAAAACGCATGATGAGGACATCTCTTCAGCGGATGATAATGGGCAGGATAGCGATCATGCTGAGTTGAAGCTATCGCCTGATTTATCGGATAAAATTGCGGCTGAACTGGCTGATGAATTACCTCAGAACCATCTAGATGATGCTGATAATCATTCTAGTAATCAAGATGATGAGTTAAAAAGCTTATTAGCTGAATTTGATAATGTTGAGCCCATAATCAAAACGGCCGATAAAGAAAGTGAACAAGCGACTCAAACGAGCAACACAGATGAGGTTATTGTTGGGTTGAATAGTCATTTAGTCAATGACAGCGTACCCGATGAAGTGGTCAAAGAAAATGCTGCTCAACAGGCGGAGATGGCTGATTCGGTTTCCGACATTGACGCTTTATTGGAAGAGCTGGAAGATGAGGTCGTGATTGTTGATCCCAAGCATCATGCGACTGATGTGGCAGTCGATTTGGGCACTCACTCTGACGCTTCAGTAACGGATGAGCAAGAGGAAACAAACAGCCTTAATCAAGAGCTGGATAAGTTTGCAGAAGAAAACAGCTTTATTGATCTCAATACGTTATTAAATGATGAGCCGGAAAATGATAATGGCCGAGTGGATCCGTTTTTTGAGTCTAATCTTGACATCGATGAACTTGAAACCTTAATCCCCTCAGAGTCCAATAATGATGATGAGATAGACAGTGTTGAGCAAAGTATGGCAGCTAAACTGGACTTGGCCCGTGCTTATATGGACATTGATGATAAAGACAGTGCACGAGCCTTGTTAAAAGAGGTGGGCTTAGAAGGTGACGAGCAGCAAAGGCGAGAAGCTGGCGCACTTTTAAATGAGCTGGTTGGCTTGTAAGGTTTATTACAAGGGATATATACCCGTGATACTTGAAGATGCCTGTTTTCAGAGCCTGTAAAAGTGCCTAATTCAAGGCGTATTATTGCAGGAATGCTTATTGCCTTTTAAGGTGATGCAACGCAGAAGTAGGTGATTTTATAGACTCCCAAGGGGCTGGTTTAAAAGCCTTTTATGCTGCGTTACTGAACACCAGCTTAGAATCACTAGGCACGCTGTTCAAAGCCTTGCCTAAAAGGCTTTTCATTCCAGCTGAATCCTGCATCTTCAAGTATCACGGGTATATCGCTAGGGATGGCTAGAAATGGTTAAAATATCAAGTCAGTATTAAGGTACTGACTTTTTTTGTGCTTAATGTCGCCATAAAACGCCATTAATATGGCAAGGGGGCCGAAATGCTTATTGCCTTTTAAGGTAATACAACGCGGAAGTCGGTGATTTTACAGACTCCCAAAGGGCTGACTCTTATCTGTAAAGAGAAAAGCCTTTTATACTGCGTTGACTTTCCATCAGCTTAGAATCACTAGGCACGCTGTTCAAGCTGACCATCAAGGATGATGGAAATGTCATTTATGCAGGAGCAATTAATGACCTTGTCTAACAGGTTTTTAATTCCAGCTGAATCCTGCATCTTCAAGTGTCACGGGTATATCGCTAGGGATGGCTAGAAATGGTTAAAATATCAAGTCAGTATTAAGGTACTGACTTTTTTGTGCTTAATGTCGCCATAAAACGCCATTAATATGGCAAGGTCGTGGATGCCTATCCACAGAGGGCGCTATTGAATATTAAGCGTCGCTTAATGGAAGGTCGTGAGTTCCCACTCACATAGGGGCAAGAAGGACTGCTCGTCCTATCCTCCTTGCATCCACCATGACGCCCAAAGTGAGTAGGCTTTCAGATGAAGGACGATGACATTTATCTGCCTGTGATTAGTTGGTGTATTTGAGACTGGGAATTTTGTTTAGTCATTAACGTACCATTGTTATTTATTGCTGCCGCAGGCTTTTGTGCAGATACCTTTGTGGCACGCTGTTAACTCATCCCTGAGCGCTCTGCGACTTCTTCCTTGAAGTCGAAGGCCACAAATGCATCTACACGATACTTTAAAAGCAAAAAGCACAAGTAGTATGTTTCTTCGAATGGGCTGTTTATATTGTTAAGCGCTATTTCGACAGCTTGAGTACTAAGTTGCGAGTGAGATCAAGTATTTCCACTTTGTACCAGCTGTAAATAAACATTTTGTTTACAAAAGTAATGTTGAGGTGGTATTTTGCCTGGCTAGTGTGAGGTGGGGCGGCGAAGAAACCCGTTAGTTTATACCATTCAATTGATGAGTTGTGTGCTGGGTTGTAGTGATAGGTTGACGTCACAGAGCGAATGAAGAGGCTGGGTTAGTAGTGTACTCTGGCTTAGTGATTTGTTTAAAAAAACTGTTTCAAAGAGTAGGCAGTTTGGAAGATCACCCTACTGCTGTTGAATAAGCTGTTATACGAAAAGGAGAGTTCATATTAATAAGAAGTATCTTCAAGTATTTGTAGTTTTACTTTTAGTATTGCTGGTAATTCCTGTTTTGGCTTATGTATTTGAGATTTTAGTTAGGGGAAACTATATCTACACTGCATCTCCAAAAGCTTGGGAAAGCTTCGCTGTTTACTTCAATAATATTTCTGGACCATTTCTAGCAACTATAGCCGCAGTTGTTGCATATCTATCTTTGCAATTTCAACTGAATGAAACGAGAAAGTCACAAAGTATCAACCAACAAGCAGAGAATTATTTAAAATACATATCTTTGTTAGGAGGGATGATCGAGAAGAGATGGCAAGTTATTTACACCTACTGTGATATTAATTTTGAGCAGATTGGCGAAAGTGTAATAGATCTCAAAAAACTGAACGAGCTTGCTAATAAACAATACATGACCGCTGATGTTGTAAAGCTAATGAAGTTATTCCATGATTTGAGTTTTGCTGTCCAGTGGTACACATCCATACATAAAAGACAAATTGAATTTAATAAAGATGATTTTCTTTTGAGTGAGTGGAGCCATCTTTCTAACGCATTCATTAGAGAACGAAGTAAACAAATGAGATTTTGTTACTACTTTGGCCTTTCTATTAAAGATTCGCTCAATCAAAACTCTGATGAATTTACTGAAGTTATCATGTATGAGAACTTTTATGAAAATCTTAAGAAACAAGGTCTCGTATAATCACTTAACAAGGGCGTGTGATCTGACTCCGAAAGATGACGCTGGCGTTACGCGTATATCATGAATCAGCTACTGTGAAAAAGTTGAGTGTTACAGTGAAGAAACAGCAACCGTAACACTTGAAAGTGAAGCTGCATCGATTGATGTGTTTTGCCACATGTGTGAATACAAAGAAGGGAATAAAATTGATGATCTCCTTCAAGTTTTAGGTGCAGATGTTAAGGCTGCTTACTTAACAGATTGGCTTGAAGAACTGATTAAAGAAAAATCTAAGGAAAGGTTAGATAAAACAGGTTCTTATTCATATATTGGTTGTGGGAAAGTTGTCGAGACAGAAAGTTCAATTGTAGAGGTACAAGGCTTTCGAATTGACCTAGATGAAATACCAACTCAGGATATAGTTGAGTTTAAAATTTCTAGGCTGGATTTATGGAAAATCCGCCTAACTAATAAGAATAGGCCGCGCGCAACCACGACCTCAATATTAAGATCCGAAAGGTTGGCAAGCGTTTTGTGTTGATCGATTGGTATTAGGGGCGTGTTGTTTAAGTTAGATAAAGAATGAGTGAATATATAACCGAAGAGCAGGATGCTGTCTGTTAGTAACTAAAAGGGCATGTCCGGATCTGTGTGGGCGGCTCAGTAATGGCCCGCTTTATCACAATTATGTTAGTTGATATGATTTTTTGATAGGAGCAAAGATGGCTATAGATGAAGAACAAAAACTTTGGTTACATTCAAGCGTTTCTCGTTCTAACAATAAATTTTTTGGGATTACTTTAGTCAGTATTGGATGTGTTATTGTATTTTTATATCAATATCTTGACTCTTTTTCTTCAACTTCAACTTCAACTTCAACTTCGCAAGTAGTACTAAAAAATTTGCCAGATAGATGTAAAGATAACATGAATGCGTTAACTTTGTATGATAAATCTAGGCTTCAACTTTCTCGTCAGACTAATCAATCTGTCTATATTAATTATCTGAATAATTTGGGGAATACTCATCATTTTAAGTTTGAAGATGATAAGGTTCTATTATTCGGTAAAGGTTCCGGCATTTGGATGGAAATGTGAATCTTGTTCATTTTTCAAGGAACAGCAGCAGGCGTGACGATAAAAACAGTCAGGTGATGATTGGATTAAGACTGAAGATTGAAGTCGGATAAAAACATCTGTATGTTACTGGATTAATAATGGCTGGCTATGGTTAGTCCCGCCGCTTATTCAGGCGTTTGAGTTACTTAGAGAGTGGTGTTAAATTAATTTATGGTGTTAACTCGAAACAGAAATTACTTTCAGATATTTTTTGCATCTTTATCGCCAATGATAGTATTGGTTATTATTCTCGTAGAACTTGATTTTGGCATAGGCTTGTCGTTACCTATTCTTCTCGTAAGTTATTTAATTTCATTAATATTTTGGTTTAAGAACGGAACTAAACCAGCTGCATGGATTAAAGGTGACAAATTGCACATTAGAGATGGTGTTTTTGGAACTGATGTTATTCATAAAAGTTTAGTGGAATCCATGCGTTATGAAACTGGACATAAGCGTGCAGTAGCAGGAAGCAGAAGTGGCGAAGAAACAGATATGCATATAATGGTTATTAAAATGGAAGGCTTTAGTGAATGGGTTTTGCCTATAAAAGATTTAATTGAGCATGGTGCTAACTTAAGGCTTTATAAATTCATAAAAGAAAACTTTTATGAATTGAAGTTGGTTAAAAAGTAGCCCTGACAAATTAGCATAGGTTGCGTGAAGCCTCGACCTTAATGTTATCGATAGGCCAGTGTGGGCAACTAGGAAAATACCTTTATATCATCAATTGCTGCGTGAGAGTTTATGATGGTTAATGTGAAGGTGTTTTTTTGTTTCATTTATGTTTCGTGAGATGGTACCCTTGCCACCATATAAAGATATCTTGCTTATGTACAAGATATCTTTATGAAAAAATCAATACGAAGATGAAAAATTCTAAAAAGGGATAATGATGAAGGTTATTTTTACTTTGCTGATCAGCATGGTGTCTTTGGGGGCTTTTGCTTACGATGGTTGGTCTGGTGCGAATAAAGTTGCCAGTATTCGAGTTTATTCAGACACCAAAGTGTACATCACTATGCCAGGTGCCGAGAACCCTAAAGAGTGCAGTAGTCCTAACTTCTTGATGTTAGCGAATGCTGATACCGATGTGGGTAAGAGGCAATATTCGGCATTACTAACAGCTTATGCGTCAGGAAAGGCTGTCGATTTGGCCTTAACGGGTTGTTCGAACGGCGGAACCAGCGGTTACCCATTGATAGAGCAAGTTTGGTTGAAATAAACACATAACCAGTCAAGAGATGAATGCCTCTTGGGGTTGACGCATTAGCACGCTTTACTTTTTTGGCGGAAGATGTGCTGTAATGAATATGTCGCGTCAATAAAGCTACCTACATTCTAATTTTGTTATCATGTTGATTTTGTTATTGGTGTCATTATCTTGAAAAACACCACTCTTGAGAACCCGACTAGTTAATAAGGAGGAAAAGAGTCCAAGATATAAGTCATCAGTCATGCCCCCTGATTTTCATGTCTATATTTTTACTGAGTTTGCAGGCCGGAATGTGATAAAATCCGCCGATTAAAGCCCTATTGTTCGGGGTTGTTGGCTTTTAGTGAATGATTGGACGGTGTGTCATCGTCTCTTATGTAAATTTTTGAGGTAGAGAATGCGGTTCGCGTTAGGTATTGAGTATGATGGTAGTAAGTATTGTGGTTGGCAACGTCAACTCGAGGTGGATTCCGTACAAGCGCAACTTGAAAAGGCCTTGTCTAAAGTCGCTAATGAGCCGATAACGGTGCAATGTGCGGGCAGAACGGATACAGGCGTGCATGCGACTGGGCAAGTGGTGCATTTTGATACGAATGCTATTCGCAAAGAGACGGCTTGGACCTTAGGGGTGAATGTGAATTTACCCGATGATATTGCGGTCAGATGGGTGCAAGCGGTGGATGAGGATTTTCATGCACGTTTTAGTGCTACCGCCAGACGCTACCGTTATATGATTTATAATCATAACCTTAGACCTGGGATTTTACGCGCTGGCGTGAGTCATTATATGGGGGATATTGATGAGACTAAGATGCATCAAGCGGCGCAGTATTTGATTGGTGAGCATGACTTTACCAGTTTTAGAGCGCTTCATTGTCAGTCTAAGACCCCTGTGAGGTTGATGCATCAAATCAATGTGACTCGTCAAGGAATGTACATTTGCGTGGATATTTCGGCCAATGCTTTTTTACATCATATGGTGCGTAATATTGTCGGTTCCTTGTTGGAAGTGGGCATGGGTCGGCAACCCATTGATTGGTTAGCTCAGCTGTTGGAAGGGAAAAATCGTAAAGCCGCTGCGCCGACGGCTAAACCGAATGGATTATACCTTGTTGATGTAACGTATCCTGAACCACATGCTTTGCCTAAATTATCATTAGGCCCTTTATTTATGTTGGATTAACTTTGAGAGTGACACTGCCTATGCCTGTTGTGCCTATAAAAGAACAGCTTCATTCGTCTACTAACGTATCTACTGACATGCCTTTGGCGCCAATGCAGCATGCCTCATTAGCGCTTTGGACAGAGTATTTATTAGCTATCCATCCCACTGAAATTGATATGGGGTTAACCCGTGTATCACAGGTTGCTGAAAACATGGGGCTGCTGGATCTTGGTGAGTCGCAGGTGGTTACTGTGGCGGGAACCAATGGCAAAGGCAGCACTTGTGCCATGATTGAAGCGGCGTTAATGCTAGAAGGTTTATCAGTGGGGGTATATAGCTCTCCTCACTTGCTCCATTACAATGAAAGGGTCAGGGTTAACGGCCAAGATGCGAGTGATAGGGAATTTGTCGCGGCTTTTGAAGCAATTGAGCGAGGCAGGGGTGAGATTTCTTTGACCTTTTTTGAGTATGCGACACTTGCGGGCCTATACTTGTTTAAAGCGGCTAGCCTAGATGTGATTATATTGGAAGTTGGTTTAGGTGGGCGCTTGGATGCGACGAATATTATCGATGCCGATGTGGCTGTGATCACGTCTATCGATTTGGATCATCAAGCGTATTTAGGTGATACTCGAGAGCGAGTCGCGGTGGAAAAAGCAGGAATTTGTCGTCAAGGAAAACCGGTGATTATTGGTGAGCCAAATATGCCTGACAGTTTAATGAAAACAGTGAATGACATTGGCGCCCATGGCCATGCCGTCGGTCAGGTTTTTCATTACCAAGTATTAGGTAAACGTTGGTCTTTTCAAAGCCAATCGATCACTTTAAGTGATATGACATTGCCTGCCTTGCCTTTACCTAATGCGGCTACGGCGATTGAGGCGCTAATGCATATCTGTCCTTCTATCTCCTTGGATCATATCAAGCAGGGGATTTTACACACCCAATTAAGTGGCCGTTTAGAATGTGTGTCTCAATCGCCCACAGTTTATCTGGATGTTGCTCATAATCCTCATGCCGCGCGCTATCTCTTGTCCCAATTACAAGCCAAGCAGCCTAAACGCCTGCTGGCCTTATGTGGCATGTTAGAGGATAAAGATATCGCTCAAGTCTTGTCTGTCTTTTCACCGCATGTGGCAAAGTGGTATTGTTGCGACTTAAATGTGCCTCGTAGCGCAGCTGGGACTGACTTAGCGGCATATTTGCCAAAAAACGAAACCACACAGGTTTTTACCTCATTAGCCTTAGGTTGGGACAAATTACAAGAAGAGCTTCAAGAAGGTGATATTGTGATTGTTTTTGGATCTTTTTATACTGTTGCAGGGATTAAAATGTTGATAAAAGGAAATAGCAGTGTCTAATCGCTTTCAAAATCGTTTGGTTGGGGTGGTTGTAATCGTTGCCCTAGGGGTGCTTTTTTTACCGGATTTACTCAATGGTAAAAAACAGCGACAAGAAGAAACCTTTACCGAAATTCCGCTTAAGCCTGTGTTAAATGATACGGGCTTACCAGAGAAGGCCTATGATGTCGTGAGTACGGATCTGGATGAAAAAGTGGCACAAGCGCAAGCGGCTTCGAGTGTCGAACCCGATAAAGTTGAACCTGAAAAGGCGACTTTACCACAAGCTAAGCTTGATAAGTCGAGTTTATCTAAGAGTGCATGGACGTTACGTTTGGGCAGTTTCAACAATGCCAAAAATGTGACTGCATTAGTTGAACGTCTGAGAAAGAAAGGGTTTAGCGCTTATACATTACCGCCGAAACCCATTGATGGCAAATTGACGAAAGTGTTTGTTGGCCCTGATGTCTCAAAAGATAAGCTGATTAATTTGCAGTCTGATATAGAAAAATTGACCCAATTGAAAGGGCGAGTGGAGCCTTATAATCCGATTGAGTCTTAGTTTATTTGCTCGTTTGTTCTGTGGTGAAAACAGAGAATGATGAATTTACGCATCTTGTTTAAGGTGTGGATTATCGCCTTCTCTGTTAGAATCACGCCGTTTTCACCTTTAATGCTGGATACACTTCTCCATGGTTTGGATTGACTACGCTATAATCGTCATTATTGGCATATCGACATTGATCAGTTTAATGCGCGGCTTCGCAAAAGAAGCGATGTCTTTAGTGGTTTGGATCGTTGCCTTTTTTGTTGCAAGTACTTTTTATTTAGAGCTGTCGGTTCACCTTACAGCAATACAAGATAAAATGGTTCGTCATGGTGCGGCCATTGGTATTTTATTTATTTCAACCTTGATCCTTGGTGCCTTAGTGAATTTTTTATTGGGCCAACTTGTCGAAAAAACAGGATTAACAGGAACCGATAGGGTTCTTGGACTCTGTTTTGGCGCCTTAAGAGGGGCGCTTATTGTGAGTGCCTTGTTATTTTTTATGGATGCTTTTACGGGGGCACCCAAAACGGCGTGGTGGCAAGACTCACAGCTTGTTCCAGAGTTTGGGGTCGTGATCCAATGGTTTTTTAATTATCTGGAAAATACCTCAAGCTTTGTTCCTAAAATATAGTATGCCAAATAAACCTTTATAAGCATAATAAATAGTATTGATTGCGGATGTGTTGCATTTCAATATTTTTCATTAAAATGATAGAACATCTTACAATGAGGAAGCTCACCTATGTGTGGTATTGTCGGAATAGTCGGTCAGTCGTCGGTTAATCAAACCATTTATGATGCACTGACTGTGCTTCAGCATCGAGGGCAAGATGCTGCAGGTATTGTGACTATAGATGGAGCGGCGTTTAGGTTACGTAAAGCGAATGGGTTAGTGAAAGACGTTTTTGAATCTAAACATATGCAGCGACTACAAGGTAAAGCAGGGATTGGCCATGTTCGGTATCCTACTGCGGGAAGCTCCAGTGCATCTGAAGCTCAGCCTTTTTATGTGAACTCTCCTTTTGGTATTTCTATTGCACATAATGGTAATTTGACCAATGCCCAAGCGCTCTGTGAGCGATTGGTGAAGCAGCGCCGTCATGTTAATACGACGTCAGATTCTGAAGTCTTATTGAATTTATTAGCCGATGAGCTGCAGCACACTAAGAGTCAAATACTGAGTGCAGATGAAGTGTTTGACGCGGTCAGTCAGGTTCATGCTATTACACGAGGAGCCTATGCGGTAGCCGCCATGATTATTGGTCAAGGGCTAGTCGCATTTCGCGATCCATTCGGTATTCGTCCTTTGGTCTTGGGTAAACACGAGACCGAAAATGGAACAGAATATATGGTGGCATCGGAAAGCGTTGCACTTGATGCTGTGGGCTTTGAAGTGATAAGAGATGTTGCACCAGGAGAAGCTATTTATATCACCTTAGACGGGCAACTTTTTACTCGCCAATGTGCTCAATCCCCTAGTTATGTGCCTTGTATTTTTGAATATGTTTATTTTGCTCGCCCAGATTCGACCTTAGATAAAATCTCTGTTTATGGCAGTCGGGTGAATATGGGTAAGAAACTGGGACAGAAAATTAAAAAAGAGTGGGAAGATAATGATATTGATGTGGTGATCCCCATTCCTGAAACTTCTTGTGATATTGCGTTGGAAATTGCGCGGGATTTAGATTTGCCTTACCGACAAGGTTTTGTTAAAAATCGTTATATTGGCCGGACGTTTATTATGCCGGGTCAGCAAGAGCGTAAAAAGTCTGTACGCCGAAAACTCAATGCCATTAATGCTGAGTTTAAAGGCAAAAATGTTTTGTTAGTGGATGACTCCATTGTTCGAGGCACCACGTCGGAGCAAATTATTGAAATGGCAAGAGAAGCGGGCGCGAATAAAGTGTACTTTGCATCAGCAGCGCCCGAGATCCGTTTCCCTAATGTGTATGGTATTGATATGCCGACGACAAATGAGCTCATTGCACATGGTCGAGATGTTGATGCCATTGCGAAGTTAATTGGTGCTGATGGTATGATTTTTCAATCTTTAGAAGATTTAGTGGAGGCGGTCCGTCAAGAAAATCCACAGATCACAACATTTGAGACGTCTGTTTTTGACGGTAAATATGTGACAAATGATGTGGATCAAGCGTATTTGGATCATTTGACGCAACTGCGCAGTGATGATGCAAAAGCGGATCGTAATCGTGAATTGGGTACGAACCTTGAAATGCACAATGTGTGTCATCCTTAGTCAATAAAACACACTGTATTGATAATTAGAAGCCGAGCAATGCTCGGCTTTTTTACATCATTTATTAAATGACCAGTTTCACCATTCACCTTCGATCAGCCATAAGCAAAATTTATGTTAACAGTTGCCCTGTAATGATGGTGGCAATGAGCAATAAGTACAGAGAGCCAATGAAATAGGCCACACTGGATAAATTCTTGCTGATTTTTTCAGCGTTAAAAGAGGGATCGGCATCTTGAATCGTTGACAGACGTTTTTTGCCATTTTCCTTCCGATAAGAAGACTGCTGGTTTGTGTCAACTTGAGTATGAATAGGGTTTAATCTGCTATGTTTGCTTTGGTTCACTAACATAATAAATACTCACATAAGGTGGTTAATCACCAGAGTAAAATACGCTGTGTTGACTTAATGTAAGCTGAATATTGCTGTATGAAATGTAACCAAATATGAATGCGAGAAAAGCATTAAAAAGGCAGGTTGAAAAAGTCGACGAATTGTAACCACTTTTGAAGAGCATCGTGTCTATTTGCCTTGGCAAAGTGGACTTTGGTATCAGGTTTCGCTTGTGCGAGCTTAGGTAAATCAAGTTTAGCAATGCAGCCTATTTTGGCATAACCTCCTAATGTTTGTCTGTCGTTTAATAAAATAATGGGTTGTCCATTTGGCGGTATTTGAATGGCTCCGTAAGCAATGGGCTCTGAAATTAAATGCTGGCTTTTAGGCGCAATAGCGGGGCCTGTTAATCGGCACCCCATACGATCACAATAAGGGCTGACGGTATAGGGAGAGTGATAAAAAGTGTGCTTGTCTGCAGTTGAAAAATGCTTTTCTTGGTAAGACTCTATGACTCTTAATGTGACTGTATCTGTGTAGTGAGGGCGAAATTGTGGCGGCATGATATGTTGTATGTCTTTACTCACTGTCTGATCAGCTATGCTTATTGATGGGCTGTTTAATGTGTCCCCTTGCTTGAGCGCAACCATACCGATATTGTCTCTGATGACAGTTGCGGCACTGCCGGCAATGTTGTGGGTATGAAAACCATGCTTAATGGTCAAATAACTCCGTAGTCCGTTTTGCGGATAACCTAAAGTCAGTATTTGATCTTTTTTGAGTTTGAAGCTTTGCCAAGGGGCGATGGGGTTACCATCAATTTTTGCTTGGGTGTCTGAGCCGGTGAGACTGCAGAGAAGATCATCATGTGCTTTGAAGCTAGCTTGCCCTAATGTGATTTCAATTTGAGAGCATGTCATGGGATTGTTTAGCAGATGGTTCGCCCAACAATAGGCATGCAGATCAACGGGTCCGCCCTGAGAGAGCCCATGTTGCGATACACCAAATCGACCTAAATCTTGTATTAAGCTTAATGGACCTGAATTGATCACTTCTAGCTGTGGCAAGTATGTCCTCCTAACGCTAAACAAGCTTTACGTATATGTGTGTTGTCATGTCCAGTTTTTGTCAATTTGGCCTCCTAACGCTAAGAAAGCCTCACGTGTAATGGGGGTAAATGTCACTTTATCACCCACATTGAAAGGCGTTATGGGTGAGGCGCTGATATCAAAGAGGGGTGATGGACAATTACCAATGATATTCCAGCCACCAGGGGTATTATTGGGATAAACGGCAGTTTGCTGTTCTGCTATGCCAACACTGCCTGCTGGAACATTGAGTCTGGGTGAGTCTCGACGAGGAGTGGCAATAAGGGAGTCGACTTCACCAAGAAAGGCAAAACCAGGGGCAAATCCGATAGCATAGACATGGTATTCTTTTTGAGAGTGGTATTGAATAATCGCTTTTTGAGTCAATTGATGTTGTTGAGCTAACAATGGAAGATCGAGTCCCACTTCTGGATGGTAATAAACGGGGAGTTCATGCAGGCATGTGGATAGTTTTTTCTTTGATGATGAATGTGTTTTTATCCAGATTTCTAGTACCGCATTGATGTCTTCATAGGTCAGTCGAGAGGCGCGGTACTGAATGAAAAGACTTGTGTATGAAGGTGTGATTTCAAGAATGTTTTCTTTTATCTGATGTGAAAAGAGATGACTTGAGCTGTCAAGTTTGAGCTGTTCTACCAGTTGCATGATCGTTTGAGTAACAGACAGATGAATGGTGTCATCGAAGTTGATCATCAAACTGTCTTCTGTAATAGGATGAACGGTTATCATCTTTTTTGTTTTATGATCATTTTATTGCCCTATGGGTTGAGAATTTTGTGAATAGCGGCAATTTCTGCGACAGAGGTTTCATTGTCGCTATGAATACATAAAGTATCAGCATGTAAATCAATAATACGACCTTCATGGGTTTTTACAAAGCCTTGGCTTAAGTTCAAACTTTGCTGTTTAATGTGTTTTGAAGAGGTTAAAAGTGCATCTGGATGCGTTCGAGGAAGAAGTAAACCTTGATTATCATAGGCTCTATCGGCAAAAGCTTCTAATATTAATTCCACATTATGATATTGGGCGATAGCTTCATAAGGAATATTATTGAGAGTACTTTGAATCACCAGTTTAAGGGGCGTTGTTAAGGCTGAGTTGATTTTAGACAATGTTCGTACAATGGTTTCATAGACCTCGACTTTAGTCATCATATCAAAATGTAATGCGCCATGAGGTTTGACATAGGTCATTTCTGTTTGTTGTATTTGGCAAAGTACCATTAAGGCACCACATTGATAGGCAACCAAGTGATCGATTTCTACGAGTGTGTGAGGAATATTTCTTCGGCCAAATCCTTGCATGTCATGGTAGCTAATATGGGCGCCAATGAGTGCATTATGTGTTTTTGCTTGGGCAATCGTATCGGCCATAATATCAGGATCGGAAGCATGAAACCCACATGCAATATTGGCCATGTCAATCCACGGCATTAAGGCATGGTCGTCGCCCATTTTCCATATACCATAGCTTTCACCCATGTCGCAATTCAATTTCATGTTGCTTGTTTACCTTTACGATATGCTGTTCGTATTATGATTACGTATTCAAACAATAAGCGTGTGAGTAGAAAAAGACAGGATCTTTACGTAATTTGTCACTCAATATAATCATAGATTAAAAATACAGGTTACTTAACGTTATTGTGTTTCATTTTTATGCGTTTATGTATTCAAATTATGGTTATTCAATTTGATACACATTCTTTGTTGATGTTTTTATTGACTTTAATGATAAAGCTTCCTTGCTTATTTGTTTGTAATGATAGATACGTTGCTATCACTGATATAAACGGTCAGTCATTGGATCATAATTAATGCGCTTGGTAGTCGAAATTAGGTGTCATCAGTAGTAGAATCATTCTAATGGTTTATTGGTAAGGTAATGGAATGAGTCAAGTGTTAAACGAGTTGTTGTCTTTGTTGTCTTTAGAGCGGCTCGAGGAAGGATTGTTTCGAGGCCAAAGTCAAGATTTAGGCTTTGGACATGTGTTTGGTGGTCAAGTGATGGGACAAGCATTGAGCGCGGCGAAGCAAACTTTGCAAAGCAGTAGGCAAGTGCATTCATTACATTCTTATTTTTTACGCCCAGGTGATGAGCATTTACCGATTATTTATGATGTGGAAATTATCAGGGATGGAGGGAGTTTTAGCGCCAGACGGGTTAAAGCTATTCAGAAGGGACGGCCGATTTTTTATATGACTTGCTCTTTTCAAGCACCTGAAATAGGCTTTGAACATCAAGATGAGATGCCCAATGTGCCAGGGCCAGATGCCTTATTAAATCAGCAGGATTTAGCCTTAAAATTAAAAGAGCAGTTACCTCAATCGGTGTTTAATAATTTGATGTGCGAGTCTCCTCTTGAGATGCGCTTACTTGATCCTATGAGTGATATGACATCAGACAAGAAACCGGCTAAGCGTTATGTATGGCTAAGAGCGAACGGAAAAATGCAGTGCGATCCTTGCATGCAAGACTATTTACTCGCTTATGCTTCAGACTTTAATTTTCTGGTGACTGCGTTACAGCCTCATGGAAAATCGTTTTTAACGCCGGGTATTAAAATGGCCACTATAGATCATGCTATGTGGTTTCATCGTCCCTTCGATTTAAGTGACTGGGTACTCTATAGTGTCGATAGTTCCAATGCCTGTGGGGGAAGAGGACTTGTTAAAGGACAGTTTTTTAATCAACAAGGAGAGTTGCTTGCTCAAGCAACACAAGAAGGGTTGATCCGAATGAAGCCCTCAACATAACGTATTATTAAAGAAGGAAAATTATGTCAATTCTACAAAAAAGTGTCATATTCATGGGCATGTTACTGTTATCTGCGTGTGTTACAGTAAAGCCCCCTGAGCCGGTAGTGGTCAATGGCGCCGCGGGATATTTAGAGGATATTAATTTGCCTCAAGGAAGCAGTATTGTTATCGCCATTATTGACTTAGATAAGAAAGGGACAATTATCGCACAAAAGACCTTTAATATAGCCAGAGTCCCTGTGCCATTTAAGTTTATCTTACCTGCCGACAGTATTGATTCATCAATTAATTATGGAGTGGTGGCGATGATTTTATATCAAAATCAAGTCATTTTTCAGACCTATGATAAATATCCCGTGATCAATAATGGTAAAAATACCACAGAGGTTATTATGAAACCTGTAATGGTGAACAGACGCTGATTTTTACAATTGATGGTTATTCAAGTGAAACGAATTTGAAATGGGTGCTTAAGGAAGCACCCATTTTTTTGGCTCAGATAATGTTTATCGACTGATAAGTACTTCAGTGAATGATGTCGACTTTTATTTCGATTTTTAAACACTTTTAAAAAAAGTAAAAGGAAAAAAAGTGCCATTTTATTTTTATTGAATAATAAGCAGAGTAGCCGATTAAGGCTCTCTTGCTGTGGTTTTTTATTTTTTGAGGGAGGTCAATTAACGGTTGGATGTGACGAAACTTAAATATTAATGACGGCAGTGAGTATGCCTAAAATGGTTAATGCAATCCCAATACTTAATAATCCTTCTCGAATAGACATAATCTCTCCTTAGACTGTTATGACTTTTTAATACTCATCTTTTTTTGGAACTTCTTTTACTGTTATTTCACTTTATTAATTTAGAACACTCTAACATTGTAGTCCTATTTTACTGACTTTGCTGACGTAAATAGGTGGATCATGGGTTTTAGATGAGTTGTCATCTTTTTCTTTATTGAATGTAGGATAGGCTATTCTCTATAAGGATTTAATTGAAAAGGGTTGTTGTAAATGAAAAAACATGGATTATCCATAGGGGTTGAGCGAGTCGATAATGAGTTTTTCTTATCTTTAAAAGCCGTTGGTAAGCTTACTCATGAAGACTATTTGCACATTACGCCTCTGATTGATTCCGCCTTAAAGGAAGTTTCCCATCCCAAAGTGAAAGTGTTGGTGGATGCTTACGAATTAGAAGGCTGGGAAGTGAGAGCGGCTTGGGATGATTTTAAGCTAGGACTGAAACATGGCAGCGAGTTTGAGAAAATAGCCATTTATGGTGATAAACGATGGCAAGAAATCATGGTGAAACTGGGGGCTTGGTTCCTTTCTGGAGAAGTACAATATTTCGATGATATTGGTTTGGCGTTGGAGTGGTTAAATAACTAATGTCTAAATAGCGAATGGTTAAATAAGGCACAAATCGGGCTGAGCCGAGATGTTTAAAAGTGGTGGGCGACATAAATTGTGATCTCACTCATGGTTTTGAGTTAACTGGGTTTGTCCATTGAATGACTTTGATATAGATCAAATTGGTATTATGTATTTGCAGGCATGCTTAGCCCATCAATAAAAACTGCAAAAATGCAGTTATGAGGATGAAATGATGAAAAAAAATAGGCTTTCAAAGGCTGTTGCTATCGGACTCGTTGCATTGGGGTTATCGGCTTCGGCAAATGCTACTCAAGCGGGTGATATTATTGTACGTGCGGGTGTGGCTGTAGTGGCCCCTAACGCGTCTAGTCAAGATGTGGCTGGGCTAGGGGAATTTGATGTCAGTAGCGATACACAATTAGGATTGAATTTTGCGTATTTGTTTACTGATAATATTGGCATTGAATTATTAGCGGCCAGCCCTTTTAGTCATAATATTTCATTACCTAATATTGGTAATATTGCTGAAACGAAACAATTGCCTCCTACACTTGTGGTGCAATATCATTTTGGTGATGCGACATCAAAATTTAGACCTTATATTGGCCTCGGGATAAACTATACCAATTTTTATGATACTAAATTTACCAACGATTTAGATGGGGCATTAACGGATATCAGTTTATCCAACTCATGGGGAATAGCGGGACAAATTGGCTTGGATTATCAATTGACCGATAAATGGTTACTTAACGGTTCGATTTGGTATGCCGATATTGACACTGATGCGAGCTTTAAGTTGGCGGGTGAGTCCGTCACTATTGATACTAACATCGATCCTTGGGTGTATATGGTCAGTGTGGGTTACGTATTTTAAATCATATTTCATCATTCAGAGTTTTCATTGAAAGAGAAATAATAAAAGGCGCTGCTTAAGCGCCTTTTTGTTATTTATGCTTTGTTCCGTCCTGAGGTAAGTTGACACTTTGGAGACTTATCTATGAAAACCTCAAAAGCAATGGGCGTTAAACGCACA
>NZ_CANLKR010000022.1 GCF_947491715.1 uncultured Shewanella sp. | reverse complement strand
TCTTTCAATAATGCGCCTTGAATTAAGCCTTTTTACGGGCTCTGAAAACATGCACTTTCAAGTGGTTTGGGTATAGTCCTATTATTACTTAGCGCTTACTGCATTAGTCTTGCAAAAGGTTGGCTATGGTTAACACACCATGCGCCGTTGCCCCTGCGGCCCATAAACTGTCACCAGAATCTGAAAAAGCAGATGCTAAGTCCATGTGTAGCCAATTGATTTCAGGATTAACAAAACGTGATAAGAAGCCGGCCGCATTAGAGGCACCGCCTGCGCCACCGCCTTTCATGGCGCGGCTATTGGCGGTATCAGCATAAGGTGATGGACACATCTCTTGATGCCAAGGATCTAGCGGTAGCGGCCATACACGCTCGCCAACCTGCGCCGCTTTTTCTTGCGCTAAGGTCAAGACTTCAGTTTGAGGTGAGAAAATTGCATTATAATTGGTGCCTAATGCCATGACCGCCGCGCCCGTTAAAGTTGCCGCATCTATTATCAAGCCAGCCCCTGTTTCACTGGCCGCTTGCAGACCATCGGCTAACACTAAACGGCCTTCGGCATCGGTATTCACCACTTCAACGGTCACTCCATTTTTATAAGTTAAAATGTCACCGAGTTTATAAGCATGACCGCTAATGAGGTTTTCGGCGCAGCATAAAAAGAGTTTCACCCGTTTATTGAGTCCCGACTTAATGGCCAAACCTAATGCTGCGCTCACCGTTGCCGCCCCGCCCATGTCACACTTCATGCCTAACATGCCTTCGGAGCTTTTAATACTGTACCCACCCGAGTCAAACGTTATGCCTTTACCCACTAACGCCACGGAAACCGGCGCATCGTCACCTAATGGATTAAAATCGAGTTCTAATAATGCCGGTGGACGTTCACTGCCACGACCCACAGCGTGAATACCATGCCACTGCTCGGCCAATAACGCCTCACCTTCAATAATGCGATATGACACCTTGTCACCGCCGATTGTTGCCAGCCAAGTGGCCGCTTGCTCAGCAAGCGTGACAGGCGCTAAGTTTTCTGGCGTCGCATTGACTAGCTGACGAGCAAAAAAGCTTGCCTCTAATCTATGGGTTAACGCATTACGTATCGCGTCGTCACCACTCCAGTGAATATCAGCAATGAAACGCGCTGTGGCGAAACCTTGGGCAAACGCCCACTGCTTATCGAGATCCCACTCTCCCCCAGCTAACTCAACCGCTGTGACACCTTGAGTGCGTAATGTTCGCGCCGCTTTTTGAATTTGCCGTAATGACTCCCCTAGAGTTAAGTGCACATAGGCTTGATCGTCTTGAAAACTCACTTTCGCTTGCCCCCAGTGTGCGGGGGCCAATTCATGGGTGAGCTTCACTGTCATTCTATTTTTCATTTTGACTCCTGTAACACTTTCTTGCATCACTTAAACCATTTATCTCAAGGAATAAAACAATTATCAGACGCTTTATCGCCTCAGTTGCTAGAAAGTTGTTGTAAAAATGTAGGGGTTATAATGCAAAGAGTTTACTCGATTACAGGTTGTAAGCACACCGTTTATCACACTCTTTACTGCACTCTCTACTGTACTCTGTGCTGTACTTAGATGATGGCACTCTGTTTATCCCCTTGATACTTATCACCCCTTATTTTCAGACCTTAATCTTGATATGCTCTTTATCTAGTCTTCTTACTCTATGATGTAATATGAAATTTTCACCCGCTTTTGAATCAGGTACTTTAATTAAGCGTTATAAACGCTTTTTAGCCGATGTTCGATTAGAAGATGGCACAGAAGTCACCCTACATTGCCCCAACACAGGCTCCATGAAAAATTGTTTGTATCCAGATCATAAAGTGTGGTTTTCAACTTCCACTAATCCAAAACGCAAATATTCTCGTACCTGGGAGTTAATGCAAACGAGCGATAATCATTATATTGGGATCAATACCGGCCGCGCCAACGCTCTTGCCGAAGAAGCCATCAAAGCTGGGATCGTTACTGAGCTATTAGGTTACGAAAGCGTAAAAAGAGAAGTAAAATACGGTAACGAAAATAGTCGTATTGATCTTTTACTGGAAGCAGAACATTTACCCCTTTGCTATATAGAAGTGAAAAGTTGCACCTTACTGGAAGGCGAGCAAGGCTATTTTCCTGACTCTGTCACCACTCGAGGTCAAAAACATTTACGAGAACTCATGGAAATGGTGAAGGCAGGCCACAGAGCGGTATTACTTTTTGTCGTACAACATTCAGGGATACAAAGCGTTAAAGCCGCGAAGCATATAGATCCAGACTACGCAACATTACTTAAGCAAGCGCAAAAAGCGGGCGTGGAAGTGTTAGCGTATCGCTGTAGTCTGAATAAAGATGAAATTAAATTGGTTAAACCTTGTGCGTTCAACGATTAAATTTACGTCAAGTATTGATAAAAAGGCCTTAGGCCCCCATAGTCATTAATAAGTTTTTGCTAAAATAAAATAAAAATAAATTATTTGATTATACTTATGTATTCTGGTATAGATAGCGGCCATTAATTATGGACACCCAGAACGCAAACGATTAACAGGAGATGCGTTATGCCTGAAGGCAACAAAAAACTTGGCGTACTCGCTATAGCAGGAGTCGATCCTTACCAAGAAAAACCGGGTGAGGAATACATGAATTCAGAGCAGTTGACCCATTTCAAGGTGATCCTTGAAGCATGGCGAGGACAACTGCGAGAGGAGGTAGATCGTACCCTCAACCATATGCAAGACGAAGCAGCCAATTTCCCTGATCCTGTCGACCGTGCAGCCCAAGAAGAAGAGTTCAGCTTAGAATTACGTGCTCGTGACAGAGAGCGTAGATTGATTAAGAAAATTGAAAAAACCCTTCAAAAAATTGAAGAGGATGATTTCGGTTTCTGTGATTCTTGTGGTATCGAGATCGGTGTTCGCCGCCTCGAAGCTCGCCCAACAGCCGATCAATGCATTGATTGTAAAACTTTGGCTGAAATTAAAGAAAAACAACTGGCGGGTTAATCTCTCTAGTAGATAAGCGATGGCCAGTTTTTGTCTATCGCTTATTTTCTTGTCTTTCAAAAGGATTGCCGACGATTATGCCCTATTGCCATGACGGTACTTTTATACCCTAAATGCTACTCCCCATATGTTTATCATCCCCTTGAACCCTTTATTTTTCTCACTCTATTCTCATGACACATTCGACTGATCTAACTTATCGAGGTCGATTCGCTCCCTCACCGTCTGGCCCTTTACATTTTGGCTCCTTAGTCGCTGCCTTAGGAAGCTATTTACGCGCTCGCTCAGCACAAGGGCAATGGCTCGTTCGTATGGAAGATATCGATCCTCCCCGTGAACAGTTAGGCGCCGCAGATCTCATTTTACAGAGCCTTGAAGCTTTTGGTTTTGAATGGGATGAAACAGTGCTCTATCAAAGTCAGCGAATTGACGACTATCAAGCCGTTATCGATGAATTGTTGAGTAAAAATCAAGCTTACTTTTGTCAGTGTTCCCGCAAAGACATTAAAACCATGGGCGGGATTTATGATGGCCGTTGTGGACAGAAACTAAAATCATCGGGGGCCATTCGTGTTCGCAATCCCATTGCCATTACCCAGTTCCAAGATCAAATAAAGGGCGCTATCCCTATTCCTGCCGACTTTGCAGGGGAAGATTTTATCATTAAACGCAGCGATGGCTTATATGCTTATCAATTAGCCGTTGTGATTGATGATGCCTTTCAGCAAATAACAGAAGTCGTCAGAGGCAGTGATTTGCTCCTTCCTACAGGTAGGCAAATGAGCTTATTTCACTTACTGAATAAACTCCATCCAGATTGGTTCCATTTACCGCTGGCCTGTGAAGAGGAAGGAAGAAAATTATCAAAACAAAATCATGCAACTGCCATCGATATATTGAAGCCCCAAAATAGCATTAATCAAGCCCTGGCATTTTTAGGACAAAAAACGGTCACTGTTGAAGCCGATCCCCGCATTATGCTGGCTCAGGCTAGCGCTCAGTTTGACCCCAACACTATCCCCATACAAACTGAAATACTCTTGCGTTAACTCTTACATTACCTCTTACATTAATTCAGGTTTCTCCCATCCCTCAATGACACCATTCCTAGATCTCAGCAGCTTCCAACAGGATTTAGACTCCAATACCTCACCACACAAACAGCTATGCTGTTACCCTGGTTTTTAAGCGCCTAAACGGCACAAAAAACACATAGGTTCAGCTGGCTTGGGGATCTATAATTTTTGAGGTATCATATGCCCCTAAATTTTTAATCTTAGTGACAATCTAAATCAGAGGTGTCCCATTTTTCGCCGTATTAGTCAATTCTGCAAACAGCTATTTGAAGATAAAGCAACCACAGAAGAAGCCACATCCGATGGGCTTACGCTGGATGTTGTGCCGAGAAAAGATCATAGTATTTCTCGCAGACAAATTAGCGAAAATGCCCTCAAGGTTCTGTATAGATTACATAAATCAGGCTACAAAGCTTACTTAGTTGGCGGCGGAGTCAGAGATATTTTGCTGGGACTCGCCCCAAAAGACTTTGATGTGGTCACTAATGCTACTCCTGAAGAAATTAAACGCTTATTTCGCAATTGTCGTCTTGTGGGACGACGCTTTCGTTTAGCGCATATTGTTTTTGGGCGCGATGTCATTGAAGTGGCGACCTTACGGGGCCATCATGTTGATAGCGGCGAAAAAATATCTAAAACCAACGCTTCTGGCCGCCTATTACGTGACAATGTTTACGGCACCATTGATGAAGATGCCGAACGACGTGATTTTACCGTCAATGCCCTATATTACGATATCAGTGACTTTAGTATTCACAGCTATGGTGGCGGCTTACACGATCTGAGCTCTCGTACATTAAGATTAATTGGCGATCCCGAAACCCGTTATCGTGAAGATCCCGTGCGCATGTTACGCGCCGTGCGCTTTGCCACTAAATTAGACATGCAAATCGATGCAAGAGCCGCTAAACCTATTCCTAACTTAGCGTCTTTATTAAAAGACATTCCTGCCGCACGCATGTATGAAGAAGTCCTCAAGATGTTCTTATCGGGTAAAGCGCGAAAGAATTACCATATGATGCGTGAGTTAGGTTTATTTCGCCCTCTATTTCCACTGGTTGACACGCAACTGAATGAAGACAACCAAGCACCGATTTCTGCTCTCATTGAACAAATGATGGACAATACCGATCAAAGAATTCAACAAGAAAAGCCTGTGACTCCAGCTTTCTTCTATGCCGCTTTGCTTTGGTACCCTCTCAGTCAACGGGCTGATGATATCGCACTTGAAAGTGGCTTAAGCGCTTATGATGCCTATTATGCTGCTATGGGAGATGTGATGGAGCAACAATGCCGCTCTATCAGTATTCCAAGACGTTTTAGTACCATCACTAAAGATATTTGGCAGCTACAACTCAGGTTTGAACGTAATCGAGGCACACGCGCCTTTAAATTTATGGAACACCCTAAATTCAGAGCCGCTTACGATTTACTGTTATTGCGTGCTGATGCTGAAGGCGGCACGATTGCCAAGCAAGCGGCTTGGTGGAAAAGTTTTGTCGAAGGCAGTGAAGAACAGCGAAGTGTCATTGCTCGCTCGGCCAATAAACAATCACCGCGCAGACGTCGCTCTAATCAAGGGCGCCGTCGTAAACCAAGCAATAATCAGGATACGTCAAGCACATGACCTTAGTTTATGTCGCATTGGGCGCCAATTTAGCCGAACCGAAGTCGCAATTAGACTCAGCCTGTCAAGCACTGTCACGGCTGTCTGACTCTGATTTTAAAGTGTCTCGCTATTATCGCTCAAAGCCTATGGGTGACGTTGTACAACCTGATTTTGTTAATGCGGTTGCTGGTTTTCATACACATTTATCGGCTATTGCTTTACTTGATGCATTACAACGCATTGAACACAATCAAGGACGGGTAAGACGGGAGCATTGGGGGCCGAGAACCTTAGATTTGGATATTATTCTTTATGGTGCTGAGCACATATCAACCTCAAGATTAACCGTTCCGCATATGGGAATGACACAACGTAGCTTTGTTTTGGTCCCCCTGTTTGAACTGGCACCAACACTCATTTTACCTTGTGGTACCCCCTTAAAAAGGTATATCACACCTGCATTACAACAAGAGTTAAGTGTGATTGAAGCGCCAACGCACGCTTCGTATGCTTTGGCGCAATAACACAGTATGAATTAGGTTTAAATTATGTCAAAAATCACGGGTTCAACCTTATTAAAATTTAAGCAAGAAGGGAAGAAATTCACTGCGTTAACGGCATATGATGCCAGTTTTGCCAGTGCTTTTGACAGTGAGGGAGTTGATGTGCTCTTAGTGGGCGACTCGATGGGTATGGTACTTCAAGGACATTCAGACACTTTGCCTGTATCCGTTGAAGATATCGCCTACCATACTCGCTGTGTTCGCCGAGGTATCGAACGCGCATTACTGATTGCCGACATGCCTTTTATGAGTTATGCCACGTCAGAGCAAGCCATGATGAACGCCAGCACCTTGATGAAAGCTGGCGCTAATATGGTCAAAGTGGAAGGCGGCCATTGGCTACTGGAGACTGTCACCAAATTAACAGAGCGAGGCATTCCTGTTTGTGCCCATTTAGGCTTAACGCCACAATCTGTTCATGTTTTTGGCGGCTTTAAAGTACAAGGCCGTGATGCCGATAATGCGCAACGTATTCTTGATGAAGCCAAAGCATTAGAAGCTGCTGGGGCACAATTACTGGTTGTGGAGTGCATTCCAGCTTCATTAGCAAAAACCATTACAGAGGCACTGACTATTCCCGTTATTGGTATAGGTGCAGGTAATGATACTGACGGTCAAATTTTAGTCATGCACGATGTACTTGGGATCTCAAGTGGTTATATACCACGTTTTTCTAAAAACTACCTTAAACAAACAGGCGAAATTCGCAGTGCTATCCGTGCTTACATTGACGAAGTCGCACAAGGTACTTTCCCTAGCCCTGAACATACTTTTAGTTAATTACGTGAGTTAATGACATTAATTACTGCATTAATGATGAAATGATAATCGATAGGATCAAGCCGTTATGATCACTCTTCACACTGTTAGCCAAGTGCGAGCTCAAGTTAAACATTGGCGAGAAAAAGGCGAAACCGTAGCCTTAGTCATGACAATGGGCAACTTACACCAAGGCCATATTAGCTTAGTGGAAGCTGCCGCTCAAAAAGCCGATCATGTGGTGGCCTCCATTTTTGTCAATCCCATGCAATTTGGACAAAATGAAGATCTTGACTCCTATCCAAGAACCTTAGCCGCCGATCAACAAGCATTAACGGATGCCGGTACAGCCTTACTCTTCGCCCCCAATGCGGCCACAGTGTATCCAAATGGCATGGACGTACAAACCTACGTCGAAGTCCCAAAAATATCAGAAACCCTTTGTGGTGCAGGCCGCCCTGGACACTTTCGAGGCGTGGCTACGGTGGTGTGTAAGTTCTTTAATATTATTCAACCTGATTTTGCTTTTTTTGGTCAAAAAGATTTTCAACAACTTTTGGTCATTAAAACCATGGTTGAAGATTTGTCCTTACCCATTGAAATCATTGGCATAGAAACCATGCGTGAAAAGTCAGGGCTTGCTATGAGCTCTCGTAATGGTTATCTAACGTCCTCTGAGAAACAGCAAGCCGCCACCATTAAACAGGTCATGGATGCCATTGCTAATGACATCACACAAGGCATTCACCTCAATGAGATCACGCAAGAACATGAGCAAACACTCATCAATGTAGGTTTTGAGCCTGAGTATGTTGAAATACGTAACGCCAACAACCTCTACCCTGCATCCAATGATGATAAATCACTGGTTATTTTAATCGCGGCAAAAATGGGCACCACTCGTCTAATCGATAATCTGTGTGTGAGCCGTTAGCGGATCGCACTAATCTCATTTAAATTGATATCGCGTAAAATGATATCATTTAACGTCTCGGGCTAAATTGCTTAGCCCATTGATTTTATGCTTAAACCTCCAGTACCGATTAAGTCGAAGATGTTTATACATCATGGCTTTCTAGATTTATCAGCGTAAAATAATGTCATGACTCTTTTTGGCCTTCTAATATGAAACTCTTTCTCTTTGATCATTGCCCTTATTGCGTTAAAGCTATGATGGTCGTGGGTTACAAACAACTGGATGTCGAGTATGTCTTTTTGCAAAACCATGACGTTCAAGCTCGCATTGAAAAAGTGGGGGCCAATCTGGTGCCTATTTTACAAAAAGCCGATGGCAGTTATATGGCCGAAAGTTTAGACATTGCCAGCTACCTAGATCAAATAGCGGATCAGCCAATGCTTGATCTTGCTCGTTTAGATAGTGTAATTAATGAATGGATAACCAAAACGAAGCAATTAAGCTCTGCCTTAATGTACCCTCGCTGGCTAAAAATCCCTCTTCCAGAATTTCAGTGTGATGAAGCCAGGGATTGGTTTACGCAGAAGAAAACCCAGACAATGGGCATAAACTTTGACACGGCTTATTACAATACAGCTGAATACTTAAACCGGCTACATCCACAACTTGAAAAGATTGATTGGCTAGTCTTGCCATCAGAGCGACACAATCGCCTTAACTATGATGACATCAATATTTTCCCAACATTGAGAAACCTCACTGTCATTAAAGACATTCAGTTTCCAGCAACAGTCCGTCAATATATTGAAGAAGTATCGACCATCACAGGAATACATTTGTTTGATGACGTCGCCGTTTAAATTGATAAATTTAACGTAAAATAAAAGCGGCCGATTAAGCCGCTTTTGTTTGTCAGTTACAATCCCTTCAATGTGCTTTCATGAACTCATCCACTAAACGATTAAACTTATCGGCTCCCTCAATAAACATAAAATGCTTTCCTCCTTCTTCTTCCTCAAAAATAACCAATTTAGAGCCTTTAATTTGCTCATGGATCCACTCTTGAGAGCTCACAGATGTGGGACTCCCTCGTCCCCCAACTATCAGTGTCGGCACGGAAATGCGCGAAATGACATCTCGCCAATCTTGATGAAAGTGATTATAAATCAACTCTGCGGCATACTTGCCAGGAAAATTGTAACTATTCTCAATTAACCATTGTTTTTCTTTTACAGGCATTTTATCGGAGATTTCATGATTCAATAACATGGCTTTATAATTATTTCCCTGACAGCCATAAACCGTATTATAAATCTCCATTGCCGAATCAGGATCCACCAGAGGGCCATAATCTGCTATTTGCTGAGCGCTCCATTCAGGGTTACTGACCATAGCGGCCACTCTCTCAACTAAAACCAGTTTATTGACTTTATGCGCCCCAAATAAATCCCAATAACACAAGATCACCGCAGAGCCTAAACCGTGCCCTAACAACACCACATTATCTAGAGATAGATGCACTAATAGTTCATCCAGATCTTTCGCCAATCGATAGACTTTATAACCATACTTTGCAATTTCCGAGTGCCCATGCCCCCTCATATCAAGTGCAATCGCTCGATAATGCTGACTGAAAAAATCCATTTGATTATGATACTGTTCAACCGACTGAGACCAGCCAGGCAACATGACAATAGCCTCACCTTCACCTTTATCCAGATAATGTAATTTAATGCCATCATTGGTGTAAAAGTAATGACTGCCTTTATTTGTTAAGACCATTGACGCTTTCCTTAGGAAGCAAAGTACTCCCGCATCACCTTGCCTCAATTTTCCTTAATAAAAAATAAAAACGACGAATTTATTAACTTATTATTATCTCATTGGATCACCAAAAACCTAAGGAAGCAAAAAAGGTGAGTCATTTTGAAACCTTAAATTTAGAGAAAAATACTTGCACTACACTTAATAGAATAGCAAACCAATGGATATTTACAGAAATTAGCTGTATCAAAACATTTACAATAAAAACTCTATTTACCTTTCAGCGACCGCCTCCTCTACACACTCAGCATTGGAATAATGGCCGTCACTAACAGCCCAGCCATGATATAGTTAAATTTATTTTGATAAACAGGGTTTTTCAGCAAGGGCTGTAATACTTTCCCCGAATAAAGCCACAGCAAAGCACAAGGTAATGTCACCAGTAAAAAGACAATTGCAATGACGAGTACTTGTTTATTCATCGTCTGAGCACTAGAAGTAAAAGTTGCAATAGCGGTTAATGCCGCAACCCATGCCTTTGGGTTTACCCATTGTAATGACGCTGACTGAATAAAACCAAAAGGCTTCACTGTGTTCTTTGCATCCACTTTTGTATGGCTCATGGCGATACACCATGAAAGGTATAACAGGTAAGCTATCCCTAAGTATTTTATTGTCATTTGTACCACTGGGTATTCATGAAAAAAACCACTTAACCCCAAGCCCGTCACTAATACTAGTGAAGGGAAGCCCACGACAATACCCAATAATTGTGGACAACTGCGTCTAAAACCAAAATTAACGCCCGATGACATCAAGGTAATATTACTTGGGCCCGGCGTAATGACATAAAAAAAAGCAAAAACAGCAATACTGGTTAATAAAGTGAGGGTCATTTTTTAAATTAACGGGATGAATGAACTGATGGCAGCACTATAATGTGGCAATATGACAGAAGAAAGTCCCTTTCAGCTCAAATTAAGTAAAATAGCTACTTTTATTACGCTTTTACTCATTAGTTCAGCTTATAGAAAGCTATAAATAAGAAATGTTAACACATTCATTAATGGATAAAAGCTGGTGATTACACCGACTTTTTTCTTCTTTAGTTTATTTAAAATACTCACAAAAATATTAACACAATAAAAACGTTATACTTAAAAGGTTAACTTGAACGATTTAACCTCTCATTTTTAGCATAAATAACTTCATATACAATACAAGATTATCCTTCAAAGCAGACTTAATTAATGATTGTGCATAAAAGACTAAAATTTTCGAGTTTGTACTTATCAACTCGCCCATTCAAAACCAGACTACCTTATTAATAACCTGTATTTTTTAAGTTTTTATTGTTGCTTATCATACCTCTCTTTACTGTTAACATGAGTTAAAAATGTAAAACCCTATTCAAAAACAAAGCCCTTTTAATAAGACCTAAGTATTACACCTGATTTTATCTCCTCATTGCTTTCTTTAGTTTATCTATCGACATACTAAAAAAAACATTAAAGGGTTGTATGAAAAATAAAATATTACTGTCAACATTACTCACCTCTGTCATTTCATTTTCCGCATCTGCTGATACAGAAATGAGTCCTTGGTATATTGGTGCAGGTACGGGTATTAACGATTATCAAGTTCAATGTGACAAGAGTGCCACCTCATCCTGCGATGACAATACCCCATATGGCTGGGAACTATTCACAGGCTATATGTTCAATCAATATATCGGACTGGAGCTAGGTTATCGAGATTTAGGTCAAGCCAATTGGACCCATTTCAACGGTGAACTCAATGATTATGGCAGCATAGACACCAAAGGGGTCACATTGGGCCTAATTGGTTATTATCCCTTCGCTGAACGCTGGAATATCAATGCTGAAATCGGTGCAATGCGATATGATTCAAAAATCACCAATCAATGGGGTAACATTTATGGTAATAGCGAAGCAGGTAATCATACCGATTACACGCCTTATATTGGCGCAGGAGTTGGTTTTAATATTACTGAAAACATTATGCTCTCGGCTGTTTATCGGCATTACCAAGACTTAAATCCGACTCAAAACAATTTCTACGATCTAGAAAATAATTACTGGGGCATTAAACTCAGTTACCGTTTTGGCAGTAAAGCAAAAAACCTACCCACTCCCACAGCAACAGTGACTCAAGCCGTCAAAGTCGATAAGGTTGCTAATAATACCCCCCCTTTAGTGAATACGCCGCATCGATTTGATATTGATTCAAAATTTGATCATGACTCGACAGTCATTAACGAAACCGCTTATCAAGATATCAAAAAAGTTGCTGATTTTATGAAAGCAAATCCCAATAGCAAGGTCACCATATCCGGTCACGCTTCACGCATTGGTTCGGCTAAATACAATCTGTCATTGTCAACCCGCCGTGCAGAGGCCGTTGAGGCGCTATTAGTTTTGAAATTTAATATTGATCCCGCTCGGATCACCTCAATAGGCTATGGGTTTTCTCAACCTCTCATTCTAGGACATTCACCCATTGCAAATGAAGCCAATCGCCGCATTGAAGCCGAGGTCATCATTGAACCTAGTGAATAATATATAAATTAACCCATCAGAATTTATCCATAAAAAAGTTATCTTTCTTTGCGATTAAGCTTCTTATCTTAATCGTAAAGAAAGCCTTATAGCTAAATTAGATGGGCTTATACAAATAGGGGTAAACAGCACTTCTTGTTTAGGCCAGTGTTTGACTCACATACATTTGTTCACGAATCGCTTTAATACGTGCAGCATCATATTGCTCAACTTCAGGCAAGCAGAAAATAACAATGCCAGTTTAACGAGGGAATTAACAATGGGTGGCTTGGTTAATCGCAATGGGTGGCTCAGTTAATCGCACAGTTAATCGCACTATCGGACTGCGGCGTTTTTTATACTTTCCTTTACGGTACTTTTTATGTCCTTGCCTAAGGTGCGTGTAAAGCGTTCCACCATTGGCTTTATCCTGAGCAACATATTGATAAATCCATTCATGCGAGACAGAAATATCTATCTTATTGGCAATATAACTAATTTGCTCTGGACTCCATTGGTGCTCAAGCATCAACTCTGTAAACATCACAGCGTCTTGGCTTACGGTGTATTTCGCTGCTGATTTCTTTCTGTCTACTGCGATTTGTTGTGCTTGCTCAGGGAGATAACCTTTTTCCGTGCTATTTCTCATTAATTCCCGTCCAATTGTTGCTGGGTGAAAACATAATGCTCGGGCAATGGACGCTTTTGAATAACCTTCTGCAAGTAAGGCAGAAATTTGATATCTTTTACCTTCAGTCAACTGTTGGTAGCTCATGGTAATACTGCTTTGATTTTGTCGATGAAAAGCATACCACTACCTGCAGTTGGCTTCTCCTCATCTGATTATCCATGAATGTTGCACTTATTATATGAATTTAGGAAAAAACAAAAATTAATTAAATTTAATCGTGATATTTATTTTATTGAAAAAGATTAAATAAACTTAACGATTATAACAAACTATAAAAAAACAATTATTTGATCATATAATCATTAATGAAAAACACAATATATAAATATCAATTTAATACAGGTGCTTAATCATTTAATCAGCATCATTGAATTGTTAAAACAAAAAACCCAAAAAATTGAAAGTATAAAATGAAATATAATTGTAATAAAATATAATTAATAAAAAACTAAATAAAACAAGTTTATAAAGTGAAAAAACACAGGTAAGAATAAATAAAACCAATATGCTACTGAATAATTTTTACATAAATAAATAAAAATTTAAAAAAAATGATTGAAAGAAAAAAAATGAATTTTCGATGTAACATTCAAACGCCCATCAGTTAAACAATTGTAAAACAATATTTCTACTAACTTATTTAATGCCTGATAACAAGCTAACATATCGTTATTCAAAAGTAACTATCAGGTAAATCTAAATTCAGGATTTAACGTTATGTTTTTTATTCTGTATAATGTTTGGAGATATACTATGCATTTATTTAATTGGAAAAAGATCCAGCATGAAATAAAAAATAAGATATTTTATTATTTTGTTTCTCAGCTGAGTATCAGCGAAAGCCTGTTATTCATGAGTAAAGAAAAGCGGCGTTCATACTCAAAAATAGCATGCTTAATGGGCTTAACTTATATCACAGCAACATTCTCTAATACCGCTTTTTCAAGCATAAACTCCTGCCCCGAAGGCTTCAATGAAAGTATCAACAATAATGCACTCGTCTGTACTACAACACAATCCCTACAATTTGATATTAATGAGTTAGGGATCGCCGATCATGATGTTGTCATTATACAGGCATTTGGTGCTAAGGGGGCGCAGGGAAATGATGCAGCTTTTAACGGCGATGGTGGTAGTGGAGGAAACGGAGGCGAAGCGCGAACTTACCAACTTGTCAGCGCGCTACCCAATCCCTTAACCATATCTATAGCAGGAGGCTCTGGCCAGGCTACAATTGTCAGTGCAGATGATACCTATCTTCTCGTTGCTGGTGGAGGGGGAAGAGGTGGCAATGCGAAAAAATACAGTGGCGACTGGAACTCTACTGATGGAGGAACTGGTGGAAAAGGAGGGGTAGCCTTCGGTGGTAGTGCAGCTGGATTAGATGGTGTTCAAAAAAAAGGTGAAACAGTTGGACGAGGAGGCAATCCTAATGGCCTAGGACAAGGAGGAGCAGGTGCACCTGCAGGCACAAATGGATATACAGGAAAAGGTGGTGATGGCAGTACAGATGGAGGAAATGGCTATGGTGGAGGTGGGGGAGCAAATAATCCCAGTGGTGGGGGAGGTGGAGGAAGTTATGCTATAGGATACGCATCAACAAACACCGAGTTAATGCCAGCATCAAATCCAAATGCTTCCGGAAGTGTAATCATAACGGCCCCACTTAGCTGCTCTGGCCAGCCATGCCAAGAAGTCATCATCTATGGAGCGGATCAAAACGCCTGCCTGCAAGTAAACGGTCCATTAGAAGATGGAGAAGAAATTCATTATGTACAACATTGTAGTGCCAATGCTAATAACGTTTGGATCCATGATAAGTCATCAGGAAGAATGCTAAATTCCGCTCGGCCCGATCTTTGCCTAGCCTCTGTTTTTGGTAATATAATCCTACAGAATTGTCAAAAAAGTGCATCTAATTTTTTCTATTCCTGGCAGTATATGAACAATACAGGACACTTAAGATTTATGCACTATGATGGATATCACCGCTGCCTAAAACGCGACAGTAACAATAGTGGTTCACGGGTGAGTACATCTCTTTGTGCTGTTGCAACTGAATTGTTTGAATGGGATTTATAATAACTTTTATCATGAGTGCCTTATATCGCATAAAACGATATAAGGCATTTAATGCCATAATACCTTTAATTCACAAACAAATTATCAGACCTTATTAAAATAACCCGCTAACAAGTACCTCAAAAAAGCACAGAATAAAATATACTAAAAACTATCGCGGCAAGAGTATGCCATTCTGATGGTAAAAGCGAAAAACTCAGCGTGTCATTCAATGCAACCACATCACACAAGAGCCTTAATTGAGTCAGGTCGTTCTTTAACATCCTTATCATCACGACATTCGTTAACCCTAAACATCAAATGACGAATATGAGCCGATAATGATGACGGTGAATAAAATGATGAGGTACTCAACTACAAAGGTTATTCAAGAGGAAATCACTGTCTATCCCCTTTTGGGAAAATTTGGATGGGAATCCACGGCCTTATTTTGATTGAATAAAATACCTGCGATAGAAATGACAACTTACAAGGTGATAATACTGATAACCCCACACACAAAAAAACCTCGATACTTCAAAAATATCGAGGTTTTCTTATCAGCTTGGGTTAACCAAGCCAATCTGAAACAGCAAAAAAGCCCGAATATTACTATTCGGGCTTTTACTATCTTAACGATAATGCGTAGGGTAAGCGCTTAAGAATAAGGCTTGATAAGCGACGCATAGTGTTTCTTATGCGAGCGCAATCATAACGCCGTTATTAAGTGCTTAGACCAACATGATTTACATCATGCCGCCCATACCACCCATACCGCCCATTCCACCCATGCCGCCCATATCTGGCGCTGCAGGTGCTTCTTGAGCCACTTCGCCAACCATAGCTTCTGTTGTGATCATTAGTCCTGCAACCGATGCTGCAAACTGTAATGCACTACGGGTCACTTTAGTTGGGTCCAAAATACCCATTTCTAACATGTCACCGTAAGTGTCATTACCGGCATTGTAACCATAGTTACCGCTACCGTTTTTAACGTTGTTCGCCACAACTGATGCTTCTTCGCCCGCATTTGCCGCGATTTGACGCAGTGGTGCTTCCATGGCACGAAGGGCAATCACGATACCGTGTTTTTGATCTTCGTTAATCACATCAAGCTCACCAATCTTGCTTGCTGCGCGAACCAATGCAACACCACCACCAGCTACCACACCTTCTTCAACTGCTGCGCGTGTTGCATGCAATGCATCTTCTACGCGGGCTTTTTTCTCTTTCATTTCAACTTCAGTTGCCGCGCCGACTTTGATAACCGCCACACCACCAGCCAATTTGGCCATACGCTCTTGCAGTTTTTCTTTATCGTAGTCAGACGTCGACTCTTCCGCTTGTAATTTAATTTGCGTGACGCGTGACTGAATTTGCTCTTCTTCGCCCACACCGTCAATGATAGTCGTATCATCTTTAGTAATAAGGACGCGTTTTGCACTGCCTAAGTCTTCTAATGCCGCTTTTTCAAGCTCTAGACCAATTTCTTCAGCAATCACAGTACCGCCCGTTAGAATAGCGATATCTTGTAGCATCGCCTTACGACGATCGCCAAAACCAGGCGCTTTAACAGCCGCAACTTTAACGATGCCACGCATGTTGTTAACGACTAATGTCGCTAATGCTTCACCTTCAACATCTTCAGCGATGATAAGCAGTGGCTTACCTGTTTTTGCCAAACCTTCAAGGATAGGCAATAACTCACGGATGTTAGAAATTTTCTTATCAACCAGCAAAATGTATGGGTTTTCTAGCTCAACACTGCCGGTTTCTGGCTTGTTGATGAAGTAAGGTGATAGGTAACCACGGTCAAACTGCATACCTTCAACAACGTCTAGCTCATTTTCAAGTGCTTGACCTTCTTCGACTGTGATCACACCTTCTTTGCCCACACGCTCCATAGCGGTCGCAATGATTTCACCGATTGACTCATCAGAGTTAGCAGAAATGGTACCCACTTGCGCAATGGCTGTGCTATCGGCACAATCTTGCGATAGTGTTTTAAGCTCAGATACCGCCGCAATCACAGCTTTATCGATACCACGCTTAAGATCCATTGGATTCATGCCTGCAGCAACAGCTTTTAAGCCTTCAGTCACAATCGCTTGTGCTAAAACCGTTGCCGTGGTTGTGCCGTCACCCGCCGCATCATTAGCTTTAGATGCGACTTCTTTCACCATTTGTGCGCCCATGTTTTCAAACTTATCTTCAAGTTCGATTTCTTTGGCAACAGATACACCATCTTTGGTGATCAGTGGCGCGCCAAAGCTTTTATCAAGCACAACATTACGACCTTTAGGGCCTAAGGTCACTTTTACCGCATTCGCCAATACATTCACGCCGCTTAACATTTTTACGCGAGCGTCATTGCTAAATAAAACTTCTTTTGCTGTCATTTTGATTATCCTTTAAGTTCTTTAATGCTTAAGCTAAGTACCGCAGTTAATCTGGGGCGACTTAGGGATTAAGTTCGGTGTGGGTGTTTTTCAATGAGGGGGATTGACCCACTACCGCCATTAGATCTGATTCAGAAAGGATCAGGACTTCTTCACCATCAATCTTTTCTTTTTTAACGCCATAACCTTCATTAAAAATAACGATGTCGCCAACTTTTACGTCTAACGCCTTCACGTCGCCATTTTCAAGAATACGGCCATTACCCACTGCGAGGATTTCACCTCGGCTCGACTGCTCTGCCGCACTTCCGGTCAGCACAATACCGCCAGCTGACTTTGATTCAACTTCTGAACGCTTAATGATGACACGATCATGTAAAGGACGAATATTCATCGATGGATGCTCCTAGTAGGTTGACCAACAATCATTGTTGGTTTTAAACAAATACATTAGGCAGTTTCATTCATAAAACTGCCATTGATGTTCGAGATATGGGGTCAAATTAGACACTTCCAAGGGGGGCTTTGAAAAAAAATGCATTTTTATTGGCAAGATTTTTAAAATCTTGCCAAGTTCCTGTTAGAATCGGCTTTTCACACCGAATTAAACAGACTTCTAAATGAATGATAGACATGGGCTACTGACTCAGCCTATTGGTCCTGTACTATTAAAAATGAGCCTAGGAAACCTCATTGGTATTATCACCATTTTGGGGTTTAATCTCGTTGATACATTTTTTATCAGTCAATTAGGCACACAAGCCCTTGCCGCTATCAGCTTTACCTTTCCTATTACGTTAATCGTTTCAAGCATAGGGGTTGGCATAGGCGCTGGTGTCTCAACCAATTTAGGCCGCTTAATAGGCAGTAATAATCACAAAAAAGCCAAGCTCTTTTTACACGATACTCTATTACTCACTTTTGCACTTATCTGCATCATCGCCATATTAGGCAGTCTGTCCATTGGGCCATTATTTAGCCTGCTCGGCGCCACTCCCGCCAGTTTACCTTACATTCATGATTATATGTTGCCTTGGTACTTAGGTGCACCGTTACTGGTTCTACTCATGATAGGCAATCAGGCATTGCGCTCAACAGGGGATACGCGATCCCCCGCCATGATCATGTCATTGGCAGCACTGATAAATGTGATCCTTGACCCATTACTGATTTTTGGACTGGGTCCTTTTCCTCGTCTTGAAATACAAGGTGCGGCCATTGCCACCTTGCTCGCTTGGTTTATTGCTTTTTTACTATCAGGTTATTTGCTGATCATCAAAAAGCGCATGCTACAATTTGCACGCATTAATATGAAACGCTATCAAGAGAACTGGAAAAAACTGGCCCATATTGCCCAGCCAGCCACATTAATGAATTTGCTTAACCCCGTTGCCAACGCACTGTTAATGGCCATACTCGCCAGACAAAATCATTTAGCCGTAGCCGCTTTTGGCGCAGGGACTCGGCTTGAATCACTGATGCTCATTGTGGTCATGGCACTGTCATCCAGCTTAGTGCCTTTTATTGCTCAAAACCTCGGTGCAGGACAAAAAGTGCGAGCTCATCAAGCCTTAATGCTTTCACTGAAATTTATTTTTATTTTTCAAACCTTGCTGTATATCCCTTTAATGTTGTTGGCCACCCCTATCGCCAGCCTGTTTAGTGAAGATCCACAAGTGATCGCTTGGCTCAGCTTTTATATTCAATTTTTACCCGGCGCTTATGGATTTTTAGGCGTGATTATTTTAGTGGCAACTAGCCTCAATGCTTATCATAGGCCCATGAGTTCATTAGTGATCAATGTATGTAGACTGTTTTTTCTCATGCTACCACTCGCGGCTCTGGGTTCTTACATTTATGGTGTTGAAGGACTTTTATTAGCCCTTCCTATCACCAATATGTTGATGGGAATTGCCTGTTATATTTTAGCCACCAAAACCTGTGAGCCAAACACCTAACGCCAAATAAACCACAAAAAAGAGTCATAAGTAGACTTTAGTTTTATTGAAAAGGCGTTTTTTTAATCTAAGATCATTGCTCCTCCCTTAAAAATAAAGGAGGAGCAAAATGAAAACATGTCGTTATGGAAAACGATTACATTTAAAAGGAATTAATCAAAATGAAAAAAAGTCTTATTTCGCTAACGCTCCTGTGTAGCGCCAGCGCCCTTCCAGTATTATCTGCAAGCGCAGCCGTCCCCTCATATGGCGTATTAGTCATGGACAGAAGTGGCTCTATGATGAGTACCCGCACAGACGGACAAAGTCGCTGCTCTTATTCCAAACAAGAAGCCATTGATAAAATCTCGCGTTTCTTCTTTAATGCCAATATCAATGGACAACTCATTGAAGTACGCACATTTAACTCCGCCAATAATATGCAATCCGTCACGGGTGGGTTTGTTGATTTTGTGGGTGCAATGACAGCCATGAACAACCTAGATGATGAAGGTTGCTCAGGGGGCACCGCACTTGCACAAGCAATGTGTAGCGCTGCCGATGATTTAAGAACACAGTTCAATGTAGAAGCCGATAACGGTGCCAGATTACGAGTATACGGCTCTACTGATGGTGATGAAAATGCTAGCCCGAACACCCCCTGTGGCGGCAGCAATTGGCAAGATGAAGTGCGCAGTAAATATACTGTTGAAACCCCCACAGTTGAATTTAATCCCACCATTTTCACCGGTACCGTTAGCGTAGCCGCTCAACACCTTGCTGTTATCGAGCAAGACAAAGGCAAAACAGGTGGTATTTCCGCCAAGAGCAGCACCTTTGAATTCCTGCAAGAATTGGCAGTGGAAACCGGTGGTGAAATTGAACTTATCAGCGATAGCGATGGTGATAACCCTAACGAGCCTTGGTTTGATAAAGGTAAAAAGTAACCTTTTGATACACTAAGTTATACGAAGAAGATAACAATATACTCCATTGGCGATTGGGCCTTGCTTAACGAATAACGCTCTATCGTTAAAACCCGATTCCATACGACATGTGGTTCACTCTCCATTGGCTCACTTCATCAAGATGCTGCGAAAGGTAAGATGCACTTCTTGATGATTTTTACTCATTCGATACACAGCACATCAAAAATCAGGACGATCATTCTATGTTATTCATATTCACCAACCCATTAACTCAGCGATACATTAAAGAATATCAACTCAAAAAAATATAAAAAACCTTAACGATTATGTGGATTGAATAACAAGCATCTCTTCGGTATAGTTTGCGGCAAAACAATACAAACGCTTTTAGTCGTCTAATCACTTGTTAGATAGGCTAATTTTTTTGCTTTAAGCAAGCATACTTTACATGACATTTTAGGAGCCATGGATGAAATTTTCATTTAGCACTATTACATTAGTGCTACTTACGTCCCTCATTAGCGGTTGTAATCCCGCTACCAGCACCACCGCCGTTGAGCCTATTCGTCCCGTAAAGTTAATGACCATTGACCCTATAGGTTCAGCACAAGCTCGCACTTTTCCCGCTAAAATAGAAGCCAATCAAGAAGCTAATTTAAGCTTTCGTATTGCCGGGCAAGTGATTGCTCTCCCTCTACTTGAAGGGCAAACAGTTCAAAAAGGGGAATTATTAGCACAGATGGATGACAGAGATGCTCAAAATGCCCTTCTAAACCGTGAAGCAAACTATGATCTTACCCACGCCGACTTCAAACGAAAAACACAATTGTTTAAACAAAAGCTCATTTCTCAAGCAGAATTTGATAACGCACAAGCCGAATTAAAATCCAGCAAAGCAGCATTAGCCAACGCCAAAGATAACCTGAGTTATACTCAGCTTCACGCTCCCTTTACTGGCATCATTGCCAAACGTATTATTAATAATCATCAAATTGTGCAAGCGAATCAAGCCGTACTGACATTACAAAAAAATGCCACCATCGATGCGGTTATTCAAGTCCCAGAAACCTTGGCCGCTTCCATCAAAGATTACGATGAAGCACGCGCCCGTATTGCACAAATTACTTTTAATGCCAAACCTGAGCACCATTACCCTGTGACATTAAAAGAATATTCCACTGAAGTGACTCCCGGTAGCCAAACCTATGCCGCTACCTTTAGTTTACAACAGCCTGATGATATTAATGTTTTTCCCGGAATGAGTGCAACACTGACCCTTGATTTAGTCAAAGCCGACCATAGTCACAACGCCATCGTACTCCCACAAACCGCCATCGCTAAACGTGATAGTGATAATGCCAGTATTGTCTGGATATTTGATGAAAAAAACCAAACTGTACATGCCAGTAAAGTGGTTATCGGCACCGTTCATTCCAATGGCATTGAAGTGCTCAGCGGGCTTAAATCTGGCGAACGGGTTGTGGTTGCGGGAATACAACATTTAAGTGATGACATGAAAGTGAAAGCGCTACGTTGGCAGCGAGGAGTATAACAATGAATGTTGCGCAATACGCTATTCAACATAAAGTCATCAGTTGGATGTTTGCCCTACTCTTATTAATAGGTGGCAGCTTATCCTTTCTAAAATTAGGTCAACTCGAATTTCCAGAATTTACCATCAAACAGGCGCTAGTGATCACCGCTTACCCCGGTGCATCCCCCCAGCAAGTCGAAGAAGAAGTGACCTTGCCCCTTGAAGATGCACTGCAACAACTGGACAGTATCAAGCATATTACTTCCATTAACAGTGCGGGTATGTCGCAAATACAAATAGAGATAAAAGAAAATTATCCCAGCCATGTTCTGCCACAGATTTGGGATGAAGTCAGGCGTAAAATCAACGATAGTATTCCCAAACTGCCATCTGGAGTGGCAACCCCCTCTGTCATCGATGATTTTGGTGACGTATATGGCATTTTATTTAATATTGCGGGTCAAGGTTTTACTGCTCGCGAATTACAAAATTATGCTGATTTTGTAAGACGTGAATTAGTGCTGGTACCTGGAGTCAAAAAAGTCACGATTGCCGGTAAAGTGAGCGAGCAAATCGTTGTTGAAATATCACAGCAAAAACTCAATGCACTGGGCCTTAATCCCGATTACATTTACAGTTTAATTAACAATCAAAATGGTGTATCCAATGCGGGCAGCATCCGTGTGGGTGATAACCGGATCCGTATTCACCCTACAGGTGAATTTCATAGCGTTAGTGAGATGGAACACTTATTGGTGAGTGCACCGGGCAGTGCTCAGCTGGTTTATTTAGGTGATATCGCTAAAGTCTATAAAACTTATGATGAAACACCTAGCCATTTATATCGTAATCAAGGCGCTGCAGCGCTATCCATGGGGATCGCTTTTTCCAGTGGGGTGAATGTTGTTGATGTCGGCCAAGCCGTTGAAAAGCGCCTTCAGGCATTAGACAGCGAACGACCTTTCGGCATAGAACTCAATAAAGTCTATGATCAAGGCAAAATGGTCGACCAAACCATTAATGGCTTTTTGATCAATTTGGCAGAATCTATCGCCATCGTCATTATCGTTTTATTAGTCTTTATGGGCGTACGCTCTGGCTTATTAATGGGGGTCGTATTGCTGCTCACCATTTTAGGCACTTTCATTGTAATGAGTGTGCTCAATATTGACTTACAAATCATCTCATTAGGCGCTCTCATTATCGCCCTAGGCATGTTAGTGGATAATGCCATCGTTGTTACCGAAGGGATTTTAATTGCGTTAAAACGAGGGAAAACGCGACTCGAAGCGGCTAAAAGTGTTGTCAATCAAACCCAATGGCCGCTACTGGGCGCGACGATTATTGCCATTATCGCTTTTGCGCCTATTGGCTTATCTGATACAGCCACGGGAGAGTTTTGTGTATCACTGTTTCAAGTTTTACTGATTTCACTGTTTATCAGTTGGATCACCGCCATTACTTTAACCCCTTTCTTCTGCCACTTACTGTTTAAAGATGGCACTGTAGAAGAAAGTGGTAATGACGATCCCTACAAAGGCTGGATGTTTACCCTCTACCGACAACTGCTCAGCCTTTGTATGCGTTTTCGCTTACTCACCTTAGCCGCTGTTATTACAGCGTTAATCTTATCAGTATCGGGTTTTGGTCACATTAAGAATGTCTTCTTCCCCGCCTCTAATACTCCGATATTTTTTGTTGATGTATGGATGCCAGAAGGCACTGATGTTCATGCTACAGAAGATTTTGTCAGCCAATTAGAACAACATATTTGGCAGCAACAAAATGAAAAAGACTTAGGCGTCGTGAACATCACAACGGTCATAGGCCAAGGTGCTCAACGTTTTGTACTGCCTTATGTTCCCGAAAAAGGCTACCCGGCCTATGCGCAACTGTTAATTGAAATGGATGATTTACCGCATTTATACGACTATATTAAAGCGGTTTCTCATGACCTACGCCTCCATTTCCCACAAGCGCAATACAGCTTTAAATACCTTGAAAATGGCCCAGCACCTGCCGCTAAAATCGAAGCCCGTTTTTACGGCGCGGATCCGCTTATTTTGCGTCAATTAGCCGCGAAAGCAGAAACGATTTTAAAAGACGAGCCCAGTGCTGACAGTGTGAGGCATAATTGGCGTAACCAATTGTTAGTGATCCGTCCTGAAATCGCTAACGCTCAAGCCCGTGAAGCTGGGATCAGCAAGCAAGATATTGATAATGCATTATTGATTAATTTTGGGGGTAAAACGGTCGGTGTGTACCGTGATAAGAGTCACCTTATGCCTATTATTGCCCGTTCACCCGATGAAGAACGTCTCGATATCGATAGTATTTGGAAATTGCAGATTTGGAGCACTGAAAACAACGCCTTTGTGCCCGCAGCACAAGTGATTTCAACTTTTGACAGCCAATGGGAAAACCCGCTGATCATGCGCCGAGATCGTAAACGTGTGATTTCAGTCATGGCTAACCCCAGCCTAGATAGTGAAGAAACCGCTGACTCAGTGTTTAGAAAAATACGCCATGATATTGAAGCCATCCCTTTGCCTCTCGGTTATGAACTTGAATGGGGGGGCGAATATGAAACCTCAACAGAAGCCCAAAAGTCGGTCTTTAGCTCTATCCCTATGGGATACTTGGCGATGTTCTTAATCACGGTATTGCTGTTTAATTCTGTTCGCCAACCTATCGTGATTTGGTTTACCGTGCCACTGGCCTTAATTGGTGTGGTCTCTGGCTTACTGCTATTTGATGCACCTTTTAGCTTCATGGCATTATTAGGTTTGCTCAGTTTAACCGGTATGATCATTAAAAATGGGATTGTGTTGGTGGATCAAATCAACCTTGAACTGAGTGAAGGGAAAGAAGCGTATCAAGCTGTGGTCGACTCTGCCGTGAGTCGTGTGCGTCCAGTTTTAATGGCGGCGATTACTACGATGTTGGGTATGCTGCCTCTTCTTACCGATGCTTTTTTTGGCTCAATGGCCATTACCATTATTTTTGGTTTAGGCTTTGCCTCTGTATTGACCTTAATCGTCCTTCCCGTCACTTATACTTATATTTGTGGCGTTGATATGCCTAATAAAACCGCCAAAGGGAAAACAAAGCAAGCTGACGTTAAACAACCTGCCTCTGCACAATAAGGATTATGTTAACACCATAAAAAAGCGCTCACATTTTCATGTGAGCGCTTTTTTATTCAAGGTTTAAAATCAACAAATTGATATTAATTACTGTGCAGCGCCGAATTAAGTTCAATGGTTTTAGGGTTTGGCTTACAGAACACTTGCCCTGTTTGTGAGTCTTGAATAAACAGCAGTTTTTCACGACCCGATAAGCTAATGGCTTTAACGATATTCTCACCCTCAGCAACCGCATTCCCTTCCAAGTCCACAGGCTTATCTTGCGCGTCCAATAATGACACTTTCATTCCGGCATAAATATACAGGCCTGCCGCAATGGTCGAGCCAAAACCTAATGAAATACCCGTCCCCGCATTGGCCCCTAATAAACATTTTTCGCCAATACTAATGACGTTATTATTGCCACCAGACAAGGTCCCCATAATCGATGCACCACCGCCAATATCACTGTCTTTTTTAACAAAAACACCGGCTGAAACGCGCCCTTCAACCATGGCATTACCTTCAGTGCCTGCATTAAAGTTCACATAACCTGCTGGCATGACCGTTGTGCCTTCACCTAAATACGCACCCAATCGAGCACGGCCTACATCGGCAACTCGAACACCCGTTGGAATATGATAATTGAGCATGTATGGGAATTTATCAACATGAGTCACCGTCAGCGGCTTTCCTTCCAGTAAATATTTAACCCGCTGTGTTTCAACATCCGCTGGCAACATTGGGCCCACATTCGTCCAAGCCACATTGGTTAATTGACCAAATGCACCATCAAGACATAAACCATGGGGCTGAACTTTACGTTGAGATAGACACTGCAACTTAAAATAAGCTTCTTCAGCACTGGCCACAGCTTGCTCGCCATCAAATAAATAGAAAACCCCCACATCGGTTTGGCCATAATCATTTTCAGGTTCAGTGTTATCCACTATTGTTTTAAGCAACTGTACATTGGCATGATCGCCCAACGCATCATGAAAAGGCGCAAATTGATTAAAGACTTCATTAAGGGTGTCAGCAGATAAAGGAACGAAACCATTACTTTGCTGAAAACCCGTTGCCTTTAACAACACTGCAGCCGTACCAAAGTTGGCATCGAAGTTAATCAAAGGAAACAGCACATCCAGTGTGGCGTCACCTTTAGAGCGGCGCACACCTATGCCAAATGCTAACGGTTTCTGATATTGACTATCGGCTTGGATGTCGGTGACATATTGGCTAAATGCTTCTTTTGTGCTGATCATTTTAATCTCTTACATTGTTAAGTAATGAATTAACTGAGCGGCGATAAAGCGTGTCTTTATGCCGCAGGGCTACTATCAAATAATGAAAATAAGTAGAAGCAGGATAAACGTCGACTAAGGTAAAGTCTACTCTCAAGAAGGACAGCAAAAAAACAGGCGCTTTTTATCAACAAAGCATAACAAAACAGATAACAAAAACGCCTTTTAAGCTTATACCCAAACCACTTGAAGATGCAGGACTCAGCTGGAATTAAAACATTTTTAGGCAAGGCATTGAGTTTCTGGCTTAGTCATTCTAAGTTGATACTCAATAACGCAGTATAAAAGTGTTTTAAACCAGCCCATTGGGAGTCCGTAAAAACGCTAACTTCTGCGTTGCATGATCTCACAAGGCAATAAGCATTCTTTCACTAATGCGCCTTGAATTAAGCCCTTTTACGGGCTCTGAAAACATGCACTTTCAAGTGATTTGGGTATAGATACCAATCTAAGCTTAAAAGGCGTTTTCAGCAACCGTTAACGTATTACTTCACTTCAAAGCTACTAGACTTGCCTGAGTAACTGTTTAATGAACCACTCCAACCACTCTTCCAATAGCCGTGATGGCGAATACGATAAGTGCCCGTCGGCATATCATTATCAATTACCCACTCTAATTTTGCATCAGAGCACGCCATGCAATCAGCGTCGGTATCACGGATCCACACAAACAATGTACTGGCATCATTTTCCGTTAATTGTGTTTCCCATTGACCATTAACTTTACGCTGAACTTCAAAGAAAGCTTCCATGGTTTTGAAGTTATTTTGAGGATGACCCGAACGAAACTTAACCGACACCGTATCGCCACGATGATAGCTTGAGGATGCATCTTTAGTGGTTTGACCAAAAGATTCCCATAAACGCTTATCATCGTACGCCACACCGATTGAATAAATGAGTTGATCATTTTCTCGATTTATCGGCGTCGGTCCTTCACTCACCCCTGAACCTTGTGCGATAGAATTGGCTAATCCAGTAAAAATCTGACGATAAGCCGCTAGTGAATCAGGCCCAAAGACGGTATGCCCCCCTTCGTAATACTGCTGATCGTACTCTTCATTGGTAGTAATATATCCACTGTAAGCATTGGCTAAGCCTGCGATAACCACATGTTTTACGCCGCTCCCTTCAAGTGCAGCTAACACATCGCTACGCACTCGACGCCCAGACATAGTTGTCATTTCACCCGGTATTCCGACCAAAGCTAAATCACCAATTTGAAATAACTGAAAAGGCAAGGTATCTGTATATAAGGCAATATCATCGGTTAAATCGGCATTCACAAAGGTAGGTTTAGGATACTGACATGCTTCATGTTCATCATCACCGGTCGATATATTGGAAAACGCATCTAGCAGTCCTAGCAATGGGTACCCAGCGAGCACATTACCAATGAGCGTGTCATTTTCATTCCAGTAAGTCCCTTCGTTATCTTGGGTCATGCCTTCTGAAATCCCTTCCATATTAGAAGGACCGTCCCATCCTGCACCAGCAGTAAAAGACCAGCCTACTGTACCATGGCACAGTGCTTGAGTATTTCCTGATTGAGTGAAATCCCCCCTCACTTGGTAACCCGGCATTTTCACATATTGAAAACGATAATTTAGCGCTCCCGCTAGTGATGACGTTGAATTATCATACAAAGACACCGCCATCTCATACTGTTTGGTTGCCGATAAAATGACATCTTCTTTTGTCGTATCCATGCAGCCGTCTTGAGCGCCGCAGACATTAGGCGATACATCCCCTTCATCACTATTGGCAAAAGCAGCAACAAACCCTATGTTTAAAGGCGGTTGTGTTCCTTTCGATTTTTCAAATAATTGACTCGCCATGCCTTTATTATCGCCACTAATATACCGGTAAGTTTGTGGCGAAGACACATTATGCACAGCAAACCAGTTAATCATGCCAACCTCACTGCCATCGTCTTTGACCAGCTTTAAGACTGTCATGGTGTCATTGACATCGGTACTATAATCATCTTTATCAGCATTAAACGCATAGACATCTTTATTACGATTAATACTCGCGTTAGTCAGTTTCCCTTGAGCAAACTTAATATCACCGGAAGCTTTACTCGCAAATGCACTGGCAATTGACTGATAAATCCCATCCACTATTGTCGCGTAATTATCTTCATCATAGCCCAAGGCGCTTAAATTCAGTAGGACAGTATGATCATATCCTCCAGGCCCCACATGAGTATGAGTGGCGGTTAACATGACATTTTTTTCATTCAAATAAGGAGATAAACTAGAGTCCGCTGAAATTTTAGCCATCACACCTTGATGAACACTTTGAGGAATACCTTGAAGATCAGCACTCACAAAGACCACAAAATCATCCGTTCCTGCTGCGCCGATAGTAAATGCTCTAGACCATAAGCGAGTAAAAATTCCCTGCGTTGTTTGCGCCGTATCACCATAGCCTACCATTCCTCTATCGGCAGCGGGTCCAGTGATATCATACATGCCACTTCCCACAACCCAATCCCCAGCTTGAGCAGAAAAAGAAGATGCGATAGCAGTCGACAATAGCATAGAGCTTAACGTTAACGGTTTAAGTACAGAATTCAATCTATTCATACAGTATCCTAAGGCTTTAGAGCCATTCATTATTATTAGATATAGATACCATCAGTAACCTAACTACATCCATGTAACAACCTGGAAACCAACAAATCTTTATGCATGATAATTCAAAACTTTTTTAAAACACAAATCATATTAAAATGACAATAACGATTTCAAATGCTAACAAATGTAATAATCATGAGGGTATTCGATTTAACACAAAGTCAGGTGTTCATCGAACAATAGATGACAAGCATTTGAAAGTAATGTTTAAAAGAGAAAGATCGTACAATATCCTGTGAGCGAGAAAACAAAATATGTTAACAAAAAGAAGTAAGTGTAAATTAAGGTAAATAAAAGGCTAAAATAACAATCCTATCGCAAAGGTTAATTTCATCCCTTTTGGTATAGATAAGTACAAGTGACTCATTTATAAAAACAACCTCCTTTCCTTATTTTTCAATGAAGGCCATCGGCTGTTTGCTTATATCGAAAATAGATAACATCAATATCATGAGTATATCTGCGCTAATTCAGTACGACTGGCAATATTAAGCTTTCGGTATATTTTATAGAGATGATTCGACACCGTAGATGGTGCCACCCCCATCTTTTTCGCTGCCTCTTTAAAAGATAAGCCTTTCGTCACCCAATTAACAACTTCTTGCTCCCGTGGACTGAGAAGATCAATCGGGCGTGTTTCCCACAACGCCACACAATATAAATCCCCAAACACTTCCGATGTCATTTGTAAACCTTGTTCCAATTCAATGTGCTTATGGATTTCAAAAGGTAAATGTGTCAATGCTTCTTCAGGATAATATTGCTTTAACAATGCGATAAAACGAGGTTCAGCCTCCAAAAAAAGGCCGTATTTATCACAAATTGCTAATGCTTCTTGTCCATGGCGTTTCGTTCGCTGCGACAGATGTAAGAAATAATAATGAGAAGCTCCGCTGACAAGATGGAAACCTAGTCGATCTAAGTGCTGCCTGTCCACGGCATTAAAAGGGTTGTTTTTCTCAAAGCGATAAAGGCTAATCAAATTCACAATGCCAGTTGAGAGATCGGGTATTAACACACCAATAATACGCTCCACACCATAGCGAGAGAAAAAATTTCGATACATAGAGCTGGCATAAAAATGCTCATCATCTAACACAGAACCCATATCAATGGACACGGCAAGTTGATTTTTTAAGGCGTCAAAAAAAGGATTGTTGCCTCTCGTTTGGGCCAACCCTTGAGGATAGGTATCATCCACCCCCAATACATCAACACTATGAAATTCAACAGAATCTAGCCTACCACAGCCCCATAGTGCGCCATCAAAGTCGATAATTTGAGTCAACTGAGCCAATGCACGTCGACGGTAATCCCCTCCTCCTTTTGCCGCTAAACGGTATAAATCTGCTATACAAAAATCAATCGTACTCATTTAACTCATCTATAGGTTATTTTTACTATTTTGATTCTATTCTATACGCGCAATACTCACACTCACTATTTCAACCTGTAAGGGTGATTTCATGGATGTTAATTTAAACCTCAACCCCAACTTGCTGCAAAATGAAGATAAATTCAACAACGAGTTCTTCAAACGCTTTCATTTACGGCATGCAGAGAAACCACTCAAACTGGATGAAGAAATTGAAAAGCACTATCAATTTCCGACGTTTTACGCCGATGCCAGCTGCGCAATTGCTATTTTTCATTGTGATTATTCTGCCGCTAAGGCTATGATGCCTAGCCCAAGCATGGAGCCGGTAAAAATGATGAAGGGACGCTCACTGGTGATCTTTTCATGCTACGAGTATCGTCATGTCATGAACGTCGCTCCCTATAATGAAATCGCCATGACTATTCCTGTTGTCAGCGACGGAGCAACAAACCTCCCCATATTGACTATGTTACGAGGAGATAAATCGAAAAATTTTGGCTATTACGTCTTTCACATGCCCGTCACTTCACTTGAAAATAGACTGAGAGGGCGAAAAATCTGGGGACTCCCCAAAGAAGTCGAAAACATTAACATCACAAAAAATAATCAAAATGTGAAAGTGGAGGCTTCCATTGATGGACAAGCCCCTTACCTCACTTTATCGGTTCCTACTCAAGGTCAACCTCAATCTTTCGATGTCAAATCGAACTTACTCTCTGTTTTAGAGTCACAACGCCTTACCAGTACCACGCAGTTCAAAGGCACCTTTAATCTCAATAAAAATATGAAAACCTTATTCAAAAAATCGAGTATGAGTAACGGTGCTAATATTCAGCTCGGCAGTGGGCCCATCGCCGATAAACTAAGAGCATTAAACATTGAGCAAGAGGCTTTTCAATATCGTCATACCGATACCATGAACGCCTGCTTTGACCTTCCCCATGAAATAAGGAACTGTTAATCATGTCAAAACACTATCTTATTTTCGGAGCGGGTGCCATAGGCACAGCGATGGCCACTTGGCTAACTCACGCACAAATGAAAGTGAGTATTTTTGATAAGCAAGTCACTGCAGAGCACATTAATCAACATGGACTCGATACTTATCATGGTGATAAACCCCATATACGCCATAAATGCCAAATACAAGCTTATTGGCAACTCTCAGATACCCCTAAACCCGATGTGATTATTCTCTGTGTCAAAAACTATAGCTTAGACAGTGTCAGTCACCTGTTATCCGAGCACTTTGGCACAGACACTCTGATTGTTGCATTGCAAAATGGCATTGCAAATCAATCTATTTTACCTCAATACTTCAATAAAGTGATTTACGGAGTCTTGTGTTTTAATGCATGGGTTGATGACTTTGGTGTGGTCGGCTATCAAAAAAAAGGCCCTATCGCGCTGGGGCACAATGGCGGTGTGACGAATGAAGAAATTAACGCTCTGACTCGTGATTTCAATAAAGGTGTTGAAAGCATCGTCTACTCCAACCTTGCTGATGCTGCACATTGTAAAATTGTCATCAACTTAACAAATTCTTTGACCACACTCGTGGCGTTACATCAAAATGATCAATCTAAGAGTAAGAAATTTCAAAAGCTATTAACCCGCATGACCTATGAAGGGGTTAAAGTAATGAAAGCAGCTGGCTTTAAAGAAAGTCAGTTAGGCGGCATGCCCAGTTGGGGACTCATCACAGCAGCAGGCCTGTTACCCGCCTTTTTAACTCGAAAACCTTATTTAAAAAATCTCAAAAAATTAGTGATTTCCAGTATGGCTCAAGACATTATCATTAATGGCAGTCATGCCTCTGAGCTAGAAACAATTAATGGTTATGTCATCCAATTAGCTAAACAACATAATGTGGATATTCCTGTCAATAATGCGATTTATTCGATATGCAAAGAAGCCTTTAATCAACAACCTTTTACGCCTATTTCTGTGGACACCATCTGGAAAAAAGTGAAATATTAATGACCATAAGAAAGAGTAGCATATTGCTACCTTTCTCATGATTCACCCATTAACATTCGGACATCGATTTATCATGTTGTGTTTGTTTAAACACATTATTTTTCCCATAATGCCATTGGAATTCAGCACTAGGGTTATTAGCAAAATCATAAGTAAAGGGCACTGCATACGTCTGAGATGAATCATGTTGACTGTGAATGGGATCCTCATCTACTGTATGAATAATTGCCCCCGTTTGCGCTGGATTTTCATTAAATTTATAATGCGGTTCAGTCTGGTGAGTGCGAGAAAAATCCCGCTGACTCATTAAATATTGTTCAGATTTTTCAGCCCGAGCCACAACAGTACTGGCACCAAGTGAAGTCACTATACTTAAAACAGACATCAATGTTAATATTTTCATATCAATTCACCATTTTATAAGTATCATCACATTCGATGATTATGTATAAATGAACGTTCAGTCCACAGGATCTGATAAAAAGGAGCATAAAAACCAATTTAAGACGCCCTATTACCCTTTTTCAACCACAGATCTAGTTATGGATGCCTTTAGCATAACAACAAAAAAATCGAATTAAAGTAGAAAAAATCACATGAAACAACCAATAAATTCGAAAGGTTAAAATGGAAGGCACTAAAAAAATATCAGAAAAGTCATCCTATTTTGGCTAAGTTATTAAATATCGAATAGAAAATTAACACTAAATAAGTAAACACACGTGAAAAGCGAATCGTCTTTTTTATTAAAAAGGCAGCCATATTGCTACCTTTCAGTCCCAGCATTCTCATCACACCATAGAAACTAAAAATCAGACATGGACTTATCGTGCTGACTTTGTTTAAACGGTGTTTTTTTATCATCAACTAATTGTGCTTTGGGTTCAGGATTTTTTTCAAAATTATATTCGCTGGCCGCTGCATAGGTTTGAGATGAATCATGCTGGCTTTGATAAAAATCTTGATTAGCCAAATCTGTTATTGCACCACTTTCAGGTGGATTCTTAGCGAAGTCATAATGAGTGGAAGCTTCAGGGGTTTTAGAAAAATCATGCTGACTCGTAGAATATTGAACCGCTTCATTAGCAATACTGATAGCGGAAAAAATGACAGCACTAAAAACAAACACTAAATTAAATATATTCATACAAACCAACCATTGTAATTACATTATTATAACAACATAGTAATACAATTACCTCAATTAGTGAACAGTAAACCTTACAATGTTTAAAAATGTTACAAGTTGATTCTTTTTCATACAAGCATTAAGTAATGAACAATACTGTCATTTAATGATATGCAGCTTATTCCTAGCATAAAAAAAGCCACCTTATAGGTGGCTTTAAGGATTATTGTTTATCTTTAAGTTTTGTTAATCCAATAGCTTAAAGTATCAAACAATTCATCTAACACTATAGGCTTTGTTATGTGCGCATTCATGCCAGCATCTAAGCTTTTTTCTCTGTCACCCGTCATCGCATGCGCTGTCATCGCAATAATGGGCAATGTGTCACTATCATACTCCTCACGTAATTTTCGTGTAGCGGTCAAGCCATCCATCACCGGCATTTGAATATCCATCAAAACGGCATCAAAAGTTGATTTTTCAATCATATCAATAGCCACTTGACCATTCTCAGCCACTTCCACCTGATAGCCCGCGCTCTTTAAAAGTTCAGTGGCCACTTGCTGATTAATAAAATTATCTTCAACCAAGAGTACACTGCCTGCAACCTCTGGTTCCTTTTCAACTTCCTCTTCGGCCATTTTTTCAGGGTTACTCGCATCTTCCGTCAAAGTTGATAGCTGCTGAGACTCATTTTTTTGAGAAAAAGCCGCAATAATTTCATCAAATAAAGACGATGCTTTGAACGGTTTTTGTAATAAAGCAGATACCTTAATATCACTGATCTCTTTTTGCATAGGCTCCGCCGAATAAGCCGTCATCATGATGATCACCGGTCTCTTAGCTAAGCGCCCATTCGATACCATTTCATCAATACGTTTGATGACTTCTGGCCCATCCATCTTTGGCATCATCCAATCGAGTAACAATAAATCGATTTCTTTTGTTGCCAGAATGTCTAACGCCTCTTTACCGCTTAAAGCCGTTTCCACATCAAAATGAAAACCACGGGTTACGCTGGAATAAATTTGCAAAGCAGTCGGATTATCATCAACCACTAAAGTATTTAAATTCCCCAACCATGAAGGGAAAACTAAAGGGGGAGTAACGATTTCATCCGCCACTTCAAAACTCACAGTGAAACTGAATGTTGAACCTAGGTTAGGTTCACTTTCCACTTGTAAAATTCCCCCCATCATAGACACTAGGTGCTTGCTGATAGACAACCCAAGCCCTGTACCACCATATTGGCGAGTGGTAGAACCATCGGCTTGCGCAAACGCATCAAACAAACTGGCCTGCTTTTCCTCACTGATCCCAATACCGGTATCGCGTACCCAAAATTTCAAACTAATATAGTCATCTCGCTCGCCAACATCCTCACAACCTAGCTCAATTTCACCCACTTGGGTGAATTTGACCGCATTAGAAAGCAAGTTAATCAACACTTGCCCTAACCTTAACGGATCACCTTCGAGCATTAATCCGGCTGTCACTGGCGCATATAAGAGTAACTCGACTCCTTTTTCTTGTGTTCGCAACGCATTAAGATCGAGCGCATGGTCAAGCACTTTATCCAGAGGAAATGATACTTTCTCCAACTCAAGTTTACCGGCTTCAATCTTAGAGAAATCAAGAATATCATTAATAATTCTCAATAAAGAATGCGCAGAAAAATCAGCCTTATCTAAATAATCCACTTGCTGCGGGGTTAATGTAGTCCTTTTTGCCAACTGCAACATACCTATGATGGCATTCATCGGTGTTCTAATTTCATGGCTCATATTAGCCAAAAATTCACTTTTGTATAAATTCGCCATCTCAGCATCTTGCTTAGCTTCCAACATGGCCACTTCATTACTTTTGTGTTTTGTAATATCTTTATGTGTTCCAACCATACGTTTCGCTTGGCCATTGCTCATAAACTCAACCACGCGCCCTCGAGATTGCAGCCAATGATATTCCCCAGTTTTGCCCCGCATTCTAAATTCAACATCATAGGTGCCAGAAGGCATGGCCAAATATTGTTCCATCGATTGCTCAACCCGCATACGATCATCTGGATGAATGAGCTCACTAATGGTTGACACTAACGCCGGAAACTCATTCGTTTCATAACCCAGCATAGTGTAATAAGCAGGGTTGCAAATGATCTGCTCAGAATCGAGATACCAATCCCATAGCCCATCTTCTACCGCATCCATCGCAAGATGGTAACGCTCTTCAGATAAACGCAATTGCTCTGCAGACTCATATTCTCGAGTCACATCGCGCCATACTGCAATTAAACCCAGTAACTCACCACGGCGATTATAAAAAGGTAACTTAAGGGTATCGAGTAAAATAGATTTACCTGCCAACTCCACCTTTTCTTGGTACCTCAAGGTAGATTTTTCTTCCATGACCCGTAAGTCCTCAGCCAGAATCCGCCCCGCTTGATCGTCACTCGCCACTTTATCTGAAAAACGCCCTATCATTTCACTTTCGGTGAAGCCAAGCATACGTTCAGCCGATTTATTACAACCTAAATACCGGCCTTCTTTATCTTTAAAAACAATCGCTTCTGGTATAGAATCAATAAGCGAACGCAATAAAGCGAATTCTCGCTCACGACGCTCAGTGGTTTCTTTTAACCTTTTCGTGCGCTGAGCAACCAACTTGTCGAGTCGTCTATTTTGCTCCGCAAGATGCCTTGTATATTGTTTGTTTTCTTCAAAAATACGACTTACAAGTTGATACCAAGGCTCCCAACCATCTGATACCCGTTCAGGTACTTTAATGGGCTCTTGAGAACACATCTCTAAATGGGTTAATAAACTTGTTGCTGGGTTCACAAAAGATCGTCTGGTTTGCCAGTGGACTATGGTGACCAAAACAGATAACGCCAACACCACTAATAGAAAAGATAATTTCAACTTTTCCCAAGAATCTTTGAACAAATCATCAACGGGCTGCAAATACAACAAACGCCAAGGGGCGTTATGTAATGCAACGGAATGAATATAATACCCATTACGGATCATCCCTTCGTGTGCATCAAATAACACAGACTCCGGAATAGAGTGCAGCTCGGATGGTATTTTCTGGCTAATATGGTAAACGCGATTGATATGGGCAGAGTCAACATCACTGTTTGAGAGGATATTATTCCCCTGATCCAATAAAATCACCGTGCCGGGCATTTTAAAATACAAACGAATTTGCTTGGCCAATGAAGCGAGTGTCATGTCTAAATTGATTGAACCAATAAACTCATCTTTCAAATATATGGGCACGCCTAAAGTCGTTAGCAAACCTTTATTGGTGGGATCCACATACGCTTCACTCCAAAATACGCTACGTTGAGGATTCATCGAGGGCGTGGCTAACTGAAAGGGCTTTTTATTAAGCAACTCTTCACGAAAACGCTTTTCATTTGATGGCCATGGATAATAAGACATCATTCTGCGCTTGGAAATATAGTAAATAGATGACGCTTTTGGTGCAGCTTCGGTTGCCACAGGAAAAGATAAAGACAACTCAAATAGCATTTCTAATTCTTGATAGAATTTTTCACTGCGGCCATTCAAAGAGCCGACACCAGTAATACGCCCCATGTTAGTGAAAGGCTCACCGCTGTGGGCATAACTGGGCTCAAGTGTGAAATACTGACCCGTTTCTTTGAACTTTTGATATTGAGGCAAACTGTCTTTTCTGACGAGTTCATCAAAACGCAAATGATCCACAGCAACGTTACGTAAGCTTTTAACCGCCCTTATACTCGATTCAAGTAAAAGATCAATTTGCAAAACATGACGTTCAACCTGCTCTTCTCTTTGCTCAATTAAATGCTTTTTTTCTCGATCGAAAAAAAACCATGCCGTCACTAACGCCATGATGATAACGCCGATATAGGTATAAAAAACTGCTCGGTTATAATTTTTTTGTATCGGAGATTTTAATTGAAGACCTAGTTCAGTTGGTTTCATTCACAACCCTTGATAAAGCACACTTTTCGCTGATAATCATACCATAGTAGACCGACTTCACATGTTGCAAAGAAACAAGTGTATTGCCCACATCTAGACGACGTAAAGTCTAGGTATACCAAAATAACAACAATAAAATAACTTTTTTAACATCAGTTGTTTACAACTTAATATTTATTGTTATTAAGCTAAGCCTAAAAAGGCTTAGCTGACTATCAGTATATCAAATCATCGAGATCAAACGATTAATATTTATTAAAAATACTAGGGTAAATCACTTTAAAACCACTTTATCTGCTATCAAGGCGCTAAAGGCTTAGGGAGTCGACCTAAGCCAATCTCTTTCAATCTCCCTTTAAAAATCTATAAGTTTTCTTCAGCAAATTCAGCTAAACGTGAACGCACAACGCCATTTAAGTATATATTGGCACTTCCATCAAAATCTTTAAAACGCTCCACAATATAAGTTAACCCAGATGTCACGGCGGTAAGATAATTGGTATCTATTTGCGCTAGATTACCACTGCAAATCAATTTTGTGCCCTCACCCATACGGGTTAACATGGTTTTCAGTTGAGAAGCCGTTAAATTTTGGCATTCATCCAAAATCACCACAGAGTGTTGAATTGAACGACCTCGCATAAAGTTAATTGACTTAAACTGAATGTTGGCCTTTTCCATGATGTAATTCATGCTACCCGTTGGATTAACATCATTTTTGTGTAGCACCTCCAACGTATCAGTAATTGCACCTAACCAAGGCGCCATTTTCTCTTCTTCCGTACCGGGTAAGAATCCAATGGACTCGGCAATTTCAGGCGTATTACGCGTAACAATCACCTTGTCATAAAGGCCACGCTCGACGACTAACTCAAGCGCTGCTGCCATGGCGAGCAATGTTTTTCCGCAACCTGCAGGCCCGGTTAAAATCACTAAATCAATATCGGGATCCATTAAGGCTTGCATCGCCATGCCTTGATAGATATTTTTAGGCTTAATCCCCCACGCTTCAAGGTGTAACAGCCTGTCTTTCCCTAAATCAAGGAACTTGAGCTCTTTGTCTGTTTTCTCCACTATGCGACCACAAAAGTTAGATTTCTCATCGAGCATGTATTGATTACTGTAAAAAGGTTCATCACCAAAATCGGCTAATGGCACTTTATGCACAGTATGCCGTCCATAACTCTCTGTACTGACATTATCGGTATAGTCCCAAAAGTTTCCCTCAAATTGATGGAAACCTTTGGTGAGAAAACGCACATCATCAATCAGTTGATCTCGGCGATAATCTTCCACCATTAAAATGCCGGCCCCTTTAGCTTTAAGGCGCATATTAATGTCTTTTGTAACCAAGACTAAGCTACGGGGGGCATGCTTTTTTTGTAAATGTAATGCGGTATTAATAATGCGGTTGTCATTATTGATATCAGGCAGAGAGCCATTAGTGAAATCGAGTTGATGATCGGGGAAAATAGCGAGACGGCCTGACACATCAGCATGATCTTCTCGCCTTGGTAGAGGAACCCCTTCGACGATTTCTTCGGGCGTAATTTCCCCGCCTAAAATATCTTCTAAGGCTCGAATCGCCACTCGAGCATCACGGCTAACATCCCGTTTTCTATCTTTAATCTGATCGAGCTCTTCTAACACTGTCATCGGAATGATGACATCGTGCTCCTTGAATGAATATATGGCTAAGGGTTCATGCAGTAACACATTGGTATCTAATACAAACAACTTTCTGTCGTCTTTATTCATGACGCCTCCATTTGTGTATTATGTAATGATTATCTTTAACCTGAGATAATTCAATGCTCTCCTATATTGTTAACAGTGAATGGCCGATTAATGACCGTCTAACATATTTAGCTTAGAAGCTTGATTTGCTCTTTGACGATTTACTTTAGTCATTCCTCATAGTGCCAGCAAAGTTTTGCAGTATCAAGTCGAGTTCTCTCATGCTAAGGGGTATTGAAACGGCGACAATTTTGGCTAAAATAATGGATTAGATTACGCACTCTCAGTCACTTTTTTATCACTAATCTGTCTTAAAAAAGTCTACTATGAATGGAGATAATGACGTGGGTAAATCTTGCAGTTTTACGGCGTTTAGGTATACCATACGCGCCCTTGTGTCCCCCTGTAAATGAGAAATGTAAATGCCGTTTTCCTTAGGTCAGCGCTGGATAAGTGATACTGAATCTGAACTTGGTTTAGGTACTGTTGTTGGAATGGAAGGCCGTATGGTCACCGTACTCTTTCCTGCAACAGGTGAGAATAGATTATTTTCACGCGCTGAAGCCCCGCTCACTCGTGTAATTTATAACCCTGGTGACAAGGTTGAAAGCCATGAAGAATGGAGCTTAAAAGTCACTGAGGTTGAAGACAAAGATGGCCTTATCATTTATCACGGTATTCATGAAGAAACCGGTGAAGAAGTCAGCTTGCGGGAAACACTGCTCAATCACAACATTCGCTTCAATAAACCCCAAGATCGTCTTTTTGCTGGCCAAATAGACCGTTTAGATCGATTTGGTGTCCGCTATCAATGCCAATTATTGCGCCATAAGCTAGCCACATCGGATTTATTGGGCTTACAAGGTCCTCGTGTTGGACTGATCCCCCACCAGCAATGGATTGCCCATGAAGTCGGACAGCGATTCGCCCCTCGCGTGCTATTAGCCGATGAAGTTGGGTTAGGTAAAACCATTGAAGCCGGCCTCATTATTCATCAACAATTGCTAACGGGCCGCGCCGAACGCATATTGGTTATTGTGCCTGATACGCTACGTCACCAGTGGTTAGTTGAAATGCTAAGGCGATTTAACCTGCGTTTCTCCGTCTTTGATGAAGATCGTTGTGTTGAAGCCTATGCCGATAATGACAATCCATTTTACACAGAACAACTGGTGATTTGCTCTTTAGAGTTACTGCGCAAAAAGCGTCGTCTTGAGCAAGCTGTTGATGCCGATTGGGATTTACTGGTTGTTGATGAAGCCCACCATTTAGAATGGTCAGAAGAAGCGCCAAGTCGTGCTTATCGTATTGTTGAAGCCTTAAGTGAAGCAATCCCTGGCGTATTATTACTCACCGCCACACCGGATCAATTAGGTCACCAGAGCCATTTCGCTCGCTTGCGTTTGCTCGATCCAGATCGTTTTTACGATTATGACGCCTTTTTAACAGAAGAGACCAGCTATAAAGATGTCGCCATTGCCGCCGATGCCTTAGCCAGTAACGACACTATCGATACTGATACCCTTGATAAACTGGTTTCATTAGTCTCAGAAAAAGACATCAGTGATACTCTTCGGCTCATTCAAGATGATAATACTGATGTGCGTTATCAGGCTAGGCAATCACTTTTACAAGAATTACTCGACAGACACGGAACAGGCCGGGTGCTTTATCGTAACAGCCGCGCCTCAGTGAAAGGCTTCCCTAAGCGACTGTTTAACGCTCACCCACAACCTATGCCAGAGCAATATGTTACGGCAGCGCGTGTGAGCGCCATGATGAACAAACATCTGGACACAGCCGCCAAAGTGAAACAAATACTTAGCCCTGAAAAAATCTATCAAGACTTTGACAGTGGCAGTGCTAGCTGGTGGAAATTCGATCCTCGCGTTGACTGGCTGATTGAGTTTTTGAAAAACAATCGCAGTAAAAAAGTCCTGATCATCGCCAGCCAAGCCGATACCGCACTCAGCCTTGAAGAAGCATTGCGAACCCGTGAAGGCATTCAAGCCACAGTCTTCCATGAAGGCATGTCTATCATTGAACGTGACAAAGCGGGTGCTTATTTCGCTCAAGAAAGTGGCGGTGCCCAAGCCCTCATTTGCTCTGAAATTGGCTCAGAAGGACGTAATTTCCAATTTGCTAGTCACTTAATCTTGTTTGATTTACCGCTGAACCCCGATCTGCTTGAACAACGTATCGGCCGTTTAGACAGAATTGGTCAAAAGAATGATGTTGAAATTCATTTGCCTTATCTTGAACATACTGCTCAAGAAGGCTTAATGAACTGGTATCACAAAGGCCTAAATGCCTTTGAGCAAACCTGCCCAAGCGGTCACATTTTGTTCAATGAGTTTTCAGCAAGTCTACTTGATAGTTTATTACTCAATGATGAAGACAGCTTCAACAGCTTACTGGAAGACACCCAAGAACGTTACCAAACGCTAAAATTGGCGATGGAGCAAGGGCGAGATAAGCTTCTGGAAATTAATTCTCATGGTGGAGAAAAATCGGCTCAACTGGTAGAGAAGCTTGCTAGTCGCGATCAAGACACTCACCTCATTGGCTCAGTGATCCGTCTGTGGGATATTATTGGTGTGGAACAAGAAGACAGTGGCGAAAATGCCATTGTACTTCGCCCAAGCGAACACATGATGTTCCCAACCTATCCTGGATTACCCGAAGATGGCGTTACTGTCACTTTTGACCGCGATATCGCGTTATCTCGTGATGATATTGCCCTCATTACGCAAGAGCACCCCATTGTACAAACAGGCTTAGATCTCATCACCTCATCTGAAACCGGAACTACCAGTGTTGCTGTGTTAAAAAACAAAGCCTTGCCAGCTGGAACCCTGTTTTTAGAACTCATTTATATGGCCGATGCTTCTGCGCCTAAATCGAGTCAACTTTATCGTTATTTCCCGCCGACTCCCGTCCGTATTTTACTGGATCAAAGTGGCAATAATTTATCCGATAAAGTCTCCTATGAAAGCTTTGATAAGCAATTAAGCGCCGTCAACCGTCATATTGGCAGTAAGCTTGTTAACGCTTATCAAACAGCATTGCATCCATTGCTGGGTAAAGCAGAGTCCTTTGCCGATAAGGAATTGGCTTTATTAATCGACACGGCTCGCGCGAAAATGACAGAGCAATTATCCAGTGAGCAAGCAAGGCTTGAGGCCTTAAAAGCCGTCAACCCTAATATTCGCGATGAAGAAATTGAGCATATTAAAGAGCAAATGAGTGAACTCAACCGTTACTTAGATGCAGGACAATTACAACTCGATTCCATCCGTTTAATTGTGGTGAGTCACGCGTAGCGCTCTTTCATTCCAACTTTAAAACAGTTAAACATGCTCAGGATCTCAATATGAGATCCTGAGCATGTTCCTTTGACTTCCCCCTTTCACACCAGCAAAAAACCATCACATAAAAACACAATTGAAAAACAATATGCTAACATGCCGCATTTAATCGTTATTATTAATAAACAAGGTAGTTATTTTAAAATGAAAAAATTGAGTGTATTCGGCTTAGCTGGCATTATTTTATTGTTATCAGGCTGTGCAACAACATATAAAATAGACCCCAATTTAGTCAGTCAATTTAAACCTGAAGCAGTCCCCGCTCAGGATGAAACGTTTGTCTATGTTATTCGAGGCGCTAATTTTCAAGGAGGTGCCAGAGGACTATGGCTTGCAGCTAATAAACATGTCCTTGCCGATTTATCTAATGGCTCTCATACGTTATTAAAATTGGATTCAGGTATTAACTCTATCCACGGTGTACAAGGGCTGGCAGGATTCGCGTACGCTAAAGTTGATAATAAGCCAGGCGAGACCCTTTATTATCAGATAGATTATATTAAAGGTGAAATGAAAGAGATCAGTTATGAACTCGGCGCATCTATGATAATGCAAACCAAGAAAGCTAAAGATATTGGTGAGCCCAGAAAAAATGATGCACATGATAATTTACTGATTAACCCGTCCTTATTAGGTTTCCCTGTGATGAAAGAAGCAGAGGAAGCAATGAAAGCAGACGATAAAACCGCCATCATCAATTTCTACCGTATGGAAACATTGATTGGTCAAGTGCCATTCGATATTTGGTCTCAAGAAGGTTATATCGGTAGCACCACTTCTGGCACATATTTTCAAGTGAGAGTGACACCTGGAAAACATACCTTTTTATCTTTCTCAGAGCGCTATTCTGTTTTAGAAGCAAATGTGGAAGCAGGTAAAGAATACATTGTTGAATTTGATGTGGATATGGGTTGGAATCAAGCTCATGTTCAATTGTTACCAATCGATCCTAAAAAGTCAGAAAAAACAATTAAAAAATGGCAGAAAAAAGCAAAATTAATGGCCGTTGACTTAGACGTCATTAACCAAGATGCCTTTAAGCAACGCGTAGAAGCTGCACAAGAGTACTTAGCCACTCCTTATGAACAAATTAAGAACGGTAAATTAGCGACAAGAATACTAGAAGATCACCATACCCTTTAATATTCTCTCAAATGCCAGTGAGCTGAACTGGCATTTAACCAATACGGACAATGTATAATTAACCATCACTTACCCGCCAACAGTTAACAATTTATTACAATATGTAACAAATTGGTTTACAGTATCTGCTTTCAATCTATTCAACATTACCAATAAAGTCTAACAAGGAAGTTTCGTCATGAAGACACGACTCGCTATTGCCATTTCGGCTGCCCTCCTTTCCCCTATGAGCTTCGCAGCCACAGAAGCACAATACAATATCACTCATCAAAATAACGATAAATATCGAGGCCAAAAAGTGAGCTTACAGGGACAGTCTCAACAAAAGCACGCTGTCGCTTGGATGATAAAGCTCAATACCAAACCCATTGCCCAACAAAGCCAAACCTTAGACTATGATGCGACGAGTGTTAAAAGTCAGATTACGGCTTCACAAGCCAGAGTGCTTGCATCCCTGAGTCAAATGAATGCCAAAGTGTTGACCTCCACTTCAGTATTAATGAACACCCTTATCGTTGAAGCTGACAAGCCGTCACTTTCCACGTTATACACCCATCCCGATGTCCAAGATATTCTGCCCATTTATGACTACAAACTCAATATTACTGACAGTGCAGACTATATCAATGCCACTAAAATCGTAACGAGTGGCTTAGCTTCCGGTGCCGGACAAAGAGTGGCTATTTTAGACACGGGTGTCGACTATACTCATCAAGCTTTAGGGGGAACAGGCACACAAGCAGACTTTGATGCGGCCATTGCAAGCAAAGCGCAAGCGCCAAGTTGGCCCCAAGGGAATATCATAGGAGGGTGGGATTTTATTAATAACGACCCCAACCCGATTGAAATAGAAACCAGTCACGGTACCCATGTGACACATTCTGTTTTAGGCATTGCGCCTGAAACGGAACTATTTGTCTATTCTGTCTGCCAGACTATTTGCCCAGGTTTAGCACAAATTTTAGCATTGGAAGCAGCAATCGATCCCAATGGAGATGGCAATATCAGTGATAGAGTCGACACTGTGAACATGTCAATTGGCGGTATCTTTGGTGATACTCAAGATGATGCGATTCAAGCAATGATTGATGAAGTCACCCAGCTTGGCGTCAATTTTGTTGTTGCTGCGGGTAATGACGGCGCCTCTCCATTCATTGTCGGCGGACCAAGCACAACAGACAGTGCACTATCGGTCGCTGCAACGAGTCACCCCATCACCACCGTCAGCGACATTGATCTACAAGTGAATGATAAAAATATCACGGCAAAAGCGGCTCTTTTTAATCCAGACAAAGCATTTCGACTCGATAATACACAAACCGTTATTATTTATCCTGACGCCAATCAAACAGCTTGTGACGCTTTTTCTGAAGCAATTGACTTTACCGGTAAAACCGTCCTTATCGACACCGGAGGAGAATGCTCTTTTACCGATCAAGTGTTACATGCTCAACAAGCGGGCGCCGCTGCTGTGATTATTGGTTTACATGTGAGAGGTATGGCACCTTTTAGCATGTCTGGTAGCGATAATCGTATTACCATCCCCTCAATCATGATCGAAAAATCGGATAGTGATTTCTTAAAAGAGCAAATCATTGAAGGCAATTTAACCTTCTCAATCGAAGCAACAGAATATAATGCCGTAGACTCTATCGCCAGCTTCACATCACGGGGTCCATCGGTCGCAGGCACATTAAAACCAGAAATTACCGCACCGGGTGTGAGCGTATTAACGGCACAACCCGGTACAGGCAATGCACTCACCCCAGTGAGCGGTACCTCTTTTTCTTCGCCCATAACCGCTGGCGCAGTCAGCCTTTTACGCCAAGCCTTACCCGATCGTAATGCGTTAGAGATCAAGGCGACCTTGATGAATACTGCCAACTTAAATATGACTCTCGGTGCAAAAGCGCTTGAGCCTGAAGCAGAACTGGCCCCTATCAGTTATATTGGCGCAGGGCTCTTAAATGTAGACAAAGCCATGCAATCTTCTGTTATTGCATGGAGTAAAGACACCAAGCAAGCTGCACTGGCTTATGGCTTAGTCGCTATTGATAGCCCAACAAACATCACTAAGACGGTCAGAGTAAAAAATTTTTCTACCCAAGAAAAAAACTATACCTTGCATGTTAATCCTCGTTTCAATAATGATGTCGACACTGAAGCGGTGAGCTTCACACTCCCAGAGTCAATCAGCATTCCGGCAGGCCAGACCGTAGAGTTTGACGTTATTGTCAAGGTCGACCCCAACCAATTGCCAGAGTGGAAACTCAGCTCCTCATTTGGACTCAGTGACACAGAAGAAAATGCCTCTAAGGCGTTAACCCTGTCAGAATATGATGGTTCAATTGAATTTAAAGAGGGTGATGAAATCGCCTTACACCTTGTTTATCATATGCTCCCTAAAGCTAAAGCCGCCATTGATATCAAAACAGAAATAAGCGATGAAGAAACCAAACGCGTATTGACCAATACTGGCGCAACCAGTATTAACTACCCTTATGCAGTGCCATTATTGGCCACCAGTCCAATTGATGAAAGTCAACGCCACGATATAATCAATGTGACCGGTGAACTCATTGATGATTATTTCTGTCGAAGTGGCATTGGTATTTATAGCTCAATGCAAACGCGCGATCCCATTATTCACCCCTTAGGGAATAGTTATCTGGTTGACTTTGATACCAACCAAGATGGAGTATGGGATTACAGTGTCAGTACAATTAACATTAAAGATTTAGACAGTCGAGCACGGCACGCACTCTACGCCGTTGTGGGTCCCTACGGCTCAAATAGTGATTTAGTGCTTGCACCAGCCTATCATATGACAGGAAATGACTTTCTGACTCTCGGTATTTGCTTAGAAGATTTATCATTAACTGAGGATGCACTGGGACAATCTGTTAATGTGCGTTACCGCATCGAAGAAGCTGCTGGCATTTATGCCGCCACAGGAAAAGCCGACGAAGTGACGGCGACCTTAACACTGAATTATTCTGGATTAAGTGCACAACTATTAGACAGTGAAGACAATATCATCACTAAGCTCGCTCCTGGCCAGAGTGCTTACCTTAATACTCAAGGCGCTCAAAATGCGTTAGGGTATGTGTTGCAGTCAGAAGCTGGCGCCGTTGCATTAGCCATCGATACCCGTTCAGATCCCAAATTAGCGCCCACAATTAATAGTGCTGAATTTATCATTTCAATCGATACGGCAGCGGGAAGCCTATTAGGCCAATTAGACATTACCGATCTCGATGAGCTTAGTAGTCCTTTCTCTGAAGTCATAGTGCTCAGCAGCAACAGTGATTTCCTCATCATTGACAAAGAGGGTACCGTTCGTTTAAGTGATGATGCCATCATCACTGAAGATACGCCCAATATGATAGCCGAGGTTATCGCACTTGATACCTTAGCAAATCGCTCAGGTTCAGCCACTGTGACTGTCATTGTCCAAACAGAAGATGACAATGATGGAGAAGAGAAGGATGAAGAAGAGAAAGACGAAAATGAAGCTGTTGAAGAGGATGAAGCCGTTGAAGAAAAAGCCGCCCTTAATGACAAATCATCATCAGCAGGTTCTCTGGGCTGGTTAGGCTTTTTCTTACTCCCATTAACCCTATTGAGACGACGCCACTAAATACGCATAGTATCATCACAAATGATAAGCTCACCAAGGGAGCCTATGGCTCCCTTATATGTAGCTAACTTGTTATATTTTTTGGAACGAATTAAAATACTGATGGTACTAATTTTATTGAGCACTGCCCGTGAAAAGTTCAACTGTATCTTTTGTTTTAACCAGCTGTAATCGATTTGATTTACTCGAAAAAACATTAACCAGTTTTTTTAAATTTAATACCTACCCTATTGCCGAATATATTATTATTGAAGATAGCCACAATCGCGATAAATTAGAGGCTGTATTATCAACATTTCCCTTGGTCGAATTTACGGTTCTCTATAATCAACAGCAACTTGGCCAGATGAAGAGTATTGATAGAGCCTATAACAGAGTCACCTCTGAATATATTTTTCATTGCGAAGATGATTGGGAATTTTATCAAACAGGATTCATCGAAGCCTCATTTGCAGTACTAAACAGCGATGAAAAGTTCGTCACAGTGTGGCTCAGAGAGCAAAATGATACCAATGAACATCCTATTGAACCTGAAATTTTTTATTGTGATAACCATGTAACACCATACCAAATAATGCAGCGGAATTATCATAACTCACACTCATGGCATGGCTTTACCTTTAATCCCGGCTTAAGAAGATTAAAGGATTACCAACTCCTTGCACCTATCGGTGACCTTGCTGGTGAGTGCGAAATGAGTCAATTATATTTCGACCACGATTTTAAAGCTGCTATTTTCCCTAAAGGTTTTGTCCGACATATTGGCAATCATAGGGGGATCCGCTACGGATTAAATCAAAGTGCATTAACGAAAGATATCTCTGTGTATATAAAAAAAATAAAAGCAAATATGTGTCAAATATTAGGTATTTAATCCATCATAGAACTGAATGCCATGATGGCATTCAGACCTTCACGCAAATAAAGATGATCACCATCTAGATTGGCGATTTTCATAGGGCATATCAGGTTTTTTACCTTGTCTCAATGCCGCTATCACTCGATTCTTTCCCATTAATAACTTTATTTGGCTAAACGTTTCTCGCCTCAGCAAACGTCTGACACTGGCAGTCCAGCTTCGGTTAATACTCAATTTGATTGCAGCATTAGCATCAGGAGAGGTCAGCATCAACTGCTGCGCTAAATCCTCAGCACTTTGCAATGGGTTGGTCACGATTTGAGTGACTAATCCTTTTTTTAGGGCCTTTTCTGCGCTGAGCACTTCTGCCGTCATGGTTAACAGTAATGCTTGATCTTTTGGCATGACTTCTCTTAATGTCACCAATCCCGCCATATCAGGTAATAACCCCCATTTGGCCTCCATAATTGAAAATTGTGCCGTGTTTGACACCAATCGAAAATCCGCTCCCAAGGCAATTTGCATGCCGCCACCAAAACAACAACCTTCTATTGCTGCAATCACAGGAACAGGTAACTGCCGCCATCCTAAGGAGACTCGCTGGGCGAGATTGGCATTCCCTGGCAACCCTTTGAACAATAATCGCAATGCTTGCATGGGAGATTGCATCACACTTTTCACATCAAGGCCTGAGCAAAAATTGTTCCCTGCACCAAATAAAATTACGGCCTGAAGCTCGCGATCTTTCTTTAACTGTTTAATGGTGCTATCAATTTCCAGAAATGCATCAAAGTTAAGCGCATTACATTTATCAGGGCGATTCAAACACACATAAGCGATGCCCTGTTGCTTTTTAAGTTCTATATAATTCCCTTGCATTTTCACCCACTCATAAATTAACGCTATAAAAACAAAAAAATATCCTTTGACCAACATTACCCCAAATATGCTAGCATCATTAGCCATAATATCGTTACCACAAAGTGCTCTTTTTATTACAAAGCACACTGTAGTTTGAAAAAGTTGTCTTTTTCATGTCAATCTAAGGATCTTGATTAATGCCATTCCCAGTGCTTATCTGTGATGACTTTGCATTAGCCCGAAAACAAATAGTACGCAGCTTTCCCCCGCAATGGGATATTGACGTGACCTATGCAGTCAACGGCTTGGAAGCCGTTGAAGCCATACGTCAAGGAAAAGGCGAATTGGTTTTTTTAGATTTAAACATGCCTATCATGAGCGGCTTTGACGTTCTGAACATGGTTCAATCCGAAAAGATAAACTGTCAAATCATCATCGTTTCCGCAGACATTCAAATTAGCACCTTAATGAGAGCTAAATCACTAGGTGCACTTGATTTTATTCAAAAACCCGTTAATCCTGAATCGCTCAAGTATTTATTAGATGAGCACAATCTTTTTCGCAACCACCTCTCACCTATTGCCACGATACCGCCGCCTCCCCATGTCTTTCTACTCGATGCAACGAAAGAGCTGGCCAACGTCGCAATGGGAAAAGCGGCGGCTTTATTATCGAACTTGTTAGATACAGCCGTCATTTTGCCTATCCCTAACGTCAACACATTGGAAGTCAATGAGCTCATCATGGCGCTTAAATCCACTGATAATCAAGAAAGTATTTCTGCTTTATGCCAAGGTTTTATCGGCGCCAATATTGCTGGGGAAGCCTTACTGCTATTTCATGACTCTTCGTTTAACGATATGGCCATTTTAATGAACTTACCCTTTCCTCAAGATCAGCAAGGCGAAATTGAAATCATGATGGATATTGGCAACGTGCTCATTGGTGCCTTCCTCAACGGCTTATCTGAGCAGCTCGACGAAACATTCCATCAAAGTCATCCTGTTATATTAGGCAAACATTGTAGCGCCAACGATTTGATCCACGAAAACTCGGGTAAATGGACTAAACACTTGACCATGGAAATCAACTACCGTATTGAAGGTCATAACATCCAATGTGATTTATTATTGGTGTTAACCGAGGATTCTATACCCACATTGAAAAAAAAATTGCAGCACTTTATCAATAGGACCCCATTAACATGAATCCGACATCAAGCATCAATGAGCAGTGGCATTGGTTGACCGATATGGTACAAACCATAGAAGTGGGACTGGTGGTACTCGATAAAGATTTTAACATTCAACTGTGGAATGGCTTTATGGAAAGCCACAGTGGGATCCTTTTCGATACGCTATACAATAAAAATATTTTTGAGCAATTTAAAGACTTACCTAAAGATTGGCTGCAACAAAAAATGCAATCGGTTTTTCTCTTAAAGAACCGCTCCTTTATCTGCTGGGAACAACGCCCTTTCGTTTTTCAATTTAAAAATTATCGGCCCATTACCTGTCGCGCTAACTTCATGTATCAAAATGTCACTTTATTACCCCTCACATCAAAAGAAGGACATATTACTCATATCAGCATGCTCGTTTACGATGTCACCGATGTGGCCCTAAATCGCCAACAATTAAAAACCGCCAACGATAACTTAGCACGCTTGAGTCAAATTGATGATTTATCTCAACTGTATAATCGACGTCACTGGCAAATTTGTATGCAAAAGGAATTTGACCGACATCTTCGTTATGGGTACTCCACTTCCTTATTAATGCTCGATATCGATTACTTTAAAAATATTAATGATAACTATGGTCATTATGCGGGTGATAAAGTGATTCAAACCATTTCACACATTATTCGCCAATCTTTGCGACAAACAGATTTTGCGGGCCGTTATGGCGGAGAAGAATTTGCAATCGTTCTACCTGAAACCACTATTCAACAAGCACTCAATCTGGCTGAACGCCTAAGGCAAACAATCGAAGCAACCCCCTTTGTTTTCAGTGATACTATGATCAAAATTACCGCCAGTCTCGGACTATGTGAAATTGATAATCATATTCAAACCAATGAACAGTGGCTTGAAAATGCTGACATGGCACTTTATGAAGCCAAAAGGCAAGGAAGAAATTGCAGTGTCATCTTCAGTACACAGTACAAAAATCTTCAATTCAAAAATGAGAGCACACTGAACTGAATTCGGATTGTTATAAAGTCAAAAAATGAAGCCAAAAGGCGAGATCCGCGTTAAAAATTGATTTTTAACGCGAATACAATACGGATAGGCATTAATGCAGGGAGTGGCCGTCATGCTCAGTAGACGCTTCCTCTTCAAGCTCTTCATCACCGATAAAGTAAGTGCCCCAACCGTCGTAGTCTACTTTTTGTTTCGCCGCAACATGAAGCAGTTTTTCACAAGCATCATCGAGCAACGCCACTTCTAACAAATGGGTACTCATGGCATCGAAGCAATAAATAACAGAACCATCTTCCAGCTCCATTTCCTCTGCATCATTGACTTCAAAACCCAGTTTAAAGGCTTCAACAGCGGCTTTTTCTAATTTATCAAAATTCGTCGAAGAAAAATGATGTTCGATACTGTACTCGGCATCTGGATCAGAGCCATCTGCCAGCATAGCATCAACGATCTCTCTATTTTCTTGTTTCTGTAACTCTAATTGCTGTGCAATCGACATGAAGGACTCCAAATCATTAAATATTATTTGAGACTGTTTTACCCATCAAGACTTGGGCTTCTTGATTCAGTTGAACTAATTTTTGTGTCATTTGAGCATGGATCTTGGCAGAAAAATCTTTAACCTGTGACTTATCAACGCCATTGGTTGTGATCGGATCCATCACTTCAATGAGCACCACACCGTTATTCCAACGATTTAATTTGATATGACACTGGTTCGATGCCAATACAGGCACCATAGGTACCTGAGCAGCAATCGCCGTGTAAAATGCCCCCATTTTAAACGGTAATAAACCTCGGCCTTGTGAGCGAGTGCCTTCCGGAAACACCCAAAGAGACAGGCATTTATTTTTAATATTCTGAGCCGTTTTTGCCATAGTATCAAAAGCTTTACTGCGATTTCTTCGATCCAGTAAAATGTTACCTGTTAACCAATAGATTTGTCCAATCAATGGCATCCAAGCTATGCTTTTTTTCCCTAAACTCACCGTGCCTTTTGGCACAGCTGCTGTATGAGTGAAAATATCAAAATTGTTTTGATGATTTGCCAAAAAGATACAAGGATTGCTATTGTTTTTTGTTTGATTACGCACAATCACTTTTATCCCTAATACAGGCGCTGCAAAGGAAAACATTTTGGCTAACATATGTACATTATTACGATGACGGGGTCTCACTAAACAAACTAAACTGCCAATAACAAAAGCCAAACACAACATAATGGCTAAAATAATACATCTAAAAATTAAAAGCACCGCACTCTCCCGCAACTCAAGTCTGCCACAGTATAACGAGCCAAGATACGCGACTCAATATATTGTTTACACTTGTATGCTGAATAAATATAAATTATAAGTTTTTTTAGTTAATTTGATATTGACTCATGACTCATCAAATGACCTTTTTTATACCACAGTTTTAATGTCATTCTCATGACAAGGGCACTCAAAGCTAAGCAAGCCACAATCACTGCGCCACTCGGTAAATCTAAGCCTGCTGATAACAATAGACCGCCACAATAGCCAAAAATTCCCACTAAATAAGCTAACGCTAAACCAAAGCGGCCATAGTAACGATTAATCGCCAGTGCAGGTAAAATTAAACTACTGAAAACGAGATACACGCCCACCAGCTCCACCGATAAGGTGATCACTATGGCAAAAATCAAATAAAAAGCTCGCCCTTCCAATAGGCTCGGCTTCAATACAATGAGCAATAAAACCAAGGTATACACTATTGCTGGTAGCAACAACTGAGATAAATTGACCCAAAGAATTTGCCCCGAAAGTAATTGTTTAAGCAATTCTGCACCATGGGGATCATTAGCGAGGATCAACATGGCGGCCACTGCGGCTAACACATAAAAACAACCGATAAAGGCCTCAAGTTCATCCTGCATTCGCTTCGATAGCCAAGCAATAATACCCGCCCCTGCAATGGCAAAAATCGCAGGCATCCAAACATTAGAGAAAGGCAATTCGGCTAGATCATGATGTAAATGCCCAATAACAGTACCCAATGCAGCCACTTGCGCAATAGCCAAATCGATGAAAATAATTCCTCTTTTAAGCACTTGTTGACCAAGCACCACATGTGTCGACAAGACTAATAGTCCTGCCAGTAGAGCCGGAATTAAAATCGATACTAGCTCTATATCAATACCCATACTCAACATAAATCCCCTTTATGTGATAAAAAAGAGCATCAATTTGATGCTCTTTTTTCTGCTCATTTATTGATTAATAAATAAAACCATTATTGTGGTTCTGTTTTTTCCACATTTAACAATAAGGTTAATGTGCTGGTATACAAACTGAACAAATCTTGGCTTGCATCATTGCCGCCCACAGACATAGGCAAGGTTACCACAGGTAAACTTGCCCGCTCTCCTAACCATAACGCACCGCGATCATCTTGATAAGATGCAATGATAATGACCATGATTTTTTGTTTCGCTGCACTTTTCAATAGCTGAGCTAAATGGGCGCTGCTGGGGGGTAATCCTGGCTTAGGTTCAAGATCGCCCACTTGCTCAATCCCCACCCAGTCAAACAAATAACGAAAGCTTGAATGGTAAGCAATCACTTTCTGTCCTTTCAAAGGCGCCGCCATGGCTTTCCATTTCGCCATAGCCTCGGTCCAGCGCTTTGAAAAACGTGCTAAATTCACTTGGTATTGTACGCGATTGTCACCGTCTAATTGGATCAGCTTATCCGTCAATGCCTGAGCGACTTTTAATACCCTTTCTGGAGAGAAATGAATATGAGGATTACCTTTGGCATGAACATCCCCTTGGCTTAAATCTACACTATCGAGTTTATCTAACGTCTCAATTTGATCAGCTGCAAAAAACAAACCTTGATCCGTTGAGCGTATCTTGGCATTGGCCGATTTCATTTGCAGCATGGGCAACCAACCAATTTCAAGATCGGCACCCGCACAAACGGCTAAATCCGCTTGGCGCATTTTCGCAATTAAACTCGGCCTCGCTTGCACTTGATGGGGATCTTGCATCGCCGTGGTCGCAGCATAAACCTTAGCATTTGGCGCTAGCTCCTTGGCCAGCGATGCGTATTCTGGCTCGCAAGCAAAAATATTTAACTGAGCATAACTCAGTGACGACAGCGTCATACTCAAGCCTAAAGCGGCTGTTCTCATAAAATTAGAATTGATGCGCACCATGAGCTCCTAGTGTCATAACATATTGAAGAGTAACAACGTTATCGTTTTCTATATCATCAAAATTAGTGCCTTTCTGTAAGGTATACTGCAAACGGACCGTAGAAAAATGACTGTGATGCCAAGACAAGCTAACATCGGTTTCTTTCAGTTTTTGTTTTTCAAAAACGTCTTCATCAAGCTCCATAGTATCAACCTGCCCATAACGTAACCCAACACTCCACTGAGGGGTTAACTGATATACGCCACTTAAATACCAACCTTGTTGATAATGCGTTGAACTAGGGTAAGTATAAATCCCTTCTTCAGGTGCAAAATCCGTTAAGCGGATCCATTCAGCGCTTACCGCTAAATTCTGGTATTTGTAGTTACCTTTTGGTGCCCATTTATACACAAAATCGGCAATGTACATATTTTGCCCCGTATAGGCAGCATCATGGCTATGTTCATCATCACTATGATCATGGTCGTGATCATGATCTTCTGCGGTTAAACGACCATTTTTGTTATGCAAGTAACTCAAGCCTGCTTGCCACGAGCTTTCAATACCAATATCACCGCCCACTTTGGTGTAAACCGTGTACACGCCAAGGTTGTCATATTCCCGCTCATGGTGCTCATCATCAGCAGCGCGCATGCTATCGCCTTGAAAAATCTCAGTCCCTAAGGTCCAATACACATCGGTGGGAGCAAGGTAAGTTAACCGTGCGCCATCATCATAATAATGACTGCCTAGAAAAGCGCGGTAAACTGCAGGTCTATCCACAAAAGAGTCAGTATGCACATGTTGATTATTCAAATAACCAATATCAGATAAAAAGCGGCCGCCACGAATCGCAAAACCTGCTGGCATGGCTAAGGTTTGAATAAAAGCTTCTTCAAGATTAAGCTCTGTTTCACCGTCATTCACTTCCACTACCGTGGTGAGTTTGCCATAGAACATATCATCAATATTGGCACTGAGAGCCAACTCATTATGTCCCATTCCAAAGCCTTCAGTGGCTTCTGACAATGGACGGTCAGTATTTTGATAATAACCATCAAGTACAACACTAATGGCAGGGTTAGTGAGAGTGGGTGTTTCTGCCCATGCTGTTGCAGAAAATAAGCCGCAAAGCAGCCCAGTAAACGTCATGTGTTTATTGAACACGGAAAATTCCTCTTACATCATTATTTTAAAATGCTATTTTGTCTCTTGCGCTCAACAAATGATTTCATTGCAAGATAAATACAGTGAAGACCAAAAAGCGCCAATAATAAAATTTGGCATGCATAAAAGCGCTTAAAAACCGATGAAAATACATCATTTAGGTTAATAACGGTGACATGAGCATGATAAAAGCGGCAAAGCTGTACCGTCATTGGCCCAATAGCGCCATATCTTGACGAGTACCTTTGAATTGGTGCCTTTGACTTAGCTCTCTTAACGAGTACTCTTGACAAATATTGAGTACAAAAGCCACCAAGTCATTTACTGCTAATAAAGCAACATTCACATGCTCAGAGTTATGCAATACCTTGATAGGTAAGAGGTGGAGCGCGGCTATTAAAATAGCGCGAAATAGGATGAAAATAGCTCACACAAGAAAATGCTACTGGAATATAGCTTTGTTTAACTTGCAGTACAGTTATATCAACCTGAGGAAGATACTTATTATAATGATGTAAATGAAAACACAAGGTGCAATGTTTTTTTGCACCCTCATCAAGATGCCTAACATGATGCGCTTGAGCAGCAAATGACAAGCACATCAACACCACACTTAGCCACAAGGCTAAAGCGCGTCTACTGCGTTGACTCATCATTGGATTATTCCACTCATGTTGGCTACGTTACTCATGTAAAAAGGGAGCATCTTCAATAAAAGGTGGCAATCATATTGATTATAATGTTTTTCATTTATTATTATTTCACTTCTGAGCGCTGAATATCGATTAACATGTTATTAAACGCTCAAATCTAGCATCAGTGTATGGATCCCTTAATCTATGTCAAGTTAAGTCTTGACAAAATCATTACATTTTTTTGCAAAGCTCATTCATAAAAGTCAACCAAAACGCGTTAATGGGAAACAACGCCACTATAACCTTTCTATAATGGTCACGTTAGCCAATCCACCACCTTCGCACATGGTTTGCAGCCCAAAACGGCCACCCGTTCTTTCAAGCTCATGCAATAATGTCGTCATCAATTTGGTTCCTGTCGCACCCAGAGGATGCCCAAGTGCAATGGCACCACCGTTAACATTGGTTTTATGATAATCAAACCCAGTTTCTTTCAACCAAGCCATGGCCACGGAGGCAAAAGCTTCGTTAATCTCCACTAAGTCAATATCATTTAAGGTCATTCCAGCTTTTTTCAGTGCCAGCTTTGTAGCTTCTATTGGTGCGGTCAGCATCCAAATAGGATCGTCACCGCACACACTCATATGATGAATGCGCGCACGAGGCGTCAAGTTATAACGCTCAAGCGCAGCCTTTGACACAATTAACATGGCCGATGCGGCATCACTCACTTGTGATGCCACCGCAGCGGTCAATTTGTCACAACCAAAAAGGCTACCGAGCTGCGCCATTTTTTCAGGAGATGACTCCCTCGCGGTTTCATCCATCAATAAGCCTTCAAGTGGCACCACTTCCCTATCGAACCGTCCTTCCTTAATGGCATTTAACGCTCTGGCGTGTGACTCAAGTGAATAACGCTCCAAATCCTCACGACTAAAACCCCACTTATCGGCAATCATCTGCGCCGCTTGGTATTGGGTTGGCATCACCTTACCATAGCGCTTAGCCCAACCTGTTGCTCCCGTAAAAGGATCACTAAAACCCAGCGGCTCTGCCACTGTCATCGCCGAACCAATAGGTATTTGCGTCATGGTTTGCACGCCCCCCGCCACCACCACATCCATGGTGCCCGACATCACCGCTTGTGCGGCAAAATGCACCGCCTGCTGTGATGAGCCGCATTGCCTGTCAATTGTCGTCCCTGGCACTCTTTGACTCAGCCCTGCGCTTAACCAAGCTGTACGCGCAATATTCGCCGTTTGCGATCCAATATTATCTAAACAACCAAAAATCACATCTTCATATTCTTGATCAGGAATGCCATTGCGCTCAACCAAGGTCTTTAACACATGGGCGCCTAAATCGGCAGCATGCACATGAGATAGGCTGCCTTTTCGCCGTCCAGTGGGGGTTCTTAACGCATCAACAATATAGGCTTGGGTCATGTTTTTCTTCCTTGTCTAGGGGCTGTTGAACTTTCGTGGTTAAATTATGTCCGAGATAAACGTGTTTTAATCGCGGTGGGAGAGGTGACGCCTAGTCATTCTAAGCCCTCTTTCTTTAACAAAGGCGCTCTCAACAAAGGGTAAAACACGTTTAGCTGGATCCTACTTTATAAAAGAATGAGGACAGCGTTTGTGGTCCCTTTTTACGGCGTTATCGCTTATTAATGTAGAATAACTACACTGCATAAGCTCTGCCTTGTATAAAGACCCCACAAACGGCTGCAGAAATAACCACCAAAGATCAACAGCCCCTAATGTTTCGTTAAAATGTTTCGTTAAAATGTCTCGTCATAATCATTTGCTCAAATAAGCATTTAAAATAACTGTCTTTCATAAAAAACACAAAGAGAACCGTTGCCGACATTCCACTATTATTAAGCTTACTCGGTGGGATTGGTGCCTGTTCCTTTAAAGAGATTATTCATGAGTCAATGACATTAATGGAAGACGCTTATTTTGCCAAACCTTAAACCAGACTCAGGTTTATTATCCTATGCTTTATCTACACTAAAGTGGAGTTCTCATCCAGTGCCCCCACAAGGCCAACAATAAAAGATCATTGAGGAGTCTGAAAATGCCTGTTAATATCAAACGATTATCTACTTATCAGCTTATCGCATTCTTTATCTACCTCTGCTTCACAGGTCCGGCTAATGCTTCAGCACAAGAAAACAGCCTACCTAATCGGCTCTCATTAAACGAATGGAAAGTCCCTTGGGGAGGCCTACCCAGAGACCCTCATGTCGGCACCACAGATCAGATCTGGTTCTGTGGGCAAACCGGTAATTATATTGGTCGATTCACCCCGTCAAACCAACAATTTAAAAAGTACGAAGTGCCAGTAGGCACTCACCCTCATAACCTAATAGTGGATAAAAAAGGTCAGGTTTGGTACGCCGGTAACCGTAATGCCCATATTGGACGCATGAACCCTGAAAATGGAAAAATTCAACAATATCCCATGCCCGAAGGTGTCAACGACCCGCACACGCTGATTTTTAATCAACAAGGAAATATCTGGTTCACTGCTCAACAAAGCAATCGTATCGGCCTGTTAAATGTGGATAATGGACAAGTGCGAGTCGCCACGCCAACGACGGCCAACGCTCGCCCTTATGGCATCAAAATGGATGCTCAAAATCGCCCTTGGATAGTGCTTTTTGGTACCAATAAACTGGCTTGGGTCGAACCTGAAAATATGCTTGTGACTGAAGTCAATCTCCCTCGCCCCGACGCCCGCCCTCGCAGACTTGAAATAGATCCCAGCGGCAATATTTGGTATGTAGATTACATTGGTGGCTATCTAGGTCGCTACTCTCCCAACAATGAAAAGTTTAAAGAATGGAAGCTTCCCAGCAAAAGTCCCCGTCCTTACGGCACGGCACTGGACAGCAAAGGACAACTATGGATAGCCGATACTGGCGAGGTGCCCAATATTATTTTTGCTTTTGATACGGAAAAAGAGAAATTCATCAGCCAAACCCCAGTCCCCAGCGGCGGCAATATTCGGCATATGTATTTTGACAACACCGACGGCAGTTTTTGGTTTGGCGTTGATACAGGGTATTTAGTTCAAGGAAAGCCTGACAAATAATGCCACAATGGTAAAAAAGAGGATCAGGATAAATGGCCTGTTCCTCACTACAAAATGACTAACGAGGAGTGACCCTAGCCGTATCCCTGTCGACATTCACCTGCACTTGTTGCCCGACCTGAAAAATCATATCTGGATCAACGGCCTGCACAACTGAAATCACTTCATCGTCATCCAGACGTATAGTTAAATTAACCCCATTTTCTTTACCCATAGCATTGGCCGCCTCACCGCCAGCATAGCCACCTAAAAGGCCACCACCTATCGCCGCCAATGTAGAACCTATGCCTCCGCCAATCGTTGAGCCCAGTATGCCACCGGCCGCAGCTCCGGCAATGGTACCCACCATATTACTGCCCTGTGACGCATCGATTGTCACTGGCGTGGTTTTAGTCACAGTGCCATAATACACATTTTGGATGGTACGGGTATCGGCCGAGCCATAAGCATCACCGTAAGGGTTAGGCGTATTGGTACACCCCCCCAAAAAAGCCACCAGCATGAACGTAAAAACAAAAGCAAAGGAAGTAGTAATGCGCGTGCTCAATTTACATTTTATCATGATAAAAACCCCGTAAATGATTATTCCTTCAGTATAAATTATAACCTGCACGCTTCGTTGATAATTTACCCATATTTCACACAATCACCTTCATCTACTCACAAAAATGTAATTAACAATTAATCACTTTCCCAAACGGGTGCCACCAGAGAAGGTCACTGTCGCCCGGCCCTTACCATCACTTTTAGCTGTCACCTTCACGACTCTTTTCAGTCGTGATCCTCTCACACTTACCTTCACCATAGGGCACAAGTCATCTTGCTAAGCCCACCTCTTTTCTCATAAAGCGATGTCAGCCCAACCGCTTTGAGCGAGTTTGAGCAAAATAAGTCGCCAGCATCGAGATCCATGACCAAAACGGAGTAAGTAAGAATGAGGGTTTAGTTTTTATTACCAAGGCCTATTATGACCTTGGCTAAGTTTCTTTGGCTTATTAAAAATCAAAATAGGCTTGACTCAACGGGAGCGTCCATATATGTCTTAGTTAATCTACTTTTATTTTCATAGAGTTACTAAACTCAAAATCATCTGCATTTTTCTTAAAAAGTAAACTGATGAAATCATGTTTATAGTCATGGTATTTATCATTAAACTCATTATCAAAAATAGGCTCTTTTCTCAACCCATCACCTAAATAAACAATTGTTTTCTCATAAAGACCACAAACCAAATATGGTTTATAGTTAATTGATCTTTCATCAAAAATACCAACTTCACCTCTAGTAAACCCAATAACCATACCTTTACTAAATACATCTACATATACATGGTCAATATCTTCGCTTATTTTATTCTTTGTTTCGCTTTGAAACTTACTAATACATTGATTAATTGCAACATGACTTTGACTTATCAACGAATGATTCTGTGCAAATGAATAGGGTAAATAAAAAACCAAAAATAAACCAAACAATATTAATTTTATACTACTTATCATTTAATTATTCTCCCTTCTGTCCCAAATTGCCCTATATTTGGACAACTATTGTATTCGCAGACAGCAATCCCTATAGTTCCATCATTGTATTCAACTCCTAGATATAAGTCTTTATTTGCATTATCTACCCATAAAGCATCATTACCTCCGCCTTCGTAAGCTGTAAACCTATTAGAAAAAGCAAGGGCACCACTAGGATGAGTATGATACCCTACCCAATTAGGCGCAACATAAACAGAATTAGAATCCCCTATAATCGGAAGAGTATAGTGATATTTACCATTTTTCCCCTCAAAAATACTTCCTCCAACCTCTAAACCATATTTCCTAGATAATGGAGCAGTTACAGTAAGCACTTCTTTTGCCGCAGCATCTGCCGAATCAAAACCACGCGCTCTACTAAGCTCCCCACGATCCACAGCACTATCCAACGCTTTTCTCAATCCTGCCTTATCAGGAACAACTTTTGTTTTTGTAGTATTACCTGCTTTAACTTCCCCACTCCCAAATTCCCCATTATCAGCCGCTCTCAGCGCCGCAGAAAACGCAGCCGTCATCGCGCCATTACCAAACTTGCCGCCCATAATTGTAGAGGTGGTACCGCCCACAACTGCCGCAACAGCAACCCTATAGTAGGGATTTTGAATACCTCTACCGCCACCAATGGCCGCGCCAATCCCTGCTGAAATGAAGCCGTTAGCAAACTTCCCCCCTTGAGCTTCGGCTGCAATGCCTCCGATTGTAGCTTGAGCAAGCACCTGAATATAAGGATTCACTATCGCCGATGCACCGTAAGTCGCTGCACTAACTGCATAAGTAATCCCAGCTGATTTTAATGCCGCATTACTTGAAGCCCCCATAGCACGATTAAAATCATAATTCCATGCAGCAGCTTCAGGCCCACCGTAGTAAGCGGTCAAAGCACTCCCCACTATATTCACTACATTGGCCCCAAAAATCTTAACAGCACCTTTTATGAAATTACGGTTTAACCGCTTTAATTGCTTAAAAAAGTACCCACTGGGATCCGTGGCATTGAGTGGATGATTTTTAAAATTTAGGCAAGTACATAGCTATAGGCATTGTAATTTTGTAGATTATTTATGGTGAGACGACTGCACCACAAGCGCGACTTGGTTCATTAACAATGCCTGTCCATGTTATTTCTTTTCTTACCAAGGCCTATTACGACCTTGGCTAAGTTTCTTTGGCTTCCTAAAAGTCAAAACAAGCTTTACTATAGGCGAGCGCCCATATATGTATTAGTTAATCCTATCTTGGTTAATCCTTTCTAAAAATCAACTAATATTTTATTGCTAAACAGACACTTTTCCATAGTAAAGTAATTCTCACACAACAATGCTGTAACATATAGTTTTTTATGTGGTGGTGAATATAAAATATCAACAAGATCTTTGTCTATAATTTTTCCTAATATTCCATGACGATCTACAATAATTTTATTACTTAGGCTACATCCTGAATTTAATGTTGTTGATTGGCTAAAAACTTTCCCTTTCATGTCCTCAATCAAAAAGCTGATTCCAGTATGAGGTTCAACACACATAATATAATCTAATTTTATTTTAGATTTTGAGTAATTATAAATTGACACACCTAACTTATCTTTATTTTCTAATTCTGCTAATTTTAATTCAATTGTTGATACTGCCTGTAATGGTACAAACAACAAAAATAGCGTAAAAAAGTAATATTTTTTCATAAACAGCCCCTTCATAAGGTAAAGCTAATCTTACTTATTTAATTGGCTATTATAATATTCAATAAAATTCAAATTTTCTTGAACGCCCCTTGTAAAACCTGTTAAGTCAACATTATTGATTTCCCATTGATGAGCTTCAATTTGATTTTGGTAGTATAAACTGGTTCCTGGATAACCTAATTTTCCTTCTTGATATTGAATAGTATGTATATTTTCATGTCCCACTGTTGAAATCAATGCTTCTATTGATTTAAAAGCATCGGCACCAATCCTTACTTTACCCGCTTGAGAAGTATCCCCATATAATGTTTTATTTACATACTTGAACTCATGTTCAATCATATGATCTTCCGTTATTCCTAAATACTTTCCAGCCTCATAAACTGCACCTTGTCTATCTTTTTGTAAAAGTTTCACCATGATTTTTTTTCTCTGTGAATTCTGCTTCAAACTCTCATTAGTCTGATTCATCAAATACTGCATCGCCGCCATTTTCGTGCCGTTAGCCCTATTATCTGTTATAAAGAATACCGCCGCTGAGGGCGGAGGCGGTACCGCCAATGGCCGCTGAAATGATGGTACCACCGACAATTTTACGGGTTTCCACATTCGCACCACCGGGTAAAAATGCCCCGCCCGCCCCTTTAGTGACCCCCGCACTCTTTTTATACAAGAAGTAAAACCGTGACCCCTCTTACCTTTCTATAAAAAGTGTCTATAAAGAGTGCCGCCTTGTCATTCGGCTGAAATTCCACCCACCATGACTTCTCATCATAACAAGGGCGCCAATTTGTGCAGCCGCAAACTGTTTGACTCATCGATATTGACAGATAAGAGAGAGCATCATCCCCAGCATACTGGGGATAATGCATAAACATAGAAGGAATTGACTCTGGGTGTTTTAGTTCGTTTTCTTTATATCAAAAAGTAAAATAACACTATTTTTTATGGTCGTTACACAGGCCGCCAAAACCACAATCCCCCTCCATCACAAAAGATTCCCAATTAATTCGTCTAGGTAAATACACGCTAGAAAAGGCAATGATCCCTTGCTCTTTAGTAAAATAAACCCAGCCCTCCATTTGTACAGGTTTATGCCTTTTTGTAACAATTTCATAGACATTATCAAATTGTCGATTGAGCATAGTTAAGGTACCGATATTCTTGATACGGATATCGGCCACTTCGTCTTGCACTCTGGCTTCGTTATTTAAATCGGACAAAGACACATCTACAAACATGCCTCTGCCGAGCCAACGTAAATGGCCGCTGCCAATGGCAGAGCATTCTTTATCCAATGTTGTTACATCTCGTGTATCAGTATGTTGTATACAACCTTCATCATTCACCACCACTTTCATTAATTTCGAATGACCAATACCTTGATAGCGGTATTCTTCCGCTTGAACATGACTCAAACTATTTAGGGCTAGTAGAAGAACTAGTATTAATGTCCTTTGTATTCTGCGTACCATAATCCTTTTACCTCTGCATGTGATTCTTGAAAGCCTCGTCTGGCATTCACCATCATTTGTATTTGATTAGATGGAGGGCTATTAAATACCTCTCTACTTTGCTGATTATCGTAAATATCGGGCCCCCAGCCTTTATCCATATTAATATTATCGGCCGTCATATGTGCAAACTCATGCGCTAGGGTCGCATAACATTCACTCATAGTGACGCAACCTCTGGCAGTAATTTTAATAAACTTCACTTCATAATGTGATCGGGCATCATACTCTTGGGATACTCCTAATACACTTTCCCCGTCCATTTTATACTCATCCACAAACTGAATATCACTTTCTTCCATTTGAATAACATCAATGCCATTATCTTTAAACACACCTTTTTTATAATCTTTGTAGGCTTCTGGGGCCGCTTTATTAAAGTTTTTCTTTGCTTGAGCTATTTCATCACCAGTTAACGCCCTATTATTGATTGGAGGCTTTCTCGCTTTTGCTTGCTCATCAAAATCCCCATTTCTCGCCGCTTTCACCGCTGCTGCAAATCCAGCCGTTATCGCACCATTGGCAAACTTGCCGCCCATGATTGTAGAGGTGGTACCACCTACTACTGCAGCGACGGCAACCCTCACATAAGGATTTTCAATCCCTTGCCCCCCCCCTATTCCAGCACCAATACCTGCTGCAATAAAGCCACGATGAAAATCCCCGCCCATCATTTCTGCCGATACACCACCAATCACTGCGCTCATCGCAATACTTAATAGATCACCACCACCAGGGGCGATGATTGCAGCCACTGCACCCACGACCGCCATCTTTAAGCTGCCTGTTAGTGCGTAGGTTGACATAGCATTATAGGCAACCAAACATGGCTGGCAATAAATAGCCATCACAACTTGCACAATCGCATTTAAAATGGGGATATCGGCAATCGCCTTAAACAACTTCTTAAAAAAGTAGCCGCTGGGATCCGTGGCATTGAGTGGATGATTTTTAAAATTTAGGCAAGTACATAGCTATAGGCATTGTAATTTTGCAGATTGTTAATGGTGAGATGACTGCACCACAGGTCAGCTTACATCGCTATCGATTTGCTCTATTTAACAATTAACAATGCCTGTCCATATTATTTGTGAGACGACTGCACCACAAGCGCGACTTGGTTCATTAATAATGCCTGTCCATGTTATTCTGTACAACCGCTTTGAGCGAGCATAAGTCACCAGCATCGAGACCCGTGATCAAAACTGAGTAAGTAAGAATGAGGGTTTAGTTTTTATTACCAAGGCCTATTATGACCTTGGCTAGGTTTTTACGTTCAAAACAAGCTAAAACAGGCTTGACTCAACGGGAGCGTCCATATATGTCTTAGTTATCCGTTTCGAGGATTAACAAATTGTAAGTCAAAAAACTGTCTGCAATCTTTATAAAAAAGATAATTATATTTAGTTCCTTCCATTTTCTGGCCTAATTTATTTAACAAATTAGTCCGATACTTCTTATCCACCGATTCACTTTCTTGGTCATCATATCGTTTAATTAGCAAACATAAATTATTAATATCTGCACTTTTTTCTGTCTCTATTTGTAAGCTTTCAGAAGAAAAAAAGCGTAAAAAATCATCGATACGTTCGCTTTTACAACTACTACCTTCAACATGCAAACAATAAGCTAATTCAATCAACTGTTTTTGAGCATCATTTTGATTATTACAAGCTACTAATAATGATACAATAAGAATTAATACATTATTTCTGACCATAAACTTCATTGATGAATCCTCCATTAATAACTTGACTTCCATTCATTTGAATATTCATCACTTCCGTAATATTAGATCCATAATTAAATGCACCTGAAGCCATTTGATAATCACCCACTAATTTCCCAACTATTGGCCAAGCACCAATTGCTGAAAGCGCTGCGTCCCTAATCTTCCCAGTATACGTTCCATGTATACTTCCTATAGCTTGATTTTTTACCTCATTAATAAAATAGCTATTTGCTTCTCCCGATGCAAAAGTTGAAAACTTACTCAGTGCGTTTCTCTCCATTTCCAAACCTGAGGATGAATTATTCCACAAATTTGCATCGACACTTAAGGCATACTTTTTAAATAATGAGTATTCATACGGGTTAGATTTTTTAAAGTCAGACAAAAATTCACTACTATAATTTTTACTAACTCGATCCCATAGTGTTTCTCTGCCTAATTGTTTCAAATTCCTCCCAGTCTGATTCAACAAATACTGCATCGCCGCCATTCTCGCACCGTTAGCAAACTTGCCGCCGCTGAGGGCGGAGGCGGTACCGCCAATGGCCGCTGAAATGATGGTACCACCGACAATTTTACGGGTTTCCACATTCGCACCACCGGGTAAAAATGCCCCGCCCGCCCCTTTAGTGACCCCCGCTGAGATAAAGCCATGACCAAACTCACCACCTTGTAACTCTGCACTGATCCCACCCACCATGGCATGGGCGCCAATTTGCGCCGCCACTTGCCCTGAGGTTAGCAAGTTACCGCCAAAATCAACAAAACTATTCAATTGAGCACCTTCCCAAGCTACTGCATTGATATTTACTGCACTAAGCTCACTAAAGTACTCTCCCACCCCCTGCAAGGCATACCCCGCAGCGGCGCTGATCACGCCTACCTTAATGCCCGATGATAAACTGCCAGTAGCCACAAAGTTTGCATGGCCATTATACAAAGCAGCACACCATACTTGGCAAAATGGTACAAAATTCAATGCAGTGCTAATAACCGTATTAAGATACGGGATACTGTTTAAAAATTCATGTGCCGCCCACGCACCTGTGACTTTCATCACGCCTTTGAGTAACTTCTTAAAAAAGTAGCCGCTGGGATCCGTGGCATTGAGCGGGTTATTGAGCACATAGCTATAAGCATTGTAATTTTGCAGATTACTGGGCGACTGCACCACAGGATCGGCTTGCAGCATGCGGCCAAGGGCGGCGTCATACATGCGGCCATTCATGTGAATGATGCGCTTGTCGCCGTCTATGTCCACGGGCTCGTGGCCAGTATAACCGCGCGTATTGGCGGATATTTCTGCCAGCAATAGGGAAGATAATGCGCTGCGCTCATAATGGGCGATACGCTCACTCTCTGTGGGGATAATTTCCGTTTGCTGACCGAATACGTCGTAACTGAAGCGCTTCACCAACTCGCCACTGTCATTGGTGATGGCAATCACTGAGCCTAGATGATCTTTATACAACCAGCGCAACATGGCATTGCCATTCGCGTAATAGGTTTGCATGGCATCACCTAAATAACGCTTGATGTAGGTTTGCGGCTCGCTGCTCATGCTGCTTACATTGGGATCAGCGGCTTTAATGGTGAGCTCTAAGTTACCCACATAAAAGATGGTGCCTGTGCTGTCGACGCGCTTGAAACGCTTATTATTGGCATCATAGCTAAAATAGGTATCCTTATCGCCCACACGTATGTGGGTGGCCTTATTGCGACCACTGTAAGTGAATTCACGCCATGCGCTGCCACCTTTTTTACCCCAGATCTGGTTGCCGTTGGCATCATAACCATAAGTCTCAGTAGCCTCGCCCGCTTTTGAGCGGCTATACACGGCGTGCAAGGGATGATTACTAGTAGGACTGTTATAACCTAGCTGCCAGCCTGCTTTCTCAGTTAAATTACCGTTGCTATTATAGCGATACTGCTCGATACCATCGACATGGGTGATGCGATTGAGCTCATCGTACTGAAAGTCTTGCTTACTCGATGCCGCCAGCTCTCTTGAACTTAGATTATTTAGGCTATCAAAGCTGTAACTGTCAGTTTGAATATGATTGCCACTGCTAATGCCATTTAAACGCTTGGCATCATCATAGCTTAATGTCATGGTTCGATTGCCTTTTTTGTACTCGGTCAATGAACCATTTTCATTAATATTAACAATTTCATGATAGATGCGCCCCGCGCTGCCCTCACGGGCTTCTTGCTGCTTTAATACTTGGTTATGTTGATAGTGCTGTCGCAGGCCGCGGGCCTCAACAAAGCTGCCATCATCGCTGCGACGATAATCATCAAATTGCAGGAACACACGGCCATATTCGTCAAACTGGCTTTGCTGAATAACACAGCGACTGCTAATGGGATCAAAAAGTGCCTCTCCTGTTATGCGTAAATCATTACTTGTGGTATTAAAGGCCACATTGGCGGCGCAATCATTCGTGCCATCGAGGTTAGTGAGACTCGCTATGCTGCGACCTAAATTATCGTAATAAAAATGCCGTTGCCAAGTGCCCGTGCGCTCACTGAGTAATCTGTGCTTATTGCTGCCTGTGCCATAGGTCCAGAACATGTCTTCAGAGACCACATCACTGGTACCGGTGACTTTTTGCTCCCTCTTACGACCCAAATTATCGTAATAAATCTCGGTCACGACGCCGCGGGCATCGGTTTGCTTTGTCAACTGACCAAAGGCGTTGTATTCATAGGCCCAATCACCGCGGTTTTTATCTTGCATCGACACCTTACGGCCTAAGTTATCGTAGCTGATACGGCTTAAGATGATGTCATCGACATCGGAGTGCACGGTTTCAAGGGCGCCAAATACATCATAAGTATAAGTTAGCGTATTACCTTGCTCGTCGGTCACTTGATACTCTTCACCAAGGGCATTATAAGTGGTGGTTTTGGTTTGTACGCCCCCAGGAATATCACCGGATAAGGTGTTAGTTTGCACGCGACCAAAGGTCCCTTGGCTAGTCGTAATGCCCGTATTGTCATCCACACTGGAAACCACTCTGTCCAGTGCATCATAGGTACTGGTTACTGCGTCTAAGCCAGGTTCAGTGACTGAGATCACTCTGCCATATTTATCATGGGTTTGTTCTTTGGTATACCAGCTGCCGAGTACATTCAGGCTTGACTCTTTATAGCCTCTGCCCGCTTGGTCAATATATTGCTTTTTGAGCACAGTGCCATTAACGGATGTTTCCATCATGGTATAGCAATAACCAAGGGCTTCATCACAGGCTTTATTGAGCTTAGTTTGCTGAGCGCCAGACGGGCTGTAGCTGGCGACCTCGGCGCCAAAGGCGTCGAAGACAGCTTGAGATACGACGCCATCGACATTGCTTGCCTTTGTGACCTGCCCCAATGCATTTCGGCTGAGCACTTTGGACTCAAGAATGCCATTTTGATGGGTTTGAACAATATAACGACCCACATCATCGAATGTTGTGCTGCTGTTACGAGATAGCGCCTTCTCACATGAACCCTCATTATGCACGGTTTTTTGAGTGGCGTTACCATAAGCATCATAAATGTAATCTGTGATGAGTTTAGTGGTGCAGTTACCCTCGGGCTCAATCACTTCTCGCTCAAGCATACCGTTATCATAATAATGAAAGGCACTTGTTCGAGTGGCACTTTTATCGCCTCGGCGATGAGTCACGCTCGCCACACTTAATCGGCCGAAACGCTGCTCAAACTCACTGGAACCATAGGTATTAATGTTTTCAAGACGTGACAAACTGTTTGCTTTTAAGGTCTCATTGATAGCCGTATTACTACTACCTATGTTGCCTGCATGACTTAAGTTTTCATCCATTGCGACGAACAAGTCAGGATCGGTCGCCTCATAATGGCCTGTTTTACTGCTGAGCACATTAGCATACTCATCTTGTATTGTGAGCATTTGCTGGCAATTATAGCTACTGACATCGACACTTAAACCAAGAATCGTATCCACATTGGCCTGACAGTCACGGCTTTCTTGCTGGTACACCTGATATTGAGTATACCCTTGCTCTAAGGCTTGGGTTTGGCTCACATAGCGGTTCTCCGCCATGGATATCACGGTACCCGCCGCTTTTTTTGTGGTTTTTAACGGCATGCCCATAAAGGGGAAAACTTGTGCATATTGTGTCTCAGTAGTAAAGCTAATACCGCCTTTTTCCATTTCAGTGGCAATGGAGGCAAAGCCTAAATTACCGCGCCCAAATTGCATTCTGGCGCCATGATAACTGTAGTTGACTTTCACTGTGTCATTTTCAGTTTGAGTGGGTGCATCTGTAGTGACTGATTTCACCAAGACACTCGCGCCTGCAATGTTCATCACTCTAAAGGCGTCATCTTGCGCTGGCATCCCCTCAGGTAAACCACTGGCCTTAGTATAGAGTGAAGACTCTGCCATAGAAGCATATTCAATATGAGTTTCGATGCCCGTCCCTGTCACTACCGATGACAAAAGGCCAGGATGCTTAACACGGCTGCCACCATGGTAGAGCTTTAAGGATTGATTCGCCTGCCCCTTATCCTTGCTGTGCATATACAGAAAATCCAGCAAACCATCGTTGTCGGCATCGGTAAAGAAGCCATATTCCACTTTGCCTGATGTGTCTTCAGGTGGCGAAAACGTCCAATCACTGAGCGGTAGCTCAACACGATTAAAGCCACCAGTTACGCTCCCTCCCATTGAATATTCATTATGACTCCATTCATAGCGATACCATTTATTGTCAGATTCATCATGAAACACCAGCTCAATTTGGCCATCACCGTCAATATCTACCATCATAGGCGCAATGGATGACGATAAGTTCGCATTATTGCTGAAATCATCCCCTTTATAAAAACCATTCCCTGTATTGAGGTGGTATTGCCAACGCTTGGTGTCTTTGTTGTACACCACAATATCGGTTAAGCCATCGCCATTAAAATCCATCGGGATAGCATGCTTACCTTTGACCGTAATTTTGTCATAGGCTTTGGCGGTGTAATGCTCGTATTCGCAACCTGACAGATCTGTCCCTCCATAACGCTGAGTATATCTTTCACACATGGGATCGTTTGAGACCATGATGTCAGTATTGGTGGTAAAGAAATACAAATTGTTGCTATCCTTGCCCCATACCAGAATGTCGGCGAGGCCATCTTGGTTTACATCACTGCTTTGCCAGCCCGACTCAATATGCGGCGAGAAACCAGACTGATTTTCAAGGGCAATGCCCACAGGGGCTAAATAGGCTTGCTGCGTGTGATCCCACACCCTTACAAAAATTTCTGCTCCACTTGTATTATCTTTATCATTAGTTTCAATTAAATCGTTATAGCCATCACCATTAAAATCCATGGGCTTGATATTCACGCCCATGCTCGAATCCCCTTGCAATGGTGGCAAAGACTGGGCTGCGAGCGTGCCGTTGGCTAAAGTATCAAACTGTCGCCAAATGCCATCGGGTTTATCATTGTCGGTATTGACTAAGAAATTAATGAGCCCATCGCCGTCAGGATCGGTGGGCACCAGACGCGCACTGGTTTGTACATCATCATAAATGTCAAATGTACGACACGAAGCTTCTGGAGCGTCGATGCTTCCCAAACACAGCTTAGCCTGCGTGGATGTCACATGGGTTAAAGTGGCAAGCTCAGTGATACCGTCATTGTTGGCATCCAACACCAAAGCTAAGCGTAAATAATCGCCCTCGGATGTGCGTACAGCATTCCGCCAAGATGTGTCAAATTCGTCTTGAGTAAACACATCACGGTAATTAAAGGTCACAGGTTGTTTACAAACATTACCTAGACCGCACTCAGTGATGCTGGTTAATTGCCTTTGATCAATGTCATTGTTATTAAAATCCAATTGATAACTGCGGATAAGGATGTTTTGATGAGAATATACCTTCACCTCAGATAACTGCGCTTTTTGTACTAAATGCGCACTTTTTATATAAACACTGCTTCTTATTGCACTTGTGTCCGTGTAATTAAGCTCAACACGATTACCGCTGTAGTTTATTTGTGAGAGCACCTTTTCATTTTTTCCTTGCTCATCATAGGTATATTCAATTTGGTTACTGCTTTGACGTAAATTATCTTGCGAGTAGGCAATCAACCAAGAGTGAGTGAACGTTTGATTGTTTTTTGCCGCTAAGGTTAACGCCACTTTACTGTTTGTACTGGCGCCGTATATCGACACGCTGTTATCTTTTGCTTCCACTTTAAAGGAGTCATCACTTTGGTAAGTGATCAATAATTGACTGCCTATTTCGGTGATATAAGTGGATCCAGGCATACCTTGCTCGCCGGATTTAAGCAATAGACGTTGGCCATCGAGACAAAAATTATCAGCTTCATCGAATTCAACTGGCTTGATATGGCCATCAAGCAAGCGTGTGCTACCGCAGCGGCTAATCGCCGACATGCCTTGCAGATCCCAGCCCATTCCCGCTATGCCTTCACGACCTTGACTGTTATAGGCTAGCCCTAATGACGGCTTGACTCCAGCAATGCCTGTGGGCAAATTGAAAGGCAAGCTATAGGTGGCGGCGCCAGACTCGTTGACTCTAAACGCCCCTGCGGTTAAACCAAACCGCGCTGAGGCAATGATTTCACTGTAACTTGGCACTAAAAACTCAGCAACGGACTCAGGGGCAGCTATAGGTTGAATAGGCGCTTCAACTATGCTGTCACCGACTTCAACAGCCACTTCATTTGACCACTGGCTACAAATCTGTGCGTGCATACAAGCCTGCACTTGATATTCATAGCGCCCCGATGCTTTAACTAAACCCAATTGAGTATTAGCATGATGACTCGAGACGAAGGTGGCAGGTTGGCCATTGACACTTTCCGTGATGCGATAAAAGATCTCTTCGCTGGGTCTTGATGGATTAATCGCTTGCCAATCGAGGGTAAAGTCTCCTAATACAGGCTCAGATGCGCTTAATAATGGCGTGTCTAGTAATAGATCTTCAGGATCGAGTGGATTAAAGCCTAATTCAATTTCTACACTGTCACTCACACCGTCGCCATCTGAGTCACTGTTTTGGTTACAGTTACATTGATCGTAAAAAACGCTTGTGGCGAGTGAAACCACATTTTCGCTGTAAGCCACATATTCATTACTTTGCACTAATGCATAGGCCACTTCACTGCGCGGCACACCGGTTAATAATAAATCCGTCCACTGACTGCGACTCTGGCCACCTGCCTCTGTTTTATCGGGCTCTGACGGGAATAAGAAAGTAAATAAACTGTCCACAAATTCAGCGGCGGTTTGCGATAGTGCAAAACGCTCAATGCCTTTATGTGAGGTTAAAAATGCGGCGGTTATTTCGTTGGTATCAATACCTGAATCATAAGCATAAGCAAAAAAGGTTAGCTCGGCGCGAGTGGGCGCACGGCCTAATAGCCCATAGAAAAGACCTGCAAAGCTTCGCAGCGGCACGTTAGCATCTTGTGGTATTTGCCAATCGGGTACATTTGATAGGTTTATTTGCAACAGTGAGCTGTCAATGTCTTGCCAGCGCAGTGCAAACGGCCCGATTTGATGACGATTGATAATGTGTAATTGATCGTCTTCGGTGGTGACATGCAAATCACCATTACTGAAAATTTGCGGCGCTTGCTTAACGCCTTCAAGCAGTGGATACATGAAATGCTCTTCGCCCGTATCGGCATCGAGGGCATACAAGCCACTGACATCATTGCCGCTATGATTGGCATCAATCACAGTATTGTTTGCCACTACGCCTACATAAAGTAGCTGCTGCAGTGCATTATTTTGATACGGATTAGCCTCAGAAAATAAGGTGGCCTTGGCATGGATTTCACCGCGCAGTCGTGTTTGCCAGAGTATATTGGTCAAATAATCTAACTTATACATGTGACGGTTAGTGGCGCCGATATAAACCACATCATTGGCATTGATGTCTTTGTCTAATGTGGGGGCGGCAGTAATACTCGCACCCTCAGGGGTTCCTGCAGGCAAGGTAAAAGGCCAGCGATTCAGGTTTTGTCCCTCTTTTAATGCGTGTACCGATTGCCCTGAACTCACATACACTACCCCATCACTGCTAACGGTAGGACTGGCATGAATTAAATCAATATTGGCTCTATCGCTGCTGCCTTGCGTGGTAAACTCAATAGTGGCGCTGCCAATGAGCGTATTGACTTCTAGGCGTAATCCACCATTTTCAAGACCTTTGATGATCCTTGAAGTCGCCCGCATTCGGTACCTATGCTTACCATCCCCCGTTTGTTGATAAACAGGTAAATTAACCGTTTCGCCGGTATTACGCAGTTGAATGTTCGCAGTCTCTATGCCTTGCAAGCCCAAGCCTTCAAAGATAATTTCGGCATGATTGGTGCCTGTTCGCGCTTCTGAAAATTCCGCTTTATGCAAATAAGGCACTTGATGATTCACGGTAATGATTTGCCCTGCTTCACACTCATTGTCACTATTACAAGCCGTCACGCGGTAACTGACATCGCCCGCCTCAAGGCCTGCCACACTGACATTCGCCGCAGCAATGCTTGAAATAAGCAGCTGAGTATTCGTGCCAGAATATAAGGTTTGCCAGGGTTTACTGGTATCGACTTGACCACTTTGGCGCTCTAGTTTGAAGCTTCTGGCCCCTTTATTATTATTAATCCACTCCAATTGATAAGGATTATTTTGAGTCAGTGACAAATTGGGCGAAAAGCGGGTTAGCCCTGGCACATAATCGGGCACCGCTAAGGTGACTTGAGCACATTGGCTGCCATAACCAATCGGGCCTTCACCATTGGTATTTTTTGCTTGGGCGCAATAACAATATTGGCCATTATCCTCATAGCTTTTCATCACAGTGTGACTGGGGTTTGAGGTCGTGCCTAAGTTGCTGCCAGCTTGTTCTCGAGTGGGGCAGGTTTGGTACTCATGCCAGAGATATTCGGTACTATGAGCAACGGGGGTGGCCGAAAGTGCTATACGGCCATCGGTATTTGTACTGCCTGCACTGTGATTGACAGTGGGCGCCACTCTAGGTGGGTGAGTTAAATCAACCGGATAAGGCAAAGGTTGCGACCAGACTTCCACTCCCTCGCTATCGATGAGCTTAAATTGAAAAATCGGCGCACTGAGTTCTGGTAACTCGTAGTCAAATGCAAATTCGGTACTGTTATTGACATCTGTGATGGTTTTCTTTTCAACCTCATTGACATACAAGGCAATGCTGCTAATGTTGATATTATTCGCGTCCCGTTTATTATATTTCCCCAACACCCTTGCCATGACGCCTGGTATATTAGGGGTCGCCGTCACCTCTGGTTGTTCTAGCGTATAGCGACCAAAAATGTTTGTTGTAAAACTTAGATGTTTGGTATTAATACCATCGAATGCTAAGGCATAAAACTCATAGCCAGCAGCGTCAAAGTCCTCTTGGTCCAATAGAAAGTCATTGACTTCACACACCGTTTCTTGTGAGCTAATAGCTTTACAGTCATCGATGTTATTGTTCATTTTATTGGTAATTTCATTGGTACAGCTTGCTTTACTCTGCCCTTCTTTGACATAACAGATCTTCAAGTATTTGAGGTTGCTATCAACTGCTGTGGCCGTAAAGCTTACCTTGCCCCCTAAGTGAAAACTTCCCGAGGTGGTAAATGTGATCTCTGGCGGCGCATCGACGGTCAGTGAATGCGCCTTCGACTTAACAGTAGCGATACCATCGGAGACTTCTGCCCATAAGGTATATACACCCGATTGAGTAAAAGTTTTCGTATAGTCACAAGTGGCTGTGCTGCCCTCGTTGACTAAATTACAACGTGCATGATTTTCATCGACAATTTTAGTACAATTAGATCTGGATCCATTCTCTGAATAACACCATTTGATGCTATCTATTCGCTTATCTTCTTGTATATTATCGTCCGCCGCCTTAGCGCTTAATGTGACACTTTGATCAAGAGCAATAATGGATTGGCTTATATCCGTCTCAGTAAAGGTCGGCGCCACATTGGACTCAGTCACTTTGATGGTAAGTGGCTTCTCTCCCTTCAAGTTCATTTTGTCGGTCGCAATCGCTTTTATGCTATAAGAACCAAGACTCGCAGCTTTCTCTGGATGCGTGATTTTAAAGATACATTTTTGTTTCTTTGTATTATTCATTGAACAGGATTGACGCGTCGCATTCCAGCCACTAGGCACAGTGACTTTTAAATCGCCGTCAAGTTTACCTTCACTATCATTCACTGTAACTGTAACCGTCGCGGTGTTGCCTAACCCTACAGAGATAGTTGAGGGGGATAAGCTGACTATTGGTTTTTTATTTTTATAAACATGGACCGTTTTTTGAGAGTAATGAGTCGTGGTATAATTGTTTCTTGGCCCTTCATTCAGACCAGTTACAACGCTAATCCGCAGCTTATATGAGATTCTATATTTGCCAGAAGTATGATTAAATAGTGCAGAATCTAGCTTTAATTTATTTCTATTTGGCGCGCTAGTTGGAATAAAAACCCGTTTTATAAACTTATCATTAGAATCGAATAATTCGACTTCTAGCAGTATTGTTTTTGTTATTCCATCAGGAACTGAGTCATGATCCTCTGTGAAATCATTGACTTCACGTGTCCAAAAGCTCACAATTTTATCTTCCCCTTCTAGAACATTAATCACTTCATTGTAATTAACCGCATAAGGGGACGGATCTTTTACCACATTGCTACCTGGCGCAGCAAACGTATGCAACGAAAATACCATACAAAAAACTAAAAAAGTTTTCATAAAAACATCACTGATTAACCTCATGACTTTGTAAAAACCTGCACTCAAGATGTGTTGAATTAATGCCTGACGTTTCATATTAGCGTGCCTCATCCTGAGCTAAAGCCTTAGTCCATTTAATGGCTAATGTATTTTTACTGTTATTGGTTTTGTTACTATTATTGGTATTGCTATTATTGGTATTGCTATTATTGGTATTGCTATTATTGGTATTGCTAGCGGATGCCTTGTCTGTAACACTATTACTCATCAAGCTAAAAAATGCCGTCGCTTGCTGTAATAAATTACTGATGCTGGATTGAGGCGCTGGGATCGCAATGGCCAGCACATTATCAAGTTGAGTGCGTAAGATCAGACTGTTTTGCACTTTGTCAGCCACAGGAGGCGTGAGTATGGCATCTCCTTCTGTTAAAGGGACTTTAGCGTGATAGCGGTAACCGCTTATATCGGGCTGCCCACTGTTATTCCAATTAACATCTAAGTCGGTACTCACTTCATATAAATGACCCTGCATATCGAAGCTAAAAAGACGATTATCAACCATCACTGGCCCAGCAACCATGCTGTTTAAAGGGTTTTGACTATCGGGCTCTGTGGTGAGGCATTGCAAATCAGTACCATCGATATGGATACGGCAAATTTCTCCGGTTCCATCGAGACTCGCCACGCCAAAATATAACTGCCCTGTTTGATGAGCATCAGTAAGTTGTAATATAGGCTGGTTCGCCACCATGCCATTAAGCGCTTGGGTCCATATCAACTCGCCACTGTCACTGACGCGAGACAGTTTATTGTCGTGCTGGGGGATGATATTGACGTTATCACCACTGGGGAGCGAGAGCGATAACAATGCTCGCTCAATGGGCAACATGGTTTCATTTTGATCTAGCACCAGCGCCAGTAAGGGCTGAGTATAAGTGTCTGGCTGAGCTTGGGTTTGAAAGTCAGGCACAATCGTAGCAGGCGATACTGTGAGAGTTTGTTGATAAGTATGCTGAAAGCCTATCGCCGTTAAGGTGAATTCTGTTATTTGGCTTATATAAAAATTGTGCTGGCCTTTTGCGGTGTAACTTTTAAAACGATGACCTTGATTGCTAGTAATTGTAAGCTCAATGGCAGATGACACATTCCAAGAAAGGCTGACTCTCTGGCCTGACTCGACAGCATGATTAGAGCTGCTAAAACCGCTTATCATCAAGTCACCGTCGACAGTATTATTGACGGTTTGCCAGTCTGAACAGCCATATTGGTCACAGGCACTGACTCTAAATTGAGGGCCATTGTCTAATGAGGTTTGATATTGATTGGTTGAAATATTATCGGACAGTAAAACCCACTCCCCATCGACCCAGTGCTCTAACTTAAAACGGTGACCACTACTGGGATCCCAAGCTAATAAATAGTTTGATTCGGTTTGTGTCATTGACAATGCAATAGGAATAGCAGGCTGCCTGTCGATAGGGATCATGATAGTGATGTCACCCACGCCAATGGGAGCATAGGCTTGCTCAAAGGTTTCTGCATGAGCACTGACACTCAACAGCAGTGCAAAAAAAATACCAATCCATTTTTTAGCCATAACAACCACTCTAATATCCATTTAGACACATTTTTGACTGGCGCAATTTACACACTTAACAAAAACAAATCAACATATTTATTAACAAAAGTAACAATTTAATTCCAATAAAAACCTAAAAAATACAATAATGTCCCCTTAAATGGATTGACAACACTTTTTGCTAGTTAGAATTTGGCTATTTGGGGAGTTAAGTGATGCAACATGGGTTAACAAGAAAGGCGCTTATGCACAATCAGCAAAGCGTTATCACTCAAGCAATTGACTGATAGGCAATACTGATCATCAAAAGTAAAGAAAGCACTTCAAGGATGAAGCGCTTAAGAAAAATGAAATAGATTATCTGCAGCTCAAGGCTCAGTCCTAACGATACTTTCTTAAATGCTCATCGTTATTGATTTCGGGCTGAATGGGGGCTTCGATAACTTTTAAATGATCCATAAGGTGTGACACCAATAAGGTGATAATGGATAAGATCAACACTGGGATGGCGATGGTCTTATAGTCAGGCGCCCAATACTGCGTCGCCAGCGCCGAGGCGCCAATATAAAATCCCACCATTTTTAAGCGGGTCAATATGGGATTGCGGCCCAACCATGCCTCACAAAGCGGGCACTGAATTTGCGCATTAAGGCCCTTACCTCGATGATTTTCAACCTTAGTGACTTTAAAATGTTTATGGCAATGGGTACACAACACGACGTATATTCTCTCTTTATCTCTTTATTTAAGGATTGAATGGGATTGAATGCAGTTTTACATCACATTTTGACGCCAAGCTCTAATATCAAATGCAGGCATAAAAATCTAAGACATCAAAATGACAAGGGAGTATAGCAAGAATTACGCTAGAAGTTGATGATAAATAATTATCTTACTGTGCTTGATCCCCTATTGTTTACTTCTAAGCTTAATTTATCGATAAAATATCGGATAATCACAATGCAAGGACAGCCGCTACCGTCAAGCAGTATTCAATCCCGTCTTTACGTTAATTGCAAAGCGGCTCGTTCAAAAAATCGATGGTTCCTGTACGCTTTTATTCTGGCCCTTTTTGTTGTCGTGCATCCTGTGTCTGCAAATAGCGCCGACAAAGCCCCCCCTAAAATAGACAAGCAACAAGTGATTGCTAGCCTAGATAACATTCAAAGCGTAATTGATAAGGATATTCGTCGGCTAGCCCATGCCAAAGGGGAAATGAAAGCCATTATTCAATACCGCATTAAGCAATACTCCATGCTAATGCACGAACAAATTCAACAGCTGATGGACACAGATAATGTTGATAAAAGCCGCTTAGTGCCTTATGTCAAAGAACATGTGAGCTTTATTAATCGCATTGATGCTTATTTTAATAAAGAAATAGAGCGTATAAAACAGACATTAGGCGGCGGTCAGGATGATGCCCTTATGGCTGAACTTGCCCAAATCGATAAACAAAGGGACAGGTTATACCGCTTTAAGTGGGAAGCGCTTAGCTGGGCAGACGCCTTAAACATGGATGTACAACAACAGCAGCAAGATTTAATTGCTCAACTCACCCTTCGCGCAGATGAGCTCAATAGTGTTATTCGTTATACGCAAGACAAATTGGCCATAGCACTGAATAATGACACATTGAACAAAAACGGCGTCACTGGCAATGATGCGCCCGATACCGCCAAGCTGTTAATGTTAAATAAGGCCTTAAACCAATATTCAACCAGCCTGGCCGATTTGATTGTGCTGCTGGACGATCTGAAACAAGATACCACCGAGCTTAAGCAGACCTTATTTGAAATATCAGGGAACATCACCCAAGATATATTGAATTTAGATGTGGCCAGTAATTTGCTTGAAGAGTGGATAATATCCGGCAAAAACCAATTGGTTGAACACGGTCCCAGTATCACCTTTAAAGTGGTGGTGTTCATTTTAATCTTATTACTTGCCTACTTTTTAGGAAAAATGCTCAGCCGTTTGGTTAAAAAAGCCGTGAGCACTTCGAGCTTAAACTTCAGCCAATTATTGCAGGAATTCTTTATTGGTTTATCGGGTAAGCTGATTTTTCTCTTTGGTTTATTGTTTGCTTTATCCCAGCTTGGGATCCAGATGGGGCCGTTACTGGCCGGTTTTGGTATTGCGGGGATCATTATCGGCTTTGCACTGCAAGATACCTTATCGAATTTTGCCTCTGGCATGATGATTTTAATTTATCGGCCTTTCGATCTCGGTGATGTGGTGCGAACTGCCGGTGTCTCTGGCAAAGTCAGCCATATGAGCTTAGTGTCGACCACGATTAACACCTTTGATAATCAGCGACTGATTATTCCCAACAATAAAATTTGGGGCGATATTATCCATAATATTAGTGTGGAGTCACACAGAAGAGTGGATATGACCTTTGGTATTGGTTATAAGGATAATATCACTCAAGCCGAAGCGTTACTCAAACAAATCATTGACGTGCACCCCAAAGTATTAGCGGAGCCCGAGCCCACCATTAAACTGCATACACTCGGAGAATCTTCCATCAACTTTATTGTCAGGCCTTGGGCAAATACAACGGATTATTGGGATGTGTACTGGGATATTACCCGTGAAGTAAAGCTGAGCTTTGATAGAGCAGGGATCAGTATTCCTTATCCACAAAGAGATGTACATTTGTATAACGAGCAACCACTCACTGGACAACAAGCAGAATAAAAAACGAAAAAGGAGCCTTAATGGCTCCTTTCTATTGACTTATACCCGTGATACTTGAAGATGCAGGATTCAGCTGGAATTAAAAGCATTTTAGGCAAGGCTTTGAACAGCGTGCCTAGTCATTCTAAGCCGATGTTCAATAACGTAGTATAAAAGGCTTTTAAACCAGCCCTTTGGGAGTCTGTAAAATCACCTACTTCTGCGTTGTATCACCTTAAAAGGCAATAAGCATTCTTGCAATAATACGCCTTGAATTAGGCACTTTTACAGGCTCTGAAAACATGCATCTTCAAGTATCACGGGTATATCAGAATAACTAATGCATCGCGGACTTATTCAATAAAATGAATTTCACCGGATAAATGCGGACGGCGGCCTTTATGATCTCTAAGCTCAAAGACTAAGTTATCATCGGTTTTTTCCACATCGAAACTGACTTCTGAGGGCATAAACAAGGGGAGCTTAAACTCCACTTCTACCTTACAGGCTCTGTCGCCAATTTCTGGCATCATTTGCGCGATACAGCGCCCTTTAGACCACATGCCATGCACCAAGCCACGATCAAATCCAAAGCGTTTTGAGAAAAACGGATGCAAATGGATAAGATTATAATCGCCTGAGGCTTTTGCGTAACGACGACCGATGTCTTCTGGCAAGCTCCAATTAACAGGCTGAGCCCAATTCATATCATTGGCTTTTGGCGGTCTAACTCTGCGTTTGGGTCCTTCGATTCGGTACAAATAGGTCGACAAAGACTCCCAGACCAGCTCGCCATTCACTTTAGCTTTAGACAAAAAGTCAAACTCTAAGCCCGCATCGGTCACTTTACTGTTGATCACTGCACATTCAATGTCATAACGCTCATCAATGCCTAATGCACGATATTGCGTAATACTATTTTTTAAGTGAATAATGCCTAATAAAGGAAAGGTAATGCCTTCATGGGTAAAAATACTGGCGTGCAAACGAAAAGACACCACATATAAATAAGTCAAGGGCAGCGTTTTACCATCAAACTCAAAACCACACACTTTAGCGTAACGTGCGACTTTGTTTTTTGCTAATTTAACCTGCTCTGTCGCCACCGATATATAAGGCAGAGGTTGCTCATCCCACCCAGGTTTACGCACGAAAAAAATCTTGCGATACAAGGAAAGTAATGAAGGGACGCCTTTTAAATCAACACGATATTCTTTATTCAAACTAAGCTAACCTTTAAAATAAACGAACTACGTTGCACATATTCAGCCGCGTACTATACCTCAAAGCTCACTCACAGCCCACCCAAATTCACTGTCACTATTATTAACTAACCTAATTTTGATGTAAATAGCAACACTTTTTCACTGCTTTTTAAAATAATAACCAGAGAAAACATCACAAAAGCGGGCGATGACGTGAGATGCAATAATGTACTGATTTTTTATGACACACATTAAGTTGAGCGCTAAGGCACAAATTCAGACACTGGCATCACTTACCTATTCAATATTGACTAATATTATGGTGTAATGCGCAGTTAAATTTGAAAGGCTTTGCACGGCAAATATTATTCATTTTTTGGTACTCGATGCTCAGTACTTTAGCATTCATTTAGCCCATACGCACATGTCTTACATTGCCCGTTTATAGGAAAACAAACATGCCAGAAGATAACCCTAACAGTACCCACTTTGGTTATAAAACCATCGACATTGATAAGAAAGAAGATATGGTTGCTGGTGTGTTTCACTCTGTTGCCGCCAAATATGACATTATGAATGATGTCATGTCTTTTGGTATTCACCGTATGTGGAAACGCTTTACCATTGAAAGTGCTGCCCCAAGAAGCGGAATGCGCGTCCTTGATTTAGCGGGCGGAACGGGTGATTTAACCGCCAAATTCTCTCGTATTGTCGGCCCGACAGGACAAGTCATTCTCGCCGATATTAATGATTCAATGCTAAAGGTGGGCCGCGACAAGCTCAGAGATAAAGGGATTGTGAATAACGTCAATTACGTTCAAGCCAATGCCGAAGCCTTGCCCTTTCCCGATAATCATTTTGATATTATCACCATTGCATTTGGACTGCGAAATGTCACCAATAAAGAGGCCGCCATTGCTTCTATGCTTAGGGTGTTAAAACCGGGCGGTAAGCTATTGATCCTTGAGTTTTCTAAGCCTCAGCATGAAGTCATGCGTAAAATCTATGATCTTTATAGTTTTAAAATTTTACCCAAAATGGGTAAGGTGATAACTCAAGACGCTGATAGCTATGAATATTTGGCAGAATCTATTCGTATGCATCCCGATCAAGAAACATTGAAACAAATGATGACAGATGCAGGCTTTGAGCAAGTGACCTATACCAATATGACTGACGGTATCGTGGCATTACATAAAGGCTATAAGTTTTAATCACTGGCACTGTGGGTCAATTTATGAAACGTGAACTCAGCTTACTGCTTTGCAGCGCAATAGAAACAAGCTTCAAACAATTAATCGCGCAATCTCCTGAAGATTATGCTAAATATCGTGAGTTACACCACCAAGTCATTGGTATTAAATTGACCCAATTACCTTGGACACTCTACTTTATTTTTGCCGATGAAATTCTGGTATTGACCTATTATGAAGGCGATGTTGCCACACGCATTAGTGTGGATCTCACCACCTTGTATCAACTGAAAGAAGGCGCTAATTTAACCGAACTGATTAAACAAGATAGATTGAGTATTGAAGGTGACTTAAGTGTTTTGCAACACTTTAGCCGCTTCATTCAAACCTCAAAGTTTGATTTTGCCGAACCCTTATCACGCTACATAGGCGATGCACCGACTCATCTCTTAACACGCAAAGTGAAACAAACTCACCAAACGCTATCGAATTTATTGCAAAAAACACAGTCCCATATCAGTCAATTGGCCACCGAAGAATACCGAATTGCCCCCCATAAATTAGAATACATACAATTTAGCGACCATATAGAGAACTTAACCAAAGAGCTCGACCAACTCAATCAAAGGATCACACACCTCAGTCACAAGGTAGCCCAAATAAGATGAGTACCAGTAGTTTTCGCCGCGCTTATCAAGTCATAAAAACCACACTTCATTTTGGACTCGACGAGCTGTTGCCTGCCAAATTAACGCCTTGGTATTTTCGCTTACTCAGACGCTGTTTGTTTTGGCTCACCAATCAACATAAAACCACTGCGGGCGGCGAGCGCTTAAAACTTGCGATGCAAGAGCTTGGGCCTGTTTATATTAAATTTGGGCAAATGTTATCCACTCGGCGAGACTTGTTAACCGATGAATGGGCTAATGAATTGTCCATGCTACAAGACCGGGTCCCTCCTTTTTCAACGGCTTTAGCCCGCGCTGCTATTGAAGCCGAGCTCAATGCGCCCATTGACAGCTTATTTGATGACTTTGATGATACCCCATTGGCATCTGCATCGATTTCACAAGTCCATACCGCCACACTCAAATCCAATGGCAAAGCGGTCGTTCTGAAAGTATTGCGTCCCGATGTCGAAGATAAAGTCAGTGCTGACTTACATTTGATGAAGCGAGTGGCCAGCTTACTCGACACCCTGCTTGGGCCCAACAATCGCCTTCGCCCCGTTGAGGTCATTGAAGATTATCGCACCACCATCGAAGGTGAACTCAACCTTAAATTAGAAGCCTTAAATGCCATAAAACTCAGAAATAACTTCCTTAATTCCAGTATCTTATACATACCTTATATGTATGAAGAACTTTGCTTTACGCGTTTAATTGTCATGGAGCGGATCGATGCTGTTTCGGTTTCCGATATCACAGGATTAAAAGCACAAGGAACCAACTTTAAACTGCTCGCTGAACGGGGTGTCCAGGTGTTTTTTACCCAAGTGTTTAGAGACAACTTTTTTCATGCGGATATGCACCCAGGCAACATCTTTGTCAGCCGTGAAACCCCTAACGATCCTAAATATATCGGCCTCGACTTTGGTATTATGGGGACACTGACTAACGAAGATAAACGCTATCTCGCCGAAAACTTTCTCGCTTTCTTTAATCGGGATTATCGTCGCATTGCTCAACTGTATATTGAATCAGGTTGGGTATCACCGGATACCGATATCAGCGCCTTTGAACAAGCCGTGAAAGTCGTGTGTGAGCCCATGTTTCATAAACCACTGAATGAAATTTCTTTCGGGCATGTCCTACTTGAGCTCTTTAGGATTGCAAGACGCTTTGACATGGTGGTGCAACCTCAGCTGGTATTACTTGAAAAAACCTTACTCTATATCGAAGGCTTAGGTCGCCAACTTTACCCGCAACTGGATCTTTGGCAAACGGCAAAGCCATTTTTAGAAGATTGGGTAGCAGAGCAAGTCGGTCCCAAGGCGTTATACCAAAAAACCAAAGAAAAACTGCCCTATTGGGCCGATAAGTTACCTGAGTTGCCCGAACTGATTTATGATAATTTAAAAGTTGGGCGTAATTTTGTTAATTCACAAAACCAGCTACTTGAACGCTATTTACAACAACAAAGAAAAACCCATAAAAGCCACTTTTTATTAATCACTGCTGCGGTTTTAGTCTTAAGTGGTGTGATGTTGTTTACAAATGGAATCACTCCCTGGATCACTCATACTTGTATTGCAGGCGGTGTTATCACTTGGCTTGTCGGTTGGCTCAGTCGACCTAGAAGCGGTAAGTTTTAGCTTTTTTACAACAAAATAACATACACTAACAATGAACAAATAATGAAACATTGTTAGTGCATTCTTCAACATGGAGCTAAGAGTTTTGTACCTAATAGATTAAATTAACTCTTTTTTATTGACTCCCATACCTCTTATTGAGTGTGTCATCTCAAATGCATTTCCCCTCCTTGCTCACAAAATGGTAAATGATTGTTAAATCCTCTCATGACGGCAGCTGCAATCTTGCGGTATTCAGGTATAATGTTCTGTATATCTATATTTTGAGGCATCCTTTCATGGGTAACATTAGTATTTGGCAATTGCTGATCATTGCATTAATTGTGGTTCTATTATTTGGTACAAAAAAATTACGTTCTTTAGGTGGCGATCTCGGCGGCGCTGTAAAAGGCTTTAAAAATGCCATGTCTAGTGAAGAAGAAAAAAAAGCCATCAAAGAAAACACCACAGACGACACAGTCAATAAAGCTGATACCACAGCTGAAAAAGCTGAATCAAAAGATAAACAATAGGTATCATAACTTATGTTCGATAGTATCGGCTTTATGGAGTTGCTATTGATTGGCGTTTTGGGTCTAGTGGTACTCGGCCCAGAAAGATTACCTGTGGCAGTGCGCACCATTTCAAATTGGATCCGCACACTGAAAAAAATGGCCAATGCTGTCAAAGATGAACTAGAACAAGAACTGAAAATTGAGCAATTGCATGCCGATCTGAAAAAAGCAGAGCAACAAGGTTTAAAAGAGCTCGCGCCAGAACTACAAGAGTCTGTTGACAAACTTAAAGAAGCGGCTGATTCGGTTAATCGCCCCTATCAGGTCGATGGCGATCATACTCCCATAGAAACTGACTCAGGACTTGAAGATAAAGATAAAGATAAAGATAAAGATAAAGATAAAGATAAAGATAACAATACAGATAAAGATATTAAAAAAAATAACCAGTTAGACAAATCTGACGGATAATGCATGTCACATCAACAACAACCTCTTATTTCACACTTACTTGAATTACGCCAACGCTTACTCCATGCCATTGGCAGTATTCTAGTGGTGTTTATCTGCCTCGCTTACTGGTCTAATGATATATATCACTATATTGCTATTCCATTAATGCAGGCAATGCCTGCATCCAGCAGCATGATTGCAACTGATGTCACCGCACCTTTTTTCACCCCCTTTAAACTCACCTTAGTGCTGTCTTTTTTTATTGCCGTCCCTTACGTACTTTATCAAATTTGGGCTTTTGTTGCCCCGGGCCTCTACAAACATGAAAAACGCTTAGTTGTGCCCTTGCTGCTTAGCAGTACTTTATTATTTTATCTCGGTATTGCCTTTGCTTACTATGTTGTATTCCCTGTTATTTTTGCCTTTTTTACCAGTGTTGCGCCTGAAGGCGTGCAAATTGCCACGGATATTAGTAGTTATTTAAGCTTTATTTTAAAACTATTTTTTGCCTTTGGTTTAGCCTTTGAAATCCCCATTGCAGTGATACTCCTTTGCTGGGCTGGGATCACCACGCCTGACTCGCTAAAAAGTAAGCGCCCCTACATTATTGTCGGCGCATTTGTTGTGGGAATGCTATTAACCCCACCCGACATAATTTCGCAAACTATGCTCGCCGTCCCAATGCTGCTTTTATTTGAGTTAGGCCTATTAGGTGCCCGTTTTTATACGCCTAAATCAGATGATGAAGATGATGAGGTTCAGAACGAGCAAAAAGAGACTTAAGCGACCTTACTCTTTCCCACACCCGATCGCTAGCTTCCCTAATGCGATCGGGATCAAAAACCACCGTATATTCCTGTTGAGCCAACTTTAATAAGGGAAATATATTCGCCTAAATTAACGGCCTTAGCTCAATGGTTTAATCACTTTAGTATAAGAGAATTGCAATTACAGTATCAGATGATATTCTGACAGGATAAATTACATTTTTATTTCTGTTCATCTACAAATAATGAACAAGAAAAAATCAGGTAATCTTAATATATAATAATAAGATAAAAGGCCCTTACTCATGCGTATTACACTACTATTAACAAGCTTATTACTCAGCAATAGCGTCTTCGCCGATGTGGAACATGCCCTTTTACAGTGTTCAAGTGTGCCCGATAAGCTGGATCGTCTCATTTGCTTTGATAAGCTTGCCAGTGCCGTCAAAGACGGGAAAAATGTTACCTCTGCTCACCTTTCTGCAAAAGACGCTACACCTCAAATCATCACGGTTGAAGATAGCTTTGGTCTGAAAGAAAAACCCAAAGAGGAACAAATAGAGAAAATTTATGCCCAAGTGACACAGGTGGACAAAAACCCCTATGGCGCCTTAAAAATTACTTTTGATAACGGTCAGGTATGGAAGCAAACTGATTCGCGCTATTTTAAAGTGAAAGTGGATGAAACCCTATTCATTAAAACTGGTGCACTCGGCTCATTCATTCTTGGGCGCGACAATCAAAACACAACCATTCGAGTGAAACGCCTTTACTAATGCCAAAATACATAGATGTCGCTGTCAACTTAGTTGGCAGCAGTTTAGAAAAAGACAGCCAACAAATTATTCAAGCAGCGATTGAACAGCATGTTTCCCCCCTGATTGTCATTGGCAGTGATTTAGCTGAAAGTGAGCAAGCCATTGCTCTTTGCCAAGACTACCCGAAAAAACTCTATTGCACAGCGGGTGTACACCCTCATCAGGCGTCACAATGGCAAGCAAGCAGTCATGAACAACTTAAACGACTCAGTACTCACGAGCATGTGGTTGCAATAGGTGAATGCGGCTTAGATTACAATCGAGACTTTTCGCCGCGGAATAAACAGCGTCAGGCTTTTGAGGCCCAACTGGCAATAGCAGCCAACCTCAAGCTTCCAGTGCTCATGCATGAACGTGATGCCCATGAAGATTTTTTAGCCATATTAAAAGCCTATCGCGCAGATCTCTGTGGAGCACTATTACATTGCTTTACAGGTAACAGACAAAGTCTAGACGCTTATCTTAAATTGGATTTACACCTTGGGATCACTGGCTGGGTGTGTGATGAAAGACGCGGTAAAGAGCTTGCCGAACTCGTAGTAGATATTCCCAATGACCGTATTCTTATTGAAACAGACAGTCCCTATTTATTGCCTCGTACCTTAAGACCTAAACCTAAATCCAGTAAGAATAAACCTGAATATTTACCGCATATTGCTCAGTATGTTGCGACACTAAGAGGACAAGATAGCACTGAGTTTGCGCATCATGTTTATCAAAACAGCCGACGCTTTTTTAATTTGGATCCGCAAGTATGAAGCATCGCTTTTTCCTGTTGTTTGCGGTATTTTTTTTTACATCATTTAAGGTTGCACAAGCCAATACAGTGATCAGTATTGATCAACAAACAACAGGCCCAATCACACTTTCCGCTTGGTTAAGTTACACGATTAAAACCACGAGCAGCATCAGCCACATCAAAAATCAACCTGAGCATGTTTGGCAAGCCTTACCTGCTCACATGATTAAGAATATTGATAGCCAAAAACTCTGGATAAAATTCAACCTTTATAGTAAAGGAAAAGCTAACTTACATCGCATTTTATCCTTAGATAACCCCCATTTAGATAAAGTAAATTTATATCATTTTAATCAAGATAAGTTAGTTACTCGATTAACCATGGGGGACAGGCTCCCCTTTACACAAAGGCCTATTATCAACAATAACTTCGTCTACTCTTTTAATATGCTACCTGATGAGAACCATCATTTTTTCTTAGAAATTGATACCAAAGGCCATGCCAGTATTCCACTTACCTTATGGTCTGTTGACGATTTTACCGAATACTCTGATCACCTCTCCTTATTACATGGGTTTCAATTAGGTGCCTTGGCTTCAATTGGCCTTTTTAGCCTATTTATTGCAATTACCTCTGGCTCTTTCAGTTATAGCTATTATGCTGGCTATGTCTTTTCAATTACCTTATTTGTTGCCACTTTATATGGTATTGCTTTTCGATTTATTTGGCCTCAATGGCCTATTTTACAACAATTTATGGTACCGGTATTATTGCCTTTGTCCATGATATTTGGTTTGCTTTTTACTGAAAAAATCCTACAGCTAAAACACCAAAGTCCATCCATGCTCAAGCTGTGCCGCTACGGTATTTGCTATGCCGTTATGTTATTGCTAGTCAGCCCTTTTCTCTCCTATGATTTAGCCATTGTGATTAATATTATCTCCTTACTGGCCAACAGCTCTTTACTCATGTTCATGGCCATTATTCAAGGGCTTAAAGGTCATAAACTGGCAAAACTGTATACGCTCGGTTGGTCTACCGTTTTAATTGGCAGCATTGTTTCAGGATTAATGTATTTAGATCTGCTCAATTTACCTTTTCAACCTCAGATCCCCTTTATGTTAGGCTTGAGTTTTGAAATTATTTTTATGGCTGCCGTGTTGGCGATCCGCTATAACGACGAACGCCAAGAAAAACTGAATATTCAACAAAAAGCATTAGAACAAGCAGAGCTTATTCGACAAAATAAAGAGCAAGCATTACAAGCAGAAGAAAAACATAATGAAAAGCTTGAGTTGATGGTACAAGAGCGCACCCTTGAACTTGAGATAGCCCTTAGAGAGCTGAATCAAGCCAATGCTAAACTCACCGAGCAAACCACAATAGACAGCTTAACCGGCGTGAAAAATCGTAATGCCTTCGACAAACGTTTATTGGCAGAAATCAAAATGAGTCGTCGACAGCAAAGTCCTTTATCCATTCTGATGTTGGATATCGATCACTTTAAATCCATTAATGACAGCTTTGGACACTTAGCAGGGGATCATGCCCTGAGGCTTATCGCCAATACCCTCACAGTGAATTTAAAACGACCAATGGATCTTGTATCACGTTTTGGTGGTGAAGAATTTGCTATTATTCTACCCAACACGGATAAAGAGGGCGCCATCACAGTTGCAGAGCAGCTTCGCAGAAGTGTCAGTCAATTGAATATTTTTTGGGATAACCGATTAATAAAGCTAACCATCAGCATAGGTGTTAGCAGCCAAGTAATTGAAAAAAATGTCGATAGAAGTGCTTTATTGGATCAAGCCGATAAAGCCTTATATCACGCTAAAAATGAAGGGCGCAATCAAGTACAACTGTACTGTGCGGCTCCCGTGCTTAATTGAATCTTCGTTACATTTGGAGTGAATTGTGAATCTAATGACCAGTGCCTACCCCCAGCGTAGAATGCGCCGTATGCGTAAACATGCATTTAGCCGCCGTCTCATGGCTGAAAATACCTTAACCGTTAACGATCTTATTTACCCTATGTTTATATTAGAGGGAGAGAACCGCACGGAAAAAGTGGATTCAATGCCAGGCGTTGAACGTTTATCCATTGATTTATTACTAAAAGAAGCCGAAGAGCTCGTTGAGTTAGGCATACCTTTAATTGCGCTGTTTCCTGTGACCCCTAGCGATAAAAAAAGTTTAATGGCGGAAGAAGCTTATAATGACAACGCCTTAGTTCAACGCGCGGTTCGTGAATTAAAGGCAGCTTTTCCCCAATTAGGGGTGATGACAGATGTCGCGCTTGATCCTTTCACCACCCATGGACAAGATGGCATTATTGACGATACAGGTTACATTCTTAACGATATCACCACAGATATTCTCGTCAAACAAGCCTTATCTCATGCACGCGCCGGTGCCGATATGGTCGCCCCTTCTGATATGATGGATGGCCGCATCGGGGCCATTCGTGAAGTCCTTGAAGCAGAAGGGTTTGTCAACACACAAATTATGGCCTATTCCGCAAAATTTTCTTCGAGTTATTATGGCCCTTTTCGTGATGCCGTTGGCTCTGCCAGTCATTTAAAAGGCGGGAATAAACACAGCTATCAAATGGATCCAGCCAATAGTGATGAAGCGCTGCATGAAGTCGCATTAGATATTCAAGAAGGCGCTGACATGGTGATGGTCAAACCCGGAATGCCCTATTTAGACATAGTCAGGCGCGTGAAAACTGAGCTGGCAGTGCCCACTTTTGCCTACCAAGTCAGTGGCGAATATGCCATGCACATGGCCGCAATCCAAAATGGTTGGCTCGCCGAAAAGCCTACCGTTATGGAGTCTTTATTATGCTTTAAACGTGCAGGTGCCGATGGTATTTTAACTTATTTTGCTAAGCAAGTGGCCCAATGGCTTAAAGAAGATAAAGCCTAACGCCTCCTTTGTCGCGATTTCTGCTGCAACAGAAATCGCCTTTTTCATGAGAAATGACCTGATGATATTAACTGGATACTTATCTGCCGATACGTTAAAGACACTCGCTGACTTCAATCCCTTTTATAAAGAATATCAAGTTGATAAAAGCACTTTACTGCCTTTACTTGAAGACCCATCATCTTTAGAAATTGTGGTGATTGTTGGCACTTGGTGCCCTGATTGTCACCGAGAAATTGCTCACTTCATAAAGATCATTGAAGCACTCGCACATCCCGCTATTGAGGTGGTTTATCTGGGTGTTGACCGTGATAAACAGGATCCCGAAAACCTCAGCCGAGACTACGATTTTGAGCGTATCCCCACTTTTATCATTAAACAAGGGAATATAGAGCTGGGCCGTATTATTGAATCCCCAACCCTGAGCTTAGAAAAAGATTTAGTGAAAATACTACCGACGTAACGACCAACAATATAAGACCTCGAGCAAAAGAGGTCTCCATTAGCCGTACTTTAAGAGGCCACTTTACTGGCTAAACGTTCTAATACCCCTTCCCTTAATGCCCCGCCCGATAATGTCAATTGTTCAATATTTAACAGTTCAAACAAGGCCAGCAAAATGGCTACCCCAGAGATAAATGTCGGCGCACGCTCTTCTTTTAGTCCGAATATAGCCATCACATTGCTATCTTCAAGCTCAATGATTTCTTGCTGTAGCTGCTTGAGTACACTCAAAGTGATCACTTGCGGCTGTGCTCTTTTTTCAAGGACTTCCATTACCGCTTGCACGCTACCTGAGGCCCCTAAGGTCGATTGCCAACCCAGTGCTAATAAAGACTGGCAGGCTGGGTTAAGCACTGATCCAACATGCTGTTTTACCGCTGCAAAATCAGCCTCATTAACCCTTTTTTGAGCAAAAAACTGCTGATTAAAGGTGACACAACCAATGGGTAAACTGGTTTTGTGTAACACATGATGACTTTCACCAATAATAAACTCGGTGCTGGCGCCACCAATGTCAATCACTAAGCGCCGCTCATCATCTCGCTTTACTTGTGCTGTTGTCGCCACCATGCCTTGATAAATCAGCTCGGCTTCTTCTTCACCAGAGATAATATCAATAGGGTAAGGTAATACCGACAAGGCTTGAGTGCGAAAAGCCTCGACGTTACTGATCCTTCTTAGTGTGGCAGTGGCGATCACCGCCACATGCTCTGGAGCAACCCCTGCTTTTTCAATTTCTTGTGCGAACATCGCCAGACAATCTATGCCTCGCACCATGGCTTCATCACTTAACTTGTCCTGGGCATCCATTCCTTCAGCAAGCCTGACTTTGCGTTTAAACTTGGCAATAATCGCAGGCTTACCCTTGAACGTTTGCGCAACTAACATATTAAAACTGTTAGATCCCAAGGTAATGGCTGCATAGGAAGACTTTGCCATTATGAATGCCTACGCGTCCTGTCATGACGAGAACGATTACTGTTATTGTGCGCACCATGAGGCTTATTTCCCGTGCGATCTCGCTGATTTCGCGAATGGCTACTCGGTTTTCGATGAATGCGAACAGGCGCCGGAATATCATCCAGCAATGCACTGCTATCATAAGAGCTCACTGGAATAGAATGAGTAATATAGCTCTCAATAGCCGGTAGATTCAGTGCATATTCTTCACATGCAAAGCTCACCGAAACGCCTTTTTGGCCCGCTCGTCCCGTACGACCAATGCGATGCACATAATCTTCGCAGTCATCAGGTAAATCATAATTATACACATGAGACACATCAGAAATATGCAAGCCTCGAGCTGCCACATCCGTTGCCACTAAAATATCGATACTGCCTTGAGTAAATTGCTCCAAAATACGCAAACGTTTCTTTTGAGGGACATCACCAGTTAACAAGCCGACACGATGACCGTCACCGGCAAGCCAAGACCAGACTTTTTCACAGCCATGTTTCGTATTTGAAAATACAATGGCTTTTTCTGGCCAATCTTCTTCAATTAAGGATAATAACAGCACCATTTTTTCATCCATTGAAGGATAAAAAATTTCTTCTTTAATATTTTTGGAGGTTTTCTCGTTAGGAGCGATTTCCACTTTTTCTGGCTCGTTCATATGATCGTATGCCAGCTCTTGCACTTTCATTGACAATGTGGCTGAAAACAGCATATTTAAACGAGATTTTGCATCAGGCATGCGTCTGAATAAAAAACGAATATCCTTAATAAAACCGAGATCAAACATGCGATCAGCTTCATCTAATACCACAGCTTGAATATTGCTGACATTCACGACTCCTTGACGCACATAATCTATGATACGTCCTGTGGTGCCAATCAGAATATCAACGCCTTTATCCAGCACTTTTCTCTGAGCATCATAACCTTCTCCGCCATAGACTATACCCACTTTAAGTCCGGTCGACTGGGCTAATATAGTGGCATCTTTGGCAATTTGAATCGCCAATTCACGTGTCGGTGCCATAATGATGGCCCGTGGCTGATTCACTTGACGATCGCTCGGCACAGGTGTGGTTAATAAGTGATTAAAAGTCGCCACTAAGAAAGCTAACGTTTTACCGGTTCCTGTTTGGGCTTGACCCGCGATATCTTTTTTCTGTAATAAAATGGGTAATGATAAGGCTTGAATTGGGGTGCAATACTCAAAGCCAGCCTTAATAAGCGCCTGTTTAACCTCAGTTTGTAGTGTTAAATCGGCAAATTTTTGTGTTGATAAATGTGTTTCGCTCATAGCGCAGGCTTACCTGTAAGGTTGCAATAAGAAACTCAATCGTTTGAGATAGAATACTTATCACACTAAAATAGGTGCACACTCAAAGAAATCCTAAGAGAAAGTCTGTTCAGTGATATACTGAACGCCAAACTTTCCAAAGTGCATCACTTTGAGGGCTGGTTTAAAACGCGTAACGTACTTTTACGTATCATCTAGATAAACATGATTGGCGCAGGCACACTATAGCCTGTCTATCACTGGCTTGTCTAAGGGCGTTTTCTCATTTCCAGTAGTGTAACTTAATTTAATGCGTAAGTTTAAACTTGAAAAGCCATTTTAATGGCCCAATATACAGGTTAAGCCATTAACAAACCAGCAATGGCAACCAAACCGGAGAAATAAGAATGAGTGACAAGATTGTACACCTAAGTGATGACAGCTTTGAAGCTGATGTGATTAAGTCTGATTTGCCCGTATTAGTCGACTTTTGGGCTGAATGGTGTGGTCCTTGTAAAATGATTGCGCCTATTCTTGATGATATTGCACAAGAATATGAAGGCAAAGTGGCTGTGACTAAATTAAATGTTGATCAAAACTCGGTCACTCCCGCTAAATATGGTGTACGTGGCATCCCTACTTTATTGTTATTTAAAGCTGGCGAGTTAGTTGCGACTAAAGTCGGTGCGTTATCGAAAACTCAATTAAAAGAATTTATCGACGCGCAAATTTAACTGAGTTCAATAAGTTAAATAGTCTATAAATCGTCCCTTTGGCACATTTTTCGTAAAAATTGTGCCGAAAGGGCTTAAACCGCTAGACGTACATTAAAGTTAGTGCTACTTTAATGACCAGACCTTTTCTTAACTAACCCACTTCTCGCTATTCGATTGATATTCTATTTATTGCCTTACCAGATTAATCCATAGTAGCGTCGTCACGCAAACAAGACCCATCTAAGATGAATTTATCAGAATTAAAAAATAAACCGATTGCAGATTTAGTTACCCTAGCTCAAGAAATGAAGTTAGAAAATATGGCCCGTGCACGTAAACAGGACATTATTTTCTCAATTCTGAAAGCCCATGCACAAAGCGGCGAAGATATCTTTGGAGGGGGCGTTTTAGAGATCCTTCAAGACGGTTTTGGCTTCTTACGCAGTTCAGATGGTTCATACTTAGCGGGGCCTGACGACATTTATGTCTCTCCAAGCCAAATACGCCGTTTCAATATGCGTACGGGTGACAGTATCTTTGGTAAAATTCGCCCACCAAAAGAAGGTGAACGTTATTTTGCCCTGCTTAAAGTCTCAGAAGTTAACTTCGACAAGCCTGAAAACTCTCGCACTAAAATTTTATTTGAAAACCTAACCCCACTGCATGCCGAAGAGCGCATTCGCATGGAGCGTGGTAATGGTTCAACTGAAGATATTACTGCCCGTATTCTAGATTTATGTTCACCGATTGGTAAAGGTCAGCGTGGTTTGATTGTTGCACCGCCAAAAGCCGGTAAAACATTATTACTGCAAAATATCGCCCAAAGCATCAGTTATAACAATCCTGATGTGGTATTGATGGTATTGCTTATCGATGAGCGTCCAGAGGAAGTCACCGAGATGAAACGCTTGGTTAAAGGTGAAGTGATTGCTTCTACCTTTGATGAACCTGCCAGCCGTCACGTACAAGTAGCTGAAATGGTTATTGAAAAAGCCAAACGCCTTGTTGAGCATAAAAAAGATGTGGTCATTTTGCTTGATTCCATCACCCGACTAGCCCGTGCTTATAACACTGTCATCCCATCATCAGGTAAAGTATTAACTGGTGGTGTGGATGCTAACGCACTGCACCGTCCTAAACGCTTCTTTGGTGCGGCACGTAACATTGAACATGGTGGCAGTTTGACTATTATTGCCACCGCCTTGGTTGATACTGGCTCTAAAATGGATGAAGTTATCTACGAAGAGTTTAAAGGTACGGGTAACCAAGAGCTTCACTTGTCTCGTAAAGCCGCTGAAAAACGTGTTTTCCCTGCCATTGACTTTAACCGCTCTGGTACACGTCGTGAAGAGAAACTCACCACCTCTGAAGAGCTTCAAAAAATGTGGATTTTACGCAAAATCCTTAATCCAATGGACGAAGTCAGCGCCATGGAGTTTTTAATTGATAAGCTTGCGATGACCAAAACTAATGATGAGTTCTTTACCGCAATGAAACGCGCAAAGACCTAAAATATCACACATATCCATAAAAAAGCCGCATTTTATGCGGTTTTTTTATGGTGCTTAACCCCATTTTTTATTCCACTTAGCAAAACGATGCTAAAGCCTTTGTTGAAGTCCTTTCGCTATCGTTTACAATAGCGCGATTATTTATCGAGACAGAGACTCATATGCCTTGGATCCAGCTTAGACTTGATACCGACAATACCCATGCCGATGCCATCAGCGATCAGCTAATGGAAGAAGGTTCACTTTCCATTACCTTTGAAGACGGTAAAGACACCCCTATTTATGAACCAACGTTAGGTGAGACCCCACTGTGGGCCCATACGGTTATTGTCGCCTTGTTTGAAGCCTGCCATGACTTATCCCCCGTGGTGGATAGACTCAAAGCCCTGCCTTATTTAGGCGAAGGCTTATCCTATAAAATTGAGCAAGTCGAAGATAAAGACTGGGAGCGAGAATGGATGGACAATTTCCACCCTATTCGCTTTGGCGAGCGTCTTTGGATCTGCCCGAGCTGGAGAGATATCCCCGATCCCAGCGCTGTGAATGTTATCCTTGATCCGGGCCTGGCATTTGGTACTGGTACTCACCCCACGACCGCCTTATGTTTAGAGTGGTTAGACGGTTTAGACTTTGCAAATAAAAAGGTCATCGATTTTGGTTGCGGCTCTGGTATTTTAGCCGTTGCTGCATTAAAACTTGGCGCCGAATATGTCAGTGGTATCGATATCGACTATCAAGCCATTGAAGCATCCAAAGCCAATGCCGAGCGAAATCAGGTCGAAAATAAACTCGCCCTTTATTTACCCGATGAACAGCCTGACGATTTACTCGCCGATATTTTAGTGGCTAACATATTAGCAGGCCCATTAAGAGAGCTTGCGCCCTTAATTGCTGAAAAAGTGGCCCCCGGTGGACAATTAGCATTATCGGGTCTATTAAGAGAACAAGCGATTGAGTTGTCTGAATTTTATTCAAAGTGGTTCATTATGGACGAGCCTGCTTATAAAGACGACTGGAGCCGCTTGACAGGCATACGTAAATAGCACATGTACAGGCAATTTATTTTCGACTTATTTCTAACTAAACAAAAGTCAAGAAAAAAAGTTGCTCTCAGGTCATTTATTGACCTTTTCAAGGGCGCAAAAAAGACGTACTATAGCGCCCCTTTGATGTGCAAGGTGTGTCGATAAATGCAAGTTGGTCCGTATCAACTGAAAAATCAGCTGATCGTTGCCCCAATGGCAGGTGTCACAGATCAGGCTTTTAGAAATCTTTGTCTTCGCTATGGTGCAGCCTTAGCGGTATCGGAGATGGTTTCTTCCAATCCTGATGTTTGGGATACGGAAAAAAGCCGCCTTCGAATGGCACATGCAGGCGAAGATGGGATCCGCAGCATTCAAATTGCAGGCGCTTGTCCAGAATTAATGGCTAATGCAGCCAGAGTCAATGTTGAGCAAGGTGCTCAGATTATTGATATTAATATGGGTTGCCCAGCAAAAAAAGTGAATAAAAAACTAGCAGGCTCAGCACTGCTGCAAGATCCGGCCTTAGTAAAAACCATTTTACAAGCCGTTATTGCCGCTGTTGATGTGCCGGTTACGCTAAAGATTAGAACGGGATGGGCCCCAGAACACAGGAATGGCGTTCAAATAGCCCAGATTGCACAAGATTGTGGTATTGCTGCGTTGGCCGTTCACGGCCGTACAAGACAATGCATGTATAAGGGTCATGCCGAGTACGACACGATTAGAGCAATAAAAAAAATGGTCTCTATCCCTGTTATCGCAAACGGAGATATCACCAGCCCAGAGCAAGCACAGTTTGTGCTAGAGCACACGGGCGCTGATGCTCTGATGATAGGCCGAGGTGCACAAGGAAGACCTTGGATATTTAGAGAAATCCAACATTACTTGGCAACAGGTAAGCATTTAGCGACTATTGAGATGGATGAAAAGCGTCAAGTGATGCTGGAACATCTGCAGAAGTTATATGCATTGTATGGCGAATATAAGGGGATCCGTTTCGCCAGAAAACATGTTGGATGGTATTTACACCAAGAACCCCAGCGCGCGTTCAGGAGCGAATTTAATCGCCTTGAAACCGTCGCAGAACAATGTTCCATGTTGGAACGCTATTTTGATGAATTTGTACCACATAATTAAAGAGCAGAATACGAATGTTTGATCAGACAACTCACACAGAAGTTCACCCGCTAACCGTAGGTAAAATCGAAACCGCTAGTGGCGCTATTAAGCCACAATTATTACGTGATGCGGTTAAGCGTGCTGTCACTAATTTTTTCGCTCAAATGGACGGGCAGGAAGCCGAAGAAGTCTATGAAATGGTGTTATGCGAAGTGGAAGCACCTCTTTTAGACATTATCATGCAGCACACTCGTGGTAATCAGACTCGTGCAGCCAACATGCTAGGCATTAACCGTGGTACGCTACGTAAAAAATTAAAAAAATACGGCATGAACTAAACCCTTATCGCTCTTATTGAGTGAAAGGTGATGGTGAATGTTAGCTTGTGGCACACTCGACTTCGAATACGTTATTAGAAGTTAAGTAAAGTGACAGGCAAGTGTCTAGTCCTAAAATAGGTTGACGGTTTTTATTAAGCCAGTTGGAACCCCCGACTGGCTTTTTCATGTACTT
>NZ_CANLKR010000021.1 GCF_947491715.1 uncultured Shewanella sp. | reverse complement strand
CCCTCAACTCAATGCCTTGCCTAAACGCGTTTTAATTCCAGCTGAATCCTGCATCTTCAAGTGGTTTGGGTATAGTCCCCATTGAAGGGTCGTTCAATGGGTAAACATTTTTTCTTAATATGAGTAATGTTCTGCTATTTGAGTAATATCGGCAATCAGCTCACTATTTTTGATTTGTGGAGTGATACCTGGGCTTGGAGATTGAGGCTTGATGATAGCGATTTTTTCGCCTTTTGGTGAGATAAGTGCGTATGATGCACTATGATCGACTTGATAGTTTTCTGCTTCACCCACCATGGCATAAACAAAACCTAAGCTTCGAGTAAAGGGCATTAGTACTTGATGTCCTGCTGTTGCCGCAATGAATTCAGGATTGAAAAAATTAATGTAATCTTGCAGTTTATCTTGTGTATCTCTTTGTGGATCGACCGAGACAAAAATCACTTGTATATCTAAGTGATTATTAAGCTGAGCCTGAGCGGCAGTGAGTTTACTCATTGCTGTTGGGCAAACGTCGGGACAAGAGGTATAACCAATAAAAATGAGACTCCATGTATTCATTAATTGCTGGTTGGTGAAGCGTTGACCTTGTTGATCTAATAGCTCAAAAGGGGGCAATATACGTGCTTCAGGGAAAAGATAACTGGTTTTTAATACAAGAGGTTTTTTGTGGTCTTGTTCTTTCCACTGATTCGCCGCGACGACACCTAAGGTGAGTAAAATGATCCCACTGATAATGAACAAGCTGATTTTTCTCATAAAAGATCCTTTTTTCTCCCTTTATCCTGATGATTTAAAAGGGAGGATATGTGAGTTATTGTATCCAAATATAATGATCAATAAGAAGTGCTGCGAATAACAACATCAACTGATAAATTGAGAAACGAAATAATCCCATGGCTAATTCAGGTTTATCGCTGAACTTTAATGCCCAAGCTTTATAAATAAACATACCGCTAAGTAAGCTGGAACAAACAAGGTATAAGGGACCTGACATACCGACGAGTACGGGTAATAAGCAGGCGATGGCCATTAATAGTGTATATAAAAAAATACAGGTTTTTGTGAATGCAACCCCATGCGTCACAGGTAACATGGGGACATCCACTTTGGCATATTCATTTTTTCTGTGAATCGCGAGTGCCCAAAAATGAGGGGGTGTCCAAGTAAAAATAATAATGACCAATAAGAGCGCGTTACCATGAAACTCACCACTGACGGCTGTCCAGCCAAGTAAGGGAGGCATGGCCCCAGCAAGCCCTCCCACCACAATATTTTGTGGTGTGGCGCGTTTTAAATAAGCGGTATAAATAACAGCATAGCCAATTAAGCTGGCAAAAGTGAGCCATGCGGTGAGTGGATTCACTTGGGTATAGAGTAAAATGAACCCCACTATGCTGAGGGTCACTGAAAAAAGTATGGCACGAGGTATGGATATTTTTCCTTGGGGCAAAGGACGATTATCGGTGCGAGACATTAAGCCATCAATGCGGCGATCAATTAAATGATTAAATGCTGCAGCGGCTCCCGCCATCATTGCAATTCCACTGAGCCCATAGAAAACGGCAGAAAAAGATAATGTGCCTGGCATGGCGAGGCACATTCCCACAAAGACGGTGAGTAACATTAAGGCGACGACTCTAGGTTTGGTCATTTCTAAGTAAGTGCGCCATTGAGGTAATGGTGGGGTAATAGGTAAAGAAAGTAACTTATTCATTTCAAACTCCTTAAAATAAGATGTTATGCTTTACGCCATAATGCGTAATTGATAAATACAAGACTCAATAAGAGTAAGGCCGCACCTGCGTTATGCGCAGCAGCGATACCCAGAGGAAGGTGAAAAATCACGTTACTGATCCCTAACCCTATTTGCAGTCCAACCAGAATGAGTAATACCCAAGCCGCTTGCTTTAAAGTCGCTGAGCGAGCACGCTTCATGAGTTTATAAGCCAATGTGACTAACATGATGGCGGTGACAACTGCCCACAAACGATGGGCAACATGTATTGTCATACGAGCTGGATATTCCAATACGCCAAATTCAAAGCTGGAATGCTCACCTTGAAAGGGTGAAAAAGCCTTGATAAAGTCAAGATTTTGATACCAATTTCCTTCACAAATAGGCAGAGCAGTACAGGCCATGGCAGCATAATTTGCTGATGTCCAGCCTCCTAAAATGATTTGTATAACCAGTACGCTTAAACAAGCCAGTGAAAATGTCGCTAGGGTTTTGGCTTGAGGATCGCCGTCGATAATTCTCAAAGGCTTAGTGCGTAAATATAGCAATAAGACGAGGGAGATAATGGTGAAACCTCCCAGTAGATGAGACATGACCACAATGGGCATGAGTTTCATTGTGACTGTCCACATACCTAAAGCGGCTTGAAATAGAACTAACCCTCCTATAAATAAGGGTAAGTTTTTTGGTGCATTAGCGGTTTTAAGGCATAGCCATAAAATCATCATGACTAATAGACCTAAGGTTCCCGCAATATAGCGGTGGATCATTTCTAGCCATGCCTTATCGGATTCGACGGTGAATTCTGGAAAAGCGCGTTCAGCTTGGCTGAGCTCATGGGCTTGAGTGGGGACCTTTAGCATGCCGTAACATCCAGGCCAATCAGGGCACCCTAATCCTGCATCGGATAGGCGAGTATAAGCGCCCATTAAAATGACGCATAAAGTAAAGATCAAGGTGATTTTTAATAACGGACTGAGATGCATTAGCCTATCCTCGACAATTTAAGAAGCTTGCGAAGATCGGCTATCAGGGCTTTACCTTGCATTATCTGCGCATCTTTATTGAGTACGATAGGGTAGCTCATAATGAGGCTGCCCAAGGGATCGACAATAATGAGTTTTTGCTCACTTAATAGTGCGGCTAGTTTGTCGTTGACTGAGTGAGTGATAAATTGGTAAGGCAATAAGGCTGAAATGTCACTGTGTTCATCGAGCATGATAACGGGATGCACTCTATCTTTTTCTTTTCCAAGTGCTGTGTGGCTTTGCTGTAAAATATAGAGACGATTTTGGCATTTTAGCTGGCAATTTTGGGGTAGTAGATACAATATTTGCCATTGTTGCGGTTTAGGGTTTTTCATCATTAAACTGGCATAGGTTGTATCGGCCGCAATTAAAGTGCCATTATTGGTGGCGCCTCCTCGGTAAAGATCCATACTGAGCACTAATTTAGCTAGGGCTACGGGAAGGATAAAGGCTAACATTAAGATGATTAGCGTATTTTTTCCATTTTGCTTAGTGGAGTTCATTCCATCTCCTCATACTTTAGTTGATGAGTATTGTCTAGCGCACATAGAGGCTGACTCAGAGTGTGAACTAGCGAATATAATCACTTCCCGAAGCGGCTAGGAAGGTATTGTTTTATAAGTACAGGTGATTAAAAAGTTTTTTAACTCTTTAATCAGTATCACCTTATTTGCTTTTTTATTTCTCGAAATAGTAAACCTCCCATAATCAAAATAAACACCGCTGCCATGACAAACCATTGCAAGGCATAGCCTTTGTGTTTATCTGCTACCATAGGAAAAGGTTTCCATGGATGGGGTAAGGTATGCGTGTGAAGCCTATCGGGCTGGAGTACTGCTGGAGCCAAGGTGTGGTTAAGTTCTTGCTCTAACTGTTCTAAATTTAGATTTTGAATGCGTTTAGGCCAACCTTTTTCAGCCATTAAGTCCTGGCTCATTGGATTGGTTTGTTTGTTATAAAGGCGGCCTGTTAAGGTCATTGAGTTTGGTATAGTCTTGATAGACGGCAAAATTTGTCTATTGCTACTGGCTGCGATAAAGCCTAACTCGACTAATAGCCAAGGAAGGTGGGGGAGAACTTCCACCGCTTGGTAAGCTAAATACCCTACTTGTCCTTGATAAACTTGATTATCCAATAGCAGAATATGATTTGACGTTGGATTGATGTCAGTTTGCAAACGAAGCCCTGTATATTGGGTCTGGTTAGGCAGAGTGAGCAACTGAGTATAATTGAGTGCTGTTTGATTGCTTCGTAAAGTGAGTTCTTGTTGCCACACTTTTTTTTCTTGATATCGATCTAGTTGCCACATACCTAACTTGACCAAAAGTGAAAACACGCTCACAGTAGAGATCAAAATAAATAGCCCAGATTTTGTGACTATCTTTTGAGGAGTAAGAATGGATCTCTTGTTGTTATTTAAGTTTTGTTTAGTGCTGCTACTGCTATTCATGATTGTTAACCTAGGCCGTGCTTGGTATGTCATGGTCAAAGGGAAAAAATCGGCCCCAATGAGTCGTTTTTTAGGGTGGCGAGTGTTATTTGCTTTGATTGTCATGGCATTACTCGTGATTGCTTCCTTATCAGGATTGATTAGTCCTCATCCCCGACTTGACTGACTCCCCTTACGGGTTGTTGATGTGTATAACAAACTCAAACCTATGTATGTTTGAGCTTGTTATATCTCTGTCATACCTCAAGAAGCCTGTTTTCAGAGTGCGTAAAAATATGTTATTCAAGGCACACTCTTACCAGTAACGAGACACGTTTTTTATGCCGCATTATTGAATGTTGACTTAGAATTTGTAAGCTGAAAGTTCAAATAACTTACCTAAAAGACTCAATATTCCAATCATATATGGCATATCTAAGTCTCACGTATATCCTGCTTAAAGCACATAGACAAATACAAAGAGGCACAGCCAAACGACATCGACAAAATGCCAGTACCAGCTTCCTGCTTGAAAGGCAAAATGTTTATCGTGGGTAAAATGTCCTTTTGCAATGCGAATAAATAATACGAATAGGAAGACAGTGCCTAAAGTGACGTGCATACCGTGTATACCTGTCAATAAGAAGAAGGTGCTGCCATACACACCGGCATCTAAGGTTAAGCCCATGACTTGGTAAGCATGCGTGTATTCGAGCACTTGAAGCATAAGAAAGGCAGCGCCTAAAATGATGGTGGCACCAAGCCAAGCCTTGACAGGTTTTCGGTTGTCATTTTCTAAATTAACGTGGGCAAAGTGTAGCGTAATGGATGACGTGAGTAGAATGAGGGTGTTATAAAGCGGTAATCCCATCCAGTCCATCGCTTGAGTTAACCGGCCGTCCGGTGTTGTCTCAAGAGGCCAAACGGCGACAAATTCAGGCCAAAGAATCGCTGCGGTCATAGCATTATTAGAGGCACCGCCTAACCAAGGAACGGAAATCATTCTGGCATAAAACAAGGCGCCAAAGAAAGCTGCGAAGAACATGACTTCTGAGAAAATAAACCAGCTCATTCCTTGCTTAAAGGAACGATCCATTTGGGCTGAATACAACCCTGCCATGGACTCTGCAATTACGGTTCGAAACCAGCCAAAGACCATAAAAATAATCACGGCAATTCCCGCAATTAATGTATATTTTCCTAATGTGGCTTCAGTTCCCATTTCTGAGATATAAGTGCCTGCACCAAAAGCGATGAGGAATAACCCCATTGCGCCGATAATGGGCCAAGCACTTTGAGAAGGGACGTAGTAATGTTCATGTTTGGTTGTCATTTTGCTGCTCCTTGCTCTAGTGCATCGACATAACCTTTGTCGGTGATATTGTAGAGTGTATAAGAGAGGGTCAGGGTTGATATGTTGTCCGGTAATGCGGGATCGACATAGAATATTAGCGGTAAATCTGCATTTGATTTGGGTGTTAACGTTTGCTGATTGAAGCAAAAACATTCTGTTTTATTAAAATAGGCCGCGCCCATGCCTGGTGAGACAGAAGGAATGGCCTGACCGACAATCTGCTTATTTGATAAGTTTTCTGCCGTAAAGTGAGTACGGACTAACTCTCCTGGATGGACCTTCATACGATTGACTTGTGGAGTAAACTCCCAAGGCATATCTTTTTGCACTTGGGAGATAAACTCGACGGTAATGGTTCGACTTTTATCGACTTCATTATCAATATATCGACTGGCCGTATTTTGTGTTTTTCCGTTGATCCCCAGTTGTTCGCAAAGTACATCGTAAAGTGGAACTAAAGCAAAGCCAAAACCAAACATAGAGATTGCTCCTAATAAGAGAAAACGAATTAAGCGTTTATTTGAATTTGCTTTATTTTTATCCATGATTATTTGATCACTGGTGGAGTTGAGAAAGAATGATAAGGGGCAGGGCTGGGCAGATCCCATTCTAATCCTTCAGCGCCTTCCCAAGGTTTAGCGGGGGCTTTTTCACCGCTTCGAATACACTTTATTAACACGACTAAGAAAATCAGCTGAGACAGTCCAAACGCAAATCCACCAATAGAGACGATTTGATTAATATCGGCAAATTGAATCGCGTAATCAGGGATCCGTCTTGGCATACCCGCTAGCCCAAGGAAATGCATAGGGAAGAATAAGACGTTGACTGAGATGACAGAGCACCAGAAGTGTAACTTACCTAAACGTTCGTCATACATACGCCCTGTCCATTTGGGTAACCAGTAATATACGGCGGCCATAATGGTGAAAATGGCACCGGTCACGAGGACATAATGAAAGTGAGCGACAACAAAGTAGGTATCATGATATTGGAAATCTGCGGGCGTAATGGCGAGCATCAAGCCTGAAAATCCACCTATGGTAAACAAGACTAAGAAGGAGATTGCAAAGAGCATTGGGGTTTCAAAGGTTAGTGATCCTCTCCACATGGTTGCGACCCAGTTGAAAATTTTGACGCCAGTTGGCACAGAAATGAGCATGGTGCAATACATGAAAAAGAGCTCGGCAAAGACTGGCATCCCTGTAGTGAACATGTGATGCGCCCACACTAAAAACGATAAAATGGCGATACTGGCTGTGGCGTATACCATTGACGAATAACCAAAGAGTTTTTTACGGCTAAAGGTGGGAATGATGGCAGACATGATCCCAAAAGAAGGTAAAATCATGATGTATACTTCGGGATGGCCGAAGAACCAAAAAATATGTTGAAACATCACGGGATCGCCACCGCCAGCGGCTTCGAAAAAGGAGGTACCGAAATATTTATCGGTTAATACCATAGTGACCGCACCGGCAAGTACAGGCATAACCGCGATAAGTAAAAAGGCGGTGATGAGCCAAGTCCAAGCAAATAAAGGCAGCTTCATCCAAGTCATACCAGGTGCACGCATGTTGATTACTGTTACGATGACATTAATGGCACCCATAATGGAACTAATGCCCATAATATGCACAGAAAAGACAAATAAAGCGGTGCTATCTGGACTGTATTGAGTTGATAATGGCGCATAGAAGGTCCAACCAAAATTAGGGGCCCCGCCTTCCATAAATAATGAACTCAATAGAATAATGAAAGCAAAAGGTAGGATCCAAAAGCTCCAATTATTCATTCTCGGCAGCGCCATATCAGGCGCGCCTATCATCATAGGAATTAACCAATTGGCTAATCCTGTAAACGCGGGCATGACGGCACCAAAGACCATGACCAAACCGTGGACTGTGGTCATTTGGTTGAAGAAATTGGGGTCGACTAATTGTAATCCTGGCTGAAATAATTCAGCGCGGATCACCATTGCCATCAGACCACCGGTCAAAAACATAATGAAACTAAACCAAAGATAAAGTGTTCCTATGTCTTTATGGTTAGTGGTTAACAACCAACGCATAATGCCTTTTGGTGGGGCATGGTGCCCATCATCGTGATCTTGCTCAGGATTCAGTGTGTCTTCCATGCTAACTTGATTTTCTGGGGTCAAAGTATTCATATTATTTCCTTATTGACCATGACTATTAACATGAGCAGCTTGAACGACATCACCTGTCTCATTGCCCCAAGCGTTACGTTCGTAAGTGATGACAGCAGCAATATCTTCTGCAGAGAGTTGTTTTTTGAATGCTTGCATTGCAGTACCTGGTTTGCCATTGACAATGATTTCAATGTGCTTGCTGATTTCTCCCATGACAATGGGGCTGTCTTTCATTGCAGGAAAAGCGCCTGGTAGTCCCATTCCATTGGGTTGATGACAAGCGGCACAATAGGTCAGATACACTTGCTCGCCTCTTTCCATGAGTTCTTCCATTTCAAGAGTGACGGCCAATGATGCTTCTTCTTCTAAAGCCGCTAAGGTGGCTTCTTGTTGCTGGGCTGCGAGCCAAGCTTCAAATTCATCTTCAGGTAAGGCCTCAACCACGATGGGCATGAAACCATGGTCTTTACCACAAAGTTCGGCGCATTGGCCTCGGTAAATGCCTGGTTCATCTATGTGTGTCCAAGTTTCATTGATGAATCCAGGATTGGCGTCTTTTTTAATCGCGAAGGCGGGCACCCACCAAGAGTGGATAACATCATCAGATGTGAGTAAGAAGCGGACTTTACGGCCTATTGGAACGACTAAGGGTTTATCTACTTCAAGTAAGTAATGCTCCCCTTTAGGTGCATTTCCTTCAATTTGATCTCTGGGGGTCGACATTAAGCTATAAAATTCGACACCTTGATCAAAATAACTGTAATGCCATTTCCATTGAGAGCCTGTCACTTTAATGGTTAATGCGGCATCATTGGTATCTTCCATCGCAATTAATGTTGTCGTCGCCGGAATGGCCATACCAATAAGAATGATAAATGGAATAACAGTCCAGAGGATCTCGACTTTTGTACTTTCATGAAAGTTAGCGGCGACAGCGCCTTTAGATTTTCGATGATAAATCATCGAATAAATCATGATACCGAAAACAACTAACCCTATGGCACAACAGATATATAAGATAGTCATGTGCAGGTGATACACTCTGCTACTGATATCTGTTACGCCTTCGGTCATATTTAAAGGCATTTCTGCTGCCAAGATTGCTGGCGTTAAGAGTAACGCCAAAGCACCACACCACAATTGCTTCACTAGACTTCTCCTTCGTCGTAGACAAAGAAGAGTTACACAGGAAATCTTTGCTCTATGTGAACTCTTCAGTTCTCAAAAAAGCAACGATGACTTCAAAGTACTCATGCAGTGGTTAATATAAAAATAAGACCATTACTTTTATTTCCACAGAGCACCTACGGCTGACTATATCAGGCCAATTTAGTCTTTGTATGGCATGGACGAGATTAACAATTGCTTTTCAATCCTTGAATAGGGCTAATCAGGAGCATATTAAATTGAATATTTTAATGAGTATTAATTTTTAATATTTAATTAAGTAAGTTCTCATAGAAATATAATCAAAGACAAACGACGAATCGCTCAGATATAACAAATTATCGTTGTTATAGCGGTATACATTACTTAATGTTCGAGTATTGTTCAAGCGTGTTTTTTATTCTATATACATAAAGTTGGTCACAAAAAGCATGAATAGATAAACTATTAAGCCTGATAACTGAGGGAGATTCGGGATTATAATTCACTTGGTTTACTTCCCAACCTAGTGTGAAAATAATAAAAATGTGATCTTGATCACTGTAAAAGGAGTCAAGATAAACTCGTTAACATATATTAAGTGAAATTGATAGATAACCTTGAGGGATTTTATTATTTTATTGATGTTATATTAAGAAATATATTTTCGTATTTTCAATTTAATATTGCTATTTATGTTTGATAATAGAAGTTCTCGTTTAGACAATAATGATATTTTTGCTAAAAAATGCATTAAGACTCAGTAGTGAATAACTCTTGAACATGAGTCTTAAAGAGAGATGCTATTCAGTGTAGCTCATTTTTTAACAGTGGGTGTTTTGTTGAATAGAGTCTTAATGACTCTGCTTGAGTCATATTGGGGCTGATATTTTCTTTTTTGTCGAGAATGTAGCCAGTGGCGCAGGCTTTGTTTGCAATGATTTGCAGCCTTCTATTATCTCGACTATTAAGCTCTTTAGTCCAAGTAATCACAGCACTACATGTGCCACTGGTTAATGCTTTTTCCATTGCCCATAGTGATTCAACTTCATCTTTAGCATGTACCAATAATATTCTGTCCATTCTGACACCTGCTTTTTCCAATAGGGACTTATAGCCGATATTAGGAGGACTTATCAGCACTATCCAGCGGCCTTTCTGGCTTAAACTGGCGAGGTCGTGGCTGACATGCCGCAGTTCTTCAGTCCCCTGAGACTGAGTATTGATAATAGTGATGCTATGGTTTAATGCATCAAGTTGAGGAGTGGAGGCTTCTTGATAGTGCCACAGACCGGGGTGATGGGCTGGTGTGCTGGTTAAGGTTACCGAATGTTGTTTGGTTTTATTTATTTTTTTCAAAGTAGTAACCTCCAAGGAAAGGATACAGCGTGAGTAGACTACACTGATATATTGCTCATTTATTAAGGAGTAAAATATGATTAATGTGAGTGTGAAAATGGATAAATACGCTGTTAAGTCACCGTACTTATCCTATCGAAATAAGCGATAAAAAAGTGTATTACTGCCAATTACCGTTACGGATCACACCTACCGCTAAGCCTTCAATATTGAAACTTTGCTGAGTTAAATCAATTTCAATGGGGGAGTAAGCTTCATTTTCAGCATGTAAATAGACGGTATGTCCTTGCTTTTCAAAGCGCTTAACAGTGACATCATCTTCGACTCTGGCAACAATAATTTGTCCATTTCGAGCTTGTTGTATTTTGTGTACAGCTAACAGATCGCCTTCAATAATCCCGATATCTTTCATACTATCACCGCGAACTCGCAGCAAAAAATCAGCTTGAGGGCGAAACATACCAGGGTCAACTTGGTAATGTTGTTCGACATGTTCTTGGGCTAAAATAGGCTCTCCAGCAGCTACTTGACCAATCAGCGGCAAACCTAAATCGGCTTCAGTATCGACTTGAGTTAATCTGATACCACGAGAAGTGCCTGGAATGATTTCTATACAGCCTTTTTTGGCTAAGGCCTTTAAATGTTCTTCGGCGGCATTAGCGCTTTTAAAGCCCAAACGTTTGGCAATTTCTGCCCGCGTTGGTGGCATACCTGTATCGGCGATATTTCGCTTTATGAGGGTTAAAATTTCGTCTTGTCGTTTGGTGAGCGGTCTCATAGTCAACCCTGTTTTTCTATACAGTAACTGTTAGTATATACAGTATTTTTTTGAGTGCAAGTATTAAGCAAGTTTTACGCTAAGCAAATGTTTTTATTTTCTGATAGTATGTGGCGATATTGGAATCGCTTACACTGTAAATTAATAATGTCTAAACAAGACTCGCTTTGGTATAAACCGCTTCGTTGGATCCAGAAAAAGTTAGTACATACTATTGTTGTACCACAAGATCCTTTTGAAGATCTTAATCTTGATCCTAACCGTCCTTTCGTTTATGTGATGAAAACCGAATCGATGAGTGACATCGCCGCATTAAGTGAAGTTACTGAAAAGATCGGATTGCCAAGCCCTTATAAATCGCTCGAGTTTAATGGGATCACCACACCTAGAGTGGTGTGTTTAGAAGGCGCAAAACCTATTTTTGGACAACGAGTAAGTGCTGAGCATTATACTCATTGGTTTAAACGATTGCTAAGAGCGCACAAGAGTAGCCCAAAACTGGATATTCAATTAGTGCCAGTGAGTTTGTATTGGGGCAGAACGCCAGGTAAAGAAGACGACACCATGAAGGCGGCAGTATTAGAGCGGGAGAATCCCACTTGGTTGCGTAAGTGTTTAATGATCTTATTTTTAGGGCGGCATAATTTTGTGCAATTCTCCAGTGCCGTTTCTTTACGTTATATGGCAGATGAGCATGGTACCGATGAGCGTATTGCGCATAAGTTAGCGCGTGTTGCCCGTGCGCATTTTAAGCGTCAACGTATGGTGATGACAGGACCTGAGTTGCCCGATCGTCAAACGATGTTTCATGCATTGCTGAAATCTGAGTCATTGCAAAAAGCCATCAAAGAAGAAGCCAGTAGTAAGAGAATTTCTGAGGCAGAGGCGAAAGCTAAAGCCATGGAATACTTAGATGAAGTGGCCGCCAATTATTCAGATAGTTTAGTGCGTATTGCGGAGCGTTTTTTAACTTGGCTTTGGAACAAGTTATATAAAGGGATCAATATCAAAGGCGCAGAAGAAATTCGTCAATTGCATCATGATGGCCATGAAATTGTTTATGTACCTTGTCACCGTAGTCACATGGACTATTTGCTTTTATCTTATATTTTATATTATCAAGGCATGGTGCCACCGCATATTGCTGCGGGGATTAATTTGAACTTCTGGCCCGCAGGTCCTTTATTTAGGCGCGGTGGTGCTTTTTTTATTCGTCGTAGTTTTAGAGGCAATAAACTTTATACCGCCGTGTTTAGAGAATATTTATCCCAATTATTCTCTAAAGGGTATTCTGTTGAATATTTCACTGAAGGTGGGCGTTCAAGAACAGGTCGGTTATTACCCCCTAAAACGGGCATGATTGCGATGACTATCAATAGCGTGCTTAGAGGGGTTGAACGTCCCGTGACTTTGGTACCGGTTTACTTGGGCTATGATCATGTGATGGAAGTGAAGACTTACCATAAGGAGCTTCGAGGGCATAAAAAAGAGAAAGAATCAGTGTGGCAAGTTTTTGGTGCGATCCGTAAACTCAGTAACTTCGGTCAAGGCTATGTAAATTTTGGTCAACCGATCACCTTAAGTCATTTTTTGACAGAGCAAGTGCCCAATTGGCGAGAAGATGTCGCACTTGATCCTGAGCAAAAACAACCTTGGTTTACTCCTGTTGTTAATAATCTCGCGAGTAAAGTGATGACTTACATCAATGATGCTGCCGCGGTGAGTTCCGTGACGTTAACGAGCTTAGTGTTATTGGCTTCAGAGCGTAATGCTCTAGAGCGAAGTTTATTGGAAAAGCAGCTGGATTTATATCTGCATATTTTAAAGGCACAGCCTTATACCCAATATATGTCTTTACCTGATGGTAATGGTCAGGGTTTAGTGGATCAGGTATTAGAGCTAAATAAAATTGTGGAAACTCAAGATCCATTGGGGGATATTATTTCAATTGATGATACCCATGCTGTTACTATGACTTATTATCGTAATAACATGATCCATTTACTGATTATCCCTTCGCTTATTGCCAGTTATTTGATGAGGCAAGATCATGGTACGCGAGCCGATCTCATTGATGTAGTTAATGACTTTTATCCTCTGCTAGAAGCTGAGCTTTTTATGGGGTTAGATAACCCTGCTCAATATGTTAATCAAGTACTCGATGTTTTTATTGATGAAGGGCTTATCACTGAAACTCAAACGCTTGATCTTGTTGAGTCTAAATCTGCGCAAGTACTCTTATTGGCCGATACAGTGAGTGAAACGTTACAGCGTTATGCCATTATCTTTAATCTTTTGACGGTTTTTCCAGATATGGAGCGCTCAGATCTTGAACGTGAGAGCCATCGCTTAGCTAAGCGTTTAGGGGCATTACATGGTATTACTGCGCCTGAATTTTATGATAAAAAGTTGTATAACACATTGAGCGTAAAGCTTAAAGAGTTAGATTACTTTAGCGATAATGGGCCTCATGTTGATGTCAAGCGTATACAAGAGAGGGTCAATGTATTGTTACGTTCATCGGTGAGGCAAACCATAGTCGATAGTGTTGCTGCGGAGCTTTCCTGTTAATGGCTATTTCAATGCAATCAAAAGAGACATCAAATGCTAAATCTCATCGTTCCTTATTAGGGGGGGCGATGATTATTGCAGGAACAGCTGTCGGCGCGGGAATGTTTTCTTTACCTGTTGTTGGTGCGGGAATGTGGTTTGGCTATGCAAGTTTAATGTTATTGGGTGTGTGGTTTTGCATGTTGGCATCAGGTTTATTATTGCTTGAGACTAATTTGCATTTTAACCCTGGGGATAGTTTTGATACCTTAACTAAGGTGACATTAGGGCAGTTTTGGCGAGTGATAAATGGCGTCTCTATTGCTTTTGTGCTCTATATTTTAACCTACGCTTATATTAGTGGAGGGGGGTCAATTGTCGATCATAGTTTATCCAGTTTTGATCTCGAGTTGCCTCAGAGTGTGGCTGGGCTTATTTTTTCCTTAGTACTGTCGATGATTGTCTTTATCAGCACCAAAGCGGTGGATCGTATTACGACGATTATGATCGGTGGCATGATTATCACTTTCTTTCTTGCTATTGGTAATTTATTACTTGATGTGAATACGGTTAAACTATTTCAACCCGATGGTTCTGCTATTTTTGCTCCTTATCTTTTGGCTGCGTTGCCCTTTGGTTTAGCCAGTTTTGGTTTTCACGGCAATGTGCCAAGTTTAGTCAAATATTATGGTAAGGCGCCTAAAACAATAATTAAAGCGATAGTGATTGGAACGTTAATTGCCTTAGGGATTTATCTATTGTGGCTCATTGCTACAATGGGCAGTTTAGCAAGAAGTCAGTTTGTCGATATTATCGATCAAGGCGGTAATATGGGGGTATTGGTCGCGGCATTATCTCAAGTCATCGACAGCGAATGGCTAAATACCATGCTTAATCTTTTTGCAAACTTAGCGGTGGCTTCTTCTTTTTTAGGCGTCACATTAGGTTTATTTGATTATTTAGCGGATTTATTTAACTTTGATGGTTCTAGAAAAGGGCGTTTGAAAACGGCTGCCGTGACCTTTATTCCGCCTACTGTTATGGGGATTTTGTTCCCTAATGGATTCCTTGTTGCGATTGGTTTTGCGGCTCTTGCTGCTACTATATGGGCTGTGATAGTGCCAGCTATGATGGCCTATCAATCTCGGAAATTATTTCCTGATAGTACTAGCTTTAGAGTTTTTGGTGGCACACCGCTGATAGTGATAGTGATTTTATTTGGTATTATTACCGGTGCGTGTCATTTACTTGCCATGGCTGATTTATTACCTGTATTTGGTTAAAGTGATAAATTCAATAGGCGGGCTTAATGAGTAAATGGTTTTTTTTCTTTTAAATAGAACAGCACTTTTTAACTTTTTGCCCTATTTTGGGGGATAACCTCCCCTGATAACTTCTGTTATACTGCCTGCTTGATTTTTTGGAGGCAATAATGGACGTATCTTTTTTACTGGACGGCCTAAATGATAAGCAGCGTGAGGCTGTGGGCGCACCTCAATCGAGCATGTTGGTTTTAGCGGGTGCTGGTAGCGGTAAAACCCGTGTATTGACCCATCGTATTGCTTGGTTAATGCAAGTGGAGCATCAAAGCCCTTATTCGATTTTAGCGGTGACTTTTACCAACAAAGCGGCTGCAGAAATGCGGGAGCGGGTTGAAAAAGTGGCCGGTGGCAATATGGGGCGCATGTGGATAGGCACCTTTCATGGATTAGCGCACCGATTGCTTCGTACCCATTATAAAGAAGTTAACTTACCTCAAAGCTTCCAAATTCTTGACTCTGATGATCAATTAAGACTCATCAAGCGTATTCTAAAAAGTTTGAATCTTGATGAGAAACAATATCCTCCCAGACAAGCTCAGGGTTATATCAATGGTAAAAAAGATTTGGGCTTACGGCCCTCACACATTGATGCGGGTGGCTTTCCCATTGAGCAAAACTTATTAGCCATCTATAAAGTGTATCAAGAGTCGTGCGATCGCGCAGGCTTGGTTGATTTTGCAGAAATACTGCTGCGAGCCCATGAACTTTGGTTGAATAAACCCCATATACTTGAGCACTATCAGGATAGATTCAAGCATATTCTGGTGGATGAGTTTCAAGATACCAATGCGATCCAATATGCGTGGATTCGAGTACTCGCTGGCGCGAAAGCGAATGTGATGATTGTCGGGGATGATGATCAGTCCATTTATGGTTGGCGTGGGGCGCAAGTGGAAAACTTGCATAAGTTTTTAGCTGATTTCCCTGCGGCGCAAACCATAAGGCTGGAACAAAATTATCGTTCTACAGGGCATATTCTCAAAGCATCCAATGAATTGATTACCAATAATGCTGAGCGTTTAGGCAAAAAATTGTGGACAGAAGATAAAGACGGTGAGCCGATTGGTCTTTATTGTGCCTTTAATGAAATGGATGAAGCGCGCTTTATTGTAGGCTGTATCAGTGAGTGGTTAGATAATGGTAAGAAGTTAGAAGATTGCGCGATTTTATATCGCTCTAATGCCCAATCGCGAGTCTTAGAAGAAGCCTTATTACATAAAGGCTTGGCGTATCGTATTTATGGCGGCCAACGTTTCTTTGAGCGACAAGAAATCAAAGATGCCATGGGGTATTTACGTCTGATGAATAATAAAGACGATGATGCGGCATTTGAGAGGGTGGTGAACACGCCCACTCGTGGGATCGGCGGTCGGACGTTAGATATTTTGCGCCAAACGGCTCGCCAGCATGAATTGACCTTATGGCAATCCGCCTTGCGTTTATTAGAAGAGAAAGTCTTGAGCGGTCGAGCGGCAAATGCGGTTCGCGGCTTCATGGATTTAATCGTGGGCATGAGTCAAGATACGGCGACACATTCTTTGCATCTAATGACAGATCATGTCATTAGTCATTCTGGCTTAAAAGCCATGTACGAAACCGAAAAAGGCGAAAAAGCCAGAGCCAGAATTGAAAACTTGGAAGAATTGGTCATTGCCGCTCGCAGCTTTGTGATGCCAGAAGAAAGCGATGATATGGGTGAGCTCAGCGCCTTTTTATCCCATGCGGCGTTAGAGGCTGGAGAAGGGCAAGCGGATGATTTTACCGATGCGGTTCAACTGATGACCTTGCATTCTGCTAAGGGGCTTGAGTTTCCTATGGTCTTTATGGCGGGTGTTGAAGAAGGGCTGTTTCCTAGCCAAAGAGCCATTGAAGAAGGGGACAGGCTTGATGAAGAGCGCCGTCTTTGTTATGTGGGCATGACGCGTGCGATGCAAAAGCTGTACATTTGCTATGCAGAATCTCGCCGATTATACGGACGAGAAGATTATGCGAGGCCGTCACGTTTTATTGGGGAAATTCCGAAAGAACATGTGCAAGAGATCCGGTTAAAAACCACAGTGTCAAAACCCAGTGTGAGTTTATCAAGCCGTGGAAGCAGTTTAGGTAATGAGTCTGGCTTTAAATTGGGTCAAAAAGTCATGCATCCTAAGTTTGGTGAAGGTGTCGTGACTAATCATGAAGGCAGTGGCGCTCAGTCACGTGTTCAAGTTAATTTTGCTGACGTGGGCTGCAAGTGGCTCATGTTGACTTATGCGAGATTAGAAGCCTGCTAAGGGGTTGAATAAGGTTGTTGAATTGATGAAGATAAAAGAAAGAGCATCAGCTTATTTGCGACTGGCCCGCATGGATCGTCCCATAGGGACGTTTTTATTGCTTTGGCCTTGTTTAATGGCGCTGATGTTTGCTGCTGGTGGCATGCCAGACGTTAAAAATATTGTGATTTTTGTGATTGGTGTGTTGGTGATGCGTTCTTGTGGCGATATCATCAATGATTATGCTGATAGGGAGCTAGATAGTCATGTTGAACGGACAAAAAATCGTCCCTTAGCCAGTGGAGAAGTGAGCACTAAAGAAGCCTTGAGTTTATTTTTTACTTTGGCCTTTATCGCGTTTTTATTGGTGTTAATGCTCAATGCGTTAGTAATGAAACTGGCTATTGTCGGGATCATTCTTACGGTTATCTATCCGTTTATGAAACGCGTGACGAACATGCCGCAAATGTTTTTAGGCGTTGTATGGAGTTGGTCTATTCCCATTGCCTATGCCGCGCAGCTTGGCCACATTCCTGCTGAAGCTTGGTGGTTATTTGTGGCGAATTGGTGCTGGACTGTGGCATACGACACTATGTATGCCATGGCGGATAGAGATGATGATGTAAAGATAGGGATTAAATCAACGGCGATATTATTTGGCCGTTTTGATCGCCACATTATTTTTGCTTTTCAAAGTGCGGCCTTGCTGTGCTTTATTGCTGCAGGTTATGTGGCTGATAGAGGCTTGATTTATGGCTTAGGGATTCTGGCTTTTATTGGCTTTGGCTTATATCAACAGAGACTGATTTTTAATCGTGACCGGACATTATGCTTACAGGCTTTTTTAAATAATAATTGGGCGGGAATGAGTTTATTTATTGGCTTGGGATTGGATTACTGGATAGGGTGAATTGACCTTATACCCGTGATACTCGAAGATGCATGTTTTCAGAGCCTGTAAAAGTGCCTAATTCAAGGCGTATTATTGCAAGAATGCTTATTGCCTTTTAAGGTGATACAACGCAGAAGTAGGTGATTTTACAGACTCCCAAAGGGCTGGTTTAAAAGCCTTTTATACTGCGTTATTGAACATCAGCTTAGAATAACTAAGCACGCTGTTCAAAGCCTTGCCTAAAAGGCTTTTAATTCCAGCTGAATCCTGCATCTTAGAGTATCACGGGTATAAGATCCACATTTAGAGAAGTCGTGCTATGGCTTTTAAGCGCGACTTCTCTTGGTGTTTCTTGCTTTAAGCTTGTACTAATTTTTCAAGATCTGCTGGGCGGTAATATACTGACTTAAGGACTTTTCCTTGGCGGACTATTTTACCTGCCATTTCCACATCTTTTGCGCATTTCGCAATAATAAAATCGCCTTTTTTATTGCCTTTAATCTCGACACCTTGTTTTGCATAATGGGCAATTGTTTCTGCGAGTTCATCTTCATTTCTACACACTTTACTCATATTACTGGAATGCACTTCGTTCCAGCAACTAACGAAGTCAATGTCTCTGTTTTTTGCAACATGCAAGAGTAAATCGATGACATAACTGATTTCAATATTATCATTGAGTTGGGCTGCACCAAGATGGACTAAACGTCCCATTAATACGTATACACTATCAATAATCGCATCGGCTTGCTCAATTCTAGAATCGGCTTCGGCGAGCTCAGTGAGCTCTTCAATCGCTAAGGATGTGTGCAGCATATCGGCTTTGTCATCGAGTGTTTGGGGTGATTTAATAGGCAAATCGAAAGTGGTCCGAAATTCATGGATATCTCTATAAAGGTGTTCATATAGAGCAGGAGTAAGGGCTGTGAGTTTCATCAATTTGGCCTTGAACGATTGAAAGATAAAGAAGCTGCAATTTTAAGGGAATCTCCCCGTAATTGAAAGGGGGTTTTAGTGAGTAAATAGGCGCCTATATCACACACACTGGGGAAGATTAAAAATGACTTTTAACTAAAAAGCGAACCTCGACAGCATTGACGTCTTCACCACGGGTAAAAGGAAAGGTAAGATCGATGTGTGCGACATTACCAAAGCTGGATTTGGATGAATAAACTCTTGCACCAATTCCAAATACCCCTATAGGGCCAGAAACTTCATTATTTTCATCATCCCCGCCAAAAGCTTGGCCAATATCGGTAAACGCAGCCCAGCCTAATTCAGCTAATTGATAGAGGTTGATATTAGGGTAATAGCGTAATTCATTGGTGATTAACCATTGGTTGTTACCCCATTGATAATTATCGGGATATCCACGAAGTCCAGTACTATCTCCTAATGCAAAGGGCTCATCATAGTAATGATTTTGTGAAGTACTGAGTCTAAGCTTGTTATAGAGCGTAAATTTGGGGTTGATGTGGTAGAAATGTTCACCTGTGGCATTGAGCTGGAAGTAGTCTTTTTGACTGGTTGCAAGATCGCTATACCCAGAAAAATTAAGTAGGTAAAGGTGGTCATTTTGTTCATAACCTCGGCTTGAAAGCCATTCTAGATGAAATCCAACAGGTAAATTATCCCCTAAATCTGTTGTTTCAATGCCGAATTGAGCATAATGGTACCAGCCTAAATTGAAGTCTTCATTTTTGTTTATTAAATAGATGTCATTTAAGACTTTATAATCATCTTGAATATATTCGTAGCCTATCCAAGGGTAAAGGAAGTCTCTATTTTTTGGGAGTTGTGAATCGGGATAGTCATCTGTGTGGGTGAAATCATTTTTATCTTTTGTTCCGCCTATGATAAAGCGAGATAGTTCAGTATCGTCTTTATGGAGTAGCCAACCATATTGTAATTCATAATAATTAATTTGCTGTTTAAACTCATTAACTTCTTCTCCGTTTTGTCTTAAAGTATCAGTTAATAAATCATCGATATATTGAGCCGAGTACATCTGCTTTGTTTCTAAAGAGTAAAAGGGGTTATTAAAGAAAATTTCGGTTGCTTGACCATCGTCGTTATCATAAAAACTGGTGGTTAATGTTGCATGCCTTAAAAAATAAACGGGGGTTTCTACCTCAAATTTATAACCTGTTCTGTCGATATCCGAACTGTATTTAAATTGTGTTTTTATTCCTAGTCCAAGTAAGTTATCTTCTTTAATTCCGACTGAAGTACTGGTATTGCCACCACTACTGCCAAAATCTGCGGTGGGTAATAAAGACCAATTATCCCATGTTTCAACGAGGACACTTTGGCCTTTTTCGGTGTCGTTAACACTGGGATCTTGAGGTGAAAGAGTCACTTTTGCATCGCGCAGATAGGGTTCTGCCCTTAATAATCTAGGTGCTTCTTGCAATTGCTTTAAGGTGACCTCACTATTTTCATTAAAATTGAGGTTTTTACGTATGATCCAATCTCGAGTATTAATGTGTAAATAATTGGCCCAACGGTGAATAAAGAAGGTATCAGGTTTTGATGTATCAAAGATATTATTGCTTTTAATGACAACTTTATTGATATGAATTTTTTTATTGGGATCCGTATTATCTATGTTCGGTGAATCATTAATATGCTGATTATATACTGTTTTAGTCTTTTTGTCTGAATGCTTATCGGAGAAAGGGGTGTCTTGGACATAAGCTTTTGATGAAAATAAGAGCAAAGCCATAGCGGTAGATACATTTAATGATATATGCCTCATGGCTAGACCGCCTCCTTGCTGGTGATAGTCTGTCATCGATGTGAGAGTCTGTGTGATTTATCTTATTATGTTTATTAATAACAGATGTAAAACACGGGTTAGTCAAGTTGTCGTGGGCATTATGAAGTGAAAAAATGAAATACAGTGCTGACTTTCCCATTTTTGAAGGTGCAAAGGATTAGAGAAGAGTGTTTTAGCTTTATGTCCATTGAGGGAGCTTCAATGGACTAAGTAAATTAGGTGTATTATAAAGTACGTCGTGGAGGCACAGCCACATTGGCAAAAATGAGTCCAGCGATTAATGACATGAAAATTAGAAAAATCTGGGTACCAATATGCGATTGGTTTAGCATGGTTTCACCCAAAATTAATGTGTTAAGGCCGATATAGGTTTTACTGCCTGGAACGAGAATGACAATGCCTTGTAATAGTGCGATAGAAGCTGGGGCTTTCATCCAGCGTGCAAAGAGATTAGAGTAAATTCCGACAATGAGTGCGCCAAAAAAAATGCCAATAGATTCTCCTAAATAAATTGCACCGAGCATTGAAGAGAAAAAGGCGACAATACCCGCTAAAATTCCCCATGGAGAATCTTTCATACGTGCTTTAAAAATAATGACTAAGGCCATAGAAAGTATTGGAACTGCTGACCAAATCGCCCATTGGGGGAGGGATTCAGGTTCCATAAAAGGAGCTGGCTCAAACAGTGCCCCTGCAATGGCCATACCTAAAATAGCACCAAAATAAAGCTTAAAGAGCAGCATGCCAGCGTCCATGATTCGAGCGGTGCCTGAAATCAGATCTCGTGCGGCGAGCTCCGCGAGTCCTAGAGTTAGCGCTAGACCAGGTACAAAGATAATAATACCGGATAAAATGACGACAGGAATATTAATATGGGGATCAAATTGTGCCATTGCACAGCCGAAAATGGCACATAAAATCGCTGCGAGTGGTTCGAGCATTTCGGCCATGCGTGAAGAACGTTCAGCCCGGTAGACTAAGCCATAAACCATAAACCCAAGAATGGCGGAAGTGAAAACATCGCTCCAGCTGGTTCCCATTAACATGGCAAATGCGCCAGCTGAGGTACCATAGGCTAGAAAAGTGAGTCCAACTCCATAAGGATTCGGTTTATTACTAATTTCTTCTAACCTTTCTAGGGCTTCACTGAGACTGCGTCTGCCAGAAAGGAGCTCTTCGACTAATTCATCTGTTCTTGCTAACGCACCGAGATCCAACTCGCCAGGATTCACGCGAGCCACATGGTTATATTCTTGATCCGTATCATTTTGTAATACGAATGTCATGTTAGTGGGTGATATCAAAAAATAGCCTTCAATCCCCAATAAATGAGATACTGATTGTAAGTGAGCTTCGAGTCGGTATGCTGGAGTACCAAACTTATGCAAAGCCTTTCCTAATCTTATGATAAATTTACGTTTTTTTAGAAATTGTTCGTTATCCACTGCTGCTTTTCACTATTACAAAGAAAGGTTGTGATGCGGATCCCGACGATAAATTAAAAGTCGGTGTTAATTGCTTGCTATTTAGGTTGGTGATATTACCCTATTTACGCTAAAAAGGAGAAAGCATTTGTTAATATCATTAACTTAATTTTTAAATTGATTGAGTTTGAAATAAAATAATTTTAAGAGGGATAGACATGTCACTTGCTATTACAGGTTTTTATGCCAGTTTGACTGCATTACTGGTTATTATATTTGCGTACCGAGTTATTAGATTAAGGAGTGAACATAAAATAGGTGTCGGTGTCGAGGACAATACGACATTACTCATAGCCACTCGAGTGCACGGTAATTTGTTAGAGAATGCCCCTTTGACACTGATTTTGATGATGGCGACGGAAATGAATGGTATGTCGCCTACCTTGTTACATTGTTTCGGTAGCGTGTGGATTTTTTCTCGTTTATTACATGCAGCCGGTTTGATTCTGGGTAAAGGAGGAGCTCATTTCGGTCGCTACTGGGGAACACTACTTACTTGGATAGTCATGTTGGGCTTAGCTGTTGTTAATTGCATTCAATTTTTTGATCCAATGTAAGTCGGTACTCGGGCTTGAGAGATCTTTTCGTGGAGGGGCGATATTTGGGATCACTCTTATTTCAGTGTATAATTCGCCTCCCTGAGGGGAAAGGCCTGTGTGTTTTTCTGCTCTGAATTAGATTATTAGGCTCTTATCTCATGCAAGTTGAATCGACCTTATTTACCTATCCTCGATATTGGGCAGAGTGTTATGGCACTGCTCCCTTTTTACCTATGTCCAGAAAGGAGATGGATCAACTTGGATGGGATAGCTGTGACATCATTATCGTGACGGGCGATGCTTATGTCGATCATCCCAGTTTTGGCATGGCGGTGCTTGGGCGTTTGCTCGAAGCACAAGGGTTTAGAGTCGGTATTATTGCTCAGCCTGATTGGTCAAATAAGGCTGATTTTATGCAATTAGGACAGCCTAATTTATTTTTTGGCGTCACAGCAGGCAACATGGATTCGATGATCAACCGTTATACTGCTGATCGTCGATTACGCCATGATGATGCTTATACGCCTGGAAACGTTGGCGGTAAGCGGCCAGATCGGGCGGTCACTGTGTATACCCAACGTTGTAAAGAAGCCTATAAAACCAGCCCTGTGGTGATTGGGGGGATAGAGGCGAGTTTACGTCGAATAGCCCATTACGATTATTGGTCAGATAAAGTGCGTCGTAGTGTATTGTTTGATGCAAAAGCGGATATTTTAGTGTACGGCAATGCTGAAAGACCCATTGTTGAAATTGCACATAGAATTGCTGCGGGCGAGCCTTTGGCTGAATTAAATGATATACGTGGTACGGCTGTGTTGCGTAAGGCGCCATTATCACAGTGGCGAGGAATGGATTCACGTAAGCTTGATCAGTTGCATAAAATTGAGCCATTAGCGAATCCTTATGGGGCAGATGATGTGGGTTGCAGCAATTTATCAGGCCCAAGCGATGTTAAAGTATTTGATAACGAGAAACCGAAAGCTATTAGCGTTCAGCCCCCACGCCCTAAACCTTGGGAAAAAACCTACGTATTATTGCCTGCTTTTGAAAAAGTAACACAAGATAAATACTTATATGCTCATGCTTCACGCATTTTGCATCAAGAGACTAATCCTGGATGTGCTAGAGCCTTATATCAGCCCCATGGAGATCGAGCGGTATGGGTAAATCCTCCTGCATGGCCATTAAATACCGATGAAATGGATGCTGTATTTGATTTACCTTATCAACGCGTTGCGCACCCTATTTATGGTAATGACAAAATTCCTGCTTATGACATGATTAAGACATCAGTTAATATCATGCGTGGGTGTTTTGGTGGCTGTTCATTTTGCTCTATTACAGAGCATGAAGGGCGGATAATTCAAAGTCGCTCTCAAGAGTCTATTGTGCGTGAAATTGGTGAGATCCGAGACAAAGTCCCTGGTTTTACCGGAGTGATTTCTGATTTAGGTGGGCCGACTGCGAATATGTATCGCTTAGGATGCAAGAGTGAAAAAGCGGAGAAAACGTGTCGTCGTTTATCTTGTGTTTTCCCATCCATTTGTGGTCATTTAGATACTGACCATCAAGCGACAATAGATCTTTACCGCGCGGCGCGAGATGTGCCGGGCATTAAAAAAATTCTGATTGCATCGGGTGTGCGTTATGACTTAGCCATTGAAGATCCCCGCTATGTGAAAGAGCTGGCTAAACATCACGTTGGAGGGTATTTAAAAATTGCGCCGGAACATACCGAAGAAGGCCCATTAAGTAAGATGATGAAGCCGGGGATGGGGACTTATGATAAGTTTAAAGAACTGTTTGATAAGTATTCGCAAGAGGCGGGTAAAAAACAGTATTTAATTCCTTATTTTATTTCTGCTCACCCAGGCACAACTAATGAAGATATGGTGAATTTGGCATTATGGTTGAAAGGTGAAAAATTTAAACTTGATCAAGTGCAGAATTTTTATCCTTCTCCTATGGCTAACGCGACAACAATTTACCATACTGAACTGAATTCACTAAAAAATGTTAAGCATACTAGTGAAACGGTTTCGGTACCGAAAAAAGGCAGACAACGTCGATTACATAAAGCTTTGTTACGTTATCATGATCCTGCTGGGTGGTCACTGATCCGAGAGGCACTCGTTGAAATGGATAAAGCGCACTTGATAGGTAATGGCGCGAATTGTTTAGTGCCTGCGCAAACGCGCCATGAACAGCAGCGTCATAAGCCTAAGGCTGCGGTTAAAGGTAAGCAAGGATTAACCCGTTTTTCGGCAGACCAGTTTGCCTCGAAAGGCAGTGATAAGAAGCAAAAATCTCGTACTCCAGCTGAAGGTAGCAGTAAGAACAAAAAGCCACATATTAAACGTCAAACCAAAAGTAATGCTTGGGGAACAACACCTAAACATCAAAGGTAAAGTTGAGCCTATTAAAGCCAGTTGAGTCGAGTGCTCAGCTGGCTTTTTATTTTAAATGGTGACTGAAAGTGGATATCTTTCGTATTAAAAAGGTTAGTCTCTTTTATCGAAAGTAAACTTTTGCCCTGCTAATGCGGCTTCATACATTAAGCCACCTTTTGCGACAGTAAAAGTGGCCATGCCGTTTACATAAGAAGCGGCTGCGGCAGATTTCCCTGCGCTGGCTGAATTGCCTGTAGTGCTGGTTTGAGCATTAGCACCAATAACAATGGCGACGGCGGAAGCTTGAGCGCTGAACTCAAAGTTACCACTGGTGAATTTCTGATAAGCGGCTTCATTTTGGAAGAAAATAATTTCGCTATAAGCTTGTCCACCAAGCTGAAAGCCGACAGAAAGTTGCGTCAAGCTAGTGTCGCCAGTGATCTTGCCATTTTTGTATACATGGCCATCACCGTAGGCACCTCCAACAACAAAGCCGCCTTTACCGACTGTAGGAAAGAGTGCGTAGCCATAGGCAGTATTAAAGAATTGACGGGTTTCTTTTGCTTTTTTGAAATTGCATATGGCTTTTTGGTATGAATTATCTATTTGGTAGCAATCGTTTTCATTGCTGCTATCGTTAGCTAACGCTTGTGCTGTGAAAAAGAGACCAAATATCATCAAGAATAGGTAAGTCGTTTTTGACATAAGGTGTTTCATTGCTATCTCCAAAATAAAGGGTGAACTTAAAGCATACGCACAGCTAAGCTAAAAATGAATATTTGTTGTTTAAAAAATAGTCATAGCTAAGTGTATTTTGAACCTTGCAAGCTCTGGTTCAGAGATAAAAATTATTTTTTTTCATTGACGTCAATATGTTGAATAATTGTTTGTTAATATCTGCTACTTATTTTCATTCATGACTTGATGTATAAAATCGAGTTCCTCTTCAGTGAGTAACAGCTCTTTTGCCGTTGCTGAAGGCCGGATGGGATGAGGGGACGATCGTTTTTGGTTTTTCAGATAGGTAAGATCAGTAATTTGCTTTAAGCCATAAAAAGCAAGTATGTATAAAGAAATGAGTAATATTATTCGAGATAAGAGTAAATTAAAAACACTAATACTCTCGCCTGTATAAAAAGGAAGCATGATCAAAAGACTTCTTACTAACCAGTTCATTATGAGCGCGAAAGTGAGGATGAGTAACCATTTAAATTTTATTTGACTTAACTCTGGATTTTTAAATGATCTATTTTCAAATGGAAATATATTTAATAGGTTGAATATTAATATAAAATAGAAAGCTGCTTGAAGGCTCAATAAACCGGGGAACACAAAGAAAATAATATTAAATTTTTGATCTATCCAGACATTACTGAAGAGATGAGTGCTTAAGTTTATCGGTATAAGCCAATGGTAGCTCAAAGTTAAAATAACCAATGTGGCAATAGTCACAGCAGGGTAGAAATGTTTCCAACTTAAGTCATTATTACTCGTTTCAGTTACATTTCTTTTACAATATAAATACACTAATGGCATGAGTAAAAAATACATAGGAATGAGGAGTGTAAATAATATATTAATAGGGAGCGGTGCGTTGTGTTTATTGATCATTCCCGTTAAAAAGTAAAAAGCGATGAGTCCTATTATCCAGGCTAATAAATTGTGGTCTTTTGAGGGTACTCTATGGACAAAGCGTATATAAATAAAGAGTGTAACGCAATGCAGTCCACCGAGTAAGGAGAGCCATAGATAGGCTTGAGAGAAAAACTGATTAAATTCATTCATTATGAGCGTAATGTCATCATAGGTTTAAATCTCCTATCATTTTAAATAAAAACCACAATATAAACATTAGCATAAGTAATGTTCAGCTGTTTATACTTATGACTGATTAATAAGAGATTTGTTCCGTCATCAGGGAAGTTGGCAATAAAGTTTCAACTGTATGATGATTGTTAGCTGATTATTTTAAACAATATACTATGATTTTTATAGTTGATATTTTTATATATGTTTTGATTACTTGCGTTTAATTGATCCAAGGAAGATAGAATGAAAATTATTGCCATCATTATTATTGTATTGATAGGGGTTTATCTTTATAGGCGGAATAAAGCGGTTTCGACACCCGAGGCGACAGTCAATGATGAGGTTTCTGAATTTAACGAAAAACCACAAGGTATGTCGACTCCTTTGACTGAAGAGGGGGAGGACTACTTAGGTATTGAGCCATTGACGGTTGAAGAGAAAAAAACCTTTATGCTTTTTGCTAAAGCGAGTGATCGGCTTAAGAAGCATGTTGATAGTATTGAGCAAGCCGAAATATTGGAAGATGAATATAAAGCGATGATAGCGGCAATTGCCGAATGCTATAAACAGAAACAAGATAAAGAATATGTTGATTTTGGAGTGAGCTTATCCCCTGCTTTCTTGCGTTTATGTGAGAAGATCAGTAGAGATGAATCTTTGCTAGATTTAAAAGGTGTCAGTTTTATGCAGCTGGCGACTTTACTTAATGATCAGGGAAATTTTGATGAGGCCATTGCAATTTGTCAGCAAGCGATTGATTATGGACTGACTGACGGCACAGTGAGTGGTTTTTCTGGCCGTAAAAGCCGTATCGAAAAAGCCAAACTTAAGCAAATAAAATAATGATGATTTGCGAGTCCGTTATTCGGGATCATTAGCTTATCGGGTATACTGTGGCTGAGTTTTTTTTTCGGTGTTCTTCATGCAGCTTAAGCAAGATTTCTTTACTCAGTTACCCGGTTTTTATTCGAAAGTCACACCCCAAGGTTTGCAGGATCCTCCATGGGTAGGGTGGAGTGATGCTGCTGCTCACTTAATTGGCCTTTCTCAGCCCACTAATCATTTACTGCTACAGTTATCGGGTAATGAGCCTATTGATGGAGCTTGTTATTATGCTCAAGTTTATTCGGGCCATCAATTTGGTGGCTATTCACCTCAGTTGGATGATGGGCACTCAGTCATTATTGGCGAGGCGCAAGGTCCTTTGGGGGGCTGGGATGTGGCGTTAAAAGGAGCGGGGATAACGCCTTATTCAAGACATGGTGATGGAAGAGCCGTGTTGCGCTCTGCCATTCGAGAATTTTTGATTTCAGAAGCATTACATCATTTACATGTGCCCACGACACGTGCTTTGGCTGTGATAGGATCTGAAACGGCCGTGTGGCGTGAAACGAAAGAGACAGCGGCAATAACAGTGAGATTGGCGAAGAGCCATATACGATTTGGTCATTTTGAGTATTTTTGCCATAGCGAGAAGGGGGACAAGGCTAAATTAAAGCAATTGTCTCAAGTATTGCGACGCCCTTTTGATGAGCAAGCTGACATGTTTGATTACGCCAGAGAACCAACCCATGATGAGGCAGGAATTATTCTGTCTTGCAGTAGTTGAGAAGAGTAAAATGAGAATAAAAGCAATACAGCTTAATGAAGTGCAGTTAAGTTTATCTATTTTAGCTGATGTGGACTTTGAGCATTTTTCAGACTTTGCCCAGCCATTGGTCAAGCAATTAGATTGTCATATTATTGAGCGTCAATGGGGGGCCGATCGTCATCAATGGCTGTTGGATTTCGAAGGTTGCCAGTTGCAATTACATTATGAATTCTATGGTGATATATGTTGGTTATCGGTTTCAAAAGAAGAAGATATTGAGGTACTTACCTATTTGGCTGGGTGCCTAAAGCCTTATGTGATGAGCGAGAACTAACATGAATAAACAAGTGACAAGTATGCCAATACAGAGTGAGTTTCATTATCAAGCATTAACACCCGATCTTATTTTAACGGCCATAGAATCTTTAGGTATTTATCCAGAAACGGGACTACTGGCACTGAATAGTTATGAAAATAGAGTGTATCAATTTCGGTGCGATCGCGGCGCACGCTATGTGGTTAAATTTTATCGACCTGAACGTTGGAGCGCAGAGCAAATTCAAGAGGAGCATGACTTTTCGGCAGCTTTAGTCGCGGAAGAAGTGCCTATTGCCACGCCTGTCATGATTAATCACCAATCTTTACATGTGTATGACGGGTTTAAATTTGCGTTATATCCTTCTATTGGTGGGCGATCATTTGAAGTGGATAATCTTGATCAGCTCGAAGCGGCGGGACGATTTATTGGACGTATTCACCAGTATTCATCCCAAGCTGTTTTTCAATATAGGGATAGGATGTCGCCGCAGTTATTAGGCAATGATTCATTAGTTTGGTTAAAAGCATCCGGTCATGTCCCTGAAGGATTAAGGGAGGCGTATTTTACCATTGTTGAACAAGTGCTCGCTAAAGCGACTGTGATATGGGAAAGCGTTGAGGTATCCGAAATACGATTACATGGCGATTTACATCCCAGTAATATTATATGGACGCCTAATGATGGCCCGAGCTTTGTTGATCTTGATGATGCTCGAACGGGACCTGCCATTCAAGACCTTTGGATGTTGCTTTCGGGGGACAGATCGCAACAAATGCTGCAACTTGAAGTCATATTAGAGGCCTATGAAGAGTTTTGTGATTTTGATTCTCGGCAGTTAGCGTTGATTGAACCATTGCGCGCGATGCGTATGTTACATTATAACGCTTGGTTGAGTCGCCGTTGGGCTGATCCTGCTTTTCCTATGAATTTTCCTTGGTTTGGTCAGGATAAATATTGGGAACAGCAAATTTTAGCCTTTAAAGAACAACTTGCTGCATTGAATGAGCCGCCACTGAGTTTAATGCCTCAGTACTAATGTCTCAAGACTAAAGCCCAGTTGACGTAGTCAGTAATATATTATTACGGTTTTGAAATACAGTGCAAAGCACACTATGATATGCTGCTATTGAACATTATTTTATTTGAAGTTGACAAGGAATAAGCATGAAAAAAGCATTACTTATTGCAGTGGCATTACTTATGACCCCTTTGCTATCAATCGCTGATACTGCGCCAGTTAAACCTGATGCTTCCAAGCCAGTAGTAGCATCCAAATATAAAGAAGGTGTACATTATACAGTGATCAATCAAGGTCCTGCCACGAGCAAGCCTGAAATTACGGAGTTTTTCTCTTTTTATTGTCCCCATTGTTATACTTTTCAAAAAACGGAAGTGCCAAAAATTAAGAAGCGTTTACCCACTGGTGTGACGTTCAAGCAAGTGCAAGTTGACTTTTTAGGTGGTAAAGGTAAAGGTGGCGTGAACATGGGTGATGTCATGGCACGGGCTTTTGCCGTGGCTCAGCTGTTAAAAGTTGAAGACAAAATTGAGCCTGCGATATTTTCTGCTATTCATGACAAAAGGCAGCGTTTTACCAGTCTAGATGATGTCAGAGCATTATTTGTTGCTAATGGCGTTGATGGGGCTGAATTTGATGCCGCTGCCAACTCTTTTATGGTCAATGCACAAATGGCACAAATGGTGCGTGAAACGAAAGATGCAGGGATTAAGGGGGTGCCTACATTGATTGTGAATGGTAAGTATCGTGTCGAAACTGGTGCAATTAAATCTTATGATGACATGCTCAACATTGCATTTTATCTCACCTCCTTGAAATAAGTATTTTGGTTTAACCTCTTGTTACTCGATAAGAAGAAGCCATTTGGCTTCTTTTTTATCTTATCTATTTGTCTAACAGCCTAACGCTATTCAATCTTTTATATTGTGTCCTTATTTTATTGATTCCTAAATGAATTAGCCATTATCACTTGGATACACAGCGATCAAAGTGATGATTGACTTTTAGTTATTTGGATATTTTGAGAGCATATAATGAAAAAGATGTTTTGGTTCATAGTGGCCTTGTTATTCATGACGTTGAATGTATTAGCAGCAGACTACAAAGAAGGTGTTCATTACACCGCTATTCGTGAAAAGGCATCTTTAACGCCTGAAATTACCAGTTTTTTCTCATTTTATTGTGGACACTGTTATCAATTTTCTCAGATGGAAATACCCAAAATGAAAGCGCAGCTCCCTCAAGGGGTGAGTTTCAAACAAGTACAAGTTGCTGCAGTGGGCGGACCGATGGGAGAAGAAATGACGAAAGCATTTGCTATTGCTCAACTACTGAATGTTGAAGAGGTGATAGAGGGGGCATTATTTCGTGCGGTACATAAAGAAAGGGTTCGTTTTACACAATTAGATGACATTAAAAGAGTTTTTGTTGACAACGGGATTGATAGTGCAGAATTTGATGCGGCAGCAGCCTCTTTTATGGTTACTAGTAAAGTGGCGCAAATGAAGCAAGCTGTCAAAGATGCTGAGATAGTGGGAGTACCAACATTAATTGTCAATGGCAAGTATCGTGTCGAAACTCGAGCCATTAAATCTTATGATGAAATGAGGCAAATAGCCTATTATTTAACAGGGTTGAATTAGGTATAGCCTATCAGGAAGAAAAAAGCCGTACTTCATTTTTGTGAGAAGTACGGCTATAAGCGTTATTCGCTCAATATTACCCTGAGTAACCCATAAAATTTAACAGAGAGTCATTTTTTTGGCAAGTGTCACTTTATCATTTTTGTGAAGTATTTCTCTGATTGGAAAGGTTAAATTGATTTTTTATGCTGAAAGTGTGATTAAATTCAGTTTTTATTTGTAAATAACGAAACTCTACTTCTATTGTTATGGTCGAAAGAATGAGAAGGGAGTTAAGCCATATTCAAAATGAGTCAGTATGTTTTGGATTTTTTGAAATGTGTTAATGTTAAAATCATTATAGGAGGCGCTTTATGAGAGTATTTCCCGTTTATGCACCAAAATTGATTGTTAAACACGTACGAATATTCTTAAAAGGATCAATTTGGGTTAGGGGATTAGGAAGGCTAGAGTTTGCAAAGGGGAAGGTCTTATTTCCAAAGAAAAGCCTGCCAAGTGTTCAGCAGGCGATTAATGAACTCAATGAGCTAATTGAGTCGCAAAACCTTGAAGCACAAGCAAGCTAATAATTAGCTAACCTCTTCATTGAGTAAACCAACTAATCCGGTCACTTTTTCATTCCAAGAAGTGAGCTCTTGCTGTAAATGTTGGTTTTTCTCTATTAATGATTTACTCGATTGTCTTTCTTCTTCAAGCTCCATTTTCAATAATTCAATGGTTTCAAGCGCAGTCTGGATTTTAGTTTCTAGTTTTGATAATAATTCAAGGCTCATGGGAGTTCCTTTTGTGTCAAGATTACAAATACTGATTCTAGCAGTGCGACAGGCGTAGTGAATAGCCAATTCTTTCAAGTGATGAAAAAAAAATCAATAAATTGCACTAATTTTGTATTTTACAGTGGTTATTTCCACATTATCTTTTCAAAGACTTAATCCGTGAGATAAAAGGTGCTTACCTTTGGTATTTTTATGCAAAAAAAAACCCCTTTCAAGGGGTTTTTTCTGTGATTGACTTTTTAGAAGCGATAATCAACACCGAGATAAACTTGTTGTGAATTATCTAAAGAGAAAGAGCCTTTAGAGTAATCCTGCTTCAAGTAGCGGTAACCGACTTCTGTACTTAACTTAGGATTAAGCTTATATTGCAGCCCAGTTTGGCCACCCCAGACAAATCGATTAGCTGAATCAAGGTAAGAAGTATCAGGACTAATGTGGTTCATACCTGCTGTTGCACCCACAAACCAGTTTAGTTTTTGGTCGCTTGTCACTGGGATAAGGAAGTCATAAGAGACAAGTCCCATTTGTTGCTTTGCAAAATCATCATCATTAAAAGAATAGGTCAAATATAGACGTGCTTCTTTGTTGATATACGTACCTGCACGCAGTTGGTAAGTAGGATTATTTACATCTTTTGAATAACCACTCCCTACGTCATAATCATTTTGTTGGTTACCATAAGCTGCCCCGACGAAATTATCGGCTGCCATGGCTGGAATTGAAAGCGTTGCTGCAACTACAGATGCTAAAACAAGAGATTTCGTTTTCATCATTGACTCCGCTATATTATAAGAAATTTTTTCTCGAAACATCATAGGAGAGATAAGCTGAATAATGACTGAACATAGTTACTTATTGAATTTTAATGTTTTTTGCATACCTTAATTAGTTGAGTTTTAAATGTATTTCTATGTTAATTTCGTGTTTATCCCGGTTTAACCTTTGTGGCGTGAATATAGAATGATGTTAGCTACTTAATGATGTTATTTCTCTGATATTCTATTTCATTTATTCACAAAAGAAAGTGCAGAGTGATGCTTTATACTTGACTTTAGGCTTGAGGCTCCATAGTCTGCGTCACATTGATTAAGGTGGTATTTCATGCAAATAAGTTACAATTTAAAGTCAAGCGATGAGCGTCGACACGTGGCATTTGAGCCTAAAGATAATGTCGGTTTTGGTGAACTAAGAACCGATCATATGTTTTTGATGGATTTTAGGGATGGGCAATGGATCAATCCTCGAGTCGTGCCTTATGCGCCATTTGAAGTCGCACCAGGTGCGATAGCATTGCATTATGGTCAATCTGTATTTGAGGGGGCGAAAGCATTTCGTCATCAAGATGGTGAAATTTATACATTTAGACTGGATAAAAATGCGCAGCGATTAAATCGTTCTGCGGATATCTTATGTATGCAAGGTGTGCCTGAAGCAATGCAACGTGAAGGCATTGAAGCATTAATTGATGTGGATAGATTATGGTTTCCCATACAAGATGATGCTTGTTTATATATTCGTCCTTTTATTTTTGCAACAGAAGATCGTTTATCCGTTTCACCCAGTGAGCAATACACGTTTTGTGTGATTTTAAGCCCGAGTGGTCCTTATTATAAAGCAGGTTTTAATCAAGCTATTCGTTTATTGATCAGTGAACGTTTTCATCGTGCGGTATCGGGAGGGATTGGTGCATCGAAAGCCTCAGGTAATTATGCCGCTTCTTTGAAAGCGGGCAAAGTCGCCGCTGAATATGGTGCGGCTCAAGTGCTTTATTTAGATGCCAATAACCAGCAAATAGAAGAAGTGGGGGCAATGAATCACTTTCATATATTAAAAGACGGCACTGTGATTATCCCCACTTTCACTGATACAATTTTAAAATCAATTACATCAGAGTCTATTTTAGAGTTAGGTTGCTTATTAGGGTGTGACGTTAGGCAAGAAACGGTCATGCTGGATCAATTTATTCAAGATATTGAATCTGGTGAGATTATCGAAGCGGGCGGTTTTGGCACTGCCGCGGTGGTGGCACCTGTAGGTTCTTATATTTTTGAAGATAGGCGAATATTGACTGTGGGTGATGGTTGTGTTGGCGAGCACACTAAACGGATCTACAAGGTATTAACCGATATTCAAAAAGGCAATATTCAAGGCCCAAAAGATTGGCTTGTTAAAGTGGCTAGAAAAGAAAAATAGTACTGAATAGACGTCCGTAAAAAAGCCTTCGCCGATGAAGGCTTTTTAACTTTTATTGATTCTCTACTGGTTTACCATTACTTGCTAAAAAGTTTTGATGGTCATTGATTAATTGGTGCAATATTTCATCTTTTTCTACCCATACTTGATTGAGCCAGCGTTGAAATTCTACTCGATATTGAGGCTCTGAAAAGTAACGTTTATCGTCCACTTGTGGTACGGGTAAAACACGAATGCGGATGGTAATTTTTTTAATTCGGCCATGCATGACTTCAACTAAAGCGTTTTTATTAATCGCTTCTGGGTACAAGAGTGTCATATCGAGCACATTGGTAAATTGCTCTCCCATTGCGCTTAGCGTAAATGCTATCCCGCCGGCTTTAGGCTTTAATAAATGTCGATAAGGTGAGTTTTGGCGTGCTCTTTTTTGCTCAGTAAAGCGAGAGCCTTCGACATAATTGATGATAGAGGTGGGAATATGACGAAACTTTTTGCATGCCCGCCGTGTTGTTTCTAAATCTTTTCCTTTCAATTTAGGGTTTTTCTTTAATTGGCGGGGACTAGATCGATTCATAAATGGCATGTCTAAAGCCCAGCAACCCATTCCCAATAATGGCACAAACAATAATTCTTTCTTAAGGAAAAACTTAAGCATAGGAATGTTATTACGCAATATGTATGTTTGAACCGCAATGTCAAATCCACTTAAATGGTTACTAATTAATAAATACCAAGCGTCTTTATCTAAACTTTCTAACCCTTCAATATCCCACTCAATATTAGCGAGTAGAAATAAAATACCGCCATTGCAGGTGGCCCAAGACCACATAAATCGATTCATTATCTTCGTGATAAAAACACGTCCAGAAGTGAATGGAAGAATCAGTTTAATGAGTCCTCCTATACAAATAAGGCTGCTCCAAATGGTTGTATTAATGATTAATAATACAGCACTTATTAAATATAGAAGTGGGCCGGGTAAAAAGTTAAGCATTGATTATAGCACCTCTTTATTCGGGGTCTCTTGTTGGGACATAATGGTTAATTGTTCATCTTTTCTCTTCCAGATTTTATTCAGTTCAGCTTGAAAATCAATCTTAAATTGACGATCTTTGGTATAATCGCCACGCATTTTACTGTCGATATCTGTGACCTTGATATGAACATTGACTTGTTTAACTTTGCCTGAGATATATTCCCAATATGTGGGACTGCCTTCAGGATAATAAATAGTCACATCGACTAACTTATGGATGTGCTCACCCATAGCAGAAAGAGCGAAAGCCATACCGCCTGCTTTTGGTTTGAGTAAATGAGTATAGGGTGAGGCTTGTTTTGTATGTTTACTTGTTTGAAAACGGGTTCCTTCGACAAAATTCATCACACTGACAGGTTTAGTTTTAAATTTTGAACAGGCCTTTTTGGTGATCTCAATATCTTTGCCTTTCAATTTTGGATTTTTCTTTAATTGAGACGGGCTGTATCGCTTCATAAAAGGAAAATCCAGAGCCCACCATGCTAAACCCAGTACAGGAACAAAAATGAGCTCTTGTTTTAAGAAGAATTTTAAAAAAGGGATTCGATGGTTCAATATACGTTGCAAAATCAGGATATCGACCCAAGATTGATGATTTGCTATAACCATATACCACTCTTTGGTGCTCAGAGGTTGCTCACATTCCAGGCGGATTTTTACAGGGTGGAAGATTTTTTCAATAACGCCATTGACACTTATCCAAGAGCTGGCTGAAAAATCGATGAAGTAAGTACAAGTCTTGCGTAGGAATGGGATCGGAATGAGCTTGATTAAACTGATGATAAGGATTGGTCCGACCCAGAAAAGTGTATTGAGTGTATATAACAAAAAAGCCAAACAGCCAGTGATCCCTGATACGAACGAACCCATTAAACATTGCCTCGATAAAAATTAGAGACCTATGGTACTCGTACTCGCTCTTAGGCTCAATCATGAAATGTAAATCTGGCTAAATATTGAGCTTTGATGAGTGAATTGGTTTATTTGATGTTCTATCCTTGAGTCATGAGTAGTACCCTCTTGTGTCATGGATTAATATGCTTTTAAAGTGTTAAACAATTTATCGATGGCTCGATAGCTCAAGGCTTGGGCGATATGAGAGCGATCGATGTTTTTGGCATGCTTTAAATCAGCAATTGTTCTAGCAACCCTTTGTATTTTATGATAACTCCTTACGGATAATCCTAGTTTATTGAGTATTTCCTCCAAATAAATCAAATCGGCAGGATGAAACCAGTTAGTTTTCTTGAGTTGGGTGCCAGTGAGTTCACTGTTGAGCACTCCCGAACGTTCAAGTTGTATTTCGCGGGCTTTTTTTACGCGAATGGCAATGGTTTGACTGGTTTCTTGTTGAGAATGGGGGCTGTTTAAAGCACCGACAGGTAATTTAGGTACATCCAATGATAAATCAAATCTATCTAGAAAAGGGCCTGATAAACGAGATAAATATCGTAATATTTGATCTGGATTTGCTCTTGGGTTGTTGATATCACCGCAAGGACTAGGGTTCATTGCTGCAATGAGCTGAAACTGGCTGGCATAGGTCAGTTTGGCCGCCGCGCGTGAAATGACTATTTCACCTGTTTCCATGGGTTCTCTGAGGCAATCTAGCACTTTACGAGGGAATTCGGCAATTTCGTCTAAAAATAATACGCCTTTATGAGCCAATGATATTTCGCCCGGTTGAGGAATACTGCCACCGCCAATGAGGGAGATTGCGGAACTCGTATGATGAGGATTACGAAACTTTCGTGAGAAAAATGTGTTTTTTTCTATCGTTTGGCCAGCGACTGAGTATAAGGTCGCGACTTCTAGGGCTTCTTGATAATTTAAGTTTGGTAAGATACCTAAGATCCTACTGGCTAACATGGTTTTACCTGTACCAGGAGGCCCCATCATTAATAAATTATGATCACCGGCCGCAGCAATTTCTAGGCCTAATTTTGCTTGTTGCTGACCAAGAATATCACTTAAGCAGCCAACATTGTTTGCTGAGTGTTGAGAGGGGGGATCTTGCCAATGAACATCACTTCCGATACTGGGGAGGCGAGTTTGTCCATGTAAAAAAGCACAAAGTGATTGCAGTGTATTGGCAAAATGTACGTTTGTATAACCCACTAAAACGGCATCGTCTTGATTATCTGTAGGAAGTATAATGCCAACTTGTTGTTTTTGAGCTGAAACAATAACAGGAATAAGACCTTGGCAATGACGAATATGGCCTGACAGTGCCAGTTCACCAATAAATTCAAGAGATGTTATGGATCCATGAGGTATTTGTCCAGATGCAGCCAAAATGCCGATAGCGATGGGGAGATCATAGCGACCTCCTTGCTTAGGAAGATCGGCAGGGGCCAAATTAACTGTTATACGACGGACTGGAAATTCAAAACCTGTGTTGATGATGGCGCTTCGCACTCTTTCTTTAGACTCTTTTACAGAGGTTTCTGGTAATCCCACCAAATTAAATGCTGGTAAGCCGTTACTTAAATGCACTTCAACTGTTACAGAGGGGGCGTCCACGCCTTTATTTGCTCTTGTTTTGACACAAGCAATTGCCATAAAGTGATCTCTATATTAAGGCTAAGGGTTTTGTAGAGTGTAGTTGCTGTTTCTTGCTTTGAGTATATGTTCTATTGCAGGGCGGGGTGTGGAGCGCTTTGACTAAGTCATTAATTTTTCGAAATAGAGACTTTAATTTTTTAAGCACTCTTATGTTTATGCTTATTTCGATTAAAGTGATATACACATATAACTTTACAATTTATCGCTTAAACTCATGGCTAAAATGTTATAATAAGTAACATGTTTTCTAGCTTTTAGGCTGTCAGTATGCTTGTTTCAAAACATGATAGTCACTATTTTAAAACCAGTGATAATGTGACATTACACTATGTTGATAAGGGACAAGGCCAAGCCATTGTTATGATCCCAAGTTGGACCATGAGTACTGTTCAATACCGGCATCAAATAGAGGCATTAAGTCAAAAGTATCGAACTATTGCAATTGATATGCGAGGGCATGGTGAGTCTGAATTTGTTGACTACGGTTATAAAGTATATCGCTTTGCAAAGGATGTACATGATCTGTTAGAGCATCTTTTACTCGATCAAGTTATCTTAGTTGGGCATGCAGTGAGTGCAACTGTTGTTTATTGTTATTGGGATTTATTCGGCTCCCATCGACTAGCTAAATTAGTACTCGTCGATAAGTCTGCTGCGACTGTAATTAATTCGGCGTGGACACTAGAAGAAAAGACGCAATACGGCGCTATCTTAGACCCTCAGTCTGCAATTGATATAACGAATCAACTTGCAGGGGAGGAAGGTGAAAAGTATAAATATCATTTTGTACACTCACTTTTTTCACAAACACTTAATAAAGAGGAAAGAGAGTTAATTTTAGCGGCGAGTTTTCGAGTTCCCAATAGAGAGTCTGCGACTCTTTTTTACAGTAATGCCCATCAAGACTGGCGTGATTTATTACCTAGAATTTCACTTCCCACTTTATTGATTGTAGGCAGAGCCAGTCTAGTGTCGGTGGCATCCCAAGAATGGATCCATCAACAAATTAAAGATTCTCAATTAGTGGTTTTTGAAAAAGAAGAAGGTGGGAATCACTTTTCATTCATTGAAAACCCTAAAAAGTTTAATCGCGTTGTGGATGATTTTATTCAAGGGCGACAGCAGAGAATGTGAAGATGAGATCGCAAACTATTCTTCCTTCAGATCGTGACTTTTTTATACCTCTGATAATGTCATGGAGCCCCATTGAATTATGGATGATTTTAATTAAGAAGCATCCGTTGATGCCTAAGAGGTTAATATGCATTCCTCATTTTTAGAGCATCACTATTTTACGACCAATGATAACGTAAGGTTGCATTATATCGATAAAGGTTGCGGCATACCATTGATTTTATTGCACGGTTGGTCTCAAAGTAGTGAGCAATACAAGTATCAAATTGAAGAATTAAGTCATCATTGTCGCGTTATTGCTCTGGATATGAGAGGACATGGCTTGTCTGAAAAAGTCTCTTATGGTTTTAAAATTTATCGATTAGCTAAAGATGTGAATGAATTGCTGTGCTATTTAGGTTTAAACCAAGTCGTGGTGCTTGGACATGCATCAGGTGCTGCAGTTATCTGTTGTTATTGGGAGCTTTTTGGTGATGAGCGATTGGCAAAACTGATTTTGGTGGATAAAATTCCTGTGTTAACGTCAAATCCGAGTTGGTCACCAAAAGAGGTGGCTCATTACGGATCATTTGTCGATTCAGCTTCGTCTGTGGGTTTTGTGAATGTATTATTAAGTGAGAAAGTGAATACAGCGAAAACCATTTTACTGCATCGACAGATCACGCAAAATATTTCGACGGAAGATGCACATATGTTGATTGATACCAGTTGTGATGTTTCAAATCCTGAAGCTGCGGTATTACTTTATAATGAATTTCATCAAGATTGTCGTGATGTCATTCCGCGTATTCATTTACCGACTTTAATTATCGTAGGTCGAGGGAGCCCCACGCCAGTCAGTTCCCAAGAATGGATGAATCAAACCATTAAGGATTCTCAACTGGTTATTTTCGAAGTGGAAGAAGGGGGAAAGCATTTCACCTTTATTGAGAATCCGGATAAATTTAATCGTGCTGTTGCACAGTTTATTCAATAGGGGTTTTTGCTAATTTTTGTATTTGCTCTGTGGCTTTTAAGCCATGACCGGTTATGACTGCAACGGTTTTCTGGTTGGGTTTGATAATCTTTTTTTCGATGAGCTTACTTATTCCGGCAAAGGCGGTAGCAGAGGTCGGTTCAATGAAGAAGCCTTTTTGTCCCATTTTTATTAAGGCTTGTTTGATTTGTTCATCGGTTACATCAATAAATTGGCCTTGTGTGTGACGGACAAATTGAATGATTTCTGTTATACGGGAAGAGCGAACAATGCGGATCCCTTCTGCTATGGTATTTTTAGGCTTTATTGGCGAATCGTCGTCATTAAATTGTTTGACGAAAGGGTTGATTGCTGCGGATTGAACGCCGAATAATCTTGGCATTGTACTTATTTCACCCGCCCTGAAGAGTTCATTGAAACCGATATAGGCACCAGCAATCAAACTACCATTTCCTGCTGGGGCGATAAAATTATCGGGGGCCTGATAATTATTCTGCTCCCAAATTTCATAAGCGATAGACTTTACGCCTTCAATGAATAAGGGGTGCCAATTATGGCCGACATAATAGCTACCGTGAGTTTGCAAGCTATTTATTGCGGCATTGGCCACATCTTCTCTTGTGCCATCAATTTCGATGCAGTTGGCGCCATACATTTTTGTCTGTACAATTTTTCCTGCCGCTGTTCCTGCGGGAAGGAATACATTCAGTGTCAAATTGCCCTTGGCACAATAACCTGCATAAGCTGATCCACCATTACCACTGGAATCTTCTGCGAAGCAATTTATGCCTTGATCCACTAATGTATTAATGACCATGGCGGCGCCCCTTGCTTTAAATGAGCCTGTGGGCATTAAGGAGTCCATTTTCGCGAAAATGGGGATATTATTCCAAAGCAGTTTCGGCATCGGGGTGAGAGTTTCGTTAAAAGACACCTTCACATCAGCTCTTGTGATGGGGTAGGCTTTACTGTAGCGCCAAAGAGTAAAGTCATGCTGAACAATATCTTGCTTATTTAATTTCAAACTATCATTTTTCAGCCAGAGGGCACCACCACAATCACATTTTATACGTGTGGGTGTGGCAAGATAAGTGGTTTGGCAAAGCATACACAAATACTGCATGACAGTTCCTCTGTTTTTTTATCTGTCACATAATGATGGTTTTAATGTAGAAAAAGCAATTATTTTATGACAAATGTTTTAGGTAACTTTTAGGTGAAGCATGTAAATGTTTTTTAAACACTTGAATAAAAGTGGAACTGGAGCTGTAGCCAAGATCGAGTGCAATTTGGGTAATGGATGCGTTGGTTTGTAATCGTTCAAGCCCAGTCAGTACACGTAGTTTTTGTCGCCAATCACTAAAGCCCAATTGGCATTCTTTAATAAAGATACGGTTAAGTGTTCGAACAGAGGCCCCTGATAATTGTGCTAACTCAGGTAAGGTTCGATTATCTGCTGGATTATTCTGTAATATTTGACAGATCCTTTTTAACCTAGGATCGCTTGGCCAAGGTAAATATAACGGACTTTCGGTTGCATGGCGTATTTCTTCAATGATTAAGGTCATCATGGCATTGTCTACATGGGTTGGAGTGTATGTGGATTGCCATGCATTACAGCCTCTAATTATCAATTCTTTTAAAAATTCAGAAACTTCAATAACTTTGACTTTGTTACCTATTTCTTCACCTAAGTCATCACTAATATGTAAGCTACGATACGCGACCTTAGATAAATTATTGACTTGATGCGTGACATACTTCGGTAGCCAAACGGCCCTTTGAGGTGGAATAACAAAACTTTGATTTCCCGCGATGATATTCATTGTTCCTTTGATGGCATATTGTAATTGACACCAAGTATGGTGATGCGGGGTACCAATGGTATTGGCTTTATGACTGGCTAAGATCCCTTCCATAGGATGTTGCATCTTTTTTTTAAGCTTAAAGGGGGAGGGAGTCATTTGGTGAAAATTCCTTATTGTGAACCAAAATAAGCGGACAAAATTTGGCGTAATTGATAAATAATACGTCATAATTAGTGAAGTTTGCCACTTTATTTCCCAGTAGACTGCCTACTATTATCTTACAACTTAGGAATTGAAATGAAACATAGGGACAAGAGTCAGCCTCAAGAGAGCCTTTTACAGGATCAACGCGCTCAGCAATTTTTGTTGATCAGTGCCATTTGTGTGGCGATTACTTTTTCTGTTTGGCAGGCATTGTTGAATAACTTTAGTGTTGAGCTGGCCAGTTTTAAAGGAACAGAAATTGGTATCTTACAAACATTGCGTGAAATTCCAGGCTTTCTTGCCTTTGGCGCTGTGTTTTTATTGTTATTATTAAAAGAGCAATACTTGGCCGTAATGTCTCTCGCAATACTATCAATTGGCGTTGGTCTAACCGGCTTCTTTCCAACCAGTTATGGTTTATATGCGACGACCATTGTGATGTCTATAGGTTTTCATTATTTTGAAACCATTAATACTTCACTGCAAATTCAGTGGCTAGGAAAAAAAGAAGCGCCCGCGGTGATGGGGAAAATACTGAGTAAAACGGCGATGGCGGCTTTAGTTACCTTTAGTATTATTTGGTGTGCCATGGAATTTTTACAAGTGCCTTATTGGTTGGTGTATTTAATCGCGGGAATATTAGGCTGTGCAATGGCATCTTACTTATTTATTCGTTTTCCATTATTGCCGCAAAAGTCAGTTCAACATAAGCATTTAGTATTGAGAAAGCGCTATTGGCTTTATTATGCCTTAGTATTTATGAGCGGGGCTCGTAGGCAAATATTTGTGGTGTTTGCAGGCTTTTTGATGGTGGAGAAGTTTGGATTTTCGGTAGAAAATATGGCTATGTTATTTATCATTAATCAAATTGCAACGGTATGGTTAGCCCCTAAAATTGGCCGTTTTGTGGGGCATTTTGGTGAGAGAAATGTATTATTAGTTGAGTATGTTGGTTTAATTGTTGTTTTTATTGCTTATGGGTTAGTAGACAATCATTGGGTCGCATCGAGTTTATATGTCATTGATAATATTTTCTTCGCCATGGCGATTGCGACTAAGACTTACTTTCAAAAAATTGCATCACCTGAAGATATTGCTTCAACGTCTGGTGTTTCATTTACCATTAATCATATTGCGGCCGTTATCTTACCGGTTTTTCTTGGTATGGTCTGGATGATAAGTCCAGCTTTCGTGTTTTATATCGGTGCAGGGATGGCTGTGATGTCTCTTGGACTCGCTTTATTAGTGCCACATATCCCTAAGCCGGGATATGAGTCGTTATTTAAATCACAATCTAGAGTGGCCAGTGCTTAGCTTGCAGATAAAATCTAGCAAAGGATGGTGAAGCTTAGGTCATACTGGCCTCACCTTTTTGTTTCATTACTGATTTGTTTCTACCTGATTTAGGCTCAAATCAGTAGAGCAGAGTCCATATAAATAGTCATCAACATATTGGCCGCCAATGATGGCGTTTTGCTTTAAATGCCCTTCTCGTATAAAGCCTGCTTTTTCTAGCATTTTATAAGAGTCTATATTGTTAACGGCGCAGGTTGCGCTAAGTTTATTCAGTTTTAAGCGATTAAAGGCATGATCGCGCATGAGGAAAAGCGCTTCTAAACCATAGCCTTTCCCTTGAGCTGTGGCTTTGAGCATAAAGCCTATTTCGGCGATAGAGGCATCTGGGTTAGTGATTTTTAGACCTATGCTTCCCAGTTTTTCACCTGTTTTATTATGATTTATACTCAAAGACAACCAATGTTCACTGTTTTCATTCCAAGGTAAAAGTTTGCTTTCAAAACGGGCTCTCGCCTCTGCTTCTGTAAAAGGGTCGTACACATGTTTCATCAACATTGGATCCGTTGAGAGATGTAATGCTAATGGCCAGTCGCTTTCATCATATTGCTTGAGCGTGATTTTTTCCCCAATTAACTTCATGTGATTTCACCTTTTTATTAACACCCTTGATTGCTGATGATTAAATAGCACTCGTTTCATTCTTTTTATCATACTGATAGGTTTTTATCTATTGATTAATAAGTGTTTTTATTATTTTTGTTGTCTTGAGCTATGCTTAATATATCGTGTGGAGTGTGGGGGACTCTCTTATGGCGCAAGTCAAGTGTGTGGCTAATGGTTTGTGTTACCCTGAATCTCCCCGTTGGCACGAAGGTGAATTGTGGTTTACTGATGTGTTTTTAGGGGAAATTCATGTGTTAGACCGTCATTACAATCTGAGATTGATAGCACGCTATGATGGAGTATTATCAGGTATTGGTTGGATGCCTAATGGTGATTTTTGTGCGGTATCCGTGTTTGAACATAAAGTGCTAAAAATTGATGATAAGCGATTTTATTGCTGGGCTGATTTACATGATGACGAGAGCTTTGTCAGTAATGATATGATTATTGATGGAAGAGGCCATGCTTTCATTGGTAATATCAGTTTTAATTATATGCAAGGAGAGGCACCTAGTGCTGGTAACATTAAGCACCTTAATCAAGACGGACATTGCACTACAGCGGTGGCTGAAATCGGCACGGCAAATGGAATGGCGATAAGCCCTGACGGCAGTACTTTATTTGTAGCGGAAACCTTTTCAGATTGTTTAAGTGCCTTTAATTTAGATGACAAGGGACAATTATCTCATAAATGGCAAGTGGCACATTTTCCTAATGGCAGTTGTCCTGATGGTATATGCCTTGATGAGCAAGGGGCTATTTGGGTGGCGTGTAGTCAGTCTTGTTTAGTTTATCGGATCAGTGCACAAGGTGAGTATTTGGATAACATTAGTTTGCCTGATGCAGTGCATCCTTTGGCTTGTGTATTAGGAGGCATTGATCGAAAAACCTTATTTATTATGACGACAAAGACCTTTGATCCTGACGACGCTAAATCCATGCTAACTGGTGCAATATACACTGTTGATGTTCCATATTCTGGAGTCGGTCGACCTTAAACTAGACACACATTTTGTGACAGAATAAAAAGTGATTGAAGTGAATCAATAGTCATTATTGATTATGATATAGAAAGCGGATTTTGAACCTGATGAGAGGTCAGTATGAAGTTATTCACTGGGAGTAAGCAGCAAAAACGGGTTAAAAAGATGCCTACGCATTGTAAAGGTTCTAAATTTGAAGAGGGTCTATTTATTGTGTTTTTTATTTTGTCGGCTCTGTTTGTTTTGACCTAGATTTTAGCGAGTTATCAGATTGACTTAGCGTTTGCTCATGCTGTTTGATGAGATTGTTTTCTTCTATCAATTTATGTTTGTAACGACACAGATTAAGCAGAGACAAGTAAAAAGCATTGGCTTCTATAGGTGAAATTGAAAGGGGTTGTGTAGGGTTACGTCTTGAAGTATGTAGAAGGTATAAATAATTTTTTAATTGGGTTTCAATCTCATTGTATTCTAATGTGTTTTTTTGTGGAGAATCAATATTGATAGGCGCTGCTAATAACACAAAGACTTTCTTTATCAAATTTTTTTTATGGTTATCTTGATCGTTAAAAAATGGGGTGTAGCGGCGATCTTTTGTTATCATTAAAAAATGAAAAATACTGTAGTAAAAACGTAATGGTGTTTGGGTGTTAGTCATGATCCTTAATGCTCTATCTTGATTGTTTTCATTTTCTAAGTTCATAAAATTAATCAGATGTTGTTTCAAATGGTAAAGGCTATATTGGCCTTTAGTGTCCCATAATCCGATGGACTGTGATGTGTTTACATTTGAGAAAATGGCCTCTAAATATTGATTAAAGTGGGTGAGTAATGAAGTGTAGCTGTGCTTTATTTTATCTTGTTGTTGGTAAGGCCAAAATAACGCTTGGAAAATAATGACACTTAACACACCTAGAAAAATACCACTTAACCTTTCAATAGGGATAGCAAGCGAAGTAATAGGTGTTAATTGGTTGACTATGCCTATGATAAAAACAACACTTGCTTGTGTGCCAAGGCTCATAGATTTAGTGTTTGAGAAATGTATGAGTCCAAAATAGAAAGTCACAAAAAATAACAGACTTAATATGAATGTGAAGTTGTCGATGCTTAGGGTAAGTATAAAAATTGCTAGCAGACTACCGATAAGACAGCCTAAGACTCTTAATATACCTTTATTGCGGGAAGTTTCACTGGATAAATTAAAACAAACAGCTATGGATACCGCTATTTGGTAATATCCGGGTAAATTAAAATAGAGCCATATAAAAGGAACAAATAAAATGGCCGTTGCACCTATGAGAGCATGTTTAAAGTAATAGGTGTCGTAATGAAAATAATTTTTTTTAGGGTGATTGAAATGAAGGGGGTTGTCTGTTTTTAGTTTATCCCTATCAAGGTTAAAGATGAGTTGTTTGGCTTCGTTTTGAATTGATTTTAATGAATGAAGCCAATCATAGCGGGTGAGTTGACAATCAGTGTCGTGCTGTTTTTTTATCTGATCGTTTGATCGATGCATATTTTGTTCATTAAATAATTGGTTGTCGAGATCGTTGAGACTATTATCTATCTTAATTATGCTTTGATGAAGCTGTTTTTTTTTCATCTTATCGACATGAGAGATATCTTGTTCATTCTCTAATGTGGTTTTAATGTTTTTCAGTATGGCTGAAAGTTCATCTTGAAATTGAAATAGAATTTTCTGAGTCTGGTGATTATGGTTGCGGGATAATATTTTTTCTAAAGAGTCATTGAGGTAATGGTGATGGGTAATATTCATGAGTAGAGAAATGATATCTCTCATGCTGGTAATCAAGTCCACTTGTTGCGCGTGTTTTATTTTAGATTTCATCTCATGTTGTGCAAAGAGCAGTAATTGATCTTGTTTTATTTGATGATGCCTTATTGCTTCTAGAATAGATTCAACCTTTTGTTGTATTTCTTTTTTTCTTTGCTGAACAGTCTGTGTAATATAGTCTTTGTTGGTTTCATTTAAACTGATCATTAATGTCAGCAGTTCTATTAGTGATTGTGTTAACTGTTTATGGGCATATTGATTAGTCAAAAACAGACTAATTACACAACTACTGAATACACCAATAATGATTTCTAAACTGCGAAAAAAAGCCATATTAATGAAGTTTTCAGGTGTTGGGTTGTTTAACCCCGCTAAAAGTACCATGATCCCTGTGATGTAAAAGAACATCCATGTATAGGTTTTGTTTTCAATGGTTGCAGTGAAATAAATGCCAATAAAGGCGAGCAAAAAAAGACTGATTGAAAAAATAATAGGTTGTGTAATAAACAGTGACACTATGATGAGCGCGGTAATTGCGCCAATGAGGGTACCAATCATTCTTTCTAAACTTTTCGAAAGGGTATTTCCTACTGTAGGTTGAGTTGATATAAAAGCTGAAATACCAGCCCAGTAGGGCTCTTGTGTTTGTAATAATACACTTAAGAAAACCGCAACAATCACAGCAAAACTGGATTGTAAAGCCAGCCGTGTTTGAGGAGAATGGAGAGAGAAATCCTTGATCTGTTGTTCAAGATCTTTTTTTATTTGTGAAATGATTTGCATGGGTAGCTCATATTAAAGGTTCCTCATTGAAAGATGATCACTCTGGCATCAATTCCTACGGGAAGACGCTTGTTATGTGGGAAACTAATGAGCTCTATACGGACGGGGATTCGATATTCATAGCGGATCCAATTAGTGATGGGTTCCACATACGGTAAAGATGGATCGGGCACTGTGCTACTGCGAGAAACACCTCGACCAAGGCTGGTGATTTGTCCTCGATACAGTTTCCATGGATTATTGGATAGGTACACCCAAACAAGCGTGCCTTGTTTAAGTGAGACTAAGTTACTTTCTTTGATATTGGCAATAATGTGTTCACTGCCTTTGGCAATAAAACCGAAAAGAGGAGTGGCTTGATTCGCATAGTCGCCAGCATAGATTTTCAAGTGGTTGATATATCCATCGGAAGGTGCATATAATTTGCTCATTCTAAGATTGTACTTAGCTTGTCTTAAAGCAGCTTGCTGTTGTTGAACAAGGGCTTGCTCTAGTGGGGTTCTTTTTAATAAATCTTGGTAAGTGAGCTGCGATTTTTCAAGTGTGGCGATGGCAATGTTGTATTCTTCTTGTTTTGAGTCGAGATCGTTTTTAGAAACGGAATTCTTTTTTTGAAGGATCTGATAGCGTTCAAATTCGAGTTTGGAAAAGTTGGCCTGAGCTTGGCTAATTTCGATCTCGGCCTGTGCCTCTTTAAGTTGTGTACTGAGTAAATTTTGCTGGGCAACGGCTTGAGATACGAGTGCTTGGGCATTTTCAAGGGCTATATTGAAGGGCTCTTGATCTAATGTAACCAATAAGTCTCCTTTTTTGACTTCTTGGTTATCTTTAATGTGTACTTGGGTAATTAAGCCTGACACACTTGGCGTGATTTTGACGACATTGGCACTAATATAAGCATCGTTATTATAGATAAAAAAATAACCAGAACTGTAATATCCAATAATAAAGAGGAGTAAAGTGCTTGCCAAAAGCAGTAATTTATTTTTAAAAAATGATCGCATTAATCATCATTATTTAATTCAATGTCTTTAGCAGTATAGTTTGATATTTGAAAATTTTGTTTAGGTTTGCTCTTTTTCCATTCGGTAACGATGAATAAACTTATGATGTAAATTAACCACTAGGGTATTGAGCAAGAGGCCAACCACTCCTGCGGGTAACCCAAATGGCTGGTTCAATGAAGGGGTAAACATATACATCAGCGTGAAGCTGACTCCTACTGTTAGACCATAAAGTACTGAGCTGGCTTTAAGTTGTTTCAGATGCAATCCAAGCATGACCGCGGGGGCTATTTGACAAAGAATTTCAAGTTTTAATTGAATTAACCACCAAAGGGTAACGGGGAGGTAAATGGCCAAGCCTGCCATAATGGCTATTAGTACCCAAGTAAAAATCTTCCCCATATAAATTAATTTTCTTTGGCTCGTTTTTGGGCGATAGGCTTGGTAAATGTCTTGTGTAAATAAAGAAGCAATGGCGAGCATAGCCGAGTCCACAGTAGACATAATGGCGGCAATGGCGGCGGCGACGAATAAGGTGATGATGTATTGCATGCCTGCAATGTGATTGAGTTTGGAGAGCATGAGTAAAATTATTTCATCGGAAGTGACTTTATCTAAGTCAGGAAAATGAGCGGCGCCGATTATGGCAATGATGATGATAGGGAGTGTGGTGAGAAATGGCATGACTAACATTAACTGTAAAGAACGTTGTAGGGTTTTTTTGCTTTTTGCGGCATAAATGCGCTGTATGGCCTGAGGGTAGACCGCCGCCCCGAAACACACCATGATTAATGTGCCGACCCAACTCTTTATATCTGTCATTGTCGGTGTTTTAAAGAATTGTTTTTTTGTACTTTCTAATACTGTTTGATTATCGAGCACTGAGCCATATTGTGTCCAGATCACCGTAAAAATAATTAAAATGGTGACTAAAAGCAGAATACCTTGGATGGCATCGGTCCAAGCGACAGAGCGCATGCCTCCTAAGGTTTCATAGATCACCATGATCAGTGCCATGGAGAGGATCCCTTGGGCAAAGCTAATTTGCCCTCCGGTAGCATAATCCATAATATAACCAATGGCTTTTAGGTTACTGAGTATGTATCCCGCCAACACCGTTAAGCAAATAATAACTACAATAGTCGTTAGGCATTTGCTTTGATAACGAAAAGTAATGAAATCACCGACCGTGATGAAATCGTTTTTTTGTGATAGACGAAATAACTTGGGGGCATAAAGCATATAACCGCCAATGACGGACAGCATTAACGTCATGCCGACCAAGAAAAACCAACCATTTCGATAAGCTGATCCGGCAAATCCGATCAGATTATTACCACTGTATTGAGTGGCGTATAAGGTTAAAAATAAAATGCCGACGCCAAAACTTTTTCCGCCTAAATAGAAATCGTTAAGTGTATTTTCTTTGCTTTTTTGCTTGCCTAAAATACCCACGCCAATCAATGAAACTAAATAGAGAACAAGAAATATCATACTAGGATAATTGAGTAAGGCATTATTCATCATGACGGTCATCACTCTATTTAATTTGAGGTTAAGAAAACGGCTCGTTTATTTATTATTAATTATTTATTTTTAATGAGTTATAAATGATAAGGGTTTTACTCATCCCATTCTTTTTCAAGAGCGATAAAGAGTATGAGTGCATAAACTATGCTGAGTACAAGTGAGCCCCATGCCCATAATGGGATCCCCCAGTAGGTCGTTGCATCTAAAAAGGGGGCTGTTAATAATAAACACAAAAAAGAGAGTTTGAGCAAAGGCGTTTTTACGGGAGTCATGTTTTTTCAAAGGTATATAATTTGATGGTAAAGTGTAAATCAGCTTTTCTCCTATTGCCATTTAAAATCAAATCGATAGTAGACATTGGTTGTATATATAAGGCCGTTGATATTAAAAACAAATTAATTATTAATGAGATACACATTAATTAACCTTAATAAGTTAATTAGGCTGAGTACGTGTAATTGAAGATAAATTGTTTTTGTCTTGCGCTTATTTAGAGTATTAAGTTGACTGATTATATATAAACTGCTGGTATGTTTATTAAGTGTAAACTTAAATTGTTTTTAAAAATGCACTGATGACGGGATCACTTTGGCGTTTTATTTTACAGCAACAGCCTAATTCGAAAGGTGCAATAGGGATGGGTGAAGGAAGGAGCTGGATCCTATCACGAACAGGGCTATTTTTTATTACTACTTCAGGGGTAATGCTTACGCCGCAACCCAGCGCCACCATAGAGGCGATTGCTTCATGACCCGATACTTGAGCGTAAATATTCGGTATGAGTCCCAACTTCCTGAACCAATTATCGATGCGAATACGACCGGGCCCATGTTCTGGCACGATAAAAGGTAATCTGTCCCATGGAAGATAGGATTCATTGAGTAATTCTTGTACTTTACAACGGATTGTCGGAGCGATGATGGTTAGAGGAATATTATCAATTTTGGCGAAATGTAAGCTTTCAGGAAAAGGCTCCGGTAAAGCGGTAATGGCGATATCGGTTCGGTTTTGGCTGACTTCATGGATAGCGTTAGCCGCATCGCCTGTAGTCAATGCTATTTCAACCAAGGGGTGTTCTCGCCTAAATCGGTCAAGTAAACCAGGTAAGTGACTGTAAGCGGCTGTAACTGAACAGAATAAGTTCAACCTTCCTCTTAGTAAATCTTGTTTTGGATCGATTTTTGTTTTCAATTTTCCCCAATTATTCAAGGTTTGCTCAGCAAAGTGGCGATATTCAATACCAGCATTGGTGAGTGAGACGCTGCGATTATCTCGCCTGAATAATTGGGCTCCGACTTCTTCTTCTAATCGTTGCATGGTTCGGCTTAACGTCGAAGGACTCACATGCATAGCTTGAGCGGTTTTTGTGAAATGTAAGCTATCACAAAGATGGAGATAGAGTTTGATGGTACGAATATCCATAACATTTAACCTTGAATGAAGCGCATTTTTTAACTTTATATTTACCAATATAAAACATCACACCATGTTGCAAAAAATGCAATACAGTGTTTCGAATATATCATTTTAAGCAATGAAAAGCTTGCGTTATAGTGACGTCAATCGCGATTTGGCTTAAAGAGAGCCAATCGATTTCCTTAGTCCTTTAATGGGGTGGTATACAGATGGCTAACTATTTTAATTCTCTGAGCTTACGTCAACAATTAGAACAGCTGGCCCAGTGCCGCTTCATGGATCGTAGTGAGTTCAGTGAAGGTTGTGATTATATCAAAGACTGGAACATCGTCATATTAGGTTGCGGCGCTCAAGGTTTAAACCAAGGTTTAAATATGCGTGATTCTGGTTTGAATATCTCATTTGCACTACGTCAACAAGCTATCAGTGAAAAGCGAGCCTCATATCAAATGGCCACAGGTAATGGTTTCCGTGTAGGGACCATAGAAGACTTAATTCCAGCGGCGGATTTAGTGCTTAACTTAACACCTGATAAGCAGCACACAGATGCGGTTAATTCTGTTATGCCATTGATGAAGCAGAATGCGACGCTTGCTTATTCTCATGGTTTTAATATTGTTGAAGAAGGCATGCAAATTCGCCCTGACTTAACGGTAATTATGGTTGCCCCTAAGTGCCCTGGTACCGAAGTACGCGAAGAGTATAAGCGTGGATTTGGTGTGCCGACTCTGATTGCTGTTCACCCTGAAAATGATCCTAATGGTGATGGTTTTGATATCGCAAAAGCGTATGCCAGTGCTACGGGCGGTGACAGAGCGGGCGTGTTGCACTCGTCTTTTATTGCGGAAGTGAAGTCAGACTTGATGGGGGAGCAAACCATTTTATGTGGCATGCTACAAACGGGTGCGATTTTAGGTTATGAGAAAATGGTTGCCGATGGTGTTGAACCTGGTTATGCCGCAAAACTCATTCAACAAGGCTGGGAAACGACGACCGAAGCATTGAAGCATGGTGGTATCACTCACATGATGGATAGGCTGTCAAATCCTGCAAAAATCAAAGCATTTGATACCGCTGAAGAGCTCAAAGTGATCCTTAAGCCATTATTTGAAAAACACATGGATGACATCATTGGCGGAGAGTTCTCTAAAACCATGATGGAAGATTGGGCGAATGATGATGCTAACTTGCTAAAATGGCGTAATGAAACCAATGAAACAGCCTTTGAAAATGCGCCTGATTCAGAGGAAAATATTGATGAGCAAGCGTATTTCGATAAAGGTATTTTCCTTGTAGCAATGATCAAAGCGGGCGTAGAGCTTGCTTTCGATACTATGGTCGCTGCGGGCATTATTGAAGAGTCTGCTTATTATGAATCACTTCATGAAACGCCATTAATTGCGAATACGATTGCGCGTAAGCGTTTATATGAAATGAACGTTGTTATTTCTGATACGGCTGAGTACGGGTGTTATTTATTCAATCATGCGGCTGTGCCTATGCTACGCGATTACGTTAATGCAATGTCGTCTGAGCTATTAGGCGCAGGCCTTAGTGATACTAACAACGGTGTTGATAATGTGCGTTTAATTGAAGTTAACCAAGCGATCCGCAATACATCAGTAGAGCAGGTTGGAGCTAAACTACGCGGCTATATGACTGAAATGAAAAGAATTGTAGAAGAAGCTTAAGTGATGGTTTGCACTTAATGTGGTGTATGTTGCCTGATTTGAGTGCAAGTACCAATCCTAAGGGATGTAGAATAGTTGCAATATGGAAGTGAGCAGTATGTTGTCCTTTCATTTGCTTAATGCTATTAAACGAGCATTAGTTAAGAAGACAACGAATGATACAATTTTTTTATTGTCTTTCTTTTTGGCTTTGTGGTAAACCTTAGGTATCGCTTTTATCTTGTAGTGAATACAAAGTAAGATCGAATTAACCAAATTTATGCAAACAAACTGATCAGGAAACATGTTAACGATGCGTCATTTAGCTGCCAAGCTCATTATTGTGATTATTACCGTCGTGGCTCTCAAGTCACAGCGGGGGCAGCGTACGCTAAATCGACAGACCTAAATCAGGTAAAAAGATTGCTACTAACCCCCCGCTCCGAAAGGACTGGGGGGTTTTTTGTTTAGGGCATATGAAGTTTAAGTGGTCATTAAAGCGCACATTTTTGTAATTTATGGCAATTAGAGGTAACGGAATCGATGGGACAAGGGCAGAAAATTCGCGGTGCTGATGCGGTGATTAAAGTATTAGTCGCCCACGGTGTGAATACAATATTTGGTTATCCTGGTGGAGCCATTATGCCGCTCTATGATGCGCTTCATGGCAGTTCTGTTGAGCACCTGTTAAGTCGGCATGAACAAGGGGCGGCTTTTGCGGCATTAGGGTATGCTAGAGCCAGTGGACGAATAGGCGTGTGTTTTGCGACTTCAGGTCCCGGTGCAACAAATCTTGTCACGACTTTAGCGGATGCATTACTCGACTCTGTGCCTATGGTGGCGATAACTGGTCAAGTGCCTAATCACCTGATTGGTACCGATGCCTTTCAAGAGATTGATATGCTCGGCATGTCACTGTCTTGTACGAAACACAGCTTCATGGTGACCCATATAGATGAACTTATTCCGACATTGTATCAAGCATTTGAAATTGCCGCCTCGGGTCGTCCAGGTCCCGTTTTAGTCGATATTCCTAAAGATATTCAAGTGGCTATGCTTGAATATAAAACCCCTCTACATGCCGTTTTGCCAGAGCCTTGGCATCTAGATGCCGATATTCTTGCGGCAAAAGCGTTATTACAAGAGGCAAAAAAGCCTATTATTTATGCTGGTGGTGGTGTGGGCATGGCAAATGCCGTGAGCCAATTACGTGATTTCATCGATGTCACTGGTATGCCTTCCGTTTCGACGTTGAAAGGACTGGGTAGCATTACTATTGATACGCCGGGCTATTTAGGCATGCTGGGTATGCATGGTTCTAAAGAGGCGAATATTGCTGTGCAAGAAAGTGATTTATTGGTGGTGGTTGGTGCAAGGTTTGATGATCGTGTCACAGGACGTTTGTCGTGTTTTGCCAATAAGGCAAAAGTGCTTCATTTAGATATCGATGCAGCAGAATTGGGTAAATTACGGGCAGCGGATGTGGCAATTGCCAGTGATTTACGTGAAGTCTTACCTGCTATTAGTCAACCATTAGCTATTGATGCATGGCGGGATGAAGTTAAGCAGCTGCAAGTGACTCATGAGCGAGATTATGATTGCCCAGGTGAGCTGATTTACGCCCCTGCAATGCTAAGGCGCTTAGCGCAAAAATTGCCTAAAGACAGTGTTGTGAGTTGTGATGTGGGTCAACACCAAATGTGGGTTGCTCAGCATATGTGGTTTGATAGACCTGAGAATCATTTGTCCAGTGGTGGACTTGGCACTATGGGCTTTGGTTTGCCTGCCGCTATTGGCGCCAAAGTCAGTCGCCCGAATGCAACAGTGGTTGCTGTGTCTGGGGATGGCTCTTTTATGATGAATGTGCAAGAGCTAGCAACCCTTAAACGCAAACAAATCCCCGTTAAAATATTGCTTATTGATAATCAAAAGTTGGGCATGGTGAAGCAATGGCAACAACTTTTTTTTGAAGAGCGTTATAGTGAAACCGATTTATCTGATAACCCTGATTTTGTGCGTTTAGCGTCGGCATTTGATATTCCCGGTCGCAGCATTGATAAGGCAAGCGAAGTTGAATCGGGGCTGGATGAAATGTTGAATGCAAAAGGGGCTTTTTTATTACATGTCGCTATTGATGATGCACATAATGTTTGGCCTTTAGTGCCGCCTGGGGCGGCGAATCACAATATGATGGATGGAACGGAGACGCAAATATGATCTACGACATGATTTTAACAGTACACCAACGTGCAGAAGTATTAGAGCGTGTGTTAAGAGTTATTCGTCATCGCGGGTTTAAGGTGATGAGTATGAACATGCAAGTCCATGAAAATGAGACTAGTATGGTGAATGTAGTCGTAGAGAGTGAGCGGGCAATTACATTACTTAGTAATCAACTGGATAAGTTGATTGACGTGCTTGACTGTCAAGCATTGCCGTCTCAGACAGAAAACAAACTTGCTAGGGTATAAGGAAAAAAATAATGGCCGCAAAAACAGCAGAGTATATTTGGTTTAATGGTGCAATCATGCCTTGGGCGAATGCAAAAGTACATGTCATGTCTCATGCGTTGCACTACGGAACCTCTGTATTTGAAGGCATACGTGTTTATGACACGCACTTGGGGCCAGCGGGTTTTCGATTAACGGATCATGTGCAGCGTTTATTTGATTCTGCAAAAATTTATCGTATGCCTATTCCCTATACTTTTGACGAGGTGATGCAAGCTTGTACCGATAGTGTGCTTAAGAATGACTTAACCAGTGCTTATATTCGTCCTTTGGCGTTTTATGGTGATGTGGGCATGGGGATCACACCGCCGAAAGATGCGGTTTGTGATTTGTTGGTTGCTGGTTTTCCGTGGGGTGCCTATTTAGGTGAAGATAGCATGGAAGCCGGCGTTGATGTGGCTGTTACGTCTTGGAATCGCTTAGCGGCCAATACTATTCCGACAGGTGCTAAAGCGGGTGGCAATTATTTGTCATCGCTGCAAATCTCTACAGAAGCCAAGCGTAATGGTTTTGATGAAGGCATTGCGCTGGATACTAACGGTCTAGTGAGTGAAGGGGCGGGTGCCAATTTATTTGTGGTGAAGAAAAACAAAATTTACACCCCACCAGCCACCGCTGCTATTTTGATGGGACTGACTCGCGACACCATTATGGTTCTGGCAAGAGATATGGGTTATGACGTGGTTGAAGAAGCCATGTCCCGTGAGTTTCTCTATCTTGCTGATGAAATCTTTATGACGGGCACAGCTGCTGAAATTGTACCTGTGCGCAGTGTCGATAGAATTGAGATTGGTGAAGGTCATCGTGGGCCCATCACCAAAAAAGTCCAACATAGCTTCTTTGGTTTATTTACTGGAGAGACAAAAGACAAATGGGGCTGGTTAGAGCCTTTGAAATGAGAATGAGTCGTGGCTAAAGTTGGCTGTTTTTAGCATAGCCGTTTTAGCGTTATTGATATAAGAGTTATAGTCCATTAACAATATAGGGCTATTTTTCTCAAAGATAGGACAATCGCAATGCCAAAATTACGTTCAGCTACCAGTACCGAAGGCCGTAACATGGCGGGTGCTCGTGCACTCTGGCGCGCAACGGGTGTAAAAGATAACGATTTCGGTAAGCCGATCATCGCTATTTCTAATTCTTTCACGCAATTTGTTCCAGGGCATGTGCATTTAAAAGACATGGGCTCGTTAGTGGCTGGTGCCATCGAAGAAGCAGGAGGTATTGCTAAGGAATTCAATACGATTGCTGTTGACGATGGTATTGCTATGGGTCATGGCGGCATGCTGTACAGCTTGCCTTCACGGGAATTGATTGCCGATAGTGTCGAGTACATGGTTAATGCGCATTGCGCAGATGCTTTAGTGTGTATTTCAAACTGCGATAAGATCACGCCCGGTATGTTGATGGCTGCTTTAAGGCTTAATATTCCTGTGGTGTTTGTGTCCGGTGGACCGATGGAAGCGGGTAAGACTAAGTTGTCTGATAATATCATCAAACTTGATTTGGTGGATGCGATGGTGGCGGGTGCGGACGATCGTGTGTCAGATGAAGATAGCGAAAAAATCGAACGCAGTGCTTGCCCAACCTGTGGTTCTTGCTCGGGAATGTTTACAGCAAATTCAATGAACTGTTTAACAGAAGCCTTAGGGTTGTCGCTGCCGGGTAATGGCTCTATGTTGGCCACTCACGCCGATCGCCGGGAGTTATTTTTAGAGGCTGGCAGACGGGTGATGGATTTAACGACGCGTTATTACAAACATGATGATGTCTCCGCATTGCCCCGTAATATTGCCAGTTTTAAAGCCTTTGAAAATGCGATGACACTGGATATTGCCATGGGAGGCTCAAGCAATACGGTATTACATTTACTGGCCGCAGCGCGTGAAGCTGAAGTAGACTTTACCATGGATGACATCGATAGATTATCACGTCTTGTGCCTCACCTTTGTAAAGTTGCGCCGTCAACACCTGAATATCATATGGAAGATGTACATCGTGCTGGTGGAGTGATGGGGATTTTAGGTGAGCTTGATAGAGCTGGGTTGCTGCATAATGAAGTACCCCATGTGGCAGGTGATACGTTAAAAGCAGTATTGGCTAAATATGATGTAGCGCAAAGTGAAGATGCGGCCGTACACAAATTCTTCTCAGCAGGCCCTGCTGGGATCCCAACGACGCAAGCTTTCAGTCAAAGTTGTCGCTGGGCAAGCCTTGATATTGACCGTGAAGGGGGCTGTATTCGCACACGGGAATTTGCCTTTAGTCAAGAAGGGGGTCTAGCGGTATTGTCTGGAAATATTGCCCTTGACGGCTGCATTGTGAAAACCGCTGGAGTGGATGAAGAAAACCATACCTTTGTCGGCACGGCACGAGTGTATGAGAGTCAAGACGATGCGGTGGCCGGGATTTTAGGTGGAGAAGTGGTTGCCGGTGATGTGGTGGTCATTCGCTATGAAGGCCCTAAAGGTGGACCTGGCATGCAAGAAATGCTCTATCCTACCAGTTATTTAAAATCTCGCGGTTTGGGTAAGGCTTGTGCACTTATTACCGATGGGCGTTTTTCTGGCGGCACGTCAGGTTTGTCTATTGGTCATGTTTCGCCTGAAGCGGCAGCGGGTGGCACCATAGGGTTAGTGGAAACAGGGGATCGCATTGAAATCGATATTCCTGCACGCTCGATTAAATTAGCCATTAGTGATGATGAGCTTAACGCTCGCCGTGATGCGATGGAAGGTCGAGGAAAAGATGCTTGGAAACCCGTTGGTCGTGTTAGACAGGTTTCGTCAGCGTTAAAAGCTTATGCGTTACTCGCGACCAGTGCCGATAAAGGCGCGGTACGGGATCTCACTAAGCTGTAGTTTTTTATCTGAGATAGGGCAAGTTTAAGCCCTGTCATTGAGGTTTGATATGCTCGCATTAGCTTCACAATCACAACTGGAATTGGCGCAATATTATCTACAGAAAATTTTATTAAGCTCTGTTTATGACGTGGCTAAAGTGACGCCATTATCGAGTTTAAATAAGCTGTCTGCGCGTTTAGGTTGCCAGGTTTTCTTAAAGCGAGAAGATTTACAGCCAGTGCATTCGTTTAAACTACGCGGTGCTTATAACAAGATTGCTGAATTAACCGCAGATGAGTGTCAGTGTGGTGTTGTCTGTGCCTCTGCGGGAAATCATGCTCAAGGCGTGGCTATGTCAGCAGTAGCAAGAGGCATTAGTGCGGTGATTGTGATGCCGGAAACCACGCCAGATATTAAAGTGGATGCGGTGCGCCGTTTAGGGGGAGAGGTTGTATTACATGGTCAAGCTTTTGATATGGCCAATGCTCATGCACAGCATTTAGCAAAAACCCAGGGGCGAGTATACGTGGCACCTTTTGATGATGAAGCGGTCATTGCGGGTCAAGGCACGATTGCGCAAGAAATGTTACAGCAGCAACGAGACTTAGAAACCATTTTTGTGCCTGTGGGCGGTGGTGGATTAATCGCAGGTATTGCCGCTTATTATAAAGCGGTGATGCCACAAGTGAAGATCATCGGTGTTGAACCCGAAGATTCGGCTTGTTTGAAAGCTGCGCTGGATGCTGGTGAGCGTGTGGTGTTAGATAAAGTCGGACTGTTTGCCGATGGCGTGGCGGTTAAGCAGATTGGTGCAGAGCCTTTTAGACTGGCCCGTGAATATGTGGATGAGGTGATCACGGTTTCTTCCGATGAAATTTGCGCCGCATTGAAAGACATTTTCGAAGATACTCGCGCCATTGCCGAGCCTGCGGGGGCGTTATCATTGGCGGGGCTAAAAAAGCATGTCGGTGATAGCGGCAAAGGGGAAAAAGTCGCGGCAATTTTAAGTGGCGCCAATGTGAATTTTCACAGTTTACGTTATGTCTCTGAACGCTGTGAGCTGGGCGAACAAAAAGAAGCGATTTTAGCGGTGCGAGTGCCTGAAAAGCCAGGGATCTTTTTGCGTTTTTGTGAACTCCTTGAAAAACGTGTCATGACCGAATTTAATTACCGTTTCAACAGCCGAGATAAGGCGGTGGTGTTTGCGGGGATTAAACTGTCTTCAGGACAAAGTGAGCTTGATGGTATTGTGGCTAACTTGGAAAATGAAGGCTTTGGTGTGCAAGATCTATCCATGGATGAAACTGCAAAATTGCATGTGCGTTATATGGTGGGCGGTCATCCTTCAGAAAGGCTCACTGAGCGTTTGTTTTGTTTCGAGTTTCCAGAGCATCCAGGCGCTCTGTTTCAATTTCTTACCACACTAAAAAGCCAGTGGAATATTACCCTGTTTCATTATCGCAACCATGGTGCGGCCTTTGGGCGCGTCTTAGCAGGCTTCGAAGTGCCTGAAACGGACAATTTGGCTTTTCAGCAATTTTTGAATAAATTAGGTTTTGAGTATAAAGAAGAAACCCATAACCCCGCTTATCAGTTGTTTTTGACCAATTGAGTGAAGGGATAGGATAGAGAAAAAAAAGCCATGCTGAATATTCAGCATGGCTTTTTTCTCTGATTGTGACTTGGATGAACGAGATAATTTACCAATTACCTGACATTATGATTTTTGAGCCATTAACGCTTTTATCAACCACGCCTATATTATAGGGTTTTCCCATGGCCATTTGTGCTAGCATGGCAGACCAAATGGCCTTACCTTCGTCAGCAGTGATATCGATATAATAGGCGTAACAGCATCCTAGCCATGACTCATTAAACTCATTCACATTTCGTAGCCATACTTGTCCGTCTTTAATTTGGTATTTTAATTGACTCATATCTGTGATTGTAACCCAGTCGCTCGCACCAGCATTGCTGGAGAAGAGTAAACTGAATGCAACCACTGCCAATACCTTTTTGATCTTCATAATTGTTCTAGTTGCCTGTTTAAAAAGTCTTCTTAAAATTATAACAATAATTAACTCTTTAGTGACAAGTTATGGAGGAGAGTGATGATTATTATATGAGTATGATTCTTTTTTAAGCTTATGGTATGTTATTGGCTTGCTATTTTGTGTGTCAGTTATTTTTCTGTTTTAGTGTTTGTTGTTTTGTTTTTATAAGGAAATATCATGTTAGTTGCTCCGACTGTTCAGCCTTTTTTTCCGCCTCAACGTGTGTTGATGGGCCCAGGTCCTTCCGATGTCTCTCCGCAAGTGTTAGCCGCGCAAGCTAAACCGACCATAGGGCACCTTGACCCTTTATTTGTGGCCATGATGGATGAGCTCAAAGCATTAATTCAATATGCCTTTCAGACCACAAACAGTATGACGTTAGCCGTATCGGCGCCGGGCTCAGCAGGCATGGAAACCTGTTTTGTGAATTTGGTGGAGTCCGGTGATAAAGTGATTGTTTGTCGCAATGGTGTGTTTGGCGAACGTATGCGACAAAATGTCGAACGTATTGGTGCTATCGCCGTGCTGGTGGATACTGAGTGGGGGGAAGCGGTTGATGCCGATGCACTTGAGCTTGCACTTAAGGCTCATCCTGATGCCAAGTTTGTTGCTTTTGTGCATGCGGAAACGTCAACGGGGGCCTTGTCTGATGCAAAAACCCTTTGTGCACTTGCTAAACAGTATGATTGTTTAACCATAGTAGATGCGGTCACATCACTTGGTGGAGTGGAGTTGAGAGTCGATGAGTGGGGCATAGATGCTATTTATGCGGGGAGTCAAAAGTGTTTATCTTGTGTGCCAGGCTTGTCACCTGTGTCTTTCTCGGCTGCGGCGGTGGAAAAATTGAAAGCCAGAAAGCGTCCCGTACAAAGTTGGTTTCTCGATCAAAGCTTAGTCATGGGCTATTGGAGTGGCGAAGGGAAACGCAGCTATCACCATACTGCGCCGGTTAATGCCTTGTATGCCCTGCATGAATCTTTGCGTTTACTCGCTGAAGAAGGTTTAGAGAATGCATGGCAACGACATCAAGAGCAGCACTTAGTGTTACGTCAGGGGCTAGAAAACTTAGGCCTTAAGTTTGTGGTGCAAGAAGATGTGAGGTTGCCACAACTCAATACTGTGTTCATTCCTGAGGGCGTTGATGATGCGCAGGTGCGTCAGCGTTTATTGCAAGATTATAACCTTGAAATTGGTGCAGGCTTAGGCGCATTTGCTGGCAAAGCATGGCGCATCGGGTTAATGGGGTATGGCGCACGACGTGAAAATGTCAGTCTTTGTCTTAAAGCCTTGAGTGATGTACTGAATTAAGAGCTGTTATTGTTTACCGAATAGGTTAGAAGAGGGGCTCATACCCTGGATATAAGCGGCAAGTTCTTTGATGTCGCTTTGTGAGAGTTTTTTGGTGATTAATTTCACTGTGGGAATAATCTTGCATAATGCCTTTCATTTCGTCTGTATGACGTTCTCCTGCCTGAAAGGCTAATAACTGACGCATTACATAGTTTACATCTTTCCCAGCTAACCTAGGTGATTGCTTGTTGTATTTATCTGTAATGGGAGGGTTGCCGTCAATTGTGTGACATCCTGCACAGGAATAATGGGCTTGCTCTCGAGTTTGTGTGATTAAGGCTAGTGTATCACTAGATGCCGCATAGGTTAAACTATATACCCAAACCACTTGAAAGTGCATGTTTTCAGAGCCCGTAAAAAGGCTTAATTCAAGGCGCATTAGTGAAAGAATGCTTATTGCCTTGTGAGATCATGCAACGCAGAAGTTAGCGTTTTTACGGACTCCCAACGGGCTGGTTTAAAACACTTTTATTCTGCGTTATTGAATATCAACTTAGAATAACTAAGCCCTCAACTCAATGCCTTGCCTAAACGCGTTTTAATTCCAGCTGAATCCTGCATCTTCAAGTGGTTTGGGTATAGGAGTGACTCAATATGAAATAACTCAGCAATAACTTTTTGATCATACGCAGGTAGCTTTATTGTGGAAGCGAATAAGTTAATGTTTGTATCGCCCTTGGAAGGGAGATCGATATATACCGCAGGTGATGTGTTAGCATCAGCAATTGTGATAAGTGTGGTTTCTTTGGCAAATGAGCTACATGAAATTGACATTAGTAGCCCAATCCAGCTGAGATTAATCATTCTTGTTGTGTGCATGTTATTCCTTAATCATATTTAACTTATGATGCTTTTTTTGATGAGTCATCATTGAAGCAGATGGAATAAAATTAATAGAACTATTATAAAAATAAACCATTAAGCTTTATTTTTATGTTGGTACGGCAGATGAATGTTTGACAGTGTTAAGCACGGTAATGATAAAAAAGTATCAGGTGAACAGGTAACAATCGCTAAACTTTAGCTGACTTTACTTTTGGGTTAATGAAAAACTTCATGATAAACTGCGCGATCTAAATTATTTATGTTTGATGATCAGGGCAGAGTAATGATCGGTACAGGACTTTCAAAGACTGAAAAAACAGTCGCATTTTCTTTAGCCAGTGTGTTTGGTTTACGCATGATGGGCTTGTTTATGATCATGCCAGTATTTGCTCTTTATGGACAAAATTTGACGGGCTTCTCGCCGCTTTGGGTGGGAATTGCCATTGGCGCTTACGGCTTAACGCAAGCCATGTTACAAATTCCTATGGGGATACTATCAGATAAATTTGGCCGAAAGCCGATTATTCTTATTGGACTCTTTGTGTTTGCGCTAGGCAGTTTATTGGCGGCTAATGCTGACAGTATCTATGGGGTGGTTGCGGGGCGAGCATTGCAAGGTGTCGGTGCCATAGCGGCAGCTGTGTTAGCCTTAGCGGCCGATTTAACGCGGGATGAGCAGCGAACGAAAGTTATGGCTGTGATTGGTATGTGTATTGGCTTTTCCTTTGCGCTTTCTTTGCTGGTAGGGCCCATTGTTGCCCAATATATTGGTTTATCCGGCTTGTTTTATATGACCGCAGGGTTAGCCGTTGTCGGCATGTTAATTGTGCATTTATTGGTGCCCAACCCGATTTCTCATGCGCCTAAAGGTGATACGCTTGCGGTGCCTGCTAAGTTAAAAGCTATGCTTAAGGATCGACAGCTTATCAGGCTCGATGCGGGTATTTTTATTTTGCATTTAGTATTAACCGCCGTGTTTGTGGCTCTACCGCTGGATTTAGTGGATGCGGGGCTCGTCAAAGAAAAACATTGGATGTTGTATTTTCCGGCTTTTATTGGCTCATTTATCTTGATGGTGCCGCTCATTATTATCGGCGTAAAGCGTAATAATACCAAAACTATGTTTCAAATTGCTTTGATGATCATGCTCTTGTCACTGGGAGCTATGGCGACATTTTCTCATAACTTAACTGTGTTGATGCTTGCTATTGTCTTGTTCTTTACAGGCTTTAATTATCTTGAAGCATCCTTGCCTAGTTTGATTGCTAAATTCTCTCCTGTGGGTGATAAAGGTTCTGCCATGGGCGTGTATTCCACTAGTCAATTTTTAGGCGCCTTTTGTGGTGGTTTGATTGGCGGTGGGGCTTATCAATATTTGGGGGCGAGTGGCGTGTTTATTGCGGCAGCAGCTTTGATTATTGTTTGGTTGCTGCTGACCATAGGCATGCAAAAGCCTGTGATGTTGAAATCTTATACACTTGAAGCTAATATCGAAAATAAACAAGATGCTAAGAAAATGGCGGGTGAGCTATCTAACCTTAAGGGCGTGGCGGAGGCCATGGTGGTGCTGGAAGAAAAGGTGGCTTATTTGAAAGTAGATGCGCATTTCGATTTAAGAGAAGCTCGAGCTGTGTTAGGCTTCACCCAATGAATATGAGTGTCTAAGTGCACTTGGTTTTACCTAATGAATAACTGGGATCAATGTGATCCGGTTTTATCAGCAATTGCAGGAGAGTTAAATGGCCAGTCGTGGTGTCAATAAAGTAATTTTGGTCGGTAACTTAGGAAAAGATCCTGAAGTACGCTACATGCCGAATGGCAACGCAGTAGCCAACTTTACCGTGGCGACCAGCGAAACGTGGAAAGATCAGCAAGGTCAACAGCAAGAGCGTACTGAATGGCATAACATTGTTATGTATCGTCGTTTGGCTGAAGTGGCGGGTGAGTACCTGAAAAAAGGCTCTAAAGTTTACCTTGAAGGTAAATTGCAAACCAGTAAATGGCAAGATCAACAAACGGGTCAAGATCGTTATAAAACTGAGATTAATGCCAGTGAAATGCAAATGTTAGACAGCCGCGGACAAGGCGGTGGTCAACAAGGTGCTTACGGTCAGCAAAATGGCGGTCAACAAAATAGCGGTCAACAAGGCGCTTATGGCCAACAAAATAGTGGTCAACAAAATGCGCCTCAGCAAGGCGGCTACCAGAGTGCACCACAACACGGTGGCTATGGTCAACAAAATAGTGGTCAACAAAATAGTGGTCAACAAAATAGTGGTCAGCAAAACAGCGGTTTACAAAATAGCGGGCAGCCTCAAGGTCAAGCACCACAACAAGGTATGCCACAGCAGGCTGCTTACGCACCTAAGCCACAAGCTGCGCCTCAACAACAGCGTCCTGCACAAAATGCACCGCAGCAGCGCCCAGCGCCACAACCTGTACAGCAAGCCGCCCAGCCTGCTGGGCAGCCTCAGCAAGCGCAAAACTTCACGCCAGACTTGGATGACGGTTGGGATGATGATATTCCGTTCTAGGCTTTGCGCCTAGATGTCGCTCTTAGCGATTAACTCTTGTGATTAGTCGCTAGACGAATTGATAAAAAGTCCTGCTCACGCAGGACTTTTTTCGTTTTGCGTTAAAAAATGCAGCCTTAGATAAAATGATGGAGATGATGAATTGATTAAATTATGTAAAGTGGCATATCAATCATTTATCTATACTATTTATTCCTAGATCTCAGCAATAAGTGACACACATTTAGCTGTTTGCTTTCATTGGTTTCAGCTTTAACTGTGGTTTAACGATGGGTTAACAGTGCTTTGACTGCGGATAGTGAAGGGATTAGACAATGCATTATGGTTTTTTAGGGATGTTATTGATTGTCGCTTTACCTATGCTAACGCTTGGGCTTATTTTGGATATGAGCCGGATCAGACAGTACTTTATGACTTATTATTTTCGAGAGAAATCGTTCAGGGCTGATGTTCTACAGCCCAAGTAACTGATCTAGGTATTAGGAGTAAAGACTTGCTTCACCAATGATCGCCTCATAGATTCAGAGTTGATGTTTTCGTCCAGAACACGAAGTTGATTTACCCCTTCAGGCATCCCTCTTCCAGAGCCGTGATAGCCTGTGACCTTCATGTTTTTATAACCTAAGCCGCCGAGTGCGTCACTGAGTTCCTGAGCAAAGGGCTGGCGATCAATTGATTTAAAGGTCTTAAAACCCAGACTGAAATTAAAGTTATAGGTAGGTTGGCTTGCTTTTTGTAATTCTTCCTTATTGAAAGAAGTGATGGATCGTGTGTCTGCACTCTCACAACTCACGCTTCTTACGTCATCAAAGCTGGTTTTCAGTCCTCCTTTTTTGAGATCTTTAGCAAGCTGGTTAGATGAAATTTGTGGTGAATCTTTTGACAATGTAGCCTGCAGCGTATCTTTTCCTGCTGTACCATGTGCAACAATGTAGAGTTTGTGTTTTCCTTGTGAGAGTTTTCCAAGCAAATGGCTATCTTGATTACTGTAAACCTCTAATTTTTCATATGTATTGAGTATTTCAAGATTACTTTTTAATAATCCTTGATTTTTGATTATTTGATTTTCTATATTTTTATTTATTTGTTCTCTTAACTGTATCTTTTCATTAGAAGTAAAGTTTATTTGATTATTTGAAAGTATCTTTTGGTTGTTTTTTTGTATTGATGTTTGAAGTCTTTCTACATAGCTAGAGTATTGGTTTATTTTTTGCTGTTTTATGTTTTCAAATTGCATTTTTGCATTATTATCTTTAACGATAACAGGATAGGCTTCTTTACCTTGTCTTAAGCGGGTAATATTTTTTCCCATGCATTGTTTAACAGAGTCTTCAGCGGCAAAGGGGCTATAGATGATACCATCTTTTTGCACCTTTACGGATTGACTTTGGCTTGTATTTTGACTGCTCGATATTCCTGTTAAATTGTCTCTTACACTTGAAGTTGTGTTTGAGTTGATGCTTGTCGATGTTCGTGAACTCTCAATGGAGGTTGATGAAATTGGTGGTGGTGGCGGAGCAGATTTTGGAACCGATAATGTTGTTGGCATAAGAAAATGTCTCTGTTTAATGGTGGTGAATTTAAATTACAGTTCGTGGGAAAAAAGTTTTTCAATACCATCCACTTTTTGGTAGAAATACTCGATAATCATACCGAGATTAGATGCAACATATAGGCAGCTGGGATCGACGAGTGCTTTTAATTCATAACCTTGGTTTGCTTTTACTAATATGGCTTGATCGAGTTCAATATTAGGAATGGGTTGCTGTAAAATGCTGAGTAACTCTGCTGCCTGTTGAGTGATTAATTTGGGGGTTAATTCACTAAAAGCAGACCATAGCCATAACCTGTCATTTTCAATGCTGATGGTGATATTGGGGATACGGTTAAATTCAAGGTGAATGCCGGAATGAGCGTGGAAGTTAGTAAGTTGTTCGGCTGGACACTCCAATGAAATAAGGGCCTGCTCGACTAAAGACTCTAAACTTTGATGATAATGATTTGAAAACGACAGGGGTGTTGATGTCAGCATAGATAACCTCTTTAAATACTCAGTACAGCATTAAGATAAACGCTAGCTTAATGGCTTGAGGACGTGAGCGGATACCGATAATATAAACTTTTTTTAATGTTTTGGTCCGATGAGTTTAAAAAGTAATCTTTTTATGCTTGTGAGTGAAATGTCTTCTACTTATCGAATGTCCTCATACTTTTCTGTGGATTCAGCGTGACTCCTTGTACGGCATCATTGCTTATTGGTGACACTAGGAATGGGAGGAAGATAGAGCGATGTTAGCATTCAAATCGAGAACAACGACATTATATCGGTAGGCGCTGCCTTGTATAAATAACCTGCAAACAACAGTAGGACTCATCACAAAAACTCAACAGATCCTATACTGACAACAGATTCTTTCTAAGTTTGGTGGGTGGCATGATCGATGATGAATGGGTGAGAAGTACGTTGAACAAAAAAGGAGTAATGGTCAAACAGTTTTCTATGGTTAGTCAATCATTTATTCGAGATTCTGCCAGTGCGACACATGCTGTGATCGATATGGGTTGTGCTTATGGTATTGCTACGTTACCTGTGCTTGCAATGAAAAAAAAGATCATTGCTTGTGATTTAGAGCAGCAACACTTAGATATTTTAAAGGCGGAGACGCCTAAAACCTTATTGCCTTTTTTAACGGTAAAGCAAGGGGATTTCCCCAGCGACTTTCACTTTGAACGTCATTCGATTAGTGGGATCCATTGTTCATACTTATTTCACTTTTTAAAAGGTGAAGATGTCATACAGGGCATGAAGAAATCTTATGACTGGCTTATACCCAGTGGTAAATTTTATATCAATGTCGCCACACCTTATCAATATTGGCTTAAGTTTATTCATGAGTTTGAACGACGAGAAAAGTCAGGGGAGCGCTTTCCTGGGCAAATTCAACTTTCCAGTATGGGGGAGTTTATTCATCAAGATAAACTTGAACTCATGCCGGGGGATGCATTGCCGGAATTTGTTCACCTTTTTACGGTTAAAAGTTTATCTGCTTTGTTAGAAGATGTGGGTTTTATCATTGAGGACAGCCATTATTTTGATATTAATTTTCCAGAGCAACTAGACAATTTCTTTGGGGGTAATGGAAGAGGCATTTTAGGGATTATTGCTCGCAAACCGAGTTAATACCAACAGGTGTAAAGTCAATCAATGTAGGGCAATAGCTAGTCTGTAATGACTATGCTAAAATGGTGACATATGTTTGTTTTTGTCACCTAGGTAGGGTCGATGAGTAATAATAAAAAAACACCTCTTCCTCAGCGGGGGCCAGAGTCCCATGAGCGAAGAGAGCAAATTATTCATGTCGCAATAGAGCACTTTAGTCATTATGGGTATAACAAGACATCGGTTGGTGATATTGCAAAAGCAATTGGTGTCTCAAATGCTTATATCTATAAATTCTTTTCATCCAAAAAAGATATTGCTGAAGTGGTTTGCGCTGAAACATTAGCGGCTTTCGATAAAGAGTTGGAAGTCATTACTGATACTGAACATAATGCGGCCCATAAAATTAGACTAATGTTCAAGATGTTGATGTGTAAAAGTTTAGAGCTCATGTCTAAAGAGAAAAAGTTACACGAGATAGCAGCATTAAGTTTTGAAAATAATTGGTGTTCAAATAACAATCATCAAGCTACTCTTTTTAGCCTTATTGAAAAGGTGATAGTTCAAGGGCGTGAAGATGGCATATTTGACCGTAAAGCGCCTTTAGATGAAGTGTGTTTAGCTATTCGCGATACCATGTTGCTCATTTCACACCCCTTATTATTAGAGCAAAAACAGGAGTCAGAGCTTGATGAAAGTTTGATACCGATAACCAATATGGTGCTGCGTAGTCTAGCCATTTAAAAAACTGTAACAAGAAAACAAAGGTTACAAGTTTGACTTTTTGTAACTTGTAACTAATAATGGGCCCATTGAAGTTCAATAGGCCTATTCCCATGTCATATAAATTGTCCACTATCCTATTCGTCTGTGCGCTACTTAATGCGTGTAGTCAGCCATCTCAGCAAGAAATAGACCCTAGAGTGCAACCTCCGGTTATTCGATTCGTGTCGGTTAAGCCAGATATTAGCCAGCACAGGACTTTTAGCGGTACTGTTGAGGCCAAAGTTCAAAGTGATTTAAGTTTTCGTGTTGCTGGTAAGATTTTGCAGAGGGAAGTCAATACGGGGGAATATGTCAAGAAAGGCCAAGTATTGATGAGGCTGGATACCAAAGATTTACATTTAGAATTAACTGCTGCCAATAAAGCCATTGAAGCGGCAAAAGCCGATGTCTTTAAAGCGAAAAGCGATGAAAGTAGAAAACGTAAATTGGTTAATTCAGGTTATGTTTCCAAACAAGATTATGATTATGCTTTGGCGACATTAAGGGCAAGTAAGGCTCAGCTGGCAATGGCAAAAGCGAATGCTACTATTGCCGATCATGCAATGGAATATTCGGCTCTCGTTGCAGATGCTGATGGGGTGATCGCTAATGTGATAGGGGAAGTTGGCCAAGTGGTGACGGCGGGACAATCTATGATGGTTTTAGCGCAAGATGGCCCAAGAGATGCTGTGGTTCGATTGCCTGAAACAATTCATCCAGAACTCGGCACCCAAGCAATCGCACGTTTTTTTAATGCCAACATACCCACGGAAAATGCGTATTTAAGAGAAATTTCAAATGCTGCTGATGTGGCCACACGTACTTATGAAGCGCGCTTTAAATTAGAAGGTAAACAACTGCCTTTATTAGGGTCAACGGTGAGTGTGACACTGCAACTTCCTGCGGCTGAAAATAGTTTTATTGTTCCTATTGATGCGTTATATAACGATGGTCAAGGCAGTGGAGTGTGGGTGCTGGATCCCATTGACTCAACAGTCACTTTTAGGCGAGTCAATATATTGCGAATGAATGCAAAAATGGCCAGTGTGCAAGGATTGCTTACATTGAATGAATTCATTGCCGCAAAAGGATCACACCGTTTATATGAAAACGAGCTGGTAGCTGCCTTGTATGATAAGCAGGAGGCGCAATGAATCAATTAAATTTATCCGCATTAGCAGTACGTGAGCGATCCATTACGTTATTTCTCATTATTGCGATTACACTGGCTGGCGTATTCTCCTTTTTTGAATTGGGTCGAGCTGAAGACCCTATGTTCACGGTTAAAGTCTTAACGGTATCAGTCGCGTGGCCGGGGGCAACACCAAAAGAAATGCAAAATTTAGTGGCTGAACCTCTTGAAAAAAGACTTCAAGAATTACGATGGTATGACAGAGTCGAAACAGTAACACGTCCAGGGATGGCGTTGATGACGCTAACACTTAAATCATCGATGCCGCCGAGTGAGCTGGCGCAGCAATTTTATCAAGCTCGTAAAAAATTAGACGATGAGGCAAAAAGCCTACCTTCTGGTGTGTTAGGTCCTTTCATCAATGATGAATATTCCGATGTGACCTTTGCATTATATGCATTAAAAGCGAACAGCCTGCCAATGCGTTTACTCTCTCGTCAAGCGGAAGGAGTAAGGCAACAACTTCTTCATGTACCCGGCGTTAAGAAAGTGAATATTTTAGGGGAGCAACCGGAACGCATTTTTGTGGAGTTTTCTTATGCTAGATTGGCTAATTTAGGGATTTCTCCTACTGCTATTTTTTCTGCGTTGCAAAGCGCTAACCAACTGACTCCTGCAGGTGCTATCGAGACTGACGATCGTAAAGTGTTTGTGCGTTTGGATGGTGCTTATCATCGCTTAGAGGATATTGGCAATACGGTTATTGCTGGAAAGGGCTTTACGTTTAAATTAAAAGATATTGCATCCATTAAACGGGGTTATGAAGATCCTGCCACATTTAAAATTCGTGATAATGGTGAACCGAGTATTTTATTGGGTGTCGTCATGCGAGAAGGAGGAAATGAACTCGCGCTGGGGGAAGCACTGAATAAAGCGTTCTCTTCGATAAGAGAACAACTTCCTTCTGGCGTTGAGGTGAGTAAAATCTCTGAGCAAGCGGTGAATATTGATAATGCTTTCAGTGAATTTATGCTTAAATTTGTTGTGGCTATCTCAGTGGTGATGCTTGTGAGTTTGCTGAGTATGGGATGGCGAGTTGGGATTATTGTTGTTGCCGCTGTGCCGCTAACTTTGGCTGCTGTATTTACCATCATGCTATTAACCGATAGGCAATTTGATCGTATTACTTTAGGCGCATTAATTCTATCTTTGGGGCTACTTGTAGATGATGCCATTATTGCCATAGAGACTATGGTGGTGAAAATGGAAGAAGGCATGAGCCGAGTAAAAGCCGCGGCTTATTCTTGGAGTCATACTGCATCCCCTATGCTATCTGGGACATTAATTACCATCATTGGCTTTACTCCTGTCGGGTTTGCTCAATCAAGTGCTGGTGAGTATGCAGGCAATATATTTTGGATTGTGGGTTTTGCTTTAATAGCTTCATGGGTTGTCGCAGTGGTGTTCACGCCCTATATCGGCGTGAAGTTACTGCCAAATATTGAGCCAGTCTCGGGTGGCCATGAAGCAATTTATGCGACAAAAAATTATCAAATATTACGCAATGTGGTCCAATGGGTCGTGAAATATAAGCGATTAGTATCCGGTGCAGTTTTGTTACTTTTTGTAGTGTCTGCTTTGGGCATGCTTTTTGTACAGCAACAATTTTTTCCTAATTCCGATAGGCCAGAGTTGTTGGTCGAATTACAAATGCAAGAAGGTTCAAGTTTTGCGTTAACGGATAAAACGGCCCAAAAGGTGGAAAGCTGGTTAAAATTGCAACCTGAAGCCAAAGTCGTCACTGCTTATATCGGTCAAGGTGCGCCTCGATTCTTTTTATCTTATAACCCTGAGCTTCCGGATCCTGCATTTGCAAAAATTATCATACTGACGGCCAACGATAATCAAAGAGATCGTTTAAAATTAAAATTGAGAAAAGCCATTCAGGCTGGATTAGCATTCGAAGCTCAAATTCGTGTTTCTCAACTTGTTTTTGGCCCTTATACACCGTATCCCGTTGAATTTCGTGTTATGGGACCGGATCCGGATAAACTTCGAGTCATTTCCAATCAAGTGGCTGAGATTATGCGTAGTAATAAAAATATGCGCACCGTTAATCATAATTGGGGAGAAAAACAACCGAAAGCTGATTTTGTGGTTGATAAAGAACGTTTACGCCAACTAGGGATGTCAATGTCTGAGGTGTCAGAGCAGCTGCAGCTTCTCATTAGTGGAATGACGATTACGAATATGCGTGAGGATATCCGTAATGTGGGTATTGTGGCTCGTACAGCGGGACATGAAAAGTGGGATCCCACTTTATTTCAAGATTTTAATGTGGTCAATGCTGATGGGAAATCGATTCCTTTGAGTCAAATTGGGCATGTTGAATTTGGCTCAGAGGATCCTGTTTTAATGCGCCGCAATCGTACGCCTATCATTACAGTTCGAGGGGATGTTGCTGAAAATGTGCAACCTCATCAGGTTTCCTCAGAGGTAAAAGAGGCATTATCACCTTTAATCAGTCAATTACCTAATGGCTATGTTATTGAAGAAGGTGGGATTATTGAAGAATCTAATATGGCGAATAACGCACTATTGCCTATTTTTCCTATTATGATTGGGCTGACTTTGCTTATTATCATGTTACAAGTGCGCTCATTTGCAGCTATGTTGATGGTGTATTTAACCGCACCATTAGGGTTAATTGGTGCAGTACCGACTTTGTTGTTATTTAATCAGCCATTTGGCTTTACCGCCATTTTAGGCTTGATAGGTTTATCGGGCATTCTAATGCGTAATACTCTGATTTTAATACAGCAGATTAAGGATAATTTGAGCTCTGGAATGTCGCAACATACCGCATTAATTGAAGCAACGGTGCAACGTTCAAGGCCCGTTATACTGACAGCATTAGCGGCTGTACTGGCATTTATTCCATTAACTTATTCGACATTTTGGGGGCCAATGGCGTATACCTTGATTGGGGGGACGGCAATCGGGACGGTATTAACATTACTCTTTTTACCTGCTTTATATGCCATTTGGTTTAAAGTGGGTAATAGTCAGTAAGGCCACCTTATTTCATCACAATTGATACCTTCATTTATTTGGGGGTCGGTTGTGATGATTTTATCCTGTAGTCAACTATTCTTATTTTTATCGATTGATGGTGGGTATAAAGTAAGGAATGAATGATGATAAGCACATGGATATTTTGTAGATTAACTCTCTTTATACCACTCAAAATATTGACCGCTCTTATTATTTGGTTATTGGTTGTTGTGTGGGGAGGAGGGCTATTAGGATGTTCTAAATTCACACCTATTCCTGAGAGTGATTATCAGCAAACCGATGCCATTATTCAGCGTGTATCAAATAATATAGCCAATGCGCCCTTATTGGATGAGGTGGCGAAGATAGATCATTCTCGCTTGGCCAATCGAGTAGGTAGTCGATTAGCGCCGACTCAAGTGGTTATGTTTCATAATAAGGCATTAGAAGTACAGTTATTACAGCTCAATTCCCTTATTGCAATGGAGTTGCCCATTAAATTGTTAGTTTATCAAGAGGCGACTCATGGTGAGGTGAAATTAGTTTGGAATGATTTTAATTACGTGAGTCAGCGATATCGTTTAGGGCAACAAGTGGAACTGGCACAGCAGTACGAACAAAGCCTTGTCGCGGCAATGAAGGGGGTTGATCAGTCTGTTATGAGCCCATTAACCTTAACTCGAATCGATGAATCTGCTTTGATCACTTTATCCAGTGAAATGGATTTTGAGTCTACATTGAAGCGGGCGGTGAATATTGCTCGAGATAATAAGGATGTGATTGTTTTTGACATTATTGATTTTCAAGATATTGCTCGAGATTATGGTGTGTCGCTTCCAAAAGTGACATTAGTGTTATTTGGTGCGCCAGGTCCGGGGGGGCGTGCAATGAAAGCGTCACAATCACTTGGACTCGATGGTTTTCCACAAAAGGTGTTGGTGTGGAATGATAACCAAGGCAATACTCACGTCACTTATAATGAGTTACTCTTGCTTGCAAATCGTCATAGAGCGCCAATCAATACTGCATTACGAGTGATCCAACGCCGAATGGATAAAGCCTTTAAACGATCTTTTCATCATTAATAGGGAGGCTTAAATTGCAATGGAAATGCGTTATTCAAAGTTAAAAAATACTCATTCATATTATTTGTCTAGTTGTTTTTTCATTGAGATGACTCAGTGCTTTTTTTAATGCATGTTATGAGTAATGCAGTGGTTATTAAAATGAACACTCCCTCTAGGTAGAAATGGTTTAAGGTGATCAACGAGGTAATATAAATGCCTACTCCTCCGGCGGAATAAACTGCAATCGTCAGTAGTCCTGAAGCAGAATTATAATGATCTTTTACGGTATTCAAGGCTCGAAATGATAAAATGGGAATGAGGCATACCATGGAGATACTGCATAGCACTCCGGGTATGACCCACAACCAACTATTGGCCTGTTTCGTGATGTTAAAATTGAGGCTGATAGTAATAGCGATAAGGGCTGCAATGATTAATAATGCAATGTAAAGAGTGATCATGTGCTTCTCACTGATTTTATGATAGATTCTTTGGATAAACAGTGGGATGATCATGCCTGGAAATAATAGTGGAAAGAGGTATAAGGCTAAGTTTTGTATGGCAATGGTATAATGTGACATGAGCCAAAAAATGATAGCGATATAGTAACTTTGTGATATGGAAGAAATGCAGGCAATACCGAGAATGCTAAATAAAAAATTTTTATTTTTTAGATGATTAATCATGGCGTTAATGTTGTCTTTAATTCCCATATTTTTATCAACACTTTGGGTTGAAGGGGGGAGTTTAGTCAGGAGAATAAGTAAGACGATAAGCCAAAAGGGAATAATAAGAAAAGCATAATTCCAACCGAGGTAATTGGCTAGCCAGCCACTGAGATAGGGCATAAAAAAAGCGGCTGAAAATCCTGCAATCATCGGCATGGTGAGTGCTTTTTTGATATCGGCTTCTTCTGTAAGATAAATCATGACAAAACTTCTAGAGCAGACAATCAGTCCCCCCATTAAAATAGCGCTAACAATGTAGCTGATCCCCCAAAACCAAGCATTAGTTGATATCGCAATCGAAGATAAAATAACGATACTGATTATTGTGAGAGAGATCAGAAAACGTTTGATTTCGATTCTATCAATCAGAACTCCCCAAAATACTGAAGATAAACCCGACAGAATAAAGGCCAGTGAAATGAATTGATGCAGTAAAGATTGTGTTGTTTGAAAGCTATTTAGTAAATCTGGTATAACGGGTAAAGCGACTTTCATGTATCCCCAATAACTCAGTAATAAGCACATGGGAATATAAAGGATAATATGGTGCTTATTCTGGATTTTGTCATTCATCAGACTCACTCCCCATGTGATAAGTTAGGGTCAGCTGTACCATATCCATACCATCATTTGGGTTGTTAAAGCCTGCGTTTGAATAATGCAAAAATCTCAGGTTAAGATCATATTTTTTTATTTTAAATCCTATGCTTATTCTATCTTCAAATTGCCAATGGCTAGATAAGTTACGCTGCTTAATCGTGTCATCATAAATATACTTGTTTGAAAGGAAAGTAATGCCCAGACCCAGTTCAATATAAGGTTTAAAAAGAAAATGATTCTCGCAGAAAAAAAATTGCAATACTGGTGATAAGGATACGGTAGTGATGTCTTGATCATGATTATTCCAATAGCCCACAGCAAGCTCACTGTATCCTGATAAATGCATGTTCTCTCCTTGCCATAATCGAGAGGCAAAGGGGTGCTGTACAGCAAACCTGTATGTATCAGCCCCACCATTAGCATGACCTATACCGAGTGATAGACTGTCTATCCAAGGTGTTTCTTTCGCTATGAGTGTAAATGGATACAATACTAAATATGCTATTGACAAATATTTTGATATTTTTACTATATTTATGTCCTCTTTATGCTTATCCCGTCAACTTTTATTTTAGTTAGTCGTTAATGATTTAGCTCAGTTTTTTATTGTTTATTTCTGCTTATCCATAGGTAGTGCAGGAAGAGTCAATGTGGCGGTGCAGCCTTTGGGGAGAGTATTGCTAAGGTCAAATTGCCATTGATAGCGCTGACATAGGCTTTTGACTATGAGTAATCCGAGTTGATGACCTTCAGTATTTTGGTTATTTGGCAGTAACCCAGAGCCTTTATCAATGACTTTAATGTATGAAGGGGTAATGTTTACTGTGATCTTTGATGATTGTGAGGCATTAATCGCATTGGTGATCAGGTTAGTAAGGAGCATACGTAATACAGTATGGCTGGGGTGAATATGGGGCATTTGTGTGTGGGTTACTTCAATTTCAATTTGTTTTTTTTGCGCGATAAGTACCAGTGGATTAATAATTTGTGTTATTTCGTCAAGTGTGATGGTTCGCGAGGATTGCTCTATACTTTTTTCATGTTTGACTAAATTTAACAGCGCATCGATCGTGTATTGCATTTCAAGTGCGGCTCGATTAATGCGCTCCCTTTGCCTTATTTGAAATGATGGACTTGCATCTTGTTCTTGAAGCTTAGCGGCGCCTGTGATGACAGTCAGTGGTGTTCTGAGTTCATGGCTGGCATAGCGTGCAAAGGCTTGCTCTTGTTTAATTAATTGTTCATTCTGTTGTCGGTAATAGTTCAGGCTGTCACTGAGCTCTGTAAATTCTGATGCTGATTCTGGAGAAACACGAAAAGGTTCAGAGTGTTGAAAAGGCTTTAACTGTTTGAGTTGTTGGCTTAATTGTGAAACGGGAGAAATGAGGCGTTTAGAAATACGATTAATGGCGAATCCAAAAGCAATAAATAATAGAATGATGAGTAATAAAACGAGTAAATTAATCATGAGCCATTCATGTTTGCCGAGTTCAACATTGTCTGTGGGCATCGTTAAATAGAGGGGGGTGAGTTTACCGTTGAGTTCAAATTCACCACGATAGAAAAAGAAAGATATAGGCTCTTGGTTGTTCGCTTGCTGTGTGTCGGGTAAATTGATTTCACTTGAAAATCCTAGAGGATATTGATCTAACGAACCGTATTTTTGTGGGATTGCTTCATTTGAAAAGTAAGCCGTTGTGTTTAAGCCTATTTTAAGAGGTTCTTTTGCCCCCTGCCTAAAAGACTCAATCGCATAGGGTGCACTGACTTCGAGTTCATGCTGATTGACTTCATCTTCAATCCATTGCATTAGACTTAATGTGATCAGGTACAAACTTAAGCCTAGAATAATGGCAATAAAGCTAAAATAAACCAATAAACGTTGAGGTAAACTTTTTGCAGAAATTTGTTTTTTTATCACGATTCGAATCTCTAATTTTATTATATTGTTGATTGATCCCTGCGAGTTTCAACTGGCTAAGATTATTCATTAAAGTGCAAACGAAACCCTATTTTGGGGACGGTCGAAAGCATGGGTTTTTCGAAAGGTTTATCCAGTTGGTTTCTCAGCTGATACATATGACTACGTAGCACATCATTGGTGGGGGGAGAACTTCCCCAAATAGTGTCAATGATGTGTTCTCTCTTTACGACTTTAGGTGCTTCTTTTACGAGTAATAAGAGAATTTGATAAGTTGTTGGTGTGAGGATCAGTTTTATGCCTTTGCGGTGTACTTCATGTTTGGTGATATCAATGATGACATCGCCGAAACAAAGATTTTCAGGTGCGACTCGACCTCGATGTCGTTTTATTAGGGCGTGAATACGTGCATTGATGACATCTAAATCAAAAGGTTTGCCTAAATAATCATCGACGCCACATTCAAAGCCTTGTAATTGATCTTCCTTGTTATCTAATGCTGTTAACATCAGTACCGGGGTTGAACACCCTGAGGATCGTAATTGTTTGCATAAACTAAACCCATCTAACTTAGGTAACATAACATCAAGAATAATAGCGTCAAAATCATAGTGTTGAGCTAATGATAGCCCTAGTTCACCATTGTCGGCAAAATCTAATTCAGCATCTTGAGCCTCGAAAAAATCGCATAAAATTCCAGAAACATCCTTGTTATCTTCTATTATTAATAGCTTAAGTGTGTTGCTTTCAGTCATTGTGTGAGCTCGTCTCTGGCTAATTTTTACTCGATTATGTCGAAAAAATGTCAATGACATTTCATTCACTTAGTATGTTGCATAGTGAGGACATAATTGATGCGCAAGGACATAAATATGCCTTCATTTTCACCGCAAGTCACCTCTCAAACCAATGATATTTGTTTATCAATCATCATTCCTATGTTCAATGAAGAAGAAATGGTTGAATCACTCGTTACTCGGATTGGTAATGTGTTATTGAATCTTGAAGACAAGGCTGAAATTGTCTTTGTTGATGACGGTAGCACAGATAGAACATGGGACAAAGTCTGTAGCATAACGTTAGCTCATTGTGAATGCCAATGCATTAAACTGAGCCGTAATTTTGGCAAAGAAGCTGCTATGTCAGCAGGGCTTGAGCAAGCTCGAGGCCTAGCGATTATTATGATGGATGCTGATTTACAAGATCCCCCTGAACTTATTCCTGAAATGTTAGCTTCTTGGCGAGAAGGCTATGATGTAGTGAATATGAAGCGCAAAAAAAGATTAGGTGAAACTTGGTTTAAACGATTTTCGGCCAAGTGTTTTTATCGTTTGATGAACTGGGTGTCTGACTCTTACATTCCTGAAAATGTTGGTGATTTTAGATTAATTAGCCGACAGGTCGTTGATAGTATAAATAGAATGCCAGAGCGTAATCGATTCATGAAGGGATTATTTAGTTGGCCAGGTTTTAAACAAAAGACCTTATTATTCGATAGAGATCCCCGTTTTGTCGGAAAAACAAAATGGAATTATGGCAATTTATTGGGTTTGGCCATGGATGGGATCACGGCTTTCAGTTTTAAACCTCTGAGGCTGGCGACTTGGTGTGGTGTGTTAACGGCTTTGAGCTCATTTGCCTATGGTATCTGGGTGATCACTAAGACGCTATACTTTGGTGAAACAGTGGCAGGGTATCCGTCAATGATGGTGGTGCAATTGGGGCTTGCAGGGGTTCAGTTATTAGCCTTAGGGTTAATTGGAGAATATTTAGGTCGAGTGTTTGTTGAAGTTAAGCAGCGGCCGCTGTACTTAATCGAAGAGGTATCACATCAAGCGCAAAATGCTCAACGCGACGATTCTATTGAATATGAAGCATTGAATAAACAGGAGTCGCTGAAATGAAAAAAAGCGGATTATGGTGTTCATCTGTGCTGGTGCTACTCGGTTTATTGATTGTCAGGTTGGTGACATTAGGCTTGTATCCATTAATGGATACCACAGAATCTCGTTATGGTGAAATGGCGAGGTTAATGGTTGAAACAGGCAATTGGTTAACGCCTCAATTTAGTTATGGGATCCCCTTTTGGGGGAAACCACCATTACAGACCTGGATGAGTGCAGCGTCTATTTTTGTGTTTGAAAATAATGAATTCTTTTTGAGATTACCGCACTTTCTTGCTGGAGTTGCGGTATTGTATTTCATTTATCGATTTGCTAAATATTGTCGAATTCCGGCGATGAGCAGTGTTATTTTACTCACATCCACAGTGGTGTTTTACATCAGTGCTGGTGCCGTGATGACGGATATGGGGCTTACCTTAGGTATAACACTGGCGATGATAGGTTTTTACCTGTCTTGGCAAGGCAAAATAGCTTGGGGTTATGTCGGATTTGTGGGATTGGCTATCGGTATGTTGGCAAAAGGCCCAGTGACTTTAGTTATTTTTGCTGTAGGTGTTGGAGTTTGGCTATTTTGGCAGTACGGTTTTATTAAACCTTGGAAACTCGTTTGGCAACGCACCCCATTATTATCAGGCACTATACTGATGTTGGTGCTATGTTTACCATGGTATATTGCAGCTGAGCATGCAACCCCTGGTTTTTTAAGATATTTTATTGTGGGTGAGCATTGGGACCGCTTCATTGATAGTGGCTGGAAAGGTGATTTATACGGCAGCGCACATGACCGAATACGTGGTACCATTTGGGTGTACTTTGCTGTTGCTGCATTGCCGTGGAGTCTTTATTTACCCAAGGCATTGTATAATTTATATAAAACAGGTAAGAGTGGGTTCGATAGGCTGACGGCTTTTTTACTTTGCTGGATGCTTTCTCCTTTATTATTGTTTACGTTAGCGGGCAATATTTTGCCTGCATATGTATTACCTGGCGTGCCGGCTATGGCTTTATTGATTGCAAAGGCTTGGGCAGAACTGGGTGTACCGAGATTGAAGACTGTGGCATTAAGTATGGCGGTGTTACTTCTTGTAACCTTAGTTGGTTTGAGGGATGGACCGACTAAGGAGAAAAGTGATAAATGGATATTAGCGCAACGAACTCTTTCTTTACCCACTTATTATTGGGGAAAAGCTCCTTTTTCTGCTGAGTATTATAGCCAAGGACAAGTGAAGGTTGTGAAGCCTAAACAGGCATCATCAGTATTGCCTAAGACGCCTTATTATATTGTTGTGAAGAATAATGTATTAGAAAATAATACATTATTTGATCAATGCCAAAGGCAAGCGAATACTGACGAGAAAGTGTTGTTATTATGCAAAAGCTAATATCTAGACTAGTCGCATATCTCATGAGCATCAATCATGAATCTGTTCGTTTTTTGCTGGTGGGGGGAAGTGTTTTTTTTATTGACATGGCTATTTTTATCATGCTGTATCAATGGGAAGGTATTCCCGCTTTTAAAGCGAGATTGATGGCATTTTTCGTGGCGACAGTATTAACTTGGTTGGGAAATCGATGTTTTACTTTTCGTCATCGTATCCAGTTGAATAAGCGGTCACAGTTTTCTATAGCACTGTTGATCTCTTGTCTTGCAGCCGGAGTTAACCTAGGGGTGTTTTACTTTTTAGGTGAATTCTTACCTGCAACGATTATTTTTGCGATTTTATCCTTGGCAATGGGGGTTTTGGCTGGATTAGTGGTGAATTGGTGTGGTTCGACTTGGATCACCTATCGACATATTAAAGATTAAATACTAAGGCTACTTAAAGGCGCAAAGCCACTTCTCTAATCGTTTGGGGCGAATGGGAGAAGTGGCTTTGCTATGAAGTATCACGGGTATAGGTAAAAAGAAAATCTTTCATTACGTTGCGTATTTATTTTTCCACATCCCATTGACTGATGCCGATGTGAGACAAAAAAAACCAATTTTCACGATAGCGTTTGAGCCAGTATTTTATATTTCTCATCATAATCTCCTCTCGGATTGATAGATATCCCATTGACTGAAGCCCACATGAGGCTGTGATAACCAATAGTCAAAATAACGTTTAATGTGCTCTTTCGCTCGATTCATCATGTTTCCCTCTCGGGTTTACATTAACGTTTACAAAATAATATGAATAATTCGTGCCAAATTTAGCGCGTTTATTTAATAAATATTTACAGATACTTACAGAAAATAACTTTGCGTATTTTTTTATTTAAGGGATGAGATGGTGCAAATGCACCTTAATAGTGCGATTTTTCAGTATGAGAGGGGTTAGCATTCTTAAATAACTTGTGGTTATACTAGTGCCAAATTTATCAAGATGGTTAGGGGCTTTTGATCTTTGGTGATGATTTCTGCAGCAGTTTGTGGTGCTTTTATACAAGACAGAGCTTATGCTGTGTAGTGATTCTACATAAATAAGCGATAACGCAGTAAAAAGGTGCCACAAACACTGTCCGTAGGATTCACTAAACGTGTTTTACTCTTTGTTGTAGTGAATTTGCTTAGAGGGCTAGGCAGCCCTCACTACGCCGTGATTAAAACACGTTTAATTCGGACATAATTTAACCACGAAAGATCAACAGCCCCTACGAGTTAATCACACTTTGGTGGTTTTCTTATTTGTATCGTAATGAGGAAAAAAAGTGATAAGAGTAGTGAAGCGGATTTTTGTCCCAATATTAATGGGGAGCGTGGTTGTTGCGATGGCGGGTTGTCAAACCGTTAATCCTTATACTAATGAAACTGAGACGGCTAACGCAACCACTGGTGCTGTTATTGGCGCGATTGCGGGAACGGTGATAGGTGTGGCTTCTTCAAGTAAGAGTGATCGTGGAAAAGGTGCGCTTATTGGGGCTGCTTCTGGTGCTGCTGTCGGTGGTGGTGTTGGATATTACATGGATGTACAAGAAGCTGAGCTAAGAAAGCAGCTGCAATCAACCGGTGTGAGTGTCACTCGTAGTGGTGAGAATATTATCTTGAATATGCCTAATGCAGTGACTTTTGGCGTTGACCAAACCAATTTAAGTCAAGGTGCGAGAAATGTGCTTAATAGCGTTGCGGTCGTTGCCAAAAAATATGATAACACACGTTTAAATGTATTAGGCTATACCGATAGTTCCGGTTCAGCATCGTATAATTTACGTCTGTCTCAGGTGAGAGCCAGTGAAGTTTCTAATTATTTGATGTCTAGACAAATAAAGTCTAGTCGTCTGAGTTCACAAGGCATGGGGGAAGTGGATCCTATTGCGACTAATAGTACTAAAGCTGGACGGGCTCAAAACAGACGAGTTGAAATTGTAATGAGTCCTTTATAATTCATGGGCTATAAGTAAAGGGATTCAATTCGTCATCGCCAAGGACGGCGTTCTAGGACTCTTCGTCAAACTTTTCATTAATGAGTTTACATACCGCATCGAGCGCTTCTTTTGCATCTTTGCCTTTGGCGACAAGTGTAACGGTTTTCCCCATGCCACTTTCTAACATCAGTAATCCTAAAACGCTGGAGGCCGATGCGTGTTTATCGTCTTGGATTACGGTGATTTCAGCATCAAATTCAGAGGCTAAAATTGCAAGTTTTGTTGCGGCTCTTGCATGTAACCCCAGTTTGTTACAGATAGTGATTTCTCTTGTTAGTTTCAACATAAGTTACTTTAGCTCCCTATGCCTTGCTTGTACTTTATGTTTCCCTCCCATAAAGCGTCTCGCTAATTGTTCCGCTACATAAACAGAGCGATGTTGACCGCCTGTACAGCCAATTGCAATGGTGAGATAACTGCGATTGTTGCGTTCTAAGTGAGGTAACCAAGTGTGTAATAAATTCTCTATTTGCCAGATTAGTTTATTGACTAAGGCTTCTTGATTAAGAAAGATTTGCACAGGTTCATCTAAACCTGTCATGGGTCTTAATTCTGGCTTCCAGTGAGGATTAGGTAAGAATCGAACATCAAATAGAAAGTCTGCTTCTTTTGGCATGCCATACTTAAAGCCAAAAGATTCAAAATTAATCACCAACTCTTTATTTGTGCTGCCCAATAAAATTTCTCGAATTTTATCATTTAATGCATAAATATTGAGAGTAGAAGTATCAATATAATAATCAAAACGTTTAGATAGTGGCTCGAGCAGTTTCTGTTCAAGTTGAATGGCTTCTAATAGTGATACTTTACTGCGCGAAAGTGGGTGCAGCCGGCGGGTTTCACTGTAACGTTTTAGCAATACTTTATCATTGGAATTAATGAAAAAGCTGCACAGTTCAATATCGCTGGGTAATTTCCCCAAATGTTCGTTGATTTGTGCTTCGTCTGCGGGCATGTTGCGAATGTCGACACTGATGGCCACGCGTTCTGTACTACCTGCAAGTTGCTCTAGCAATGGGGTGACCATAGGAAGGGGGAGGTTATCGACACAATAATAGCCAAGATCTTCAAGCACCCTTAAAACGACGGATTTTCCTGATCCTGAACGCCCAGAGACCATGACAAGTTTCATTGCGTGATCACCTTATAAAGCTCTGCGTCATCTTGGGTTTTTCTCAGCTGCTTTAATATGGCTTTGTCATTAAGCTTTTCGGCCATTAGTGATAAGGTTGGCAGATGTTGCTCACATTGCTCTGCGGGCACTAATAAAGCAAATAGAATATCGACGGGTTGCTTGTCAATTGCTTCAAAGGCAATGGGTTCCTCACATTTGATTAACACAGCGATAGGTCGAGTGATACTCTTCAATCTGCCATGGGGGATAGCAATGCCATTGCCTATTCCTGTGCTGCCCATTTTTTCTCTTGCGAGAAGACTTTCAAAAATTTCTTGCGCAGAAAGCTCTGGGTACTGTGCAGCAGCGATATCGCTAATGAGCTCCAGTACTTTTTTTTTGCTACCAGGCGTTGCACAAGTTGTGCATTCTGGTTTAAGTATGCTGCTTAATTCCATCATTAACTATTTAATTTCATATTGTTTGTTGGTTATTCTAAAGTTGTTATCTTCAGAAGATGTATGCTTTAATTTTAGTTTATTGAGTACTTTTATGGTAGATATAAAACCAAAGATGAACTGAAAAGGTCATTTCAATATCTTTGGCAAAAATACAGGTGAAACTAAGGCGCACATTATGGATCTGATCGAAATACTGTTCAAGCTTTGTCTGTGTTTCTTATTATAATTCATTTATTCCATGCTAGCCTTACGATTTGATCTGTAAAACAATTGCTTTTGAGTAACTTTTAATCATAGTGTATACGATAAAGAGTTACTCTATATACCAACTTTTATACAAATCACCGTTATTTTAAACATTATGGATAATAACTGAACGATATTTGGTCTATTTATAAACTCTTTCTTTGGTTTGATGGTGGAATTAACATGGCTTCCCGATACTTGGCTATGGTTCTGCGTGCCACTTTGATGCCTTGTTCGGCGAGTAATAAGGCTATTTTACTATCACTTAAAGGCTTCTGTTGATTTTCGTTCGCGACTAACTTTTTAATAAAAGCGCGGATTGCAGTGGATGAACATTCTCCACCATCGTCTGTGCCCACATGGCTTGAGAAAAAATACTTGAGTTCAAAGATGCCTTTGGGAGTATGCATATACTTTTGTGTGGTCACACGTGATATGGTAGATTCATGCATGTCGACGGCCTCTGCAATATCGTTAAGCACCATAGGTTTCATGGCTTCCTCACCAAACTCGAAAAATCCTTGCTGAAATTTAACAATGCAATTTGTGACCTTTAATAGGGTTTCATTACGGCTTTCTAAGCTTTTGATAAACCACTTAGCTTCTTGCAAATGACCACGAATAAATTGTCCGTCAGCTTGATTTTTTGTGCTGCGAGCCATGGAGGCATACTGTTGATTAACATTAATTTTTGGCATGTTGTCAGGGTTTAGTTCCACATGCCAGCGGCCTTTGATTTTTGTGACAGAAACATCAGGGATCACGTATTCTTCTTTATTGGGAGAAATGGATAACCCTGGCCGAGGGTTGAGGGTTTGTATTAAGTTAATGGCTTGCTTTAATTCGTTTTCTTTGAGCTTCGTTTTTCGCATGAGTAAGCGAAAATCACGGCCTGCGATGAGATTTAAGTAGTCTTTTATAAGTAATCTGGCGCTGTCAATATGGGGAGTCTCTGGAGAAAATTGAGCAAGTTGTAGCAATAAGCATTCCCCTAAATCTCTAGCGGCTACACCAATAGGGTCGAAGTGTTGGATCCGTTTTAATACGGCATTGACTTCATCGATTTCGATCTCTTCATTACCCATGGCTTCTAAAATATCTTCACAGCTTTGTGTGAGGTAACCACGATCGTCAATTGCATCAATAATGGCGGTAGCAATGGCGAGATCATTATCTGAAAATGGGGTTAAATTCTTCTGCCACTCCAGATGCTCATATAGGCCTTCACTGGTTTCGCCTTGAAAAGGCATATCATCTCGAATGGAATGACTGCTACCTGAAGAGGCGCTGTAAACTTCATCCCAAGATGTGTCCATGGGGAGTTCATCTGGCATGGAATCTTGAGTCAGGGCTTCGGGGGTTTCAATGGCGGCATTTTCTGGTGAAGTTTGAGGATCGGTATCTTGGTTAAAAGCATCATCTTCTGTTAATGATTTTTGTTCATTATCTAGGGAGTTAAGATCATTTTGGCCTTCATCAAGCTCTAACAAAGGGTTGCTTTCTAGGGCTTGCTGGATCTCTTGTTGTAATTCTAATGATGACAATTGCAACAAGCGTATTGCCTGCTGCAGCTGAGGGGTCATTGTTAAATGTTGACCCATTTTAAGTTGAAGTGATGCTTTCATGTTACCGCTATTCCCTACTTGTCATCATCCTAATTTATTGAGCATGATACGTCTTGGATAAGAAGCTCAAGCTCAATCAGACGGTCAATGGTTTTTATTATCAAGTCGTAACTTAGGATAATACGATATTAAGTATGATTAAATGGAGTGGGAACTTTTACCCGCCGTTTTAATTTTATTTTAATACGTTTTAATGACTTACTCATTAATATCCACACTATAACTTGAATTGCTCGCCTAAGTACACTTCCCTGACTTGCTTATTGTCTAAAACTTCAGCAGGTGTGCCTTCAGCGATTAAATTACCTCGACTCACAATATAGGCATGCTCACAGACATCTAGTGTTTCACGCACATTATGGTCAGTAATTAACACGCCTAGTCCTCTGTCTCTAAGATGCTCAATAATCTTTTTAATATCAATGACTGAGATAGGATCAACACCAGCAAAGGGTTCATCCAGTAAAATAAACTTAGGGTTGGCGGCGAGGGCTCGAGCAATTTCGACTCGTCGGCGTTCTCCACCAGATAGAGCCATACCTTGACTGTCGCGAATATGGGTTATATGAAACTCTTCAAGCAAATGTTCCAATTGTTCTTCTCTATCTTCTTGGCTTAAAGAAGAGCGGGTTTGTAAAACGGCCATAATATTATCTCTGACAGATAATTTACGGAAAATACTGGCTTCTTGTGGTAAATAACCTATGCCTTTACGTGCTCTAAGGTGCATAGGGTTGGACGTGAGATCTTCATTATTAAGATATATTTGCCCTTTATCACTTTGTACTAAACCAACGACCATATAAAAAGTGGTTGTTTTACCCGCCCCATTTGGGCCGAGTAAACCCACGATTTGTCCAGTATTGACTTTTAGGCTCACATTTTGAACAACAGCACGATTCTTATAACTTTTTGCCAAATTTCGAGCTTCTAGTGTAATCGAAGTCATTCTTTTTCCTGCTTCTGTGGCGATGTGCCTGTATCTATATTTTGTGTTGTATTGGATTCAGATGAAGTTAACTGAGAAGTTAATGCTTGTAAGTCTGACGTTTTATTCATGATTTCTGAAGATATGGCTTTCAATTGATTTGTTGATGGCATGAGATCAGAAAGTTGATTTTCTAGTTGCTTCTGTTGAGGTGTTATTTTATCTAATTGTTCCTGTAACTTGACTTTTTTGAAGTCAAATTCAGATGATGAAATATCTTTATTGGTTTTACTGGCAGCTAATGCTGTTAGCTGTGTTTCAAGTTTTCCGCGTTTACTTGTCAATTGAGATAACTTCGTTTCTAGCGTCTTAATTTTTTTGTTTGCTGTTGTATCGACAGGAGCCGTTGCTTTCTCTTGGCTTAAGGATTGTGATTCAGGAACGGGGGTTTCTTCAATAGATTGATCTACTTTTTTTTCTCTAATGTTGTTTTGTGATTGAGGCACTGGAAGCTGTGTTTCAGTATCACCTTCCTTTGAAGGTAACAGATCCGTTGGTGTCGTAACATTGTTTTGTGTTGATTTTTTGTACGTTTCAGGTTGGATCACTGTGATGACTCTATCTTGTCCTTTACCTGTACTTTCCGCTAATAATTTTTGCTGTTTTATATTGTATCGTATTCGGCTGCCGGTAACACGGCTGCCACCTTGTGATAGAGTGGCTTCACCGATTAAAGTTAAGGTTCGCGTAGAGAGTTCGTAGTGAATTTCGTTGGCGCTGGCTTGCGCTGGGCGGCCATCATCCATTATCTGAAAGTAAGTGGCCGGGGAGCCGCTTGCCACGAGAGTTTTGGCTGAGTCATCACCTTTAGAAAATGCTTGTAATTCAGCTGCATTAATTTTAATACTGCCTTGAGTGACAATAACGGGTCCATGAAAGATTAATTGATTATTTTTGATATCCGCTTCTTGACTCGAAGCGGATATTTTTACCTCTTGCTCTAAATCCCCTTCTTTGGCCAGGCTATGAATACTAACAAGGCAAAGTAATGTGGCAATAATGGGTTTATTTAGTTTCATATTTTCCTTCTACTTGACTGGTCAGCTTGACTGTTTGCGTGTTGAGATCGGCATAAAGGCCTTTACCTTCAATGGTAAAATCGACACCAGTAATATAGATGTGCTTATTTGATGTCATAATTTTGGTGTTGAGATCCAGCTCTAAAAAGTCAGTCTTAACAGTCCTTAAGGGTTGATCTGGACTCATGGAGTCGATAATGACATTATTTTCTAATGTCACTTTTCCTGTGATTTTATTCAAGGTGCCTTTTTTGGCTTGTATACGCCATTTCCCTTGTCGATTGTCAGGATAAATCAAATAAACGGGTTGAGTGAAATAGGTCATGTTGGTGTTGTCAAAATGTTCCATGTGCTTGGCAGAAACACGGCTACTGATTTGCCCCAACTTGTTATATTCTATCCCAGAAAGATCCTCAACGATATAATCTGGACGCTGACTGATATCAATGTTGCGTGCTTGATCTTCTTTCTTAGATTGTACCTGCCAATATAAAATCAGCGCAGTACTAAATAAAAGAATGATGGCGATGCTAACACGACTCATATGCTCATTCCATGCGCCGTTTCAAATTTATTTTGGCTCAGTAAAAGTAAATCGGTCAGCTCACGTAATGCACCATGTCCACCTTTGAGTGTCGTGATCATATCTGCATGTTGTTTGACATAGGGGTGCCCGTCTGCAACACAAACTGAGAACCCCACGGCTTTCATTACGGCTAGATCGACCATATCATCTCCAATATATGCGACTTCGTCAGGGTTGACATGATAGTGTTCGAGTAACTCACGATAAGGAACCAATTTGTCGTCTATGCCTTGATAGATTTGAGTAATACCGAGAGCCGTCATTCTGTTTTCGACAATTTGTGATTGGCGGCCAGTGATCACGGCCACATTAATATTCGCAGAGAGTAACGAACGAACCCCGTAGCCATCTCGTGTGTGGAAGGTTTTCAATTCTTCACCACTGTTGCTCATGTAGACGAGTCCGTCGGAAAACACGCCATCAACATCACAGATCAGTAATTTGATGTTTTTTGCTTTTTCCCAAGTATTGTCTTCAATAGGGCCATAAAATCCAGAATGTGACATGTTATATAACTCCTGCTTTGACCATATCAAGCATATTAAGTGCGCCGATAACTTGTTGTTGAGCATTAATGACAATCAAGCCATTAATATTTTCTTCATCCATGAGCTTTAAAGCTTGTGCTGCCAGCATATTTTCATCAACGGTAACACAGCCTTTAGTCATGACATTGTTTATTGGGGTCGTGCGTAAATTGACTTCTGCATCGATGACGCGGCGCAAATCACCATCGGTAAAAATACCCACTAAATTTTGATTATCGTCGACAATGGCAGTCATGCCGAGTCCTTTTTTGGATATTTCATATAAGGCTTCTGAAATACAAATCTGATGACTGACAGAAGGTAAATGTTCCCCCTGATGCATCACATCTTTCACTTTTAATAATAGTTTACGCCCTAAACTACCACCTGGGTGAGATAATGCAAAATCATCTTGGGTAAAGCCCCTTGCTTGTAGCAAGGCGACGGCTAAGGCATCGCCCATCACTAACGTTGCTGTCGTACTTGAAGTGGGGGCTAACCCTAACGGACACGCTTCTTCAGGCACTTGAATGCATAAGTGCAGTTGGGATAATTTTGCCATGTTAGAATGGGGATTGCCCGTGACTGCGATTAAGGGTAAGCCTAATCGTTTGATAACGGGCAATAAGGTTAATATTTCATCCGATTCACCTGAATTTGAGATGGCGAGAATGACATCATTTTGGCCTAATACCCCTAAATCACCGTGGCTGGCTTCTCCTGGATGGACAAAAAAGGCAGGTGTGCCTGTACTGGCAAGAGTGGCAGAGATCTTGTTACCGATATGCCCTGACTTTCCCATGCCCATAACAATGATTTTACCTTTGCAATCAAACATAAGCTGACAAGCTTGGGCAAATTCAATAGAGTCGACATATTGATAAAGATTTTCAAGGGCTTGTTGTTCTATTTGAATAACATTTTTGCCCCATTGGCGTAATTTACTTTCATCTACCATTTTGATCTCTCTATAAAATCTTGCTAGGCCTTTGAATGTCGATTAAGACAGAAAAAGGGCTGTTTGATATAGGATAAAGGTTATTAGGAGTGCAATCCCATGCCAAGGTTTAAGTTGTCTTGCACGCCCACTTAATAAAATTAATACGGCCAATGCGCTACTGGTTCCAAGCACCATATAATAATCACGACTTGCGACTGAAATATCGACAGCTCCGGGTGAAATAAGTGCTGGAAGTGCTAATACTGCCAAAATATTGAAGAGGTTTGAACCGACAATATTGCCAATGGCCAAATCATCTTCTTTTTTGAGTACACCTGCAACACTGGCCGCGAGTTCAGGTAAACTTGTTCCGATAGCGATGATGGTGAGTCCAATCACTAAATCTGATAAATGATAGGCTTTTGCGATACCGACGGCACCTTGCACCATCCAGTCTGCAGACAAGGGGAGCAAGACTAAGCCGACAATGAGCCATAATACCGCTTTAGGGGTGGGAACGTCTGTTGGAATTTCATCACTGTGTTGATTAGCTAGGGGATCGTCAGCTTTATTTTTTACGGCATGCCAAATGAGATAGCCAATAAGAATAAAAAAGACTGCTAATAACATCATGCCTTCCATTCTGTTTAAATGGCCATCATGTAAAAAATAACCGGCGATTGCTGTTGCGCCTAGCATCATAGGTATTTCACGCTTTAGGGTTTGCGACTGGACTGCTATGGCGCCGAGTAATGCTGTGATACCCAAAATTAGGGTGACATTTGCTATGTTTGATCCTAATGCATTACCGATGGCCATATCTGTCATGCCATTGATTGAAGCGGTTGCAGCAACAAACATCTCTGGTGCAGAGCTTCCCATGGCGACAATGGTGAGTCCGATAAGCATTGGCGGTAAGCCAAAATTTCGTGCAAATGCGGCGGCACCATAAACAAATTTGTCAGCACTCCAGACCAAAGTAGCAAGACCTGCAAGTAGTATCAGAATATTAAATAGCATTTGATTATAATTTTTAGAAGTATTGGCGAGCATTTTCGCTGGATTTGACGTAAATTGAAAGTATTGAGGCAAGATAGTCTAGATTATGTTGTTTCTATTTTATCAATTTCGTACAATTTATCACTCTATTTTTGTCAGGGAGACCTGATATTTCATCTTATAAATGCCGGAATTTAAGTATGACTCAAACGCAGAAACCGCTCATTGAGATTCGAAATTTGGGCTTTAGTCGTGGACAACGTGTTATCTATGATGATGTCAGTTTATCGATCCCTAAAGGAAAAGTGACGGCCATCATGGGCCCCAGCGGGATTGGCAAGACAACCTTATTGAAATTAATGGGGGGGCAGTTAACCCCAGATTCAGGCCAAGTGTTGTTTGATGGTCTAGATATTCATAAAGCGAGCCGCGCGGAGCTATTTTCTATACGAAAGCGTATGAGTATGCTTTTTCAAAGTGGGGCACTTTTTACTGATATGAATGTCTTTGATAATGTCGCTTTTGCATTACGGGAACATTCGGGGTTGGCCGAGCCGATAATCGAGCGCATTGTGTTGATGAAACTTGAAGCGGTAGGACTTCGAGGCGTGGCGAAACAGATGCCCACTGAATTATCAGGCGGTATGCAGCGTCGTGCGGCTTTAGCGAGGGCGATTGCATTAGAGCCTGAGATGGTGATGTATGATGAACCGTTTGCGGGACAAGATCCGATTTCAATGGGTGTATTGGTAAAATTGATACGTGAGTTGTCAGATGCGTTAAATCTAACGTCCGTGGTGGTTTCACATGATGTACAAGAAGTATTAAGTATTGCTGATTATGTCTATGTGATGGCGGATAAAACCATTATTGCACATGGTACACCTGAAGCGCTGCGTAATACCGATAGTGAACAATTGAAACAATTTATACAAGGTGCGCCTGATGGGCCCGTGCCTTTTCATTACCCCGCTGCAGATTATCAGCAAGAGTTGTTACAGGGTTTGAAATAGACGTTTCTATAGATAAATAGCAGGTAAATTTAAGGATGGGTGTTGAATGAGTGTGATTGATAAAATCGCCAACGTTGGGCGCTGGGCGATTGATAATGTTATGGGCATGGGTCGTGCCGGCATTATGCTTTATCGTGCAGTGGTGAGAGTACCTCGTGTGAAAAAAGGCACCCCTTTGCTGATAAAGCAGCTTTATGTGGTGGGTGTGCAATCCATGGTGATTATTTTAGTCTCGGGCCTATTCATCGGAATGGTACTAGCGCTTCAAGGCTATACTATTTTAGTAGGTTATGGTGCTGAGCAAAGTTTAGGGCCTATGGTTGCCTTAAGTTTATTGCGAGAGCTAGGACCTGTGGTCACGGCGCTATTATTTGCAGGGCGTGCGGGATCGGCATTGACTGCTGAAATTGGCTTGATGAAAAGTACGGAACAATTATCCAGTTTAGAGATGATGGCTATCGATCCTTTACGGCAAATCATTGCTCCTCGCTTTTGGGCTGGTGTCATCAGTTTACCTCTTTTGGCACTCATGTTTAGCGCTGTGGGGATTTATGGTGGCCATGTAGTGGGCGTCGATTGGAAAGGGATAGATTCAGGAAGTTTTTGGTCGATTTTACAAGCATCAGTTGAATGGCGAAAAGATATTGTTAATTGTTTAATTAAAAGTGTCGTATTTGCCGTAGTAGTGACTTGGATAGCGCTGTATCGTGGCTATCATGTTATTCCTAATCCTGAAGGGATCAGTAAAGCGACAACACAAACAGTGGTTCAGTCTAGCTTAGCCATTTTGGCATTAGATTTCTTAATGACCACTTTAATGTTTGGCCAGTAATGATGAATCTGAGCTGAACATATATTGAATATGTCTATTTAGTTTTAGTCTAACAGTATGATGAGATGATAAATTAATGGGCACATCAAAAGTCGGCGGTGATCATGAGTAAAGGTTACCGTTAATTGATAAATGTAGATACATTGGGTATCGCAAGTGAGAGTGGTAATAAAGGTATGTTGACACGGAAAATTGAAATACTCGTTGGGCTGTTTTTGTTGGCAGGGTTGGCGGCGTTTCTAGTGTTAGTCTTTAATGTGGCTAATGTACAAGTGAGCAGAGGTGATAGTACCTATACCTTGTATGCCAAATTCGGTAATGTTGGCGGGTTAAAAGTGCGCTCTCCAGTTAAAGTGGGTGGGGTTGTTGTCGGGCGTGTGACCGCGATTAAGCTTGATCCGGTGAAACTTGAACCTGTTGTGACCATGGCAATGGATAAGCAATATTCTTCTTTTCCTGATACCAGTAGCTTAGCTATTTTAACGTCAGGCCTGTTGGGCGAGCAGTTTCTTGGTTTAAAACCTGGATTTGTCGATGATGATGTGTCGATGTTGAAAAATGGTGACAGTATTGACGACACGCAGTCTGCGTTAATTCTTGAAGATTTAATTGGTCAACTGTTATATAGCATGTCTTCTAAAGGCAAATAAACGGAGTTGAAATTATGTTGAAAAAACTATTAGCCAGTGCTGTTACGGTTATTTTATTAGGGTCGAGTGCCAATGTTTTTGCCCAAGATACGACTGTGAATGCAGAGAAATCTTCAGCGAGTCAACAGGCAAATCCTGAAGCGAGTAAGAAGGTAGCTGATCCTAGTAGTATTGTTATTGATACTAAAAATCCTTATTTAATGATTGAAGGAGCGGCGAATAAAACCTTTGCCAGCTTTCATAAACAGCAAGCAAAAATTAAAGCCGACCCTAATTACTTAAAAGTGATTATTCAAGATGATTTGATGCCTTATATTGACTCTAAATATGCATCATACAAGGTCATGGGACAGTATTTAAGAGACAGCACGAAAGAGCAGCGCAATAACTTTGTGAAGGCTTTTACTGATTACTTGATCACCACTTATGCGCAAGCGTTTACTGAATATACCGATCAAAAAATTCAATTTTCGCCCGCTGAAAAATTTGCTAATGAAAAAATGGTCAGTGTTGATGTACAAGTTATCGAGAAAGGTCGTCCGCCGATTAAATTGATTTTCAAAGTAAGACGTTTGAAAGATGGTACTTGGAAAGCGTTTGATATGGTTGCTGAAGGTGTGAGTTTATTATCAACGAAACAATCAGAAATTGGTAATCTTATTCGTCAACAAGGGATTGATAAAGTCATAGAAACGTTAAATGAAAAAGCACAGCAATCTATCACCAGTCAATCTAGCGAGAAGAGCAAATAGTGCCGACTTTTACTCAACAAGGCGAGGTTTGCCATATCAGTGGTCATTTGAATCAAAATGATGTGATAGACTTGTGGCCGAAAAAAACGACTTTATTAGCGGCAAATACGCAAGTATTAGATTTAAGTCAATTGGCATTTAGCGACAGTGCTGGTATGGCTTTTATCTTTGAATTAGTGAGTATTAGCGCTAAACAAGGGCAAATACTGACCCTGAAAGCGCCTGCGGACCAAGTTAAAAAATTAATCCAATTATATGATTTAAAAGACTTCTTTTTTAAAGAAGTCATCTGAGGTGAAGAGATCCATGGAATGTAAAGAGATAGAAGGTATACTGCTTGAGGCTCTGTCTTTAGAAGAAGTGCATGTTAGCCAAGAGGGAACTCATTACAAAATTATTGCCGTGGGTGACTGTTTTGATGGGATGAACCGCGTTAAGCAACAGCAAACAATTTATGGGCCATTGATGGGCCATATTACCAGTGGTGAGTTACACGCTATAACAATCAATGCTTTTACTATTGCGCAATGGAAGCGTGAAAAAGTATTCAATATGCCAAGTTAGAGAATCATTGTGGATAAATTAGAAATTACTGCCAGTCCAGCATTGGCGGGTAGCGTTGTGATCTCTGGCGCAAAAAATGCGGCTTTACCCATCTTGATGGCGGGTGTCTTGGCCGAAACTGATTTTATTGTGTCAAATGTGCCTAATTTGCGTGATGTGAATACCAGTTGTGAATTATTACGTTGTCTTGGTGCTAAGGTTACGCAGTCGAGCTCTGGGCGAGTGTGTATTGACACTAAAACGTTAAATGAGTTTTGTGCGCCTTATGATTTGGTTAAAACCATGCGTGCGTCGATTTTGATTTTAGGGCCTTTGCTGGCACGTTTTGGTAAAGCGGATGTGTCACTCCCTGGTGGGTGTGCGATTGGTGCAAGACCTGTCAATTTGCATTTACAGGGCCTTGAACAAATGGGCGCACACATTGAAGTGGATGAAGGCTATATTAAAGCCCGCGTTAATGGCCGCTTGAAAGGGGCGCATATCTTTATGGATATGGTGAGTGTCGGCGCAACTGAAAACTTGCTCATGGCAGCAGCGTTAGCTGACGGCGTGACAGTGATTGAAAATGCGGCACGTGAGCCTGAGATCATCGATTTGGCTAATTGTTTAATTGCAATGGGCGCCAAAATTGAAGGTGCGGGCAGCGATAGCATTTGCATTGAAGGTGTTGAGTCATTGCAAGGCTGTGAATATAGAGTGATGCCTGATCGTATTGAAACAGGTAGCTTTTTAGTTGCTGCGGCCGTGACACGTGGGCGTATTCGTTGTTTAGATGCGGATCCTTCAACCCTTGAAGCGGTGTTGGCAAAGTTGGAAGATACGGGCGCAAGGATCACCACAGGTAAAGACTGGATAGAGTTGGATATGCAAGGTAAACGGCCAAAAGCGGTGAATATTAAAACCGTGCCTTACCCAGGATTTCCAACCGATATGCAAGCGCAATTTTGTGTGTTGAATGTGTTGGCTGAAGGGACGGCCACCATCAGTGAAACGATTTTTGAAAATCGCTTTATGCATGTGCCAGAGCTTATTCGTATGGGCGCTCATATGGAGCTTGAAGGACATACTTGCGTTATTCAAGGGATCGAAAAACTTAATGGTGCCCAAGTGATGGCCACCGATTTACGGGCGTCAGCCAGTCTTGTCATTGCAGGTTTGGTGGCCGATGGTGTGACGACAGTGGATCGCATTTATCATCTTGATCGAGGCTATGAGCACATTGAAGATAAGTTTAAAGGCTTAGGCGGTCAAGTGACTCGTGTGCAGTAATTAACAAAAAAGCCATTCTCTCGAATGGCTTTTTTGTTATCGGTGAAAATGGGCTAGTTTGTGAGTTTGTTTTTTGCTTCAATCCACTGTGACATATACTGAGTGCTTTTCATGCTGTGGTGCAATAACATGGAACCGATAAAATTATTTTGGCGGTGACTGGCTAATGTTTCGTTGATTTCATCAATACGGGCAATCAGCAAGCTTTGATATTTGGACTCATTAAAGCGTTGATTGAGCCAACTGGGCCCGTTTTGTTGCAGTGTATGCCAGAGTGTCTCGTTGCAATAGAGTTCGATGGCTAATTCTGCAAAATGATTAAAATCATCATGGCTTAATAATGTTACTGAGTTTTCCCCCAGCGCGTCATTGGTTACACTATTATTAATCAGACTGTTATCAACAAGACTGTCATTGAAAAGATTATCATTCAAAAATAACCCTTCACGGCCTACAGATGTTGTCACACTGGGAAGGCCGCACTCTGCGGCATCAATAAATTTCCCTTTTAGCCCTGCACCGAACCTGAGAGGAGACAATAATACCTTGGCATCGCTCAGCATGGCTTTTGCATCATCAACCCAGCCTTTAACTAGAAAACCTTGCTTTTCATTATGGAGTTGCGTAGCTTTCTTAGGAGGATAAGCACCGTAAATATGGAGTTGCGCTTGGGGTAACTTTTTGCGAATGAGTGGCCATATGTATTGCTTTAAACATAAAACGGCATCCCAATTGGGTTCATGACGGAAGTTTCCAATCGAAACAAAATGGGCTCTTTGTTCAAAGGGGTTAAAAGTGGGATCCTTTAAAGTGGGCAGCATGAAAGGAATATAAATTAAGACAGACTTTGGCACATTGAAGTGTTCTTGCAACAGCTTTATTTCATATTCGCTGATCATAATACTGAGATCGCAGCGTAAAATGGCGGCAATTTCACGTTTGGCCTGTTCGCTGTATAAATGATGATTATCGACAGCTTGTATGACGGTTTTAGCCTGGGCTTTTGCCATTTTTTGTCTGGCGAAACGTAAGCAATGCAAATCTTCGGTGTCGAGCACTCTCAAGGCTTGAGGACAATGTTTTTCAACTCGCCAAGCAAATTGCTCCTCCATCATGAAACGATCAAACAGCACAATATCAGGCTGAAGCTCAATGATAAAATCATCAAAGCTGCTGTCATTGACATCAATGTGAGTGGCAGTAATCGTTAAATCAGATAAAACAACGGCATGTTCGCTGGCCTGAGCCGGACTGGCATATGTGATCAGGTATCCTTGCAGTAAAAAAGTATTAAGAAGCTGCAACATACGAGATCCGGCAGCACTGGAATTAGGTTCGGGCCAAACATAGCCTATAACGAGAAGTGTTTTCATGGCGTGGATTATATCAGTAAACGCACTAGAAATAGAAAGAAGGCGATGAAATGACCGACAAAAATGTTTTTGTACATAAAGATGCATTGTTACAGGAAAATAGCCATGAGTTTTACCATGCTCATGTTTACTTTGATGAAACGACCCTGCCACTGGCGACACAATTATGTCAGCAAGCAGCGAATTTGTTTAATCTGAAATTAGGCCGTATTCATCAAAAGTTAGTTGGACCACACCCTAAATGGAGCTGTCAGCTTGCTTTCACTCAAGTGGAATATGACGAGTTACTTCATTGGTTGAATAAAAATAGGCAAGGCTTATCAATTTTAATTCATGCCGATACAGGGAAAGATTTCCAAGACCATACTGAATATGCATCATGGTTAGGTGTGCCATTAGTATTGAACTTGGCTGTATTCCGTTAAAATAGGAAAAGAAGTGATGAAAGTAGGAGGCGGATATTGACTCATTAAGGTTAATATTTTGCTGCTTTATCGCATGAATCCTTACATTATTATTGCAAATATTTATTTCATCATGGCTGTTTTGTGCGCCGTGTAGCATTTTTTTCTGCTTAAGTATCTTCTAATGTGAATGCTTGGGATACTCAAGTTCAGCCTTGTATTAACGCATCATCCGTAATTTGGAGCCCCATGGATAAATCTCAAGAAACAGTCTTACTCCAGTGGTTAAAGTCACATAAAAAAGCCTGTGGGCACTATTTATCTTTGAGTATGTTATTGGGCGCCTTAACAGGAGGGGCATTAATTATTCAGGCTTGGTTGTTGGCTAAATGTTTACATGGGCTGATTATTCTTAATATGCCAACGTCTGCCTTTACAGCCGAGTTTGTTGGGTTTATCGCGATTATTGTGCTGAGAGCCTTGCTTGCTTATGCTCGAGAGCGGGTTAGCTTTATGGCGGGTCTTCGCCTTAGGCAGCATATAAGAGATGCGGTGCTCAATAAGCTTTCAACGCTTGGTCCTGTGTTTATTAAAGGTAAACCTGCGGGCAGTTGGGCCACGCTTGTTTTAGAGCAAGTTGAAGACTTACATGATTTTTATGCCAAGTATCTACCGCAGATGATGCTAGCAGGCTTTATTCCTCTTATGATTTTGGTGATCGTTTTTCCGATGAATTGGGCTGCAGGCCTTGTATTGGCATTAACGGCACCTTTAATCCCTTTATTTATGATTTTAGTGGGGATGGGGGCGGCGGACGCGAATCGAAAAAATTTCACGGCGTTATCAAGATTAAGCGGTCATTTTATGGATCGCTTAAAAGGGCTGAGTACTATTAAGTTGTTTTATCGAGGAGAGGAGGAGGCAAAAGCCATAGAAAAAGCCTCGAATGAGTTTAGAGAGCGGACTATGTCTGTGCTAAGGATGGCATTTTTAAGCTCGGCGGTATTAGAGTTTTTTGCTGCCGTGTCTATTGCGGTATTGGCGGTTTATTTTGGGTTTAGTTATTTAGGCCATTTGAACTTTGGCAATTACGGCACACCAGTGACGTTATTTACGGGTTTCTTTGTGTTGATTTTAGCCCCTGAATTTTTTCAGCCGCTCAGAGATTTAGGGGCACATTATCATGCCAAGGCACAAGCCATTGGCGCCGCAGAAGCATTACAAGCCTTATTGTTATATGAAGAGCAAACATCATCAGTCAATCAAGATGAAAAATCGAGTACGGCGATAAAAACAGCTGGCGTAACACGTGATACATCAAATACTGCTTCTATGCTTATTAATGAGCTTGTTGATATAAAAGTAGAAGATTTAGAGGTGATGAGCTTTGACGGTCAACGATTATTAGGCCCAATAAGCTTTGAGTTAAAAGCCAATGAGCATATTGCCATTGTGGGTCCAAGCGGGGCAGGTAAAACCAGTCTGCTCAATGCAATCATGGGCTTTTTACCTTTTCGTGGTGACATTTTTGTGAATGGTATTGGGTTGTCGAGTGTTGATTTAACGCATTGGCGTAAGAGGTTGACGTGGCTTGGCCAAGAACCGCAATTATTTCATGGCACCATACGAGACAATGTGGCCTTGGCTAACCCTGATTTAACGGACACACACGTTATCGCCTTATTAGAAGCAGCAAGGGCAATGGATTTTATCACGCCTCTGACATTAGGTATTTATCATCCTGTTGGAGAGCAATCGGCTGGTGTTTCAGTTGGGCAAGCACAGCGCATTGCCCTTGCTCGTGCTTTAGCTCATAACGCAGATTTGTATTTATTAGATGAACCGACAGCCAGTTTAGATAGCCATAGTGAGCAATCGGTCGTGCTCAGCTTATCAAAGGCAATGCGCTTGAAAACTAGCATCATGGTGACACATCGTTTAGAGCAGCTTAAAGAAAAAGATCGTATTTTGGTATTGGATGAAGGGAAGTTGGTACAGGAGGGGCGTTTTGAGGATATCGCAAGCTGCGATGGCTTATTTCGTCACATGTTAAATGAAGCGATGGAGCCGTCACTGTTTTCTGATCGCACTTTTGATGAAATGTCGGATAAACGTCCTTTAGGACAAAATGGTCCTAAGGAAGAGGGTTAATCAATGAAAGTATTAATACCTTACCTTTATATGTTTAAAAAGCAGTGGTTGATGCTATCAGTGGGACTATTACTGAGTATCGTGACCTTACTGGCCGGTATTGGTTTATTGTCATTGTCGGGATGGTTTTTATCTGCCTCGGCCATAGCAGGTTTAAGCTTAGTGACTGCTCAAGCATTTAATTTTTTTTCTCCCGCAGCAGGTGTGCGCTTTTTTTCGATTACGCGCACAGCCAGCCGCTATGGTGAACGCTTGGCGACACATCAGGCGACGTTTCAATTATTAACCCAATTGAGGTGTTGGGCGTGGGGGAAGTTGTTGCCCTTAAGTGCCCAAGACTTACAAGGGATAAGGCGTGGAGATTTACTCAATCGTTTAGTTGCCGATATTGATACACTGGATCATTTATACCTTCGCTTAGTGACGCCTATTTTTGCTTCTTTATGTGTGCTTTTAGGTTTATTTGTTTTTGTATCGTTTTTTGATGTGTATTTGGCAATGGTATTATCTGGAACGCTGTTGATAATACTGCTTGTGATCCCCGTTCTTTTTTATCAATTAGGCAAAAAACCTGGCCGTACTCTCATTGAAATGAAGCGACAGTATCGCACCATTCTATTAGATTATATTCAAGGTCAGGCAGAGCTAACATTATTTGGTGCTCAAGCGCGCTATCGTGAGCAACTTGCAGCCGTTGCGCTTACGTTTTACAACAGCCAAAAAACAATGGCGAATATCACCGCCCTAAGTCAATCTTTACTCATCATGCTACATGGTGGAACACTGGTGTTATTAATGTACTTAGCGGCGTCTGGCGTTGGTAGCTACAATCCTCCCGGTCCAATGCTAGCCATGATTGTTTTTATGACCATGGCGACGATTGAAATGCTGATGCCAATTGCGGGGGCATTTCAACATTTATCAAGTTGTATTGCATCGGCAACTCGAGTCAGTGAATTAACGGATCAAACACCGAGTATTGTATTTCACGAAGATAGTCGCAGTGAGAGCTGTAATGTAAGCGTGCCGGAAGCATTGAAGATTCGAAATCTGCATTTTGCTTATGAGAATAAACAAGCTGTGCTATCGGGGATTAACCTTTCTATTAAGAAGGGAGACAAAGTGGCGTTACTTGGGAAGACGGGTTGTGGAAAATCCAGTTTATTATCACTGATCACGAGGGATTGGTTAGCAAGAGAAGGCAGTATTCAAATCAATGGCCGAAATATTGATGACTTTACTGAGTCGAAATTGCGGCAAAGCATGACAGTGATGAGTCAACGTGTTTACTTATTAAGTGGCACACTTAGAGATAACTTGCTTCTAGCTATGAATGTTTCCTTCCTCAAAATGAAAAAGCCCGAACGAGATAATCTTGATGATCAGTTAACTCAAGTATTGCATCAAGTGGGGCTAGGTCACTTAGTGACATCGATAGATAAAACCAGTAATGGACTCGAGCAATGGATAGGTGAGGGAGGAAGACAGCTTTCTGGTGGTGAGCAAAGAAGGATTGGTGTGGCTAGAGTGTTATTAAGAGATGCGCCACTATTATTACTGGATGAACCGACTGAAGGATTAGATAAGAGAACAGAGCGAGATATTTTGCATTTATTGTTTGCGTTTGCCAAAGGCAAAACCTTGCTGATGATAAGTCACCGATTAACAGCTATGCCAATTATGGACTCCGTACATATTTTAGAGCATGGGAAAATCAGGACTTCAGGTACGCATCATACCTTATTTGAAACAGATGAGTATTACCGTAGCCTTTACTCGGCGCTATAAAATCTATAGTGACAGTATTTTAGGCAATAACGCGTCATTTTGTGGATAACTTAGGGGGTAAATAGTGGGGAAGTTGTGCTTAATAAATAAAGTGAAAATAAATGCCTTTTTTCT